>NZ_DASZBC010000010.1:0-265953 GCF_035944535.1 Sphingomonas sp.
GCCTCGGCGGCATCGGGGCTGGCCCAGTATGAGCTTCTGACGGCGCTCGGCGACCGGTTGGAGCGGGTTTGGATTTAAGCGGCCCGTTCGCTTCGAGCGAAGTCGAGAAGCGTATCTCGACTTCGCTCGATACGAACGGAAGAGGCCGCTACCGCTCCAGGCACATGGCAATGCCCATGCCGCCGCCGATGCAGAGAGTGGCGAGGCCTTTCTTCGCATCCCGCTTCTGCATCTCGTAGATGAGCGTGGTCAGGATGCGCGCGCCGGACGCGCCGATCGGGTGGCCGATCGAGATGGCGCCGCCATTGACGTTGACCTTGTCCGCGTCCCAGCCAAGTTCCTTGCCGACCGCCAGCGCCTGGGCGGCGAAGGCTTCGTTCGCTTCGATCAGGTCCAGGTCGGCGATGGTCCAGCCGGCCTTCTCCAGCGCCTTCTGGCTGGCAGGGACCGGGCCGATGCCCATGATCGCGGGGTCGACGCCGGCGGAGGCCCAGCTGGCAATGCGTGCGAGCACCGGCGCACCGCGGCGCTCGGCCTCCTCGCGAGTGGTGACAACCAGCACCGCAGCGCCATCGTTCAAGCCGGAGGCGTTGCCGGCCGTGACCGAGCCGCCGTCACGCTTGAAGGCAGGCTTCAGGCCGGCAAGGCTCGCCACCGCCACGCCTTCACGAATAAACTCGTCGCGGTCGACGACCGTGTCGCCCTTGCGGCCCTTGATCGTCACCGGCGCGATCTCGTCGTCGAAGCGGCCGGCGGCGCGGGCCTTCTCGGCCTTGTTCTGCGATGCGCAGGCGAACTCATCCTGCTGGTCGCGCGTGATCTGGTAGCGCTCAGCCAGGTTCTCGGCGGTCACGCCCATGTGGTAGCCGTTGAAGACGTCGGTCAGGCCGTCCTTGATCATCGTGTCGGTCAGCTCGACCGAGCCCATCTTGGTGCCACCGCGGAGCTGCTGCGCATGGGGCGACAGCGACATATTTTCCTGGCCGCCCGCGACGACGATCCTGGCGTCGCCGGTCGCGATCATCTGGGCGGCGGTGGCGACCGCGCGCATGCCGGAGCCACAGACCTGGTTAAGGCCCCAGGCGGGCACTTCCTTCGGCACGCCGGCGGCGATCGAGGCCTGGCGCGCCGGGTTCTGGCCCTGCGCCGCCGTCAGCACCTGGCCGAGAATGACTTCGGACACGTCCTCGCCCTTCACGCCGGCCTGGGCCAGCGCGGCTTCGATCGCCACGCGACCGAGTTCGTGCGCGGGGGTTGCCGAATAGGAGCCGAGAAAGCTGCCGACCGGCGTGCGCTTGGCGGCGATGATGACGATGTCCTGCATGAGTGCGCTCCTGCGAGAGAAGGGAAATGGCGCGCCGATTATCAGCTTTGCTGCGCCTGCGAAAGATGAGCGGCGAGCGGCTCCCACAACTGCTCCCGCGCACGCGATCCGACGATCATGCCGACATGGCCGAGGCCAAGAAGCTTCTGGTTGGGCAAGCGCGCCGAACTTGGGGCGGGCACGATCCGGTCGTGCAGCGACACGAACTCGAGCGTCGGCACCCCGACCAGCTTCGGATCGACACCATGCCAGTCGCCGCGCCCGGTCACGTCCGCGCCGATCATGCCCTCGAACAGCTCGCGTCCAGCGGCAAAGGTGAGGGGCGCTCCGTCATTCGCCCAATCCTCCAGCGCGACGAAGCCGCGTGCCTGTTCGCTGTCCGGCTCGAACTGGCTGAACGCCTCATACTTCGCCACAGTACGGGCCGGATCAAGCCGCCAAAAGCCGGTCTGCAGCACCTCCATCGGCACCAGCCCCAGCCGCTCGGCCGAAGGACGCGCGGCCTGCCACAGTGCGCCGATCTCCGCCCGCGCCTGCTCGCCAAAGCCGGCGAAATGCCACGGCGCTGCGATCAGCGTCAGGCTCAGGAGCCGCGCCTGCATGGAGGCGGCAAGCGCCATCGTGCCGCCTAGGCAATAGCCGATCAGATGCACGGACTCACCCAGTTGATCGAGCAGCGGGAGGAGGAGCGAGGCGTGACTGAAGACATCTTCGCCTTGAGCTGGAGCATGGTCGGACGGATCGCCCCAATCGACCAGCAGCGGCCTGACTCCCTGCCCCGCCATCCAGCGCAAGAGCGAGTTGTGCTCGCTCAAATCGAGAATGGCCGGCGGGTTGATCAGCGAAGGCACGAACACCGCCGGCGGCCCCTCACCGCCATAGTGGCGCAGCATCGCTCGGCCGGCGCGGGCAATCACCGGCATCTTCGGCAATCGACCGGTCCGCGGTGCCGCCTGATACGCTCGCAAGCCCTCCAGAATGCGCGCCCGACGCGGCAGGTCGTCCCGCGTCTGCTCCCGCACCAGATCGAGGAACAAGGGCAGCGGCCGCGGCCCGTGTTGCGCTGCGGCATGGGGGGGTGCTAGCATCGGGCTTTCAGCTAAGGGCACGTCCATGGCCAAGAATCCCCGCGACGGCTCGGGCGTCGTGATCATCAAGAAATATGCGAACCGCCGCCTCTATAACACGGAGACGTCGAGCTACATCACGCTCGAGCATCTGGCGACGATGGTGCGTGAAGGCCGCGAGTTTCAGGTGCTCGATGCCCGCACCGACGAGGACATCACCCGCTCGGTGCTGACCCAGATCATCATGGAGGAGGAGGCGCGCGGCCAGACCATGCTGCCGGTCAACTTCCTGCGCCAGCTGATCTCAATGTACGGCGACTCCATGCAGTCGATGGTGCCGCAGTATCTGGACGCGTCGATGGAGGCGTTCCGTAAGAATCAGGCCCAGTTCCACAAGGCCATGGAAGGCGCCTTTGCGGGCGGACCCTTCGCCGAGATCGCGCGCCGCAACATGGAAATGCTCGAAGCCGCGACCAGCGCCTTCAAGCCGAAGAGCAAGCCGGCAGCGGAGAGCAAGGACGACGAAATTGCCGCCTTGAAGGCGCAGATGGCTGAGCTTCAGTCGAAGATTGAGAAGCTCGGCTGAAAAATAGGGACTGTCCCTATTTATCTAGTCGCCGGTCACATCTCGCCGCGGGCGCGACGGAGCGCGTACCATCGGGCGACGTTCGCGTTGTGCTCGGCAAGCGTATCGGCAAAGACATGGCCGCCATCGCCCTTGGCGACGAAATACAGCGCTTTGGTCGGCGCCGGATCGAGCACCGCCGCGATCGAGGCCCGGCCGGGATTGGCGATCGGCCCCGCCGGCAGCCCGGCTCTCGCATAGGTGTTGTAGCCATTGTCCGCCTGCAGCTCCGAGCGAAGGATGCGGCGGCCGAGTGGCTTACCCTTTGTCACCGGATAGATGACGGTCGGATCGGCCTGGAGGGGCATGCCGATGCGCAGCCGGTTCGAATAGACACCGGCGACCATGCGGCGTTCGGCCGGAACGCCCGTCTCCTTCTCGACGATAGCAGCAAGGTTCACAGCTTCCTGCGGCGAGCGCACCACAGACGTGGCTTTCCGCTTCAGCCAAAGCTCGGCCAACGCCTTGTCCATCGCGGTCGTCATGCGCTTCAGCACCGCTGCTCGGCTTTCGCCCCGCTGGTAGCTGTAGCTGTCCGGCAGCACCGATCCTTCCGCCGGCACCGGCGCGGAGCCGGTCAGGAGCGGCGTCGCCATCAATTTCTCATGCACCAGGATCGAGGGCATGCCTTCGGGGATGGTGACGAAGCGCTGCAGCGTCTTGCCCGATTGTAGCAGCGCCACAATTTCGCGCGCGCTCGCGTGCTTGGGCACTTCATATTCGCCGGCGCGGATGGTGCCTTCGCCGCCGAACAGCCGCGCCAACAAGTAGAAGCGGTCGGCCGAGGCAATGGCACCCGCCTTCTCCAGTTCCCGCGCGGCGGAGCGCAGCGTGCCGCCTTCGGGAACGATGACAGCCGTCGGTTTGGCCGCCGGACCGGCGCCGTTCCAGGAGTAGAAGGCTGCCGCGACGGCGACGAGCGCGAGGGCCGCGAGTAAGACAATCAGGCGCCGCATTATCCACCACTCCGTTCGGGCTGAGCCTGTCGAAGCCCTGCACTTCCTTGCCTCAGGCCTAAGAAGAAAAGCAGGCCTTCGACAAGCTCAGGCCGAACGGAGTTTCGGTGCTCAGACCGCCCTCAGCACCAGGCTGGCATTGGTGCCGCCAAAGCCGAAGCTGTTGTTCAGCACAGCCTTGATCTTCCGCTCCTTCGCGACGTTGGGAACGAGGTCCACCCCTTCCACGCCTTCGCTCGGATTTTCGAGATTGATCGTGGGGGGAGCGATCTGGTCGCGCATCGCCAGGATGCAGAAGATCGTCTCCACCGCGCCCGCACCCCCGAGCAAGTGACCGATCATCGACTTGGTCGAGCTCATCGACAGATTGGCGATGTTGTTGCCGAACAGGCGGCGGACCGCGCCGAGTTCCAGCTCGTCCCCCAGCGGCGTAGAAGTGCCGTGCGCATTGATATAGTCGATGTCGCCTAGGTCGAGGCCCGAACGTTCCATCGCCACCTTCATAGCCCGGAAGGCGCCCGCCCCTTCGGGATGCGGCGCGGTGACGTGATAGGCATCGCCCGACATGCCATAGCCGATCAGCTCGGCATAGATTTTCGCGCCGCGCTTCTTCGCGCGCTCATATTCCTCGAGCACGACGACGCCCGCGCCTTCGCCCATGACGAAGCCGTCGCGGTCCTTGTCATAGGGGCGGCTGCCGCGATGCGGTTCGGCCTTGAAGTTGGTCGAAAGCGCGCGGGCCTGGGCGAAACCGGCGATGCCGATCGGGCAGATCGCGCCCTCCGCGCCGCCCGCGAGCATCACGTCCGCATCGCCCAGCTGAATCATCCGCCCGGCGTCACCGATCGAATGGGCGCCGGTCGAGCAGGCGGTCACCACTGCGTGGTTCGGACCCATCAGCCCGTATTTGATCGAGACCTGGCCCGAGATAAGGTTGATCAGCCGTCCATGAACGAAGTGGGGCGAAACGCGCCGCGGTCCCTTTTCGTGCAGCACCAGCGACTCAGACTCGATGCCCGGCAGGCCGCCGATGCCTGCGCCGATGGAACAGCCGATGCGCAGCCGCTCTTCCTCGCTGGCATCGATCAGGCCGGCATCTTCCATGGCCTGGCCTGCCGCGTCGATGCCGTAGATGATGAACGGATCGACCTGACGCTGCACCTTGTGGTCGACGCGCTTGTTCGGATCGAAGCCATATTCGTGATCGGCTGGCTTAACTTCGCAGGCATAGTCGCAGGCGTAATCGGTCGCGTCAAAGCGCGTGATCGTCGCCGCGCCCGACTTGCCGGCCTTGATGTTGCTCCAAGCCGTCTCGACATCGGCTCCCAGGGGGGTGACCAGACCAAGACCGGTGACGACGACACGGCGCATGCGCTAACTCCAGTTCTTCAATGCGAAACGGCCCCCCTGCCCCAAATGGGCGGGAGAGCCGTTCGTTCAACGCGGCGGACGGAACCCGCCCACGAGGGGCTCAGCCCTTGTTGTTGTCGATATAGCTGATCGCGTCCTTGACGGTCGTGATCTTTTCGGCGGCATCGTCCGGAATCTCGACGCCGAACTCTTCCTCGAAAGCCATGACGAGCTCGACAATGTCGAGACTGTCCGCGCCCAGATCGTCGATGAAGCTGGCGTCCTCGGTCACCTTGTCGGCTTCGACGCCGAGATGCTCGACGACGATCTTCTTCACGCGGTCGGCAGTTTCGCTCATGAATAGTCCTTCGTGTTAAGCTTTGCGTAAGGCACCTAATCCCGCACCTGAACGCTGGCAAGCCCCGCGCGAGCCGAGTCCGGCTAGGCAGCGCGCCCGACCACGCTTAAGGCGCGCTGAATGGAGCCGGACGAGTTGAAGCCGAGGTTGCGCGCCGAGCTGCGCGCACGGCGCGACGCCTTGGTTGCGGGCCTGGACACGGCTGGGCAGGCCTTTGACTTTCGCCGCGCGCCGACGCCGCTCAAGGCTCTGTTCGCCTCCTCCCAAGTGGTCGCCGGTTATGTCGCTGTCGGCAGCGAAGCCGATCCGGCGGCGCTGCTGGAGCAGGCGCATGCTCAGGGAGCGATCATCGCCTTGCCTTATGTGGAGCGTCGATCCGTTCCGATGCGCTTCCTGTCCTGGACACCGGGCCAGTCACTGGTGACCGGCCCATACGGCCTGAGCCAACCCGATCGCACCACGGCTGAAGAAGTCGCGCCCGACCTGTTCCTTGCGCCGCTGCTCGGCTTCGACCGGCGGCTGCACCGGCTCGGCCAAGGGGCTGGCTTCTACGACCGCGCTTTCGCACGCTATCCGGATGCGGTGCGGGTCGGCATGGCCTGGAGCGTGCAGGAAGTGGAGATGGTGCCGCAGGACCCTTGGGACGTGCCGCTCCACGCCGTGCTTACCGAACGGGAATGGATCGCCTGATGGACCCGGCCAAGCGCAGCGTAATCGGCATGTTCCTGGTCCTGAGCGTGATCGCGCTCTGGGCGGTGATCGTCGCCAGCTTCTCGGGCCTCATCGGACGCCTGCCGATCCTTCTCCAGGCGTTCGTCTATATCGTGGCGGGCGTGGCATGGATCTTCCCGGCCAAGCCGATCATGCGCTGGATCGTGACGGGAAAATGGCGCGAGTGACGGGGCTCGAACCCGCGACCTCCGGCGTGACAGGCCGGCGCTCTAACCGACTGAGCTACACCCGCGCTTCGGTTGAGGCGCGCCGGTTAGGGGAGGCTCGCAACCCTGTCAACGCTATTCGTCCGGGTCTCCATGATCGCCATGGCCAGCGACCAAAGTGCCTTCTTCGAACAGGAAGCCCGCAATGTCCGGCTTGCCCGCGGCGCTCATTACTGTCTGGATGATGATCAGTAGCGGCACCGCCAGCAGCGCTCCCGGCGTGCCCCAGACCCATCCCCAGAAGCTCAGCGACAAAAGGATCAGCAGCGGGTTGATCGTCAGCCTCTTGCCTAGGATCGCTGGCGTGATCGCATTGGCCTCGATCACGTGGAGCACGATCTGAATCGCGGCCGGCAGCAACGCGAGCCAGACGTCCGAGAAAGTCATCAGACCGCCCAGCGCGAGCAGGATCGCCGCCAGGATCGGGCCGATATAGGGAACGTAGTTCAGCAGGGCGACGATGCCGCCCCACATCAGGGGCGACGGCATGCCGATCGCCCACAGCGCCACAGCGACCAGCAGGCCGAGCGTGACGTTGATGAAGGTGATCGTGCCCAGATAGGCCGAGGTCGAATCGACGACATTTTGGATCACTCGCGCAGTCGCCAGTGCCCCGCCGAAGCTGCCGCGGCTGGTGATCGTCCGCTCCCGAAGCCGAGTCCAGCCGCACAGGAAGAAGTAGATGACGAGGATCGCGAAGAAGAGCTGGATGGCGGCGTGCGGCGCCGATGAGACATAGTCCATGATCGAGCTCGGCGCCTGAACGGCCGAGGCCTGAGCCGCGGCGACAGGTCCGCTCGCCAGCATCTGCACGGTATCGTCGACGAACTTCTGCAGGTTCGAATAGAAGTCGATCAGCGGCGCCAGATTGGCCTGGATCTGCGGGATCCGCTCGGGAAGCGCCCGGAACCATTCGGTCGCCGGCACCACGATCGAGGCGAGCGCCGCATTGGCGATAACCAGGAACACGAACAGGCAGACGAACGCGGCAATGCCGGAGGGCACCCGCCGCCGCTCCAGCCATTCGAGCAGCGGCACGAGCGCGATCGCAATCACCATCGCGGCGGTGACCGGCAGGAAGAACTCGGCCCCGGCGCGCAGCGCGAACGGAAGCCCCAGCAGCAGCCCGATGCTGGCGACGAGGGTTAATCCGGCGAGCAGCCGGTTGCGCTGATATTCGAGCGTCGGCTCCGGCGCGCGGCGCAGCCGATCCAGCGGCACCGGCTCCGGCCGCCTCTCCACCCGCTCCGATTGTTCCGCACGCATGAGGCGTTTATGCGCCAGACGAAGCGCCACCGCCAGATGGCGAAAGGGGGAGAATATGCCGGAAACCATCCTTGTCATCGACGAAGGCACCACTTCGACCCGCGCGATGCTGTTCGGAGCGGACGGCACATGCCTCGGCTCCGCGCAACGCGAACTGACCCAGCATTATCCCGCGCCCGGTCTCGTGGAGCATGATGCGGCCGAGATCTGGGAGCGGACGCTCGAATGTGCGCACGAGATGGTCGGCAAGGCGGGCGGTGCGGAGCGGATCGCGGCGATCGGCATCACCAATCAACGCGAGACGATCGTCTTCTGGGACAAGGCGACTGGCGAGCCGCTCTCCCGCGCAATCGTGTGGCAGGACCGGCGCACCGCGGATCGCTGCGCCGCGCTCAAGGAACAGGGGCATGAAGCCGCGGTCCAGGCCAAGACCGGGCTGCTGCTCGATCCCTATTTCTCTGCGTCCAAAATCGGCTGGGCGCTCGAGCATTGGCCGCAACTAAAGGAGGCGGGGGACCGGCTCACGGTCGGCACCGTCGAGTCCTGGCTGATTTGGAAGCTGACCGGCGGGCTCCACGTCACCGACGCGACCAATGCCAGCCGCACCGCGCTGATGGCGATCGGCAGCGGCGGCTGGGATGACGGCCTGCTCGCCCTGTTCGGCGTGCCGCGGGCGATCCTCCCCGAAATTGTCGACTGTGCTGGGCGCTTCGGCGAGACGCGGCTGTTCGGCGCGCCCATTCCGATCTGCGGGCTCGCCGGCGACCAGCAGGCGGCTACCATCGGCCAAGCCTGCCTGTCGCCCGGCGACACCAAGGCGACCTACGGCACTGGCGCGTTCGTGCTAACCGCCACCGGAACCTCCCTTCCCGCCTCGCGCCACCGCCTGCTCGCAACAGTCGCCTGGCAGTTGGGCGGGCAGCGTCATTATGCGCTTGAGGGCAGCGTATTCGTCGCCGGGAGTCTTATCAAATGGCTGCGCGACGATGTCGGCCTGCTCGCCAGTGCCGCTGAGTCGGAGGAAATCGCGCGATCAGTGCCGGACAATGGCGACGTATACCTGGTTCCGGCGCTGTCCGGCCTCGGCGCGCCCTGGTGGCGGCCCGACGCGCGCGCCGCCATCACCGGGTTGAGCTTTTCAGCCAAGCGCGCGCACATCGTCCGCGCCGCCCTTGAGGCACAGGCGCTGCAGACGCACGACTTGAAGACCGCCTTTGCCGGCGATGGCTGCGATTGGACACGGCTGCGCATCGACGGCGGCATGGCGGCGAACGACTGGCTGGCACAGGATCTGGCCGACATGCTCGGCGTCACCGTCGAGCGGCCCGGCTTCGTCGAGACCACTGCGATGGGCGCGGCCATGCTGGCCGGGGTCGGAGCGGGTCTGTTCAGTTCTCTGGAGGGAGCGGCAGCGATGCGCGGGGAAGTGCGCGTGTTCGAGCCGGCCATCGACCAGGGTAAACGCCGCGAGCGCCTCGAGGGCTGGGCGACCGCCGTGGGTTCCGTGCTCGGCTAGCGCATACCACCTCGTCATTCCCGCGAAAGCCGGAACCCAGGAGTCGCAAGAAGAAGCTGGATCCCCGCTTTCGCGGGGATGACGAACGGATCTGACGGGAAAAAAGCGCTGACGTCGACGAACGTACGACGAGCTTCGACGAACGGCGACTGGCAGCTCGTCGGCGCACCCGCTATCCCCATGCACTCTCAGCCCTTTCCAGGACCGACGATGATCCTCCGCCCGCTGCTGCTCGCTTCCGTTCTCGCCGCGCCCGCCAATGCCCAGGAGTTCACGCCCGAGCGGTTCCGCTCCCATGTCGAGTTCCTCGCCACCGACCTGATGGAAGGGCGCGACGCAGGCACGCGCGGTTATGACCTGGCGGCCAGCTATGTCGGCTCGCAGTTCCTCGGTCTCGGCCTCACCCCGGCAGGCAGTTACGGATGGTATCAGCAGGTGCCCTTTGTCGAGGCACTGCGCACCGGCACCGCGAGCGTGTCGGTTGGCGGGCGCAGCTTCGATGCGGCCAAGGACGTAGCGGTCGGCGGCAGCCCGCTTGCGACTTCGCAGGAGCTGACCGCGCCCGCCGTCTTCGTCGGCTACGGCCTCGACGCTCCGGCGGCCGGCTTCGACGATTATCGCGGGCTCGACGTTCGCGGCAAATATGTCGTCGTGCTGAGCGGCTTTCCGAAGGGCACGCCAAGCGAAGTCGGCGCTCATCTGAATTCGATGAAGCAGCGTTTCGCCGAGCAGCGCGGCGCCCTGGGCGTGATCACGATCCGCACGCTGCAGGATCAACAGCGCCGCAAGTTCGACTATTATTTGAAGAGCGCGGCCGAGCCGTCGATCGGCTGGGTCCAGCCGGACGGCATGCCCTATGCGCTGGCCCCGAAGCTCCGCGTCACAGCGACCTTCGATCAGGCGCCCGCCGAAGCGCTGTTCGCCGGCGCCAGGACCAGCCTTGCCGCTGTGCTCGCCGAGGCCGACAAGCAGGGCGGCAAACCCAAGGGCTTCGCGCTCAAGCCCTCAGTTACCATCATCAACCGGAGCAGCCATCGCCGCTTCACCAGCCCAAACGTGCTGGGTGTGCTGCCGGGCTCCGATCCGGCGCTGAAGGACGAATATGTGCTGCTGATGGCCCATCTCGATCACGAGGGCACCGACCCGAAGCTGCCCGGCGAGGACAAGATCTATAACGGCGCCATGGACAATGCGACCGGCATCTCGACCATGCTGGAGGTAGCCCGCGCGTTCGCGACCAGCGGCACGCGGCCGAAGCGCTCGTTCCTGTTCGCGGCGGTGACCGCCGAGGAAGATGGGCTGCTCGGCGCCGAATATCTCGCCAAGCATCCGGTGGTGGGCAAGGGAAAGGTGGTCGGCGTGGTCAACCTCGACATGCCGGTGCTGCTCTACGACTTTAGCGACGTGATCGCGTTCGGCGCCAATCACTCGACCCTTGGGCCGATGGTGCAGCGCGCCGCCTCGGGCGAAGGCGTGGGGCTCGCGGCCGATCCGCTGCCCCAGGAAGGGCTGTTCACCCGCTCGGACCATTACAAATTCGTGCGCGAAGGCGTGCCGAGCGTGTTCCTGATGACCGGCTTCGGCAATGGCGGCGACAAGCAATTCACCGGCTTCCTCTCCACCCACTACCATAAGGTAACGGACGACCTGAAGCTGCCGATCGACTGGAAGGCGGGCGCGAAGTTCGCGAGCATCAACTACGCCATCGCCAAGGAAATCGCCGATGCACCTGAGGCGCCCCGCTGGAACACCGACAGCTTTTTCAATCCGGCGAAGAAGTGACCCGCGCAGGGCGGCTTCAATCGATTTCCTGATCATCTTCGACGAGGTTTAATCATTAATCTTCGTCAGGCGTCCGGCGTATCGTCGCCTCCCCCGACAAGAGGAGAGATGCGCCATGGACGTGAAGACCGGTCAGATGAGTGGCTGCCCCGTTGAGCGGCCGACCACGGTCCGCTCGCTGCTCGGCCGTACCAACCGCGATTGGTGGCCGGAGGCGCTTCCGCTCGAAGTCCTGAACCAGGGCGGTCTCTCGCCCGACCCGATGGGCGACGAGTTCGATTATGCTGCCGCCTTCGATCAGCTCGATTATCAGGCGCTGAAGGCCGACATCGCCAAGATGCTGACCGACAGCCAGCCCTGGTGGCCGGCCGATTATGGCAATTATGGCGGGCTGATGATCCGCATGGCCTGGCACGCCGCCGGCACCTACCGCACTGCCGACGGACGCGGTGGGGCGAATAGCGGCCAACAGCGCTTTGCCCCGCTCAACTCCTGGCCGGACAATGGCAATCTCGACAAGGCGCGGCGGCTGCTCTGGCCGATCAAGCGCAAATACGGCAAGCATATCAGCTGGGCGGACCTGTTCATCCTGGCGGGCAATGTCGCGATCGAATCGATGGGCGGTCCGGTCTTCGGCTTCGGCGGTGGACGGCGCGACGTGTTCGAGCCGGAACGCGACATCTATTGGGGCTCCGAAGAGCAATTCGTCGGCCATCCGGACAACAAGACACGCATCCTGCCCGAGGAGCAGTTGGAGCTCGAGCATCCGCTTGCCGCGATCCAGATGGGCCTGATCTACGTCAATCCGGAAGGCCCGGGCGGCATTCCCGACCCGCTCCAGTCCGCGCGCGACATCAAGATCACTTTCGAGCGCATGGCGATGAACCATGAGGAGACGGTGGCGCTGACTGCGGGCGGTCATACTTTCGGCAAGGCCCATGGCGCGGGCGATCCAAGCCTGGTCGATGCCGCACCGGAAGCGGCCGATATCGCGCTTCAGGGTCTAGGCTGGGCGAGCGCGCACGAAAGCGGTTTCGGCGAGCACACCATCACCAGCGGCATCGAAGGCAGTTGGGTGAACACGCCGACCGAATGGTCGGAGAATTATTTCCGGCTGCTGCTCGACTATGAATATGAGCTCGTCCGCTCTCCCGCCGGCGCGCAGCAATGGCAGCCGATCAACCAGAAGCCGGAAGACATGGCGCCGGCCGCACATGATCCGAACAAGCGCGTCCCGACGATGATGACCACCGCCGACATGGCGCTGAAGGTCGATCCGGAGTTCCGTTTGATCTCCGAGAAGTTCCGCAACGACCATGAGGCGTTCAAGGACGCGTTCGCCCGCGCCTGGTTCAAGCTGACCCATCGCGACATGGGGCCGAAGGTCCGCTACCTCGGACCGGAAGTGCCGGCCGAAGACCTGATCTGGCAGGACCCGGTTCCCGCCGGAAAGATGCCGTCCAGCGGCGATGTCGATGCGTTCAAGTCGAAGATCCTCGGCGCAGGCTTCAGCATCGGCCAGCTGGTCAAGACGGCCTGGGCATCCGCATCCACCTATCGCCGCTCCGACCATCGCGGCGGCGCCAATGGCGCGCGCATCCGGCTGGAGCCTCAACGCGGTTGGGCGGTGAACGAGCCGGAGGAACTCGGCCGAGTGCTGGCGAAGATTGAGGAGCTGCGCGGCAGCCTGTCGATGGCCGACGCGATCGTGCTGGCCGGCACGGCGGCGGTGGAGAAAGCGGCGAGGGACGCCGGCTTCAACGTGCAGGTTCCTTTCACCGGCGGCCGGGGCGACGCGACGCAGGACTGGACCGATGTCGAGAGCTTCGCGGTGATGGAGCCTGTCGCCGATGGCTTCCGCAACTATCTGAAGACCAAGCACAGCGTGAAGACCGAAGAGCTGCTCCTCGACCGCGCCTCGCTGCTCGGCCTTTCCGTGCCGGAAATGACGGTGCTGCTAGGGGGGCTGCGCGTGCTCGGCGCCAACTTCCAGGATCGGCCGGAAGGCGTCTTCACAACGCGCAAGGGCCAGCTGACCAACGACTTCTTCGTCAACCTGCTCGATAACGACACCTTCTGGCAGGTGATCGACGAGAGCGGCGACGAGGAGTTCATCGGCTACGATCGCGGCGGGCGGCAGGAGAAATGGCGGGCGACCCGCACGGACCTGATCTTCGGATCGAACAGCCAGTTGCGCGCCGTCGCCGAGGTCTATGCCGAAGCCGGACACGAGGACAAGTTCGTGCGCGACTTCGTCCATGCCTGGACCAAGGTGATGAATGCCGACCGCTTCGACCTGCCGCAAAAAGGCGGCAGCGTCGAGCCGATCGGCATCGCCGAACCGGCGGAGTAAACTAGCCGGCGAGCCGACCGCGCCCGAGCAAGAGGCGCGGCGGCTCGGCTGGCCTGGAGAGGAGGATCAATGCACAGGAGCCAGGTGGACACGCTCGACCCGCGCCGGCCGCATTGGGCCTTGGCGGTCGAAGCGCCCAGCCGGGATTGGATCGCGGCACCCGGCTGCCGCCCCCATGCCCGCTTCCTCGTCGACGGCATCAGCATGGCACCTTCCCGCGAGCGCTTCGAAGTCTTCGACAGCCGCGCCGACTGCCTGACCTGGATCATGGCTCATCGCCGCGAACTCAGCGAGCATATGCCCGGAGCCAAGCTTCACCCGGTGCCGCTCGCCGATTGGCTGCTCGGTCTGGCCTGAGTGGGATAGAAGGTCTGCAAACGACCCATTGCGGTCGCCTGAGGATCGTGCGAGCTGAACAAGTGATCGATGAAATCCTCATTGGCCTCATCGGCGGAGCCGTGGGCGAGAAATTGTTCGGGAAGCTGGCAAGACGGCATCGTTATATCACTTACGCGATATGCATTCCGATCCTAACGGTGATCGGCTATTTGGCGGTCGACCAGCTTTGGGCCTCATAGTCGGCAAACCACCCGTTGCGGACATTCGACGGGACTGACAAACCTAGCTCATGCAAGCGACCGAGCGACCGCACCTCGACTGGCTCCAAGACTTTTATCGATCGCTATGCAACGGAGATTGGGAACACGGTTACGGCTTCTCGATCGAGAACATTGATAATCCCGGCTGGCACTTTCGCTTCGAAACGACGGACACGTTCTTGGACGGGCGACCGTTCGCCCCCGTGGCACACGATCGCTCACACGAAGATTGGGTGAACTGCAGGCTGGACGGAAGCCGATGGGAGGGCTTTGGCGGTCCGCTCAATCTCGTGGAGCTACTGGCCTACTTTAGGGAGTGGGCAGAAGCGGAGCTGAAAGCGCAAGGCCTCTAAAAGTCCGCTTTCGAGCCATCGCGAACATCGAGCAGCTACATCGTCAGCCAGTAGATGAAGCCTCCAGCTAACATGACCACAAGCGCGCAACCCCAGAGCGGGATTGGTGTTCCATCGTCGTAATCGCCGTTCTCGACGAAGCGGCGAACTGCGGTCCGCTGCTGAAATGCATACTCCTCGTCGCGGGCGCGTATGTCCGCGTCGTCGAGATAGTGGAACACGATTTCGGGTGTGGCATCGACGTGTAGCTCCGGTTGAAGCTCGCTCGTCAGGCGCTCCACCTCTGACCAGTTTGCAGGCTCTTGTTCTTCGGCGGCGAGAATGGCTGCTAAGCGGCGGCGTAGCTCATCGATTTCGATCGGGACACACTACAAGCCCGTATCCTTCCCGCAATGACTCCAATCCACCCATTGCGGTCGCTCCGCGCGAACGGCAAAGATGCGCCTATGGGCAAGCGGTCGGGCGTTCCTCACACGGACGAAGAGTTAGCGAAGCTAAGCCGGGAGGAAATGGAAGCTGAGCTTCGCCGGTCAAGGTCGCGTCTGACTATCGCAGGCTCTGCAGAGATGGCGAAGCGTTGGCACAAGCGCATTCACTGGCTTGAAGCTGCGTTGACCAATCGCGACTGATCGGCAGCTTTCCACCCTTAGCGGACTTTTGCTCGGGTTTGGCCACCTGTCCGAGGCAAAGGAATTTGCTGCCCTACACACCGTCCTTTTTGCCAGTCTCACATTGCACGGCGACTCGCATGAAGCATCTTTATTGAAGCAGGAGCGCCCCTCAGGTCGTGCATCTGTCGACGACATGATGCTCAACCGCGTTCCGCATAAGCTCCATGATCCAATGTGACCTTTTGTGACCTTTCGCGCTCCGAAGCACCTTGTGTTGCAATTTGGTCACACTACATCCTGCTCAACAGTTTGAGGGGATCACATGAATCTCGAGAAGTTTTCCGACCGGGCGAAGGGCTTTCTGCAGTCAGCGCAGACAGTCGCGATCCGCATGTCGCACCAGCGCATCTCGCCCGAGCATCTGCTGAAGGCGCTGCTGGAAGACAATGAAGGCATGGCGTCGGGCCTGATCCGCGCGGCGGGCGGCGATCCGGCCATTGCGCTCAGGGAGACGGACGCAGCGCTGGCCAAGGTGCCTTCGGTCAGCGGATCGGGTGCGCAGCAGACGCCTGGCCTCGACAATGACGCGGTGCGGGTGCTCGACCAGGCCGAGCAGGTGTCGGCCAAGGCAGGCGACAGCTTCGTCACCGTCGAGCGGCTGCTGCTGGCGCTCACCCTCGCCACCACCACCGCAGCCGGCAAGGCGCTCGCCAGGGCGAATGTGACCGCGGGCGGACTCAATGACGCGATCAACAAGCTGCGCGGCGGCCGCACCGCCGACACCGCGTCCGCGGAAGATCGGTACGATGCGCTGAAGAAATTCGCGCGCGACCTGACCGAGGCAGCGCGCGAGGGCAAGCTCGATCCGGTCATCGGACGCGACGAGGAAATCCGCCGCACCATCCAGATCCTGGCCCGGCGCACCAAGAACAATCCGGTGCTGATCGGCGAGCCGGGCACGGGCAAGACCGCGATCGCCGAGGGCCTCGCGCTGCGCATCGCCAATGGCGACGTGCCGGACTCGCTGCGCGACCGCCGGCTGATGTCGCTCGACATGGGCGCGCTGATCGCCGGTGCCAAATATCGCGGCGAGTTCGAGGAGCGGCTGAAAGGCGTGCTCGACGAAGTGCGCCAAGCCGAAGGCGACATCATCCTCTTCATCGACGAGATGCACACGCTGATCGGGGCGGGGAAGGCCGAAGGCGCGATGGACGCGGGGAACCTCTTGAAGCCCGCCCTCGCCCGCGGCGAGTTGCACTGCATCGGCGCCACCACGCTCGACGAGTATCGCAAGCATGTCGAGAAGGATGCGGCGCTGCAGCGACGTTTCCAGCCGGTGTTCGTCGACGAGCCGAGCGTCGAGGACACGATCTCGATCCTGCGCGGCCTCAAGGAGAAGTACGAGCTGCACCATGGCGTGCGGATCACCGACGGCGCGATCGTCGCCGCCGCCACCCTCTCCAACCGTTACATCACCGACCGCTTCCTGCCCGACAAGGCGATCGACCTGATGGACGAGGCCGCCTCGCGGCTGCAAATGGAGATCAAGTCCAAGCCCGAGGAGATCGAGAATCTCGACCGGCGCATCATCCAGCTCAAGATCGAGCGCGAAGCGCTGAAGAAGGAGACCGACCAGGGCTCCCGCGACCGGCTGCAGTCGCTCGAATCCGAGCTCGCGAGCCTTGAGGACGAGTCGGCGGCGCTGACCGCGCGCTGGCAGGGCGAGAAGGAAAAGATCGCCGGCGAAGCGAAGATCAAGGAGCAGCTCGATCAAGCCCGGCTGCAACTGGAGCAGGCGCAGCGCGGCGGCGATCTCGCCCGCGCCGGTGAGCTCAGCTACGGCATCATCCCGGCGCTCGAAAAGCAGCTGGCCGAAGCCGAGGGCGCGGCGGCGGGCGCGATGCTGCGCGAGGAAGTCGTGGCCGACGACATTGCCGGCGTGGTGTCACGCTGGACCGGCATTCCGGTCGACCGCATGCTCGAAGGCGAGCGCGACAAGCTCCTGCGCATGGAGGACGTGATCGGCAAGCGCGTGATCGGGCAGAAGGAAGCGGTGCACGCCGTCTCTACTGCCGTCCGCCGCGCGCGCGCGGGACTTCAGGACCCGAACCGTCCGCTCGGCTCCTTCCTGTTCCTGGGGCCGACCGGGGTCGGCAAGACCGAGCTGACCAAGGCGCTGGCCGAATTCCTGTTCGACGACTCATCGGCCATGGTGCGGATCGACATGTCGGAGTTCATGGAGAAGCATTCGGTCGCGCGGCTGATCGGTGCACCGCCGGGCTATGTCGGTTATGAAGAAGGCGGCGTGCTCACCGAAGCCGTTCGCCGGCGCCCCTATCAGGTGGTGCTGTTCGATGAGGTGGAGAAGGCGCATGGCGACGTGTTCAACGTCCTCCTTCAGGTGCTGGACGATGGCCGCCTGACCGACGGGCAGGGGCGCACGGTCGATTTCTCGAACACTCTGATCATCCTGACCTCGAACCTCGGCTCGCAGTTCCTGAGCCAGGTCGCGGACGATGCCGACGTGAAATCGGTCGAGCCGCAGGTGATGGAGATCGTGCGCGGGCATTTCCGCCCGGAGTTCCTCAACCGGCTTGACGAGATCATCCTGTTCCACCGTCTCGCGGCCGAACATATGGCGCCGATCGTCGACATTCAGGTCGGTCGCGTCCAGAAGCTGCTCGCCGACCGCAAGGTGACGCTGGAACTGACCGACGGCGCGCGGGCCTGGCTCGGCCGCGTCGGCTATGACCCGGTCTATGGCGCGAGGCCGCTGAAGCGCGCCGTGCAGCGCTACCTCCAGGATCCTCTTGCCGAGCTGATCCTGTCGGGCGAGGTGCGCGATGGCGGCACGGTGCGGGTCGACGAAGGCGATGGGAGGCTGGAGCTGAGTGTTGGTTGAGGGTCCGGCGTCGCTGCGCAACCGCGCAATCGGGAGGATGAACGCCGGCCGCGTCCGGGAAGCCATTGCCGCCTATCGGCAGCTGACAGCCGGCGGCGCCGCGACGCCGGACGACTGGTACAATCTCGGCTATCTGCTCCGTGTCGAACGGCGCTTCGAGGAGGCGCTCGACGCCTATGGCGAGGCGATCGCGCGGGGCGTCGGCCGGCCGGAGGAAGTGCATCTCAATCGGGCTGCCATCTTATCGGAGCATTCGAACCAACACGACGCGGCTCAGCAGGAACTGAAACGGGCGCTGGCGCTCAACCCTGCTTTCATCATGGCCTGGTTGAACCTCGGAAATCTTCATGAAGACAGAGGCGATGCTGCCGCTGCGCGGGAGGCGTATGAGCGGGTGATCGCGCTTGATCCGCATAATGGCCGCGCCAATGCTCGGCTCGGGACGCTCGATGTATTCGGCGGAGCGCCGGACAAGGGAGTTAGACGGCTGCAACCTCTCGTTACGGCCCCGCAGGTGCCGATGGCGGCAAGGGCTGAGATGGGGTTCGCGCTCGGCCAGGCACTGGATGCGGCGGGGCGCTATGACGAGGCGTTCCATGCCTTTGCCAGGGCCAATGAACTGACGGAAAGCGGCAAGCGCCCGGGCGAGCGGTACGATGCCGCAGCGGCCGACCGGCTGTTCGCCGCAATCAAGGCGAGCTTCCCCTCTCCGGCAAAGGCGGCAGACCAGCCAGGCAGCGAGAAGCTGATCTTCATCTGTGGCATGTTCCGGTCCGGCTCCACTCTTGTCGAGACGGTGCTGGGGCGACACGAGGCGGTGACGTCCGGGGGCGAGCTGGAGATTATTCCCGCCTTTGCTGCCACCGCGCTTCAGCCTTATCCGCAAGCGGCGGCAGACCTCTCGCCGGCAGCGATCGCGCAGCTGCGGGACGCGTACCTGGCCGAGGTGCGGCGGCTCCATCCTGGCTTCCGCTGCCTGACCGACAAAAGGCCCGACAATTTCCTGCATGTGGGCCTGATCAAGACGCTGTTCCCGGACGCGCGGATCGTGAACACAGTGCGCGAGCCGCTCGACAACATCCTGTCGGTCTATTTCCTCAATGCCGATGAGTCGGTCAGCTACAAGACTCGGCTTGAGGCGATCGTGCATTGGTATGCGCAGTATCGCGGTCTCGTGGCACATTGGAAGCGCCTCTATCCAGACGATATCTTCGACCTGAACTACGACGCTCTGGTCGCGGAGCCGGAACCCGTGGTCCGGTCGCTACTGGCGTTTTGCGGCCTGGAATGGGATCCGGCTTGCCTGGCGCCTGAACGCGCGACGGAGCTGGTGCGGACGGCCAGCGTCTGGCAGGTCCGCCAGCCGCTGCATCGCCGTTCCTCGCAGCGGCACCTCAATTATGCGTCGCACCTTCGTGCCATCGAGGCTCAGTTGCGGGATCAGCTTGAAGGTGTCGAAGGCGCATGACGGGCCTCCAAAAAAAAGTCGTGCGCGACGGAGATTGGCTGGCTCATCGATATGACGAACAGCTGGACGCGATACAGTTCCTGCAAGTGTCTCGGCAGGTCAGGGATCGCGCGACCTTCCTGACCGACCAACATCTTCCGGCAGGTCTGCCGCTGCAGGTGCTTCCTCGGCGAGACGTCGCGGCGGAGGCGAAACGGCAACAGGCGCCGTTGCACATGATTTTCCATTCGGCATTTTGCTGCTCAACGCTGCTCGCCCGTGCCTTCGATATCCCGGGCATGTCCGGGAGCCTGAAGGAACCGGTACTGCTGAACGACGTGGTCGGATTCCGCCGTCGCGGCGCGGCCAGCCGGGACGTCGCTGAGCTGCTGGACCACAGCCTCGCCCTGCTTGCCCGGCCGCTGCGTTCCGGCGAGGCCGTGGTGGTGAAGCCGTCGAACGTGATCAATGGGCTCGCACGCCTCTCCCTGGCCCTGCGGCCGGGAATGCGTGCCGTGCTCCTTCATGCTCCCTTGCCCCTGTTCATCACGTCGGTGGCGAAGAAGGGGCTGGAGGGCCGCGCCTGGGTACGCGATCTGGTTGCCGGCTACCGGCTGGATGGGCTGATCGAGCGGTTCGGTATGGATGGAGAAGCGCTGTTCCGCTTGTCGGACCTTCAGGTCGCGGCGCTGGGTTGGCTGGCGCAACAGGCGGCATTCGCCACGCTCGTGAGGGATCTCGGCGCCGACAGGGTGCGGACCATCAGCAGCGAGGAGTTGCTCGATGAACCCGCCGAAGCCTTGGCGCAGGTGTCTCGGCTGTTCGAGCTTGGTTTAAGCGAAGACCAAGCGCGCAAGATCGCCGAGGGTCCGGTCTTCGCACGGGACGCCAAGACCGGTTCGACCTTCGGACGCGCCGATCGGAACAGCGAATATGCCGAAGCGACGTCCGCTCATCGCGAAGAGATCGAGATGGTGGCGGAATGGGCGCGGGTTGTGGCCGAGCGCAACGGGATACCGCTGAAGCTCGGTGCGCCTCTGCTGGGAGACTAACCGGCCTAACTCGCATCGTCATTGCGAAGAGCGAAGCGACGAAGAATTCAGCGAGGGCGGAGGCTGTGCTGGATGGCTTTGCTGCGCTCGCCCTGACGAGGGGAGCAAGGTTCCACAGCAACAAAAAAGAGGGCGGGTCTTTTGGACCCGCCCTCCCTTTGTCCAGTATGAACGCTTCCGATCAGAACCGCAGGCGCGCAGTGACGGAGTAGCTCCGGCCCAGCGTGTCGTAGGTCGACGGGAAGGTGTTGCCGCTGTTGAACGCCGTGCCGCCCGCGTTGCCGCCGACGAGCGGAGGCTGACGGTCGAACAGGTTCAGAGCGGTGAAGGTCAGGTCCAGATTGTCGCCCACACCAACGCGCGCCGAAAGGTCGAAATAATCGGCCGCCTTGATGAAGTTGAAGTTCTCCTGCTCACCAGCGAACACCGTGTTGCCCGTAACAGTGCCGCGGAACAGCTGGGGCAGACCCGGCTCGTAGCGGACGGCGCTGATGTGACGCCACAGCAGCGACAGATCGACATTGTCGAAGCTGAGCGTTGTGCGCTGGTTCCAGGTGAACTCCGGCTGGATCGACGCCTGCGAGGCCGTGCAGTTCACCGAATAGTAGCCGACGCACTCGCGATTCAGAGCCGAAGTGGGCGACGCCCGGAACTTCTGGCTCTTCGTCCAGTTGCCGATGAACGACAGATTGAGCTTCGCAAAGGCAAGGTCAGCCCGGTAGTTCAGCGACACGTCGACGCCGTTAGTGAAGTAACGGCCGGCGTTGGTCAGCGGCAGGCGCAGACCCGGGGTCGTCGCGGCGGAACCGCTCAGACGGCCCGAAACCGGGTTACGACGGATCGACGTACAAGCATCGCTAGTCGCAGAGGTCGCGGTCAGGTTGCCGAAGCAGGCCGCGATCGCGTCATCCGGCGTCAGTGCCGAAATGGCGTCGTTCACAACCAGCTCGTAATAGTCGATCGTGGCGCTGAAGCCCGGAAGGAACTCCGGCTGGAGCACCGCGCCGATGGTGAAGGTGTCCGCCTTCTCCGGACGAAGGGCTTGGCTGCCCGTGAAGGTGCCCTGAGCCTGGCCCGCGGCCGGATCGATGATGTTGTTGATATTACCCTCGGTTGCACCCTGAGCGATACAAACGTCGCGAAGAATGCCAGTCGGTCCGGTGCTACGACGCTGACCGGAGAGGTTCAGCGAGGCGCACGGATCGATGTTCAGGTTCGTCAGGTTGGTGCTCTGCGGACGGAACAGCTCGAAGATGTTCGGCGAGCGAACGGCGCGCTGATAGTTGCCGCGGAACTTGATCGACGGCACCGGAGTCCAGCTCGCACCAGCCTTCCAGGTGGTGGTGTTGAACTTCGGCGTGCTGTTGGTGCCGGTGATCGTGTAGTGCGAGTAGCGGATACCGGCTTCGACCGTCAGATCCTCGAAGAACGGCTTGTTCTGCACGATCGGCGCCACGAGTTCGCCGAACGCTTCGTAGACGTCATACTCGCCGGCGAAGGGCAGCGTCGCGCCGCCCGCACCGCCGAGCTCGCTCGGGTTCTGAGCGAGGAAGTCCGCGACGCGCGAAGCCTGATACTTGCGGTATTCGCCACCGACCGCGAAGCTGATCGGATCCTCGGCCCAGGGAGCCGCCGCACCGAAGTCGCCGTTGATGAGCGCACGAGCCTGCGACAGCGAAGCGCGGTTGCTGGTCGCGCTGGTGCCGAGCAAGAAGCCCGCCGCTGATTGCGAGATGCTGCCGGCCGGGCCGAACAGGTTAACCGGAACGCAGCCATTGGCCGTGTTGGTGCAGGTGTTCGGATTGTTCGCGTTCAGAGCCTGCTGAATGCGCGACCGAAGCACGTAGCCGCTCTGGGTCTGCGTGTTTTCGCTCTCACCATGCGAAACCGAGAGGTCGGCACGGATCGATTCGGTGACGTTCAGACGGATACCACCCCGGAAATCGAAATAGGTGGTCACGAAGGTGCTGATGCGCGGCCCGAGTTCCACCGTACGGCGATAAAGGCCCGGCAGCGGCAGCGGCGTGGTGGAGGTCGCGGTGCAGTCCGCGGCCGCAATGCCCTCGGCGGCGCAGATCTGTGCGCGGACGCCCGGCGTCAGGAACGGGTTGTTGGCGGGAACGGTCAGCTCTTCACCAAACACGCCCGACGGCGCGATGATCGTCTGAACGGTGTTCCGCGAGAACATGCCGCGACCATAAACTTCAACGCCGTCAGCAATCTCATAGTTCGCCGCGCCGAACAGGTTGTACCGTTCGAACGGAGTCTGGAAGATGTTGTACGGATTGAAGTTGAAGTCCTGATACGGGGTGACCAGGCTGTTGCCGTCCGGGCTAATCTGCAGGAACTGGCCGTTGTTGAAGGCGATCGAGCTCGGCACCGAAGTCGGCGAGCCGCCCGCGGCGATGCCGGTCTGCGAGTTGATGCCGTTGCGGCCGAAGTCGCGGGCACCCTGATAGACCGGGTCGGCTTCCTGATAGCCCATCGAGATGACGGCGTTGCCGCGGCCATCGTCGAAGTTGGCGCCCATCGTCACTTCGATACGGAAGACGTTGCCGTCGCCCTTCTCCGTGATCGACTGCTGCGCAGTCGCTTCGAAGCCCGAGAAGTTGCGCTTGGTGATGAAGTTGACAACGCCCGTGATCGCGTCGGCGCCGTAGCTGGTGGACGCGCCGCCGGTCAGCAGGTCGGTCCGCTCGATCAGCGCGAGCGGGATGTTGTTCAGGTCGACCGAACCCGTGGTGGTGGAGGGCGCGACGCGGTTACCGTCGAGCAGCACGAGGTTGCGCTGCGGGCCGAGGCCGCGAAGGTCGACGAGGGCGGCGCCGCCGTTGCCGTTGTTCACCGACGAACCGATGTTCGGGGTAGCGCCAGGCAGCTGACGGATCAGCGCTTCGGCGGTCGGAGTCTGGCGGAGCAGGATTTCCTCGCTGCCAACGACCGCAACCGGGCTGGACGATTCGAGATTCGGGTTGGTGATGAGCGAGCCGGTGACGACGATCGTCTCGTCGGTCGCCGTAGCATCGGCCGCCGTCTCGGTCTGCGCATAGGCTGCCGAGCCGAGCATCGAGGCGCCGATCAGCACCGTAGAGGCCAGCAGGCGCCGACGAATTGCAAGCTGCATAGTCTTTCTTCCCCTTTATCGTGGCCCGGTTTTCCACCGTCCGGACGCACGTGGTGGCATAGCTGCAAACGAAGCTATTGAGGCGCTACTAGGCGAAATGATCGGGCCAGAACAACGGCTCCTCTCGGCAAACCGCGCATTTTGCCCTTAGGTGTAGCATTTCAGTCACAGTGATCCGGGCCTTGTCCGGCATCCGCCCCCCGACTAGGCTTGGCGGCTCACTTCCGGGGCTGTCCATGATCCGTGCTGCTGTCTTTTTGCCCGCGCTGCTGCTTGCCGCGCCTGCCGCTGCCGCCGACGAGGCGCCCGCGCCCATCCGCGGCCTCGCTGCCTGCCGCGGCATCCCAGACAACGCGCAGCGCCTCGCCTGCTTCGACCGCGAGGCGGCGGCTTTGGTCTCGTCTGTCGAGAAGAAGGAAACCGTGCTGCTCGACAAGCAGGAGGTGAAGAAGACGCGCCGTTCGCTTTTCGGCTTCGCGCTCCCGCGCTTGCCCTTTTTCGGCAGCGACAAGGACGGTGGCGAAGAAGCGCCGGAGTTCACCCAGATCGAGACACCGATCAAGACGATCCGCAGCATCGGCTATGGAAAGTTTCGCTTCACTGTGGATGACGGGGCGGTGTGGGAGACGACCGAAGGCGCCAATGCCTTTCCCAAGCCAGGGCAGAAAGTGCTGATCAAGAAAGGCGTGCTGGGCGGCTATTTCATCCGCTTCGAAGGTACGCGCTCGGTCAAGGGCATGCGGGTCGGGTAAAATGCAGCTGTTCCCCGGCAAGCACCGGGGTCCACTGTCGCAAGATCAGGAGTGAATAATCCTGGGCTCCGGCCTGCGCCGGAGATCAGGAGTTTCAATTCTCCGCCATCGGGACCTTGCCCAGGTCCTGCCCCGGCATGGCGCCGGCGAGTACCATCGGGTCTATCCGCGCGTCGCGCCATTTGACCGCCCAGTGAAGGTGCGGACCGGTCGCGCGGCCGGTGCTGCCGATCGCGCCGACCGGTTGCCCGCGTTTGACGCGGTCGCCCTCCTTCACGGAAATCGAGGAGAGGTGGAGAAAGGCGCTGTTCAGGCCCATGCCATGATCGATGATCAGCAGCCGGCCTTCGAGCGTGAAGGGCGTTTGCGCGGCGAGTACGACGACCCCATCGGCGGGCGCGGTGACCGGAGCGCCCGCGCCGCCCGCCACATCGACGCCGGAGTGATAGGCGCCGGGTTCGTTGCCGCGATAAATGCGCTGCGATCCGAACACGCCGCTGATCCGTCCGCGCGCCGGCCAGGCGAAGCGCTGGCGCCAGCCGTCGCTTTCCGCCTGCACCGCCCGGGCCGCATTGATCCGCGCCAGTTCCGGAGCGCGCAGCTTTTCATATTCCCCGTTGGTGACGCTCGGCCGCCTGGGCACGTCGACACGCTCGATCCGCCAGGCGCGCGGCGTAATCTGTAGGGTCCGTTCGATCGTGCGGCCGTCCGCCAGCCGCGCCGTTAGCCGCGCCTCGCGCGCTGCGTCGCGATCGAAGGCGATCAGGAAGCGGTTGTCGGCCGCGCGCGCCACCGGCTCGCCGTCGAGCCAGAGGCCGGCGGTGCCCGGAGGCGCGATGCCGATCAGCGCACCGCCTTGCTGCGCCACGCCCATCAGCTGAAAATCGGCAGGCGCCTGAGCCGCAACCGGAGCCGCCAGCAGTGCGGCTAGGAACGGGATCACTGGTCCTTGAGCGCCTGAGTGGCGATTTCGGCCGTGGCATAGGCCTCCTGCCGCGCGACCGACCAATAACGCAGCGCGTCGAGCGGGATCTTCTCGCCCGACACGGCGCAGACGACGTGATCGCCGTTGCTGAGCACACGAAAGCCATTGGCCATATAGTGGAGCCGGGCGGGCTGGCTGCGATTGAACATCAGCATCGTTGCATACCTCTATAGCAGGCTGGGCTGAACGGGAGCCTCGCGCTTGCCTCCCGATGTGGCGCGTTCGACCCGCGCGTCAACCGTGCCGTCGGCGAAATGGAGGCGCAGCGCGGCGGCGGAGCGGGCGGCGGCGGCGCTGGTGACGACCTTGCCGCCTTTGCCCTCCACCCACGCATAGCCGCGCGCGAGCAGGTTCTCAGGGTTCACCGACTGCGCGAGCCGCCACACCGAAGCGAGCCGGTCCGATGCCCGCTCGAGCTTCACCGTCAGCAGTTGCGGCCGGAGCGCGCCGCTCGCCCGGGCCAGTTCGCCTCGGGCGTCGGCGACCCGGCGGCCGAGTCCGCGCCGCAACCGCTCGCCAAGATCGTCGACCCGCTGCCGCTGGGGGTCGAGCAAAGATTGCGGCGTCGGCAGCAGGCGCGCCAATCCCACCAGCTTCTCCGCGCCGCGCTCATGATAGCGGCGGGCACAACGCTCCATCCGCGCGCCTTGGTCGCGCACATAGGCGCGCAGCTCCGCCCGAACCGGCACCGCCATCTCGGCCGCCGCGGTTGGCGTGGGCGCACGGACATCGGCTGCATAGTCGCAGAGCGTCGTGTCGGTCTCGTGACCGACGGCGGAAATGATCGGGATGGTGCAGCCGGCGACCGCGCGCACCACCACTTCCTCGTTGAAGGCCCAGAGATCCTCGATCGAGCCGCCGCCGCGGGCAACGATCACCAGGTCGGGCCGCTGATCTTCGGCCATGCGGCAAAAGCCGGTGACCGCCGCCGCCACCTGCTCGGCCGCGCCTTGCCCCTGCACCATCACGGGCCACACCAGCACGTGAGTCGGACAGCGATCCTCCAGCCGGTGGAGGATATCGCGGATCACCGCGCCGGTGGGCGAGGTCACCACGCCGATCCGGCGCGGCAGGAAGGGCAGCTTCTCCTTTCGCTCCGACGCGAACAGGCCTTCGGCGGACAGCTTCTGCTTCAGCTTCTCGAGCAGCAGCATCAGCGCGCCTTCGCCAGCCAACTCCAGCCGGTCGATGACGATCTGGTATTTGGAGCGGCCGGGATAGGTGGTGATCTTGCCGGTCGCGATCACCTCGATGCCGTCCTCGGGCCTGAAGGGCAGAGCGGCGACTCCCGCTTTCCACATCACCGCATCGAGGCACGCATTCTCGTCCTTGAGCGTCAGATAGGCATGGCCCGAGGCGGCACGCTTATAGCCGCTGATCTCGCCCCGCAGCCGGACATAGCCGAACCGGTCCTCGACTACTCGCTTCAACGCAAAAGCGAGTTCTGAAACGCTGAGCGGCGGTGCGTTGTCCCCGGCGGTCGTGTCGGCTAACAGCCGGCCCGCGGCGTCCGCCGCTGGGCTTGGGGAGAAGCTACTGGCCATGAACGTCCTGCTGATCGGGTCGGGAGGGCGCGAGCATGCGCTGGCGTGGAAGTTGGCGCAAAGCCCGGCCTTGAGCAAGCTTTACGCCGCCCCAGGCAATCCGGGTATCGCCCGCCATGCCGAACTCGTCGCACTCGATGTCGCCGACCACGAGGCCGTCGTGAATTTCTGCCGCAGCCGGAGCATCGCCCTGGTCGTGATCGGGCCGGAAGCGCCGCTGGTCGCGGGCCTGGCCGACGATCTGCGCGCGGCTGAAATTCGAGTGTTCGGCCCAAACAAGGCAGCTGCTCAGCTCGAGGGCTCGAAAGGCTTCACTAAGGATCTGTGCCGCGCGGCGAACATCCCCACCGCAGGCTATGTTCGGGCGGAGAGCGCGGAGGAGGCGCTGTCCAAGCTGCCGCCGTTCGGCTTGCCCGTCGTGATCAAGGCGGACGGCCTGGCGGCCGGCAAGGGCGTGGTGATCGCGACGACACGCGACGAAGCCCATCGGGCGATACGAGACGCGGATGGGCCTCTGGTGATCGAGGAGTTCCTGTCCGGCGAGGAAGCGAGCCTGTTCGCGCTGACCGACGGCAAGACGGTCGTGCCGTTCGGATCGGCGCAGGATCACAAGCGTGTCGGCGAGGGCGATAGCGGCCCGAACACCGGCGGCATGGGCGCTTACTCGCCCGCCCGCGTGTTGACGCCCGAGCTGGAGCGCGCCGCGATGCGCGACATCGTCGAACCGACCGTCCGCGCTATGGCGGAGGCGGGAACGCCGTTCGTCGGGGTGCTCTATGCCGGGCTGATGCTGACGCCCGGCGGCCCCAAGCTGATCGAATATAATGCGCGGTTCGGCGACCCTGAGGCGCAGGTCCTGATGCCGCGGCTCGAGAGCGACCTGCTGCTGATGATGCTGGCATGTGCCGAAGGACGGCTTGCCGAAGCCGAGCCGCCCCGCTTCAGCGATCGCGTCGCACTGACGGTGGTGATGGCGGCGAACGGCTATCCCGGAACGCCGCAGGCTGGCGGCGCCATAGCGGGGCTCGACCGGGCCGAAGCGGCGGGGGCCATCGTCTTCCAGGCCGGTACGAGGGAAGAAGGCGGACAACTCGTCGCCGCCGGCGGGCGCGTCCTTGCGGTGACAGCGGAGGGTCCGACAGTCCGCTGGGCCCAGCAGTCGGCTTATTCGGCTATCGACCGGATCGACTTTCCAAGCGGGTTTTGCCGGCGCGACATCGGCTGGCGCGAGATAGAGCGGGAGGTGAGATGATGGAGTGGTTGGAACAGAATTGGGTGCTGCTGGTGCTCGGCGTCTTGGTGGCGCTGGTGGCCTTGTGGTGGCTGATCGGCAGCAGCTCGACGCGCTCGCCCGAGGCGACCACGCGGGACGGCGTCGAGCAGGAAATCTCGCCCGTGATCACCGGGCCCTCGGCGGCTCCGATCGACGTGCCCCTGCCGGTCGACGCCACGCCGCAAGCAGCGGAGCCGCAGATCGTCGTGGAGCCCGAAGCGCTGGTGCAGCCGCCGCAGCAGATCCCTACCGGCCCTGCCGACGAGCTGACCCGAATGAAAGGCGTGGGCCCGAAGGTGGCCGCAATGCTGAGCGCGATGGGCGTGACCCGCTACGACCAGATCGCGGCCTGGACGGACGACGACGTCGCCCGCTACGACGCGCAGCTCGGCACCTTCAAGGGCCGGATCACCCGTGACCAGTGGGTGGAGCAAGCGCGCCTCCTCGCTGCCGGCGACACGGCCGGCTTCGAAGCGAAGTTCGGAAAATTGGGCTAAGCGAGCGCGCGTATCGCGGCGCGGATCGCCTCCGGCGCGAAGACCATCTCCATATGCCCGCAGCCGACTTCCAGCGAGAGATCGGCGCAGCCCGACGCGCAGGCACTGTGGGCGGCAACGATGCCGTCGCGGCGGGACCAGATGGCGATCGTCTCGGCCGGCGGCTTCTCGTCGATCACGCAGGCGACCGGCGGCGCATCGACCGGGTGGCCCGCCACGGCTTCATAGAGCCGCCAGACATTATTGTTGCGCCGCGGGTCGCCGCAGATCGGAGAACCGAGGGTAACCACCTTGGCGATGCGCTCCGGCGCGTGTTTGGCATATTCACGCGCGATCAGGCCGCCCAGGCTCCATCCTACCAGCGACACCGGCTCACCGCGGGAGATGTGCCGCACGCGCGCGTCGATGATGTCGAAGATGTCGGCACCGAGGCCGAAGTTGCGCCCCTGCCTCCAGCCATGGTGGCGGAATCCCGCCTGCCTCAAGCCCAGCCGAAGCGGCCGCGTCGAAGCATCGGAGGCCAGGAAACCCGGTACGACAAGCACCGGCCGCCCGCGCCCGATGTCCGCTGGTGAGTGGAGTTCGGGCGCCATCAGGCGGCGCGGCGATACCGCCGAGACGAGCTCGAGCGCAAAAGCGCCCCAGGACGGGCATTCACGAATGTTCGAGATCGGTAGGCTGGCCATGAACCGGATTGTTTATGACGTCTCCGTGACAATGACCAGAACGCGAGAACCCCGCGCTGGTTCAGTAGCTTGACTGAGCGATGTCTTCCGCTTTCCGCTTCCTTTCGGCTCGGTTCAGCAACGACTCATCTGCCGAGTCGCAGATGAGGCTATTGACCGCGGCCGTTCGTCGCGGGGGGACAGGAGACTAGAATGCGCAAGTTCATCGTCGCGCTGCTCGCGACCGCGACATTGGTCGCGCCGGCCGCCGCACAACGCCCTGAGCAACCAACCGATGGCTTCAGGACCGAGGCGGAGCCGAGTCCGCGGCGCGAGCAGCGCCAGATGGCGCGCGAAGGCATGCGCCAGGCTCTGGGCGGTGCTGACCGTCAGGAACGTCGCGAAACGCGGCAGGAATCGAGGCAGAACCGCCAGGAAGGCCGGCACGAGTTCCGTCAAGAGCGGCGCGACGATCGCCAGGAGTTCCGGCAGGAGCGCCGCGAGGATCGTCAGGGATTCCGGCAGGAGCGTCGTGACGACCGGCAGGATTTCCGCGAAGGCGATGTGACCCGGCGTGAGTTCCGGCGCGATCGTGCTGATGACATCCGCGATTTCCGTCGCGACCGAGCCGGAGATATTCGCGACTTCCGCCGCGACGGTGTCGAGGATCGCCGCCATTTCCGGCGCGACCGCTGGGATGATCGGCGTGATTGGCAGCGCGACCGGGCCCGCGACGGCCGCTGGGGTTATGACGGCAATCGCTGGGGCTGGAATGGCAATGACCGGAACGGCAATTGGAACCGCGAGTGGCGGCGCGATCCGCGCTACAACTGGCAGGACTGGCGCCAGCGCAACCGCGGCTCCTACCGCTTTCCGCAATATTACGCGCCGCGCGGTTGGAGCTACGGCTATCGCCGTTTCTCACTGGGCGTGATCCTCGGCGCACCCTTGTTCGCGCAGAATTACTGGATCAGCGATCCTTGGGCGTATCGCCTGCCTCCCGCTTACGGCCCCTATCGCTGGATCCGCTATTATGACGACGTGCTGCTGGTCGACATTCGCGACGGGCGGGTCGTCGACGTGATCCACGACTTCTTCTGGTAATCGAGACTTCGTCATTGCGAGGAGTGAAGCGACGAAGCAATCCAGTGGACCCTGCTGGATTGCTTCGCTGCGCTCGCAATCACAGTCTGTAGCGGTTAACGCTCGCTATCGATGACACCAGAGGAAATGGCGCTCGATCAGTCGCGGGAGCGGGCGCGGATCGGCAGGGAAGTGGCAGCGCGGCTGGAGGCCGCCGGCGTCGGAGCAGCCCGGACGGAGCGTTTCACCCTCTGGTTCGTCGAGGATTTTCTAGGGTCCGAGGATTGCGCGTTCCTGATCGGCGAGATCGAGCATGATCGCCAGCCATCCATCCTGCTCTCCGACGATCCCGAACAGAATTTCCGCACCAGCGACAGCTGCAATCTCGACCGGTGGCACGAGCAGGTCCGGGCGATTGACCGCCGCATCTGCGCGCTGATGGGCCTCGATGAGCGACGGGGCGAGACGCTGCAGGGCCAGCGCTATGCGCCGGGCCAGTATTTCCGCACCCATCACGACTTCTTCCACACCGACCAGGCTTATTGGGCCGAGCAGCGGAAGTGCGGGGGACAGCGGACCTGGACCGCGATGATCTTCCTGAATGCTTCCGAGGCCGGCGGCGAGACCCACTTCACCGCCGCCGGCCTGAAGGTGCCGCCCAAGCCGGGCCTGCTGCTGATGTGGGACAATATGGATGCGAACGGCGCGCCAAACCTGTTCGCCGCCCATGAAGGCTGCGCGGTTGAACGTGGCGTCAAATACATCGTCACCAAATGGTTTCGCGAGGGCAATTGGCTCTGAGCGCCGATTGAGCGCCTTTCATCGTTTCGCACCGGGTAAGCATCGGAACGGGCGAGATTCATAGCCGTTGTGGCGCGGCAACTTACATCAGAAGGCAGTCCTGTGCGGCACGATGAGGAGACCGCGGCGATACCGATCGCCGAGGAAAGGCTGAGTGTGTCCAAACGTCCGGTGAAGCGCCGCGTGCGCATCCGGACCGTGACCGAGGAAGTGCCCGGCCGCTTCACCGAAGAGCTGCATGGCGAGCGCGTCGAGGTTCAGCACGTCGCCGTCGAACGCGAACTTAGCGAATATCCCGAAATCCGCACCGAAGGCGATCTCACGATTATCCCCGTCGTTGAGGAACGGCTGATCGTCGAGAAGCGCCTGTTCCTGGTCGAAGAGGTTCACGTCCGGCGCCTGGATGGCGTCGAGCGCATCGAACAGCCGGTCATGCTCCGCCGCCAGCGCGTCGAAGTCGACCGGCACGAAATCCGAAGCGAAGCAGAGGAGAGTTAAATGTCGCGTACCATCACCGCCATGTTCGATAGTCGCAGCGAGGCCGAGCAAGCCCGTTCGCGGCTAAGCTCTTCGGGCATCGAGGCCGAACGCGTCCGCATCATCGATCAGGAGTCCGCCGGGTCGGGCTCGGCCGGCGGCAGCTCGCCCGGCCAGGAGGGCTTCTTCGCTTCCCTGAAAGACCTGTTCATGCCCGACGAGGACCGCCACGCTTATGGCGAAGGCATTCGCCGGGGCGGCTATATGCTGGTCGCGGAAGTCGATGAAAGCGATGCCGACCGCGCCTGCCAGCTCCTCGACGACGGCGGCAGCATCGACTTCGAGCAGCGCCAGAGCGAATGGCGCAATCAGGGCTGGGCCGGCTATCAGAGCGATCGTCAGGCTGGCGCCTTTGGTGCGTTGAGCGGCAGCCAGGAAACGAGCCGTTCGGACTCGACTATGGCCAGCGGCAATCATCTGGGCACCGCCACCGACCGCAACATCGAGGAAGAGCATATCCCGATCGTCAATGAGGAACTGCGCGTCGGCAAGCGCGAGGTCGAGCGCGGCGGTGCCCGCGTCCGCTCCTATGTCCGCGAGACGCCGGTGCACGAGCAGGTCAATCTGCGCGAAGAGCATGTCGAGATCGAGCGTCGCCCGGTGAGCGGCGAATATCGTGAAGGCGCGCTCGGCGGCGACGTGTTCCAGGATCGCACGATCGAGATGACCGAGCACGCCGAAGAGGCAGTGGTCAGCAAGGAAGCGCGCGTCCAGGAAGAGCTGGTCATCCGCAAGACCGCCGAAGAGCATGTCGAGAATATCGACGACACCGTGCGTCACACCGAAGTCGATGTTGACAAGAGCAACAGCGCGTTCGGCTTCGACAAGGACCGCGATCGGGACGGCATGAGCGACAGCGAGCGTGCGGAGTTCGAACGCTCGGGCACGTCCCGCAACCGCGACGACGGGCTGCTCTGAAGACGGTCGTCCGTCATTGCGAGGAGCGTAGCGACGAAGCAATCCAGTGGCTCGAGGCTGGGTTGCTTCGCTCTGCTCGCAATGACGAAAGAGAAAGGGCCCGGAGATCGCTCTCCGGGCCCTTTCTTTAGTCCGTGAACTAACCCTTACGCCGCGACGCGTGTGTCGTCCGGAAGCGCCGCTTTCACCTGCGCGACGATAGCCCGGAACGCGTCACCCTCATGCATGGCGATGTCGGCGAGCACCTTCCGGTCCAGTTCGACACCGGCCAGCTTCAGGCCGTGCATGAACACGCCATAGGTCAGGCCTTCGGCCCGGGCGGCGGCATTGATGCGCTGGATCCAGAGCGCGCGGAAGTTCCGCTTTTTGACCTTGCGGTCGCGATAGGCATACTGGCCAGCCTTTTCGACGGCCTGGCGCGCGATGCGGATCGTGTTCTTGCGGCGGCCATAATAGCCCTTCGCCTGCTCAAGAATCCGCTTGTGTTTCGCCTTGGTGGTCGTGCCACGCTTTACTCGTGCCATGTGTCAGCCCTCCCTTACTTGAGACCGTAGGGGGCCCAGGCCTTCACCGTCGCCGTGTCGGCGTCGGAGAGGACGGAGGTGCCGCGGTTCTGGCGGATATATTTGCCGTTGTGGCTGATCAGGCGGTGGCGCTTGCCGGCCACGCCGTGCTTCAGCTTGCCGGTCGCGGTGAACTTGAAGCGCTTCTTCACACCGCTCTTCGTCTTGAGCTTGGGCATTTTCGTCCTTTCGTTTTTCGACGATCAACGGACGGCCTCGGCAGCCCACACTGGCCGGGCAGTCCTTCCGAATGTCGCGAAGCGCGCGCCTATAGGGCCAAGCGGCGGATCAAGCAACCATTCCTTGGAGGCCGGCATCCGAGAGCGCGGCAGCCAGCAACGGCAGGTCGGGTGCGGCGAGCAGATAGGCCTGTTCGGGCGCCTCATAGCCCTTGAGCTCGAGCGGAAGCAGCTGAATCTCCGGCGGCATCGCGATCGAGGGAAAGAGCAGGTCGATGGTGTTGCGGCCGATCAGAACGTCGGCGCCGGACGTTCGGGTCGCCGCCTCCAGCCGGAACGCCTTGTTGACCGCATCGCCGACCGCGGTGAAGTCGGACGCCGTGGCGCTGCCGAGATTGCCGATCGACGCCATGCCGGAGTTGATGCCGATGCCGAACGAGACGGGCCGGCTGAGGCCGAACCGGCTTTGCATCGGCGCGACCAGTTCCTGGATCGCCGGCAGCATGTCGAGCACGGCGGCAAAGGTGCGCCGATCGACCTGCGGCCGCTCATGCACCCAGAGCGCCATGATCGCGTCGCCGATGTACTTTTGATAGAAGCAGCGGCGGTCGTTCAGCATCCGGCCCATCGTGCCGAACAGTTCGGACAGCAAGGCAGACAGCTGATCGGCGCTGACCTCCCGCGCCAACTGGGTGAAGCCGCGCATGTCGGCGACCAGCACTGTCACCAGACTGCTGGCCAGCACCACCTGAGTGGCCGGGGCGGCCTGCTCCTCCTCGACCAGGGCGACCGGCGCATTGGGCTGTTCGAAATGCAGGGTCTCGCCGCCGATGCGGATCTCGTCGCCATGCTGCAGGACGACCGGGGCGCTGAGCGGCAGGCCATTGACCAAGGTGCCGTTGCGGCTGCCCGAGTCGCTCAGGATGCAGGCGCCCGACATGTCGCGGCGGATCATCGCATGGGTGCGCGACGTGCCGAGGCTGGAGACCACGACGTCGTTGCTCGGGTCGCGCCCGATCCGGCAGGCGGCAAGCGGGCCGATCGCATGGGTGCGATCGTCCGACGCGAACCGCAGGACCGGGTCGTCCATCTTCATCAACCGCGCCCCCTGTCGCGGAACGCCCACGCGGCTCCGCCAGTTCGATCGACCCCAAGGCATTTGCTGGATAAGCCGCGGGCAAGTCAAGCGTAAGCCGCGCCGAAAGGAACCGTATTCCGGTGGCTTCCGTTCATTACGGCTATGGCAGATCAGGCGCTGTATCGCACCGGCTCGGTGGAGCAGCACGGGCCCCGCGAGGGGGGCCGCACGTCGACGCCGTTCGCCAGCCTGATCGCTGTCTTGGCGACGCTGATCGGCCTGGTCCTGCTCGCCTGGACGATCCTGTTCGTCACCAAGGGGCGGTTCCTCAAATCGACCTTCGAGAGATATGCCAGCCGCTCGGCCGAGCGTGAGGTGCGGGTCGCGGGCGACTTCAAGCTCTACCTGAACCCGATCGACATCAAGTTTCTCGCCGAAGGGCTGACGATCACCAATCCGCGCTGGGCGAAGGAGCGCTACTTCCTCAAGTCGAAGCTGATCGACAGCAAGATCGAGACGATTCCGCTGATCTTCGGCAAGCGGCGCGCAGACTGGCTGATGTTCGTGAACGGCGAACTCGACCTCGCCTGGAGCCCGGACGGCAAGCAGAACACCTGGACGCTCGGCAAACCAAGCGGCGAGCCGTTCGAGTTACCCGACATCAAGCGCGCTCTGATCCAGGGCACGCGCATCCGCTATACCGATCCGCGCCTGCGGCTTTTCGCCAATGTCGGCATTGACACCGTGCGGGCGCAGGACACGCGTTTTGCGCAGGATATCCGCTTTGCCGGCAACGGCACGCTTCGCGAGCGGCCTTTCACGCTTTCCGGCAGCCTGATGTCTCCGAACGAGACGGCGAGCGGCGGCCGCAACCGCTTCCGCATGCATGCGGAGGGCTATCAAACGGTGCTGGACGTATCGGGCACCCTGCCCGGCGCGACGCGGATCGAGGGCGTGCCGCTCGACTTCCGCCTGCGCGGCTACAATCTCGCGCGTGCGTTCGATTTCCTGGGCGTGGCGGTGCCGGACACGCGCGCCTATCGGCTGCGGTCGACGCTGACCAGGCAGGAGGGCGAATGGCGCTTCCGCCGGCTGCGGGGCGTGTTCGGAGAGAGCGACCTCGCCGGCTGGGTCACGGTCGGCATGCCAGACAATCGGCTAAAGCTCGACGCGGCGCTGGCCACCAACACGCTCGACATCATCGATGCCGGCCCCTTCATCGGCTATGATCCGGAGCGGCTAGACGCGACCGGCGGCAGCGTGACGCGCGCGCAGGGCGGGCGCATCCTGCCAGACGCGCCGTTGCGCGTGGAGGCGATCAGCCGCTTCGACGCCGATGTGAAATGGACGGTGCGGCGGGTGCGGGCCGACGCCCTGCCTGCCATTTCCAATATCGACCTGACGCTCGACCTCGACCGCCGGCTGCTGAAGCTGTCGCCGCTCACCTTCGATCTCGAGCGCGGCCATGTCTCGGCCGACGTCTCCATCAATGCCCGCCGCGCTGCCGTCTTCACCGACATGGACCTGCGCCTGTCGCCGACGCCGATGGGCCGGCTGCTGAAGGGCTTCGGCGTCGAAGAGTCCGGCACCACTGGCACGGTCAAGGCGCGCGTCAACCTTGCCGGACCTGGGGACAGCATCCGCGAATGGCTCGGCAACTCGAATGGGCGGATTGCGATTATACTGCCCCAGGGTTCGCTCTGGTCGCGCAATGTGCAGCTGTCCGAACTCGATATCGGCACCTTTGTCTGGAAGATGTGGGAAAAGCGGTTGAAAGAGCCGGTCCAGATCAACTGCGGTCTGATCGCCTTTACCGTGCGCGGCGGCATCGCGGCGGCTGACCCGATCCTGATTGATACGAAGAAGAATGTGATCCTCGGCCGCGGCGGCTTCAGCTTCAAGAATGAGGCGCTCGACCTGCGCCTGCGGGCGGACGGCAAGAAGTTCAGCCTTTTCTCCGCGCAGAGCCCGGTGGGCATCGTCGGCCAGTTCGCTTCGCCCAAGCTGGATGTGATCAGCCCGCAATTGGTCGCGCGGGGAGCCGCTGGCGTGGGGCTGGCCGCCGTCGCCTCTCCGCTCGCCGGGATATTGGCTTTCGTCGATATCGGCGATGCGGAGAGCGCCGCCTGCGGTCCGGTGCTGGCGGGCGCCCGCGCGACCGCTCAGCGCGAGAAGGACGGCGACCCGCGCGACGATGTCGGCCGAGGCACTACCGCCAAGTCGGAAAGCGGCAAGCGCTCGCCGGAAGCGAAGCAGAAGCAGCGCAAGAAGTTTCTGGGGATATTCTAGAGGGTGTGCCCCGGCGAAGGCCGGGGCCCAGTGATGACGGCCAATCCGCTTACTCGCGTCCCGGTTACCGGACCCCGGCCTTCGCCGGGGAGCGTTCCGGCTGAAGCCCGCGGACGAACTCCTCTAGTGCGCGGTTGGTCTGTTCCGGCGCTTCCTGCTGCACCCAGTGGCCGACGCCGGGGATGATGGTAGAGCCTCGAAAGTCCTCCAGATGGTCCCCGGCGCGCTCGTAAAGGTCGATGCCCGGGATGAAGCGCCGCACCGGGTCCTTCTCGCCGGCGATAAAGCAGGCCGGCCGGGTGATCTTCCGGCCCTTAAAGTCGGCCAGTTCGTCGAAATCGATATTCTGCGCCCGGTAGCGGTTGAGCGGTCCGCGAAAGCCGCTTTTCTCGAAGGCGGCGGTGAACACGTCCAAATCCTGTTCGCTCATCCAGGCGGGGAAGGGCTGCGGAGCTGGCAGGCCGTCGAGAAAGCCCGCGCTCGGCGCCTTGGCCATGAAGGCGCCGGCATTCTCGGAGCGGAAATCGCCGGACGCGGAATAGTAGATGCGGCGGAGGGCGTCACGCACGTCCCGCTCGAATTCGGCTTCGGCAACGCCCTCCTGCTGGAAATAGAGCTGGTAGAAGAATTTGCCGGCGTAGATCTGCTCGGCGAGCTTCAGGAAGCTATGCTCGCCGCGCGGCATATAGGGCACGCTGAGGCCCGCAACCGCGCGGACCTTGTCCGCGTGCAGCAGCGAGGTGTTCCAGACGATCGGCGCGCCCCAGTCATGGCCGAACAGGATCGCCTCGCCGCCGCCCAGCGCTTCGATGACTGCCGCCACGTCGGACGCAATGTTGCGCATCGTATAGGCTTCGATCGGGTGGGGCCGCGAACTATCGCCATAGCCGCGCACGTCCAGCGCCGCGACCTTGTAGCCGAGGTGCGAGAAATGCTGGATCTGATGCCGCCAGCTATACCACAGCTCTGGCCAGCCATGAACGCAGACGATCAGCGGCCCTTCGCCCTGAACTGCGACGTTCAGCTCGACATCGCCGTTGCGCACCTTCGTGAAATCCATCTCGACCTCGTGGTTCGAACCAGGAACCGCCCCGGCAGCGAAACGGTTGTTACGCCATGGACCGGCTGCACCGAAAGGCCGCTCTGGCCTTCAAGGCTCTGATGCTGATCTCGGGCGGTGTGGGCGCCGGCGTGCTGGCCAGCAGCATCACCACGTCCACGGTCAAATGGCAGCGGCCGTCGCGCATTCCGATGGTAGAGCAGGTCGTGTCCGATCCGGTGGACCAGGGCAGCGCCGGCCGGGCTTGGGCGCGCACCGCCTTCGACGGCGGGCTGCGCCGCTGCCCCGAAATGAACGCCGAGTTCCTCGCCGCCTGCCAGCTCGAGATGAAGTTGCTGCTGGAGCGGCCGAAGCTCGCCTATGGCAGCTATGGCGGACCGCTGCTAATCACCAAATACGAGCCCGTACCTGACATAGAGCCCTACCGGTCGGCTGAACCCGATAAGCTGCCGCTGGAAGAGCCGGTCGATCCAGTCCCGGTGGTCGAGGTCGCGGAGCAGCCGACGCCGGTCAACTACCCGGCTGCTGAAGCTGCAGCCGAGGTGCCGGCGCAGTAGAGCTCAACCCTTCTTCCGGAACCTCGCCACCCAGTCGGTAATGACCTGATCGACGTCGCGCTTCGGGCTGTTGCGTTTGGACGCGTTCCGCCCTTCTTCCACCTTGCCCTTGAGAATGAAGGCGTTCGCCTCGTTGCTGTCGACCAGGCCAGAGCCGCCATCGACCGAGATACGGCTGTCCATCGTATCGACATCGGCAACTCGGAACAGCCGGTTGTTGCGAATGCGGACGTCGTCGATCTGCGAGGCCGTGATGCCGTGCCATCCGGCGCCGATCACGATATTGCCTTCGATCGTAAAGCGCTGATAGCCGCGCCCGCTTGCGGCCAGATCGAGCTCGTCTCGCGAGAATATGCCCTGGGCCTTGCCGCCGGCGATGATCAGATTGTCGCGGATCGTCACGTCGCGTGCGGCGGTGTCATCGGCCAAGGTGAGGCCGCTGGTGAAAAACTGCACTCCGTCCGAATGGTCTCCCTCGAACGGCCGGAAATCCTCGAAGCGGTTGCGTTCGATAGCGATGTCGCGGCCGCCCTGAATGTTCACGCCTTCGCGGATGGTTCTCAGATCATTGTCCTGGAAGCGCGCTCCCTCGGTGCGGATGAAATTGGCGAAACCGGCCAGCCGCTCGAAGGTGCAGCGCTCGATCGTCACATTGCGGCCGTTCCGAATGGACGGGCCCCGCACATGCAGCTTTCCAGCTTCCTCAAGGCCGGTGAAGCGGCAGTTGCGCAGCACCAGATTCTCGGCCTTGTCGGCGATCAGCAGATAGATGTTCTCGGGCGTGCCGGGGGGCGCCTCGAACATCGCGCCATCAAGTGTGACGTTCCGCCAGCCCGACAAAACGATCGGCCCGAACACGCCGCCGCGTATGGTGACGTTCCGGCTCGGCGCGAAAGGCTGTGGTGCGAAGGCAACGCGTCTGGAGCCCAGATCGATGACGCTGCCGGGCTCAGCGCGCTCCAGCAGGCTCTTCCATTCGAGCTGAGAAACCGGACCATCTGACGCGGGCGGAGGCACGGGCGAGGCCAGCAGCAGGCTAGAGACAAGGCCCGTCACCATCACCAGCATGGTCCTCGCCAGCCGCGTCAATATCCGCACTCCCATCGGCAGCCATGCTAGCCCAACCCGCTTCTGTTTAGAATAGAAGCCTTTCCGCCGGCTGCTTGTCGCCCTGTTATTTTTCGGGAAGGATCGACGCCATGGACTTGACCACCTTGCTGCAGGCGCAGCGTGCCGCCTTCCAGGCTGAACTCCCCGTTTCTGCCGAGGTTCGGCGCGATCGCCTGACCCGCGCCATCCGCATGCTGGTGGAGAATGCCGAGTTTTTCTGTTCGGCGCTGTCCGAGGATTTCGGCCATCGCAGCCGCGAACAGTCGATGCTGACCGATGTGCTGGCGAGCGTCCGGACGCTGAAGCATGCACGGGCGCGGGCCGCGCGGTGGATGAGGCCCGAGCGCCGGCCGCTGCAGTTTCCGCTTGGACTGCTCGGCGCCCGGGCCGAGGTCCACTACCAGCCGAAGGGCGTGGTCGGCGTGATCGCACCCTGGAACTTCCCGGTGAACCTCTCAATGGGCCCGCTCGCGGGCGTGCTGGCTGCCGGCAACCGCGCGATGGTCAAGATGTCGGAATATACGCCGGCAACTGCAGCGCTATTCGAGACGCTTACGCCCAAATATTTTGACTCGGCGGAGCTAAGCTTCGTCAGCGGCGGGCCGGAGGTCGGCCGCGCCTTTGCCGCGCTCCCCTTCGACCATCTGATCTTCACCGGCGCGACAGCCGTCGGCCGCCACATTCTCCATGCGGCCGCCGACAACCTGACGCCGGTCACGCTCGAACTCGGCGGCAAGTCGCCGACCATCATCGGCCGCTCGGCGAACATCGCGCAGGCGGCGGAGCGGATCGCGATCGGCAAGTTGATGAATGCGGGCCAGATCTGTCTCGCTCCCGATTACCTGCTGGTGCCTGATGACAAGGAGGAGGCGGTGATCGGCGGCCTTCGCACCGCCGCCTCCACACTCTACCCGCGCCTGCTCGACAATCCCGACTACACCTCGGTGCTGGGCGAGCGGCATCATGTTCGCCTAAGCGGTTATCTCGAAGACGCCCGCGCCAAGGGCGGCGAAGTGATCGAAATCAACCCGGCCGACGAAGACTTTGCGGCGTCGAACGGGCGCAAGATGCCGCTCTTTATCGTCCGCAACCCGACCGACGACATGGCGGTCATGCAGGACGAGATTTTCGGCCCGGTGCTGCCCGTCAAGCGCTACGGCCACATTGAGGAAGCGATCGAATTTGTGAACGGCCGCGACCGTCCGCTGGGTCTCTACTATTTCGGGCAGGACGCGGCAGAGGAGCGTCAGGTGCTGGAGCGCACCATCTCGGGCGGCGTCACCGTCAATGACGTGATCTTCCATATTTCGGCGGAGGAGCTGCCGTTCGGCGGTATCGGCCCATCGGGCATGGGCGCCTATCATGGGCAAGACGGCTTCAAGACGTTCAGCCATGCGCGCGCGGTCTACCGCCAACCCAAAATCGACGTCGCCAAACTGGCGGGCTTCAAGCCGCCCTATGGGCCAGCCACGGCAAAGGCCATCGCGCGTGAGTTGAAAGTCTAGGCACGGTTGACCCTCACCGTCCCGCCTCTAGGTATGCGCGCGGAACGGGGAGACGGAAGTGGCCGGACCGCATCAGACGATCATCATCTTCGGCGGGACCGGCGATCTTGCCCATCGCATGTTGTTTCCCTCGCTCTACAATCTTTTCGCGGACCGGCTGCTGCCCGATGATGTGCTGATCATCGGCTCCGGGCGGAGTGAGATGGATGACGAAGCGTTCCGCGCCTCGATCGATCTGCAAAAATCCTTGCCGGAAGATCGCTACCATCCCGACACGGCAGCCGACTTCCTGCAGCGCATCCGCTATTCGGCAGTGAGCGGCAAACAGGAGGAGTTCACCCGGTTGCGCGATCTGGTCGGCGACCGGCTGGACCGGGGTGTCTCCGTCTATCTGTCCACACCGCCGTCGCTGTTCGCACCGATGGTCGAGGGGCTCGGACGCGCCGGTTTGTCAGGCCCGACCGTGCGCGTCGCCATGGAAAAGCCGATCGGGCAGGACCTAGCCTCGTCGCTCCAGGTCAATGACGCGGTGAACGCAGTGTTCGATGAGGACCGGGTGTTCCGCGTCGATCATTATCTGGGCAAAGAGACGGTGCAGAACCTGCTCGTCCTGCGCTTCGGCAATGCCCTGTTCGAGCCGCTCTGGAACGCGCAAGGGATCGAGCATGTCCAGATCACCGTCGCCGAGACGGTGGGTCTGGAAGGCCGCGTCTCCTATTACGACGGGGTAGGCGCGCTGAAGGACATGGTGCAGAACCATGTGCTGCAGCTGCTGGCGCTGGTCGCAATGGAGCCGCCGGCCTCAATGGCGCCTGCCGCAGTGCGCGACGAGAAAGTAAAGGTGATCCGCTCGCTCCGTGCGATGACGCGCGAGACGGTGGGCGCTCATAGCGTTCGGGGCCAGTACGGCTCCGGCGCCGTCGGTGGCCAGCCGGTCAAGGGTTATGCGGAGGAGCTCGGCCGCCCCTCAGGTACCGAAACTTTCGTTGCCCTGAAGGCGCACATCGATAATTGGCGCTGGGCCGGCGTCCCTTTCTATCTCCGCACCGGCAAGCGCATGCCGGTGCGCAGCTCCGAAATCCTGATCAAGTTCAGGCCGGTACCGCACTCTATTTTCGCGCGCGGCGGCAAGGGGCTGGAGCCCAACACGATGATCATCCGCATCCAGCCGCAGGAGAATATCCAGCTGCAGGTGATGGCGAAGCAGCCAGGCCTCGACCGGCATGGGCTTAATCTGCGGGAAGTGGCGCTGGACGTGTCGCTCTCCACCGAAGCGGCAGGACAGCGCCGCCGCATTGCTTATGAACGCCTCCTCCTTGATTTGATCGAAGGCGACCCGACCTTGTTCGTGCGGCGCGATGAAGTGGAAGCCGCCTGGAGCTGGATCGACTCGATCCGTGAGGCCTGGGATCAGGCGGGGCAAGAGGTCCGGTCGTACACGGCCGGCACCTGGGGACCGTCCGCCGCCATCGCGCTGATCGAACGGGACGGAGCGAGCTGGCATGAATAGGCGACCGGAAGGAGGAACTCCGTCCGGGCTGAGCTTGTCGAAGCCCTGCTCTTCTTCGTTCGGATCCGGGAAGTGAGAACAGCCCCTCGACAAGCTCAGGGCAACGGAGTTTAGGGTGAACAACATCGATCCCTGCATCGCCCGCGTCACCGATCGAATCATCGATCGCTCGCGCGCGTCCCGTGCCGCCTATCTCGAGCTCATCGATCATCAGCGCGAGGCGGGCACCAATCGCAATGTACTGAGCTGCGGCAACCTTGCTCATGCGTTTGCGGCTGCGGAGGACGACAAGCCGGCGATCCGTTTGGGCAGGTCGATGAACATCGGCATCGTCACGTCGTACAATGACATGCTGTCCGCCCATCAGCCCTATGGACGCTATCCCGAACAGATCAAGGTCTTCGCCCGGGAGCGTGGCGCCACCGCGCAGGTCGCGGGCGGCGTGCCGGCCATGTGCGACGGCGTGACGCAGGGTCAGGCAGGCATGGAGCTGTCGCTGTTCAGCCGCGACACGATCGCGCTTTCTACGGCCGTCGCCCTCAGCCATGCCATGTTCGAAGGCGCGTTGCTGCTCGGCATTTGCGACAAGATCGTGCCGGGGCTGCTGATCGGTGCGCTGCGCTTCGGGCACTTGCCGACCATCCTGGTCCCCGGCGGGCCGATGGGATCGGGCATCCCGAATAAGGAGAAGGCGCGCATTCGCCAGCTTTATGCCGAGGGCAAGGTAGGCAAGGAGGAATTGCTGGAGGCGGAATCGGCCAGCTATCACTCGCCGGGCACCTGCACTTTCTACGGTACGGCCAACTCCAACCAGATGATGATGGAGGTGATGGGTCTGCATGTGCCCAATGCCGCCTTCGCCAATCCGGGCACCAAGCTGCGCCAGGAACTGACGCGCGCCGCCGTTCACCGGATCACCGAAATCGGCTGGGACGGCAATGACTATCGCCCGCTCGGCCGCGTCATCGATGAAAAGGCGGTCGTGAACGCCTGTGTCGGCCTGATGGCGACCGGCGGTTCCACCAACCACGCCATCCACCTCCCCGCCATCGCGCGCGCGGCTGGCATCGTCATCGATTGGCAGGACTTCGAGGAAATCTCAGAGGCCGTGCCGCTGCTCGCCCGCGTCTATCCGAACGGATCGGGCGACGTGAACGACTTCAGGGACGCCGGCGGCATGCCCTTCGTCATCCGCGAGTTGCTCGACGCGGGGCTGCTCCATGGTGACATCCTTACAGTATCGGCGAACGGCATGGCCGACTACCAGAACGAGCCGCGCCTCACTGAGCAGCTCGAATGGACGCCTGCTCCGGACACGACCCGCGATCCGACAATGCTGCGCCCTGTTGCCGACCCCTTCCAGCCGACCGGAGGCATGAAGTTGCTTGCCGGCAATCTCGGTCGCGCCGTCATCAAGACCAGCGCGGTCGACCCCGAGCGCCGCGTCATCGAAGCGCCAGCGCGCGTGTTCGACGATCAGGACCAGGTGCTGGCCGCCTTCAAGGCTGGCGAACTGCAGCGGGATGTGGTGGTGATCGTCCGCTTCCAGGGCCCTGCCGCTAACGGCATGCCGGAGCTGCACAAGCTGACGCCAGCGCTTGGCGTGCTGCAGGATCGCGGCTTCAAGGTCGCGCTTGTCACCGACGGCCGCATGTCGGGCGCGAGCGGCAAGGTGCCCGCCGCTATCCACCTCTATCCGGAGGCGCTGCACGGCGGGCCGGTCGCGCGGGTGTCGGATGGCGACCTCGTCCGCGTCGATGCGGTGAGCGGCACGCTCGAAGTGCTGACGCCCGGATTTGCCGACCGTGAGCCTGCAGCCGCACCTCAGGCGCGCCTGGGTCTGGGCCGCGAGCTGTTCCGGCTGTTCCAGAGCGCCGCCGACGATGCCGAGCAGGGCGCCTCTCCCCTGCTTGCCGCGATGAACGGCACTGCCTAATCGGCGGACGACAGATCAGGGTCTTGATACAACATATCATGGCCGTTAGCAGCGGCGACCATGATTCGGTCCAACCTCTTCGCGCTGCTCGCCGGCGCTGCCTTCGTCGTTCCTGCTCATGCCCAGCAGAGCCCCGATGACGTCCATGTCGAGCAGCCGCGCGACATCATCGTCACCGCGCCGTTCGAACGCGAGCGGATCGAGTTCCTGACCGGCGTTTCGGTGCTGAGCGGCGCCGAGCTCGCCCGCGAGGTGCGGCCGACAATCGGCGAGACGCTGGCGCGACTGCCGGGCGTTTCCTCCACCTCCTTCGGGCCCAACGCGTCGCGGCCGGTGCTGCGCGGCTTTCAGGGCGAGCGCATCCGCGTGCTGACCGACGGCATCGGCAGCTTCGACGTGTCGAACACCAGCGTCGATCACCCGGTCACGATCAACCCGTTCCTGGCCGAGCGCATCGAAGTGCTGCGGGGGCCTGCAGCGCTCCAGTTTGGCTCGTCCGCGATCGGCGGCGTCGTCAATGTGATCGACCGCCGCATCCCGCGCCGCGTGCCCGACGAAGCTCTGCACGTCGACGTATTGGGCGGCTATGCCTCGGCGGCCGACCAGTGGTTCGGCGCCGCGGCGGCGGACCTGCCGGTGGGCGGCAAGGTCGTGCTGCATGTCGACGGCAGCTATCTAAACGGCGACGATCTGCGCATCGGCAAGTTCGTCCTGTCACGCCAGGCGCGGGCCGAGGCGCTGGCGAGCGGCACTCCCGACGCGCAGGCGCTCGCCTCCTTGCGCAACCGCCTGCCCAACTCGGCTGCACGGACCTGGGACTTGGCAGGCGGCGTGTCGGTGGTCGCCGATGACGGCAGCAGCCTCGGCTTCGCTCTGACCCGCTATGACAGCAAGTTCGGCATCCCGCCGCGCTTCGACTTGGCGACCGGCGAAGGTGAGGCGCCGACCATCGACGCGCGCCAGCTGCGGCTTGACGCCCGCGCCGAGATCAAGCTCGGCAGCGGATTCTTCGAACTGCTGCGCGGCCGCTTCGGCTTTGCCGACTATAAGCATGACGAGATCGAGCCCAAGGGGGAGATCGGCTCCACCTTCCTCAATGAAGCAATGGAGGGCCGGATCGAGCTCGTCCAGGCCAAGCGCGGGCCGTGGAAGGGCGCAGTCGGCGGCCAGTTCTTCATCCGCGACTTTGACGCGGTCGGCGAAGAGGCCTTCCTGCCCAAGAACGAGACCGAGCAGTTCGGCCTGTTCACGCTGCAGCAGCTCGAACTCGGCCGCGCTCAACTCGAGGTCGGCGGCCGGATCGAGCGCACCAAGGTCACCGCGCCGACACTCGGCATCGGCCGGAAGTTCACGGCGCTGTCCGGCTCGGCCGGTGCGAGCTTCGAGTTTACCAAGGGCTGGCGGATTGGCGGCAATGTCTCGCTGACCGAGCGGGCGCCATCGGCCGAGGAGCTGTTCTCCAATGGCCCGCACGCCGGCACCCAAGCCTTTGAGATCGGCGATCCCGCCCTTCGTAAGGAACGGAATTTCGGAGCCGAGGCGGTGGTGCGCGGCGGCAATGAGTGGCTAACGGCCGAATTCTCCGTCTATTATAACCGCTTCCGCAACTTCATTTATGAGGACGCGACCGGAGAGATCGAGGACGACCTGCCGGTGTTCCAATATCGTCAGGCCAAGGCCCGCTTCTACGGGGTCGAGGCCCAGGTCGCGGCCAGGGTCGCCCGAATTGGCGAGAGCAAGATCGGCGTGGACGCGGTTGCCGACTATGTGCGGGCCACGGTGTCGAGCGTCGGTCCGGTGCCGCGAATCCCGCCGCTACGGCTGCTCGGTGGCGTCAGTGCCACCGCCGACAGACTCACCGGCCGGGTCGAAGTCGAGCACAGCTTCGAGCAGGACCGTGTCGCCGCCTTCGAGACGCCGACGGACGAATTCACCCTCGTCAACGCCTCGCTGGCCTTCCGCCCCTTCGGCGGTGGGCCGAACAAACCGGAGCTGATGGTGCAGGCGAACAACATCTTCGACGTGGACGCCCGCCGCCACACCAGCTTCCTCAAGGATTTTGCGCCCCTTTCGGGACGGGATATCCGGGTGACGCTCAGAGCGTCATTCTAATTCCAGTCCGTTCGCTTCGAGCAAAGTCGAGAAGCGTATCTCGACTTCGCTCGATACGAACGGTGGGTCAGGCCGCCTGCTTCCACGCGGGCTGCAGCTCATTATGCTCCGGGCAGGGCGCGGGCACGCCGGGCTCCAGTCCGTTCAGTTCGTCGGCATAGCCGTGATTGACGTCGCGGTGATGCGCTTCGTCGGCGCGCACGACCAACACCACGTCCCGCAGCGTCGCCGTCTCTGGCAGGTTCCAGTAGCGCTTGGCGATTGCCGGCGCCGGCACGTTCGGCGAACGGCCCTCGTCGATCTCGGCGAGATAATGGGTGTAGCTGATCACCGCCTCCTCCTCGAAATAGCCGACGATGCGGTGCGCGGTGCGCGGGCTGATGAGGTAGAGCGCGAAGAAGGCGAGGTAGAAGACCCATTGCACGCCGATGATGACCGCGCGCTCGAACCAGGTCGGCTGCGCCACTTCGATAAACGTCATCAGGTGCATGCGCTCGTTCTCGGCTTCGTCCATCAGCGTGCGGATCCAGCCGCGGTCGTCCTTCATGCGGCGCAGGCTGTGGAGGTGGTTGATGGTGGCACCGACCATGCCCGGCACTGCCGCGACCGTCTCCAGCACGACCGCGCGGTGGCCGTAACGAGCGGCGAAGAAGGTGTCCGCGCACCAGCGCAGCACCTTAGTGAAGCCCAGCGCAACGCGGTCGGACATGTTGTCGGGGCGATGATGGATGCTGAGATCGACGAACGGGGCAGTCATGGCCAACTCCTTGGCGGATCGAATTTGATGTCGATCAAATAGGAGTCTGACCGGAGCGGCGTTATGCGGAATTGTCCCTAGTTTCTCACACCCCCAGCGCCTGCAACTCCTTGCGCAACTGGTCGCGCCGGAACGGCTTGGCGAGGCGCGGCAGGCCCGGCGAGACGCTGTCGAGATCGGCATAGCCGGAGACGAGCAGCACCGGTGTGCCCGGCCGCCGCGCAGCGATCCGGGTGGCCAGCTGCGACCCCGTCATGCCCGGCATCAGCTGGTCGGACAGCACCGCGTCGTAACGGCCGCCCCGCTCCAGCAGCGCAAGCGCTTCCTCGCCCGAACCAGCCTCCTCGATACGATAGCCAAGGTCGATCAGCAGCTCCCGCGTTGCCGAGCGCGCGCCCTCGTCATCGTCCACCAGCAGGATCGTGCCCGAAGCGGCCGCTGCCTCCTCTTCTTGGGGCAAAGGTGCAGACGCTGCCGGGGCGGTGGAGACCGGCAGGAAGATGTCCACGCTTGTGCCCAGGCCGACGCGGCTTTCGATCAGCATGGCACCGCCCAGCTGCGAAGCGAGGCCATCCACCATCGACAGGCCGAGCCCCGTCCCCTTGCCGATGCCCTTGGTTGAAAAGAACGGCTCGACGGCGCGGGCCAGCGTGTCGGCATCCATGCCCGTGCCGGTGTCCGCCACGCCGATGCGGACATAGCGGCCCGGCTGGAGTTTGCCGCCACGCAGCCGCTCGACGGTCTCGTCCGACGCGGTGATCGAGAGCGTGCCGCCTTCGGGCATGGCGTCGCGCGCATTGACCGCAAGATTGAGGATGGCGAGCTCCAACTGGTTCGCGTCTGCCTGAGCGGCAGGGAGCGCCGGCGCGACCTTCACCCGCAGGTCGATGTGCGGACCGGAAGTGCTGCCGATCAGCTCCGCCATGCCGGCAATCAGCGCCTCCACATCGACCGGTCCGATATTCAGCGGCTGGCGGCGGGCAAAGGCGAGCAGCCGCTGCACCAGAGTGCGGGCCCGTTCAGCGGATTCCAGCCCAGCCCCGACCAGCCGCCGTTGACGCTCGCTCAGGCCCTCGGCGCGGGACAGAAGATCGAGGCTGCCGACGATGGGCGTGAGCAGATTGTTGAAGTCGTGCGCGACGCCGCCGGTCAGTTTGCCGAGCGCCTCCAGCTTCTGCGACTCGCGCAGCGCGTCCTGCGCCAGCGCCAGGTCGCGGCTGCGCTCGACTTCGGCGGTGATGTCGCGGCCAATGACATAGGCTTCGCCTTCCGTCGGCGCCGCCGTCCAGGAGAATTCCCGCCATGCGCCGTCGCTGTTGCGCAGCCGCGCACGGAAGTCGCCCACCGGCTGATGGGCGGCAGCCCGGATCGAGGCACCCGCCTGGTTGAGATCGTCCGGATGCACGAACGTATCGAAGCGCCGCCCGACAAGGTCGCGCGGGTCATAGCCGAGCAGCCGCTCGACGGCCGGGTTGATCGCGCGGATATCCCAGCGCCTGCCGACGACGACGAACAGGTCGCGGCTGAGCCTCCACATGCGGTCGCGCTCCGCCGTCCGGTGCGCCACCTCCTGTTCCAGCCGGCTGTTAAGCTGCTGCAGCTCATCCTGCGCGCGGCGGCGACGCGTCACGTCGCGGACCGTGCCGGTGGTCCGGACCGCGCGGCCATTTGCATCCATCTGCACCCGGCCGCGCGACGAGATCCAGCGCACCTCGCCGTTCGGCCGCACAATACGATATTCGGTAGCGAAGTCGCGGCCCGTCTGGATCGACTCGACGACCTGCTTGCCGACCCAGTCGCGATCGTCCGGATGTACGAGCTCGTACCGCATCTCGGGCGTGATCTCCGTCCCCGGCGCGACGCCCATGATCTCGGCGGTGCGATCGGACCAGCTGCCGCGGCCGGCGACCAGGTCCCAGTCCCAGGTGCCCATCTGCGCCGCATCCATGGCGATGCGCAGCCGCTCCTCGCGATCGCGGCGGAGCGCTTCGGAACGGACGCGCTCGACATGCGCCCAAGACCGTTCCGTCACCTCTCGGATGACGGTAAGCTCATAGTCGGTCCAGTAATGCGGGTCACGGTCATGGATCGCCATCAGCGCGACGAGCTGGCCGCTCCGGACCAGCGGCATGCAGATGGTCGCGCCGATGCCGATGTCCTGAAAGGTCTTCGCCTCGTGCGGCTCAATTTCTTTCAGATTGTCGTTGATGATCAGCGGTCGGCCGGCGCTCAGTTCCTGCACCGCGAGCGTCCCGAAGTCGGCGAGCTGATAATGGCCGACGATCGAAGGAGAGCCGGGCGCGTGCCAATTGCCGCGGATGGTGAAGCCGTTCTGGTCGGCGTCCATGTCGGCATAGGCGCAGTTGGACAGGCCAAGATGAGCGGCGGTCAGGCGAGTCGTGATCGCCAGAATCTCGTCAGCGTCGGTCGATGCCGCCGTCTCGCGAGCGAGTTCGTCGAGGAAGCGGAGCAACCGTTCGCGGGTGCGGAGCTCGGCCTCGGCGGCCGCCCGCTCCACGGCCGACCAGGTGCGCTCGGCGACGTCGCGGATCAGCCCGACATCTTCAGCGTCCCAGTAACGCGGCTCGTTATGATGGACATACATGGCCGCGACGAACCGACCGTTCTTGATCAGCGACACGGTCGCCGCAGCGCGGGTCTGCAAGCCCTCGAACGCCTGCGCGCCGGCTGCATCGATGCGGGGATCGGTGACGGTGTCCTCGACAGCAAGAGGCTCACCCCGCTTCAGAGCGCCATGGATCTGGTCCCCGAACGCGGCGAGATCGTGCGTGCCGTTGAAGTGTTCGACCGAACCATTAGTCCAGTTGTCCTTGGTGGTGAAAAAGCGCTCGCCGGCGTCAAGCCGGCCATAGCCTACCCGGCTGACCCGCAGATGCTCGCCCAACGCTGCCTGGGCGACGCGGATGATCTCGTCCGGGCTCTCCACTTCCCGGAACCGCTCCTCCAGGGCCAGCAGGAACGCCAGGCGATGGCGCGCGCGCACCCCCTCCGTTGTCTCGGTGCACACGCAAAGCGCGCCGCCGATGCTACCGTCATCGTTCTTGATGGGGCTATAGGCGAAGGTGAACCAGGCTGCTTCCGGCTGGGGCCTATGAAGGGTGACCGGAAGGTCTTCGTAGAGGCTCGCGCGGCCGCGGAACGCGTCGTCGATCACCGGCTCGATGATCTCGCGCACTTCCGGCCAGACCTCGAAAAATGGCCGGCCCATGGCGACCGGATGATGTGGTCCCAAGATTGGGACATAAGCGCTGTTGTAGAGCAGGATGCGCCGCTGACCCCACAACACGAACATCGGGAAAGGCGAGGCCGCGATCACATCGGCGATGTTGGCGAGCGCCTGTGGCCAAGCGGAGCGCGGGCCGAGCGACGGTGCGTCGATCGCGAGGGCGGAAACTGCCGCAGAATCGCTGTTGGACACCGGACCCATGTCGGTCGCCTTCAACGGCTGGGCGAGGATTGCAAGAACTCGTGCAAAAACAAATGGGCCGCCCCGAAGAGCGGCCCAGTCAAGCCTTGCGGCTCAAGGGAGGAAAGCGTGCTCACGTGACACGCACTCCTGTTACTCCGACTTTGGTAAATGACGGCTTAACGACCAGCCTGTTGCGGACCGCAGGGGCCCAGGCGCCGCGCCTCGAACGTCACTTGAAAGGGCGACCGGTCGGCGAGACCCTGGGATTCGATGCGCATCAAGGCCGGCGTTTCGACCTTGATCGTGGTCCGGCCATAGCCGGCGCCGGTGCAGGTATAGTGCACCGTCGCCGTCTGCGCTTCGTTGTTCAGCACGAAGCGCGAGCAGGCCGTGCCGGGATGGCGCAACTGGATCAGTTCATAAGGGTCCTGCACGCACATGCGCTGCGACGGCGTGGAACCGTCGAGCGAACGCAGCTGCCAACTGCCCGGCTGAATGCGGTTGAAGGCCAGAACGGAGGTGCGTGGGTTCGTGGCAGCAATCAGCGCAGTGCCTCCGACCAGCAACGCAAGCAACCAGCGCATCCGTTCCTCACCGCCCCCTGTTGGGACGTTCGGTAACCTAGATTGGTTACGATCGCGTTCTATTCAACCGGCGCGAGTTCCGAAAGCTTGATCGGATGGCTGATCGAGCAGAAGGCGCAATCGACTTTGATCATCCCTTCCGCGTCCGCCATCTCCGCCTGCTCGTCGGCCGCAAAGCGCGACAAGACGTTGAGGATATGCTCGCGATTGCAGCGGCAGCCTCGGCTCAGCGCCGCGCCGCCGAGCACACGCACTTCTTTCTCCTCATGAAACAGCCGCCAGACGAGCGTCTCCATCGGCAGGTCGGGATCGGTCAACTCCTCCTGGCGAATGGTCTGACCGAGCATCTCGACATGCTGCCATTCGGGATGGTCGAGCCGCGTATGCAGCCGATCGTGCCCTTCCTCGCCCTCTGGCAGATGCTGGAGCAGCATGCCGCCCGCGACGCAGCGGCCATCGGCGTCGTGGCGGTGCGACAGCCGAACGAGGCTGGGTATCTGCTCGGACTGAGCGAAGTAGCTTTGCGCCGCCTCGGCCAGCGATCCGCCCTCCAGGGGCACGATGCCTTGATAGCGTTCGCCGCTCACCGCCTGGTCGAAGGTGATAGCGAGATAGCCCTTGCCGAACAGCGCAAAAAGGCTCGGCTCGGAAGGCGCAGCGGCGATGCGCTCCGCATCGAACTGCACGTATCCGCGCAGCTCGCCATCTTTATAGTCGCAGACGAGCAGGTCGATCGGGCCATTCTCGGTCTGCGCCTGCAGCGTCATCTGGCCGGTCTCATCCTTCAACGTCGCGCCCAGCAGCGCGGTCAGCGCCAGCGCCTCCGCCAGCAGCTTTTCGATCACCGGCGGGTAGGCGTGAGCAGACAGGATCTGGTCCAGCACCGGGCCCAGCCGCACCAGCCGCCCGCGCGCATGTTGCTCCAGGATCGCGAACCCGAGGGTCCGGTCCAGCTCAGTTCGTTCCGTCATGTCCGATCAGTCCAAAGCACCAAAGCAAGATCGCTTTTTGTGCATGTAGGCGGTTTTCCGCCTCTTCCCAGATGGCGGACTGTTTTCCGTCCAGGATGTCGTCGGTCGCTTCCTCGCCGCGATGGGCGGGCAGGCAGTGGAGGAAGGTCGCTCTCGGCTTGGCATGCGCCATCAACTCGGCATTCACCTGATAGGGCGTCATGGCGGCAATCTTTTTGCCCGAGTCCTGCTGCCCCATCGACACCCAGGTGTCGGTGACCACGATATCGGCATCGGCTGCCGCGCGCACCGGATCACGCTCGATCGTCACCCGTGCATTGCTGTTCGCCAGCCGCGCATTGGCTTCGCGGATAAAGCTCTCGTCCGGATCGAAGCCTTCGGGACAACCTACCGCAACCGAGAATTGGAAGAGCCCCGCCGCCTCCACGATCGAGTGCAGCACATTATTGCCGTCGCCCAGCCAAGCCCATTTCGAGCCAGGTAGGGAGATGCCCTGCTCCACCACCGTCAGCAGGTCGGCGACGATCTGGCAGGGATGGGAGCGGTCGGTCAGGCCGTTGATCACCGGCACCGTCGCATGAGCCGCAAGCTCGTCCAGCTTGGCCGGATCGTCGGTGCGGATCATGATCGCATCGACATAGCGGCTGAGCACCCGCGCCGTGTCGGCGATCGTTTCTCCGCGGCCGAGTTGGGTGGTGCCCGCATCCATGACGATCGACGTCCCGCCGAGCTGCCGGATCGCCATGTCGAACGAAGCGCGGGTCCTAGTCGAGCTCTTCTCGAAGACCATCGCCAGCACGTGCCCGTCCAGCGGCCTGTCGGCGTCCGCCTTGCCCTTGGGCCAGCCGGTCCGCGCCTGCTTCCGGTCGAGCGCTTCGGAAAGCATGGCCGCGACGCCATCGGCGCCGGCTGAGGAGAGATTTAGAAAGTGCCTCATCCACGCTCCCCACCACCGTTCGGGCTGAGCTCGTCCAAGCCCCGCCTTTCCTTACGGCTCCAAGAACAAGAACAGGCCTTCGACAAGCTCAGGCCGGACGGGTGTACATTTTGGAACTAAGCAGCCTGGGCCGGCGCATAGTCCCGGGCGCCGCCGCTGAGCTTTTCGACGCACTCGGCGATGTGGTTCTCGTCGATCACCAACGGCGGCAGGATACGCACGACATTGTCTCCGGCCGCCACGGTCAGCAGGCCATGGTGATCGCGAAGGTGCGCGACGAATGCGCGGCTGTCCGACTTGAGCTTGATGCCGAGCATGAGTCCGAGCCCCCGCACGCTGTCGAACAGATGGTCGTGGTTCGGGATCATCTGCTCCAGAGCCTGGCGCAGCCGGTCGCCCATCTGTTGGACATGCTCGAGAAAGCCCGGCTCCAGTACGACATCGAGGACCGCCTGCCCGGCCGCCATCGCCAGCGGATTGCCTCCATAAGTCGAACCGTGGGTGCCGATCACCATGCCGCGCGCTGCCTTCTCCGTCGCGAGGCAGGCGCCCATCGGGAAGCCGCCGCCAATGCCCTTGGCGGAAGCAAGGATGTCCGGCTCGATGCCGTACTGCTCATAGGCGTAGAGCGTGCCGGTGCGCGCGACGCCGCACTGGACCTCGTCCAGCACCAGCATCAGGTCCTTCTCGTCGCAGATGCGGCGCAAACCCTTCATGAAGGCGTCGGATGCGGGGCGGATGCCGCCCTCGCCCTGCACCGGCTCGACCAAAAAGCCGGCGGTGTTCTCATCAACCGCCGCTTCGGCCGCCTCGAGGTTGTCGAATTCGACCACCTTGAAGCCAGGCAGCAGCGGCTCGAAGCCGGAGCGAAGCTTTTCCTGGTCGGTCGCGCTGATCGTGCCGATGGTGCGGCCGTGGAACGCGTTCTTGAACGTGATCAGCGTCGTCTTGTGCGTCTCGCCGGCGGAGAAATGATAGCGGCGCGCGGTCTTGATTGCGCACTCGACCGCTTCGGCGCCCGAGTTGGTGAAGAACACCGTGTCGGCAAAGCTGTTGTCGACCAGCCGCTGCGCCAGCGCCTCGCCCTGCGGGCTGCCATAGAGGTTTGACACGTGCATCAGCGTCGCCGCCTGGTCGGCAATCGCCTTGGTGAGATGCGGGTGACCATGGCCGAGCAGGTTGACCGCAATGCCGCTGGCGAAATCGAGATAGCGCTCGCCGCGCTCGCCGATCAGATACACGCCCTCGCCCCGCACCGGCCGCACCCCGCACCGGGGATAGACGGGCATCAGAGGGGTGATCGCCATGGCAGAGCTCCTGTGGGTCAAAAGCAAAAAGGCGACCGCATCGGCCGCCTGGATAGGCGCGGTATAAGGGAGCGGCGGAGGCGAAACAACCCCGCTAGGCGGCGAGGCGGACCGCCTGGCCGTCGGCGTTGGGGTCCGAATGTTCGAAGACTGGTTGCGTCAAGAATCCAATCTCGCCCCCCTTGCGCCGATAGGCGCCGGGAGTGATGCCGGTCACGCGCTTGAAAGCCTTGGCGAAAGCACTTTCATTTTCATAGCCCACCTTGATGGCAATCTCGGCGATCGAGCGCTCGCCCTGCCGCAGCATCGCGCCAGCCCGAAACATGCGCCAGCGGGTCACATAATCGAGGGGGCTGAGCCCCACACTGTCGCGGAACCGCGCAGCGAAAGCGGAGCGGGACATGCCCGCCTCGCGCGCCAGTTCCTCCACCGTCCAGGGATGCTCCACGCGGGCGTGTACCGCCTTGAAGGCACGGGACAGGCGCGGGTCGACCAAGGCGCCGATCCAGCCAGCCGCCTCTGCCGCGCAGGACGCAGCATGGGCGCGGATGGCCTGAATGAACAGGATGTCCGCCAAACGGCTGACCACGATGCCGGTGCCCAGGCGCTGCCGCTCCGTCTCGGAAGCGAGCAGCTGCAACGTCGCCTCCATCAGCTCGGACCGCTCCTGATCCATCCGGGTCAGGATCAGTTCGGGCATCAGGTCGATCAGCGGACGCGCACCCTGCCGGTCGAACAAGAACCAGCCGGTCACCACCGTCACCGGCTCACCGCCGCCGCCCAGCTGCACGACATGGTTCGAATGTGCCCGCAGCGCCTTGTAGCAATATTCCGTCGGCGTCTTCAGCTCGTCCTGCAGCGAATACCGGGCGCCGCCGACGATCGTCCAGCAGTCGCCCGCCGACACGCGCACCGGCTCGCGTCCCTCAACCGTCAGCCAAGCCTCGCCGCGCACGACATAGCCGAACCGCGCCGCCGCGCCGCGCACGAAGGTCACGCCCCAGGGTGCCGAACCCTCGATCCGCGCATAAAGGCTGGTGTGCACGCGCATCGATCCGAACACGTCGTCGATCGGGTCCATCCGCTTCCTCTTGGACGATAGCAATAAGGAAGCAGCAGATTAACCGCCGCGCGTCCAGCTGTCGACTGGCACTTCGACAAGAAGAAGGGCCGCGGATCGCTCCACGGCCCTTCCTGAGTTTATCTCGTCAGGACTTAGCGCCAGTAGCGGCGATCATCGTCCCGACGCTCGAAGCGGACACGGTCCTGCAGCATGTCGACGCGACGCTCCAGATCCTGCGCTTCCCAGCCGTTCAGGCCGGCGGTAGCGTAATAACGCTGAGCGAGGCGCCACAGCTGGCCGTGCTCGGCGCGAAGACGATAGGCCTCACGCGGGGTGATCATGCCCATCTGCTGGCCGCGGCTGATCTGCGCGGCGATACGGTCGAGCTGACGACCCAGGCGACCATTGCGCTGAAAACGCTCACCATAGTCACGGTCACCGCGATCCCAGCGGTCGCCGCGATCCCAGCGGTCACCACGGTCATAGCGGTTGTCGTAGCGGTCACGCTCATAATATTGCGCCGACGCCGGAGCGCTGGCCACGAGAGCGGTCGAAGCGAGCGCCAGGGTCACAAGGAACTTCTTCATGGTCTTCACTCCTCTTGATCGAGTGAAGGTCTTTTAGGTGATTCGCGCTGGAGCGACGCTGAACGCGCTCGTTATCGGCGGTTAAGCCAGCACTTCCTTCAGGAACCCCGATAATGCGGTATTCGCGCGCGCATCGGCGGCCGCATTGTAGAGGACGCGGCCGGGCACCGACGCCTCGGGGTTGGTGAAGCCGTGCACCGTATGGCCATAGGCGTGGAGCTGCCAGTCGGCACCGGCATCGGTCAGCTCGCGCGTAAGGCCGAGCACATCGTCCGGCGTCGCCAGCGGGTCGTCCCAACCGTGGAGCACGAGCAGCTTGGCCGCGATCGGCGGCTGCGGCCCAAGTTCCGGTCGCGAGAAAATGCCGTGGAAGGATACAGCACCTTTCACCTGGTCGGTGCCAGTGCGGGCCAGGTCCAATGCGCAGAGCCCGCCGAAACAGTAGCCGATGATTGCGACACGGTCTCGATCGGCATTTTCAAGCGACCGGGCGAAGGCGAGCGCGTCAAGCAGCTGCCGGCGCAAACGCGCACGGTCGGCGAGCAGCACATTCATCTCGGCAAAAGCCGCCTCACCCAGGTCGCGCTTGTCGCGGCCATAATGGTCAATCACGATGGCCAGATAACCCTGGGTCGCGAGCGCGTCCGCCTTGGCTTCCTCCAGCTGGGTAGGCCCCCGTACTGTCGGCGCGATCATGATGACCGGGTGAGGCCCCGCGCCCGCAGGTTGCGCGACATAGGCCTCGCAGGTGAGCTCGCCGGCACGATACTCGAACCTCATGCCTTGATCTTCCAGCCGGAGCGGAGGAGCGCATAGCAGGCGCTGCCCATCACCAGATTGATCGCGACCACGATGGCCGCGCCGAGCAGCACCGGAGAGTCGGACTCGCCGAGGAACCCGTATCGAAAGCCCGAGATGATGTAGAAAAACGGGTTCGCGTGGCTGATCGCGCGGAACAGTGGCGACAGCGCCTCCACCGAATAAAAGGTGCCAGACAAGAGGGAGAGCGGCGCGACGACGAAGTTGGTCACTGCCGCGGCGTGGTCGAATTTTTCCGCCCAGATGGACGTCATCACGCCCATGAAGGCGAGGAACAGCGCGCCCAAAATGCCGAACCAGGCGATCGCCCAGAAATGGCGCGGAGTCACGTGCACGCCGGGCCAGAGCAGCATCGCCAGCCACACCGCGAAGCCGACCAGAATCGCGCGCGTCACCGACGCCCCGGCGAGCGCCGCCAACAGCTCACCATTCGAAAGGGGCGGCATCAGATAGTCGACGATTGTGCCCTGAATCTTGCCGACCAGCAGCGAGAAGCTGGAGTTGGCAAAGGCGTTCTGCAGCATGCCCATCACGATCAGCCCGGGGGCGATGAAGTCGGCGAAGGGATGGCCGAGCACGGTGCGTCCGCTGCCGCCCAGCGCGACGGTGAAAATCACCAGGAACAGCATCGTCGTGATGGCGGGCGCCCAAATCGTCTGCAGCTGGACCTTGAAGAAGCGCCGTACCTCCTTCACATAAAGGGCGCGCAAGCCGGGCCAGTTGACATTGGTGATCGATGCCACGCCCGGCGCGAGGCGAACTCCGGATTGGGACTGGTCGGCCATTGGCGGTTCGCCTATCGGCTGGCGGCGGCGCCTGCAAGCTGACTGGACGAAGGATAGCAATGGCCTGGACTGACGAACGCATCGAGCAGCTGAAATCGATGTGGGAAAAGGGAATGACCGCCAGCCAAATCGCGGATGAGCTGGGCGGCGTCAGCCGCAACGCCGTCATCGGCAAGGCGCATCGCCTGGGCCTGCAAGCGCGACCGTCGCCGGTCCGCGAAGGCAAAGATGATGGCTTGACGGCGCCGGTCGCTGCCGCTGCTCCGGTCGAGCCCCGCGCCGAAGCGCCGCGCCCTATCGCACCGCGCGCCCCTGCTCCCGAGCGTCCTCCGGTCGCCCCAGCCGCAACGCCGGCCGCCACGGCCGATGCCGCACCCGCGCAGCCGCAGATCCGCTCGATCGGTCCTGGCGGCTTCCTCCGCCAGGCGCCGGGCGAACAGTCCGCGCCGATCCCGCCCGCCCCGCCGCGCCGCCTTGTGCCTGCCAAGCCGAGCCCGGAGATTGCCGGCAAGACCTCGCTGCTCGATCTGAACGATCGCATCTGCAAATGGCCGCTCGGTCATCCGGGCGAGCCGGACTTCCACTTCTGCGGCGATCCGGTGAACCCGGGCTTCCCCTATTGCGTCGCCCATTGCGGCCAAGCCTATCAGGCCCAGCTGCCGCGCCGCGACCGCCGCCCGCCGCCCCCGCTGCCCTTTGGCGGCCCGCGCGTCCGTTAGGCCGCGAGCTTCGCGCTCCCCTCCTGCTGCCGGCGCCAGGTAGCGGGGGGAACGCCATATTCGCGTCGAAAGGCGCGCACAAAGGCAGCCTCGGAACCGAAGCCCACTTCATAGGCCACGACGCCACTGTTGCGGCGGCCGTCGCGCAGCATGTTGGCGGCAATCTTCATTCGCCAACGGGCGAAATAGCGCATCGGCGGCTCGCCGATCAGGGCGGTGAAGCGCTCGCCGAAGGCCGAGCGGGACAGGCCCACCTCTTTCGCCAGGCTTGCAACGTCCCAAGGCTCGGCATAGCGATCGTGGATCAGGCGGAGCGCCTTGGCGATCTGGGGGTCGCGCAACCCCGCCAGCCAATTGGCCTCGCCTTCGGGCAAGCTCTCGACATAGCGCCGAACCGCTTCCCCGAAAAGCAATTCGGTCATGCGCGCGACCGTCTCAGGCTCCTTCTGCAGCTCGCCCGCTGCCAGCTGCAGCGAGCTGCGCGTCCAGAGCTGGCGGGCGCCGTCGCCCATCCGTACCTTCATCAACGGCGGGAGGTTCTGCATCAACGCCGGTTCCGCGGAGGTGCTGCCGAGATAGCCGCAGAACATCCGGGTGCGCGCGCCGGTGCCCGTCTGGCGCACCTGGATCGGCCCGGAGCCAGGGTCGATCGTCACATCCTCCATTTCCTGGATCGGCACGCCGGGCTCGCTGTAGAGCAGATGCCGGTCGTTGCGCGCCAGCAGCACCAGCTCGCCGGCTTCGACCAGCAGCGGCTCCTCTTCGCCGATCCGTACCCACATCCGGCCTTCGGTCACATAGTGATAGGGGATCAGGTGCGCCGGCACAGGAAAGAATTTGGCGCAGTCCTGCGGCCCGTAATGCGAAACGATGCAGAAGGGCGCGACCAGCTCGGCGTCGAACACCACCGCGCCCGATAGGCGCATCGACGACAGGATATCAGACATCACGTCCATGACGGGCCCCTCCGGCAAGTTCCGGCGCTTGGATCAATTCTTCCGGCAGCTTGGTGATTCATATCACCTCCTGCCCCCACTAGTCACGGCATCAACAAAATCAGCCTCGGGCAGCGGATCGCGGACCAATGAGGGTCTGCGATGATGAGTGACAGGAGTCGATGAAGGTGTCGCGTTGGTTCGTGGAGGCCGCTGGCCTCTTTCTCGCCGGTGTCGGTTGTTTCGCCATGAGCGCAACCACTTTGGCCTGGATCGCGACCGGCGGACACCTGGTCTGATCTCCGCCTGTTGGGGAACAAGAATGTACCGGGATTTCAGTTACGAAGCCGTGCTCGGCTCGTCGGAACGGGCTGCCTGGCGGCTCGACGACGTGCTCGGGCCGGACCAGAAGCTCGACTTCAGCCGCAAGTTCATGCCGGAAGCTTTGGCCCGCACCAATGCGGCGCCGGGCCTTGCCGCGGCCGAGCGCAAGCTGCTGAACCAGATCAGCGGGCACCAATATCTGGTGCTGTTCGGCGTCATCGAAGAGTTCATCCTGCCGTTCGTGCTCGACCACGCACGGCCGCACCTGAACAAGGATGATTTCCGCGTCCGCGCGCTGCTCAACTTCGCGAGCGAGGAAGCCAAGCATATCCAGCTGTTCCGGCGCTTCCATGCTGCCTTTGCGGCGGGGTTCGGCACGGATTGCCAGGTGATCGGCCCGGCGGAAGCGATCGGCGCCAAGATCCTGTCGCATGACCCGCTCGCCGTGGCGCTGGCAATCCTCCACATCGAATGGATGACGCAGAGCCATTATGTTGACAGCGTCAAGGACGATGGCGACATCGATCCGCTGTTCAAGAGCCTGCTGCGCCACCATTGGATGGAGGAAGCGCAGCACGCCAAGCTGGACACCTTGATGGTGGAGGCGCTCGCCGAAGGCCGCAGCGAGGTCGAGATCCTGGCTGCGATCGACGAATATCTCGACATTGGCGCCTTCATAGACGCGGGGCTCGCGCAGCAGGCGGAGTTCAACCTTGTCGCGCTCGAACGCGCCGCGGGCCGCAGCATTGCCGACAAGGCGGCGCTGGTCGCGCAACAGCATCAGGCGGCGCGCTGGACATATCTCGGCTCCGGCATGGCGCACTCGAACTTCCGCGACACGCTTGGCCGGCTGTCGCCCGCCGCGCTCGCCAAAGTCGATGCGGCCGCCCCTCTTTTCAGCTGATTTCCCAAGGAGAAGACATATGTTGGACACGGTTTCCGGAAACATCGTCAACGATATCGACGTGGCGGCGCTCGGCGAGGCGGTCGCGGGCGTGCAGGCCGATCCGGCCAAGGCCAAGCTGGGCTTTCACGTCACGACGCGTTGGATGGGCCAGTGCCGCAGCGAGACGACGGTCGGCACCATCAACCATGGCGGGGAGCCGATCGAGCGCGACTTCAAGATCACCGTCGACGAGCCCGTCGAGCTGTTCGGCACCAACACGGCGCCCAATCCGCAGGAGCTGCTGATGACGGCGGTCAATGCGTGTATGCTGGTCGGCTATGTCGCCGGCGCGTCCATGCGTGGCATCAAGCTCGAGTCGGTCGAGATCGAGACCAAGGGCGAGCTCGACCTGCGCGGCTTTTTCGGGCTCGATGACCAGGTGCCCGCCGGCTATCCCCAGCTCGACTATGACGTGCGTATCAAGGGCAATGGCACGCGCGAGCAGTTCGAGGAAATCCACCAATCGGTGCTCGCGACCAGCCCCAATTACTTCAACATCAGCCGGCCGGTGAAGATGAACGGCAATCTGCTGGTCGGCTGATCGCAGCTTCGTCGATCCCTCCCACCCCTTGATCGACGAGAGGGGCTCTTCCGCTTGACGGCGGAGGAGCCCCTCATTTCATGACCTCATGCCCAAGCGCGTGCTCACCTCTGCTTATCTGCCCCATGCTCCAGAGCGGGTGTGGGACGTGCTGGCGGATTTCGCCCGCTATGCCGAATGGAACCCGCTGAACCTGGAAGCGGACGGCGAGGCGCGGCCCGGCGCCAGGGTGCGGATGCGCTTCCTCAACCCGGCCAAGCCCAACGCCACCGTGCGGCAGACGGTCACTATCACACGCGCCGCCCGCGGCCGCGCACTCGCCTGGCGCGGACATGTGCCTTTGCTCTTCACCGGCGATCACCTGTTCGACCTGCGCCCGGAAGCTTCGGGCACCCGCCTCACTCACAGCGAGACACTGTCCGGCCTGATCCCCTGGTGCCTCAGCGAAGACCAGATCGAACGCCAGTTCGTCCCCGCTTACGAAGCCTGCAACCGCGCGCTGGCCGAACGGCTCAACGCAATGGAGAACGTCTTCCCACTACGGCTCGCGGCGACGCGCTGACGCTATCCGGGTACTCGTCATTGCTAGGAGCGAAGCGGCGAAGCAGTCCATCGGTGTCGCCGACCTGGTGGATTGCTTCGCTTCGCTCGGAATGACGAGACCGGTCCAACTCTATTTCGGTCTTCCAAAAAATCCCGCCGCTTTTCTGAGTGCATCGGCGTCCATGATGCGGCCGGCCTGCATGACGATGCGGGTCTGGCGGAGGTCGCCGATGCGCTGTTCGGGGTCGCCTTCGACCAGCACCAGGTCTGCGGTCTTGCCGACTGCGATGGAGCCGACCGACTTGTCCACTCCGATCATCCGCGCCGGCACGATGGTCGCGGCGGCGAGCGCTTCGGCGGGGGTGAAGCCGGCCTGCTGGTAGATTTCCAGCTCGTGGACGATCTCCAGGCCCGATCCGTCGGTGCCGGCGACAACGGGCACCCCGGCCTTGTGCATCCGGCCGAGCAGCTCGACCATCATTGCCCAGCTCTTGCGGTAATCGGCGCGGGTCAGACCTTCGGGCACCTTGAAGCCGCCGCTCCTGAAGCCGCGCTCGGTCGTAGGCGGCAAGGTGCCGACAAAGGGCGCATATGAGGGCGACAGCTCGCCATTTTCGGGCACGTAAAGGCTCTCGAAGGCAATCATCGTCGGGTCGCTATAGACCTTCTTGTCAGCCATGGCCTTGATCCAGCCGCGCATTTCCGGACTGTCGAGATCGACATCCTTGGCGAAGCGGCCCGGCCCTTCGAAGCGCATGATGCCGTTCGACTGCTGGATAACGCTGTCAGGCATTGCCTGCATCATCAGCCAGTTGATGTGCGTGACCTCGTCATAGCCGAGATTGACCGCTTCAAGCGGCCGCATGCCTTGGGGGATATGGCCGTGGACGTGCAGCCCCAAGCGATGCGCTTCGTCGACGGCTGACTTCAGCCATGCAGGGTTGAGCGTGCCGTAGAATTTGACGCCATTGAAGCCGTTCGCCTTTGCCTTGCGAACCCATTCAATCGCCTCTGCCTCGCTGTTCGCGACATTGGCCACCTGCGCGGTGTTCGGCCCCTTCCCGTCGATCAGCGAGGACGGATAGACGGTGGGGCTGAGCAACTTGCCCTCGGCCGCGCGGGCACGCCGTTCGATCGTCAGCCGGTCATTATTGCCCGGATCGCGGACCGAAGTGACGCCGAGCGAAAGCTCCTGCAGCAGCGTATATTCGTCGCCGACATGCATGTGCACGTCCCAGAGGCCGGGAACGAGCGTCTTGCCGCGGCCTTCGATCACCCGCGCGCCGGCCGGCACCCGCGTCGAAGCGGCGGGTCCGACGGCGACAATCTTGTCCTTGTCGACCACTACCGTCTGGCCCGTTCTGAACGCCTTCGCATCGGCGTCGAACAGCTTCACATTGGTGAAGGCGACTGGCGTGGTAGGCACGGTCACCAGCGACTTGGCGAGCGCAGGCATGCGCGCCGACATGGCCGCGGACTGTGCCGCCTCCATCTTCGGCATCTCGCTTTCATAGCCTACGGGCAGCCAGCCGAGCACGAAGGTGACGCCGAAAAAGCGGTTCTGCGCATCGGTCCAGATCGGCAGGGGCGAGTTGCTGACGCCGCTGACCGCCCACAGCGTAACGTCCTGCTTCTTCGCACCCTCGCCGACGCTGATCGTCGTCAGCTTCTCGGCACTCGCCGTGCCGCCCGGCAGCAGCTTCATCGTCTTGTCGGGGCTGGCGAGCAGCCGCTCGACGAACCAGGCATTGGTCGCCATCGGCCCGCCGACCGGAGCGTAGAAGGCAGGCTCGGTATAGGCGGCCGAACCATGATCGATCTGGCTTTTCCAGTTCGCCTTTCCGCCTGCAATCTCGAACACTTCGCCGACATTGCCGCTGGGCGAGATGCCCCTGATCTCCACCTTGCCCGGCATGCCGTCGGCGCCAGTGCGGGCGGAAGCGTCCGTCTCCCACACCTGTCCTCGCAGCAACAGGCTCTCGCGTCCCATCCGAGTGCCGTCCGGCGCGGTCCAGATATGGGAGTCGCCATGCTTGCCGCCTGTCGAGAGGATCACGAAGTGCCGCGCATCGGCGGGCGGTTTGGCGAGCTGCTCTTTTGGCACCTGAGCGAGAGCCGAAGACGAAAGCAGCAGGGCAGCGGCAGCGAGCAGGCGCATGGATTGGTCTCCTAAAGAACGAATGTTGGCGCCGAGACTGCCGGGCTTGGCGAGCGGACGCAAGCGTGTATTGCCGCTCCAATACACTGGTCACACGAACCGGGGGATAAAGCACCACACCCGCTTGGAGCGCCGACTCGCCCGCTCTATAGCGTTCCCCAAATGTCCGATCTGTTCGCTTCGAACGCCGCGCTGGCGCAGGATTACGACGCTTCGTCGATCGAGGTGCTGGAGGGGCTGGAGCCGGTGCGGCGGCGGCCCGGCATGTATGTCGGCGGCACGGACGAGCGGGCGATGCACCACCTCGCCGCCGAAGTGCTCGACAATGCGATGGACGAGGCGGTCGCAGGCTTCGCAACGCGGATCGAAGTGACACTGGAGGCAGGAAACCGGCTCACGATCAGCGACAATGGCCGCGGCATTCCGGTCGACCCGCATCCCAAATTTCCGGGCAAGTCGGCGCTGGAAGTGATCCTTTCGACGCTCCATTCGGGCGGCAAGTTCGCCGGCAAGGCTTATGCGACCTCGGGCGGTCTGCACGGCGTGGGCGTCAGCGTGGTGAACGCGCTTTCCTCCGATACGGTCGTCGAGGTGGCCCGCAACAAGGAGCTGTTCCGCCAGAGATTCTCGAAAGGCGTGACGCTGGGGCCGCTCGAGAAGCTCGGCGCGGTGCCGAACCGCCGCGGCACCACCGTGTCCTTCATCCCCGATCCGGAGATTTTCGGCGAGGAGATGAAGTTCAAGCCGAACCGGCTCTACCGGCTGGCGCGGTCTAAGGCCTATCTGTTCGCGGGCGTCGAAATCCGCTGGAAATGCGCGCCTGAACTGATCGCCGACGACACCCCGCCCGAGGCGGTGTTCCAGTTTCCGGGCGGGCTCGCGGATCACCTGAAGGAGCAGGTCGGCGAGCGGGAATGCGCGACCTCCGAATTCTTCACCGGCTCGCAGGACTTTCCTGAGGGACAGGGGCGCGTCGAATGGGCGGTTGGCTGGCCGCTGTGGAGCGAAGGCTCCTACAGCTGGTATTGCAACACCATCCCGACGCCGGACGGCGGCACGCACGAAGCCGGGCTGCGCGCCGCGATCACCAAGGGCATCCGCGCCTTTGGCGAGCTGACCGGCAACAAGAAGGCTAAGGACATCACCGCCGAGGACGTGGTCACCGGCTCCGAGCTGATGCTCAGCGTGTTCATCCGCGACCCGCAGTTCCAGAGCCAGACCAAGGACCGGCTGACGAGCCCCGAGGCCGCGCGGCTGGTCGAGAACGCCATTCGCGATCACTTCGACCATTTCCTCGCCGATCGGATGGAGCGTGGCCGGGCGCTGCTGCAGTTCGTGCTCGACCGGATGGACGAGCGGCTGCGTCGCAAGGCGGAGCGCGAGGTCAAGCGTAAGACGGCGACCGGCGCGCGCAAGCTCCGGCTGCCGGGCAAGCTCACCGATTGCGCGGCTTCCGATCCGGCGGGCACGGAGTTGTTCATCGTCGAGGGCGACTCGGCCGGCGGCTCCGCCAAGCAGGCGCGCGACCGCAAGACGCAGGCCATCCTGCCGATCCGCGGCAAAATCCTGAACGTCGCGTCCGCCACCGCCGACAAGATCCGCGCGAACAACGAGATCGCCGACCTGATCCAGGCGCTAGGCTGCGGCACGCGCGACAAATGTGCGCCGGATGCGCTCCGCTATGAACGCATCGTCATCATGACCGACGCGGACGTGGACGGCGCCCATATCGCGACCTTGCTGATGACCTTCTTCTTCCAGGAAATGCCCGAGATCGTCCGGCGCGGGCACCTCTATCTCGCCCAGCCGCCGCTCTACCGCCTCACCTCGGGCGGCAAGAGTCTCTACGCCCGCGACGACGCGCATCGGGCGCAGCTCGAGGCGACCGAGTTCAAGGGCAAGAAGGTCGAGGTCGGCCGTTTCAAGGGCCTGGGCGAGATGAACCCGGGCCAGCTTCGGGAGACCACGATGGACCCGAAGACCCGCTCGCTGATCCGCATCACCCTGCCCGACGATGCCGAGGACCGGTATCTGGTGCGCGAACTGGTGGATCGGCTGATGGGCCGCAATCCCGAGCATCGCTTCCAGTTCATCCAGGAAAATGCGGCGCGGTTGGATGAAGAGGCGATCGACGCGTAGTTCCACCCCAAGGTTGTGCCAGCATCCAATAACGCGACCGTCGGCTAACGACCTTAGCGGACCTTCAAGCCTCCTCCTGATACGCCGCTGGCCACTGCTTGGTTCTCGCCGCCACCACCACATCTTGCACTGTGACCGGGATGGTCCTGTCCTTCAGCGGCCACTGCTTGAGCGGCCACAACCACAGTATCACAGCGGCAAGTTCAATACCCCAGACTGCTACTGGCGAGATGCCCAGCGGGATCAGAGGTATCGGGAGACAGACCAGCACAAGCCCAATAAGGAACATAGTCGGACTGCCAAAACCCTCAGGCCCGAAGTGCTGCCCCCAATGCTTGTAGAGGGCTGTCAGATTTGCGTCGTAGCGCCTCTCAAAGTCTTGAAAGAACTCCACCGCGTCGTCGCCATCCATGCCGAGATCGTGTCGCAGCCGCGAGGACAGCGTCACCTTGTGGCGAGGCAGTCCGCGCTCTTGGGCGATTAAATCGATGATTTCGGCGTCGGTAGCTTGGCCGTCCATGCTCCAATGCTCTCCCACCCGCTGCACAATGGCAATGCCTGCTTTCCACCCTTAGCGGACGCGGTGGCCCGTTTTCAGGAAGGACCAACATTCTCGAATCTTGCCTGATCCTACCGGCTTTGCGCGCGGGCCAGCGCGTCCGGCAGCTTGGCTGCATCGGCTTCCCCGATCGGCGCCTTGTAGACGTTGCGCATCTTCTCGACCGAATGGCGCCATTGCTCCGCGCTCATCTGGGGCTGGAGCAGCACCATCGAGGCGCTGTGGCAGGCGAGGCAGTTGGCGTTGAGCAGGTCGGCGTCGGGTCCGGTGAACTGCGCCTCGTCACCGGGCAGCGCAAACTCGACGGGCGCGGCGACCAGCGCCAAGGCGATCAGCGCCTTCATGCCGCCACGAGCCTGACCGTCTCGGCCACGTTCCGCAAATAGCCCGAATGATTCCAGTTCGGCTTCATCGGTTGAGTCGCGCCCGAAGCATTGGTGCAACGGGTAAGCACCGCCAACGCCCCGGCGGACGGCGGTGGCAGCGTGAGATCAAAGCGGTGGAAGCTGTAGCGTCCTTCATCCTTGCCCAGACGGGCCTCGCGCCAGCTCGCGCCAGCATCTACCGAAACTTCGACCTTCGCTACGCCGCGGTCTCCACCCAGCGCAATGCCGCGCAGCTCGAGCGCCTGGCCGGCGCCAATGCGAGCTCCATCGGCGTGGCTGGTCAGCCATGATCGCGGCGGCATGGTCGAGATCGGCTTGGTGGGAAAGCCCTGGGCGCCAGGCTCGACATGGCCGAACGGCGTGTCGGGGACGCGATAGGCCTTGGCCATCCAGTAATTCTCGTCGGCCTTGTCGAGCACTTCGATCTCGCTCAACATCTTCACCCAGTAAGTGGAGAACCAGCCCGGCACGATCAGCCGCAACGGAAATCCGTTCAGCCAAGGCAGTGGCTCGCCATTCTGAGCCCACGCGATCATCACCTCGCCGTCGCGCGCATGGTCGATGCCGAGCGACTTCAGATAATCCGGCGCCTCCGGCACCAGCGGCGCGTCCAGCCCGCCGAACCGGGCCGCTACCGCGCTGGGCTTGACGCCGGCGCGATCGAGCACGTCCTTCAGCCGCACCCCGGTCCAGCGCGCATTACCCATCGCGCCGTGCCGCCACTGCGCGCCCGCGATGCGCGGCTCGAACAGCCCGCGCGAGTTGCCGGAGCATTGATTGACTGCCGCATATTCGATCGGCGGCAGCTTTTTCAGCTCATCCAGGCTGAGCGACAGCGGCTTCGTTACGGCCCCACGCACGGCCAACCTGAAGGCGGCCGGATCGATGCTCGCCGGTATGTCGCCATAATGCCAGCGGACGAAGAAGCGATCGTTGGGCGTGAACACGCCTTGGTCGAACACCTCGAACGGCGTCTCCAGCAGCGGCGGGCGGACCCGCTGCACGATCATCTCGCCTTTCTGCGGGAACGCATTGCTAGTCGGCCTCTGCGAGGGGCCGCCGGGCAGGCCCAGATCAACCGTCCGCTGCGCTCTCGCGGTTCCAGCTAACGCGGCGGCGCCGAGGAGCACGGTGCGGCGGGGAAGCAGGATCATGATATCTCGATACCGATTTAGGCCGAGCTTGTCGAAGTCCTCCCTTTTCGTCCGCGGAGCTAAAGAAGGGAGGCCTTCGACAAGCTCAGGCCGAACCGGCTCAGGGTTCCAACCTCAGCCTCATTCGCAGCCGCATCCTCTCACCAGGCGCGAGCACGCGCAGGCCAAGTTCAGGCCATTTCTCCTCAGGTTCGTTCAGCGCCGCATTGGCGTGGCTGACCGGCTCGGCCGCGAGCAGCCCACCAGAGGGCGGCGAGTAGATCTGGAAAAACCCGGCGTCGGGCGAGGTCATGACGGTCACGGCGCCGTCGCCGCCGACCAGCCGCATCTCGCCGCCCCAGCCGCCATAGCCATTGTCCAGCCCGCGCCCGCAGGCTGGACGGCCGTCCAGCGCATAGCGTCCCAGGGCCGGAGCGACGCCGGTGGGGAGGATCTTGTCGTCCACTTCCCACACGCATTCGACTGATGTCTCGATGCGGGTCGACTCGTCGCAGGGGAAATAAGGGTGGAAGCCGAGGCCGCAGGGCATCGGCTCTTGCGCCAGGTTCCGGCAGTCGATCTCAGCCTCCAGACCGGCGTCGCTCAAGTGAAAGACCTGCCGCGACTCATAGGTCCAGGGCCATTCGCCGGGTTGGTGCGCGAAGATCAGCGAGGCACTCGATTGGGTCTGGCTCGCGACCGTCCAGGGCGTCAGCCAGCCATCGCCGTGCAACGGGCTGGCGTCGCCGGCCATGTTGGGCGCGATCTCCACCCGCCGGCCACGGAAGTCGAAGGCGCCGCCGCGGATGCGGTTGCAATAGGGGACGAGGGGGAAGCAGCCGCAGTCGAGGGGGCTTTCCGGCGCGTTGCTCCCTCGCAGAATGGGACGGCCGCGATGCGTCAGGCTGGCGATCGAACCGCCCACTTCAGGAGCCAGCACCAGCTCATACCAGCCAGCTGTGATCGAGATCATTGCTGACTCACATGAAAATTATCCACAGATTCACTCATGTTGGTCACCGCATTCCGCTTTCGGCGATGGTCACGGTGCATTAAGCATCCGGCACGCATAACGCGTGTTCGTTTGATTTAGCATCGTGCCCGGGGGGGCGCTTATGACTCGTATGGTACGTGATTTCTTCGAGGTCGAAGACCGCGTTTCGCTCGACCGCATGATCGACCAGCTTGCCGCGCTGCGTGATCGGCTTCCTGAGGGCGCTACAGACACGAAGGTTCAGATGCGGGGCGACGATCTGTTCGGCCGCACCTTGAGCGTGTCCTATCTTCGCCCGCAGACTGCCGAGGAGGCAGCCCGCGACGCGCGCTACAGCCAGGGCGGCCGGCTCAGCATCGCCGCTTAAGGCGACGACGCCCCGGCCCCGAGCCGGGGTTTTACCACCTGGTTCGAGGCTCACCATTCGGCGAAACTGCCGTCGCGCGTGCGCCAGATCGGGTTGCGCCAGCGGTGACGGTCCTTGTCGGCCTCGCGCACCGCTGCTTCGTCGATCTCCACGCCCAGGCCGGGACCCTGCGGGATCGGGAGATAGCCGTCGAGCGGCGTCAGCGCTTCCTTGTTGGTGACGAAGTTCAACAGGTCATGGCCGCCGGTATTGTAATGGATGCCGAGCGACATCTCCTGAATGGCGACGTTCGGCGCGTTGGCGGCGAGCTGGAGGCAGGCGGCCAGCGCCAGCGGCCCCAGCGGGCAATGCGGCGCCACAGCCACGTCATAGGCTTCCGCCATCGCCGCGATCCGGCGGCATTCCGACAAGCCGCCGGCATGGCTCAGGTCCGGCTGGATGATGTCCACCGCGCCTGATTCGAAGAAGGGCTTGAAGTCCCAGCGGGAATAAAGCCGCTCCCCCAAAGCGATCGGCGTCGAGACAAGGTGGGCGATCTGGCTCAGCCCCTCATGGTTCTCGGAGAGCAGCGGCTCTTCTATGAAGAGCAGGCCCAACGGCTCCAGCACCTTGGCGAGTTGCTTCGCCATAGGTCGATGCACCCGGCCATGGAAGTCGAGCCCGACGTCCATCCCTTCCGCCTGCGCCGCCTGCACCCGTGCGACGACTTCGTCGAACAGCTTGGGCGTGCCGAGCCAGTCAAGCTCCGGCGTGGCGTTCATTTTGACGGCGGAGAAGCCCTGCGCCCGCCGGGCCTGCGCGGCGGCGCCGATCTCGGCCGGACGGTCGCCGCCGATCCAGGCATAGGCGCGGATCCTGTCGCGCACCCGGCCGCCCAGCAGTTCCCAGGCGGGCACGCCCAGCGCCCTGCCCTTCAAGTCCCACAGCGCCTGGTCGAGGCCGGAAATGGCCGACATCAGCACTGGCCCGCCGCGATAGAAGCCGCCGCGATAGGCGACCTGCCAGATATCCTCGATCCGGCGCGGATCGGCGCCGATAAAGCGGTCCTTCAGCGCTTCGAATGCGCCTTCGACTGATTCGGCATGCCCCTCCAGACTGCCCTCGCCCCAGCCGATCGCGCCGTCCGCCGTCTCGACGCGCACGAACAGCCAGCGCGGCGGCACGATGAACGTCTCGATGCGTGAGATTTGCATGATCAGCCCGAATGCGGATCGGATTGGGTCGTGCTTGGCCGCAAATTGACCACGCGCTGCATCCGCTCCGCCTCGCGCTCGTCCATGATGTCGTAATGCGACGGCGGGACGATCGGCACGGCCAGGCACACGCTGGAGGCCGGCAGCACGTCCCGCCAGTCCTGGATCAGCTGCTTATAGGCGCGCCCGACCGCGCGCATGTTGCGGTCCAGATCGTAGAGGCCCAGCGGGTTCACGGTCCCGCGCTTTTCCCGAAGCGCGACGTCCCAATCCACTTGATCGGTCAGCGAATACCAGGTGAAGCCGACCGTCGGGATGCCGTCGTTGCGCAGCCGCAGCACGCTCGCCCATTCCTTCCAGAGCCAGTGCACGGCCTCGTCGCCGTTCGGCCCCTCGATCAGATTGGTCTCGGTGTGCATCACCGGCAAGCGATAGCGGTCGTAATATTGCCGGGTGATCTCGGTGTAACCGAACACCTCCCCCGATGCGACGGACGTGCCGTCAGCGCTCACCCGGTGCTCGTTGGTCCAGTAATAGTCGTTGCCCAGGATGCAGTGCTGCTTCAGCCGGTGCGTCAGGAACCAGTTATACTCGTCACGGGTCATGCCGTTTTCGAGCAGATACTCGTACATGTCGCTGTTGACGCGATTGCCATAATTCAGGTCGAGTGAGAGGAAGCGCACGCGGTTCAGCACTTCCGCTGAATGAATCGCGGCCGGACTCTCCGCGTGGAAATATTCGGACGATTCTGATTGGATGAAGATGGCGTTGGCGCGCCGCTTGAGGATGCACTGCATCGCCATGACATTGGCTTTGACGATGTGCTTCAAGGCCGTGACGAAAGCCTGGTCGGACTGGAGTTGCTCGTTCCACCAGCCGTAACGCGCGGAGAAGGTCGCGCAGATGAACATCTCGTTGACCGGTGTGTAGAGCTGCACCCAAGGAAACCGCTCGGCAAAGGCCGAGGCATATTCGGCGAACAGCTCAGGAAAGTCGGGATTCTGAAAGTTGCCGATCCAGTCGGGCACGCCGAAATGGCAGAGATCGACGATCGGCGTGATATCCTTTCGCCGCAGCTCGGCGAAGGTCATGTCGGCGAACTCCCAGTCATATTTGCCGGGGCCGAGATAGGTGGTGTGGATCGGGGGCCCGTAGCGCAGATACTGGATGCCGATCTCGTCCAGCAGATCGAAGTCGGTCTTCCAATGCTTGTAATGGCCGCAGACCTCCATCTGGTCGACGCGGGTCTTGCCATTGTCGATGGTCGGGATGCTATTCTCGATCCCGGTGGCGAACATGAAGTTTGCGATGGCTCAAGCCCTCCCCGTCGTCAGCCTCGACCGCGACGCTCTGCGCCGAACCTGAGACCTCAGGTCAGTTCGGTCGCGTTACGGCCGGTATGATCGCGACGAAACGAAGTGACGGCCCGACCGTTCCCCCGCTTATGGCGGGCAGGACAGACTGGGCGCAAGGCTTCATCGCCGTCGATTGGGGCACCACCAACCGGCGCGCCTGGGCGGTCGAGCCGGGCGGCGAGATCCGCGAGCTGCTCGAAGACGGCATGGGCGTGCTAAAGGTGCCGCCGGGCGGCTATACCGGGGAGATCGACCGGTTGCGCGCGCTCTGGCCCGGGCACCGCCTGCTGCTTGCCGGCATGGTTGGGTCGAACCGGGGCTGGGTCGAAGCACCCTACGCCGCCGCACCGGCGGGGCTGGACGAGCTCATCGCTGCCCTGAAGCGTCCGACCGAGGACACGGTCATCGTGCCTGGCGTCAGCTGGCTCGACGGCCGCGACGCCAATGTGATGCGCGGCGAGGAGGTGCAGTTGCTAGGCGCCGTCGCGGCGGGGCTGGCGCCCGCGGACGGCGTGATCTGCCATCCCGGCACCCACGCCAAATGGGTTAGGATGGAAGGCGGCGCGATCGGTCCGTTCCGCAGCGTCATGACGGGCGAGCTGTTCAGCATGCTGAGCCGGCACGGCATCCTTCAGGACCGGCTCGCCGGCGAAGTGTCGATCAACGACGATTTTCGCGCCGGCGCGGAGCATGGCTTGACCAATTGCGATCTGACCGCCGAACTCTTCTCCGTTCGGGCGCGCTTCCTGCTTGGGGTGCGCGAGGATAGCGCCTCGTTCATCAGTGGACTGCTGATCGGCGCGGACGTGCGGATCGGCCTCGACCGCTTCGGCGGCGACAACGTCGCGCTGATCGGGCGTAGCGACCTGACCGCGCTCTATGCCGAAGCGCTGCGGCTGGCCGGCCGCGACAGCACTCAGCTGGACGGCGAACGCGCCTTCCTGCTCGGCGCTCGGGCCGTTGCGGAGAGGCTCGGGTGATAATCCTGCATCGTCATCCCGGCCTTGAGCCGGGATCCAGCTGCCTTCTTCTTTGGTTGGACCCGCCAAGAAGCTGGACCCCGGATCACGTCCGGGGTGACGAATATCTTTGTTTGCGACCTTCGCCATGACCGCCGTTGACGACTTTACCCGCTATTTCGCCGAATGCCCGCTGATCGCGATCATCCGCGGCGTTCGGTCTGACGAAGCCGAGGCGATCGGGGAGGCGATCCTCTCCGCCGGCATCCGCATCGTCGAGGTGCCGCTCAACTCGCCTGATCCGCTCGCGAGCATCGAGCGGCTGGCGAAGCGGTTCGGCGACCGGGCGCTGATCGGCGCGGGCACCGTGCTCGACCCGAACCAGGTGCAGCGCGTCGCTGACGTTGGCGGACGCCTCATTGTCTCGCCTTCGACGAATGCAGCCGTGATCGGCGCGACGGCTCAGGCTGGCCTCGTTTCCGCACCTGGCTTCTTTACGCCCAGCGAAGCCTTCACAGCCCTGGCGGCCGGCGCGCACGCGCTGAAGCTCTTCCCGGCCGAGGCGGCATCGCCCGCGGTGGTCAAAGCCATGAAGGCAGTGCTGCCGGCGCATGTTCCCTTGGTCGTCGTGGGCGGCGTGAAGCCCGACACAATGCGGCCATGGCTGGAAGCAGGTGCGGGCGGCTTCGGACTCGGCGGCGGGCTATACAGACCGGGCCAGTCGGCGGCGGAAACTGCGGCCAAGGCACGCGCCTATGTCGGTGGGCTGGCGTGATCCGGCTCGCCATCATCGGCTTCGGCAAGATCGCGCGGGATGCTCATGTCCCGGCGCTGCAGGCGGCCGGCGGCTTTGAACTAAAGGCGGTGGTGACTCGCGCGGGCTGCGATCAGGACGGCGTGCGCTGCTTCGACACGGCGGACTCAATGCTTGCGGCGCTGGGCGGCGAGCTGGACGCGGTGACGATCAGCACGCCGCCTGGCCCGCGCTATGGCATTGCGCGGCAGTGCCTCGACGCCGGGCTCGACTGCCTCCTCGAAAAGCCGCCGACTACTACCTTGGGGGAGATCGAGGAACTGCGGGATGAAGCGGAGCGGCTCGGCCGCGTGCTCTTCACGACCTGGCATTCACAACACGCCGCGGCCGTCGAACAGGCGCGCGACCTGCTGGCGGGGCAGCGGATCAAAACCTTGCAGATTAGCTGGCACGAGGACGTCAACAAATATCATCCGGGACAGGACTGGGTGTGGGAAGCCGAGGGGTTTGGTGTGTTCGACCCCGGCATCAACGCGCTATCGATTGCCAGCCGCATCATGCCGGGAAAGCTGATCGTGGAAGACGCGGTGCTCCGCGTGCCCGCCAACCGGCAGCAGCCGATCGTCGTCCGCCTGAGCCTCAGCAGCCCGGCCGCCAACGCGCCGCTCTCGGCCGTGTTCGACTGGTGCCCGGCAAGTGCAGACGAATGGACGATCGCAGTCGAAACCGAAGACCGCCATCTGGAGCTCCGCAACGGGGGCGCCGAGCTGATCGTGAACGGGCAGCCAAGCTCGCCAACTGGGCCGGGCGAATACCCGTCCATCTATGCCGAGTTCGCGCGTCTCATTGCCGAACGCCGCAGCCGCGTTGATATTGAGCCGCTGCGGCTGGTAGCGGATGCGCTGATGGTGGGCCGCCGGGAGGTCGCGCCGCCGTTCGAATGGCGGACTCAGCCTGTCTGATCCGCTCGGGCTGAGCTTGCCGAAGACTTGCCTTGTTCTATGATCCCCATCGAAAGAAAAGGGAGGCCTTTGATCCCTCGACTACGCTCGGGATCAGGCCGAACCGCGGGGATGTATTGGATTGCTGAACTATCTGCCGCTGGTCGGCATTCTCATCGTCATTCTCGGCTTCCTGCTGCGGCTGAACACGCTGGCCGTGGTCGCGGCAGCGGCTCTAGCCACCGGTCTTGCCGCGGGACGGGATCTTGGGGAGGTCATCTCCATCCTCGGCAAGGCGTTCAACGAGAGCCGCTATGTCTCGATCGTCTGGCTGGCGCTGCCGGTGATCGGCCTGCTCGAACATTACGGCCTGAGGCAGCAGGCGCGGCGGGTGATCTCCGGCTTTGCCGGGGCCACGACCGGGCGGCTTCTGCTCGCCTATCTGTTCTTCCGCCAAGTGACGGCGGCGATCGGCCTCAACTCGATCGCCGGCCATCCCCAGACGGTGCGCCCGCTGGTCGCGCCAATGGCGGAAGCGGCCGCCGAACGCACCGGTCCGATCGACGGCCGCACCCGCGAGCGGGTCAAGGCAATGTCTGCGGCAACCGACAACGTCGGCAATTTCTTCGGCGAGGACATTTTCATCGCGATCGGCTCGATCCTGCTGATCATCGGCTTTCTCGACCAGAACGGCATCCAGGTCGCGCCGCTACAGCTGTCCGTCTGGGCGATTCCGACCGCTATCGTCGCCTTTATCATTCATGGCGCACGGCTGCTTTGGCTGGATAAAAGTCTAGCCCAGACTCCTTCCGCTCGTTCCGAGCGCAGTCGAGGGGCGCCTGCATCGAGCCTGGAGAAACGCCCCTCGACTTCGCTCGGGACGAGCGATGATGGGATGCCATCATGATCGGCCTTCCCGCGCTCTACACCTTCGCCGGGCTGGTCTTTGCCGCCTATGCCGTGCTGAGCGCGCAGCGGCGGCGGTTCTGCAATGCGGCTTTTTGGGGCCTGCTGGCGGTGAGCTTCCTCGCGGGTGACCAGCTCGGCGATTTCGGCAATGGGTTGCTCGTGCTGGCGCTGGTGGCGCTTGCCGGCCTCGGCGTGCTGCGCAAACCTGACGTGGTGGAGAGTGCCGAGGACGGCACCCGCCATGGTAACAAGCTATTCCTGCCGGCGCTGATCATCCCGGTGACGGCGCTGGCCGGCACTTTCCTTCTCGCCGACTCCGGGCTGATCGACCCGAAGCAAGTCACTTTGGTTTCGCTCGGCCTCGGCGTGGCGCTGGCGCTGATCTCGCTCTACGCCTGGCTCCGCCCCCGACCGATGGCCGCGCTGGAGGAAGGACGGCGGCTGATCGATGCCGTCGGCTGGGCCGCGGTGCTGCCGCAGATGCTCGCGAGCCTGGGGGCGGTGTTCGCGGCCGCCGGCGTCGGCGATCTCGTTGGAGGGGCAGCGGCGCAGGTGATCCCCTCCGGCAGCCTGTTTGCGGCAGTCGCGGCTTACGGGATCGGCATGGCCCTCTTCACGATGATCATGGGCAATGCCTTTGCCGCCTTTCCCGTGATGACCGCGGCGATCGGCCTGCCGCTGCTGATCCAGGGTGCCGGCGGCGACCCGGCCGTAGTCTGCGCAATCGGCATGCTCGCCGGCTTTTGCGGGACGCTGATGACGCCGATGGCGGCCAACTTCAACATCGTGCCCGCGGCCTTGCTGGAGCTGCAGGACCGGAACGCGGTGGTGAAGGCGCAGATCGGCACCGCCCTCCCGCTGCTGGCCGTCAATATCGCGCTGATCTACTGGTTCGCCTTTTGATGACTCATAGTCTTACTCCCGAGATCGCCGGGCGCTTCGCCGAGATCGCGCTCGGCCATGTCCGCCGCGAATATCCGCACAAGCTCGATCATGTGATGGACGGGCCGGAAGACGTGCTGTCGCCGTCCCAGCTCCACCCCATCTTCCATGGCAGCTTCGACTGGCATAGCTGCGTTCACGGCTATTGGCTGCTGCTGCGCGTGCGCCGGCTCTTCCCCGACCTCGAAGTCTCGCGCCGGATCGAGGCACTGGCCGACGAGATGCTGACCCGCGGCAAGGTCGCGGGAGAGCTCGCCTATCTGGACCGCGCTTACTCCGGTGGCTTCGAGCGACCTTATGGCTGGGCCTGGGCAATCGCCCTCTGGGCCGAGGCTGCGCGTCATCAGGACCGCGACTGGGCCGAGGCATTGCATCCGCTCGCCGCTGCCTTCGCCGATCGATTCCTGAACTTTCTCCCGCGGCTCACCTATCCCATCCGGGTGGGCACGCATTTCAACTCAGCCTTTGCGCTCAAGCTGGCGCTGGACTGGCCCGATCCAAAGCTGCACGCGCTGATCGCGGGCAAGGCGCGCGGCTGGTTCGGCCAGGACCGCGATTGCCAAGCTTGGGAGCCAGGCGGAGACGAGTTCCTCTCCTCCGCGCTCAGCGAGGCCCTGCTGATGAAGCATGTGCTCGGGGATGAGTTCCCGGTGTGGTTCGCGGCCTTCCTGCCCCGGCTTGCACAAGGTGAGCCCGTTTCGCTGCTCGAGCCAGTGTTTGTGTCGGACCGGAACGACGGCAAGATCGCCCATCTCGACGGCTGCAACCTTAGCCGCGCCTGGTGCTGGCGGGAGATCGCCAACGCCTTTCCGGGAAATGTTGCCAGGATCGCCCGGGCAGCGGCCGATCGCCACCTTGATGCCAGCCTACCGCATGTCGCGGGAGACTATATGGGCGAACATTGGCTGGCGACTTTCGCGATGCTGGCGCTGGAGGCCGGCCGCTAGGCGGCGAGTCGCAGGCAGTTCCGTCCTTCGAACTTGGCGCGGTAAAGCGCCGCATCGGCCTGGCGCAACAAAGCGGCCGAATCCACGCCCTCGCCGGCAGCCGCGACGCCGAGACTGACCGTGACCGTCAGGCCGAACGGATGCTCCGCTTCCTCGCATGCACGGCGCAGCCTTTCGCCGACCGCCACGGTTTGCGCGAGAGAGGCGCCCGGCATCAGCACGGCGAATTCCTCGCCACCGAGCCGGCCGACCAGATCGCGTTCGCGAATGCAGCTCTCGGCGATTTCCGCCACGCCGCGCAGCACCTCGTCGCCGATCGCATGGCCGTAGCGATCATTGACCAGTTTGAACCGGTCGATGTCAAACAACGCTATCGCAAGCGGCTCCTCGCTGCGCAGATGCTGATCGAGCACGGTCAGAAAGGCGCGGCGGGAGGCGACGCCGGTCAGATCATCGGTTGCAGCCAGCAGCAAAGCGGCCTCCGCTTCCTTCTCTGCCCGCCGTCGCGCGTCTTCTGCCAGCGCGGCGACGGCCAATCGGTCCGATATATCGACGATGATGCCGGCGGCGCCGATCATCCGGCCCTCCGCATCCTGCAGCCGTCTGGCCTGAACCTCGCCCCACCGATAATCGCCCGATTCATGGCGAAAGCGGAACTGGTGCCGCATCGTATCGAACAGACCGGAGGTGAAGCCGCGCATTCGCTCGCGAAGTTCGTCACGGTCTTCCTCGACCACCTGATCGATCACCGGTCGCCCGATGCTCTCCTCGACCGCATGGCCGGTAAGCTGTTCCCAGGCGGGGTTCAGATAGGTCCAGCGGCCCTCCGCGTCGGTGCGGAAGATGACGTCGCTGACCGCGTCGACGATCGAGGCCAGCTGCGCTTCCCGGTCCCGGAGCGTCGCAGCATATCGGTCGCGCTGCGACAGCAGCGCGGCGACAGGTAAGGCTGTCAGGATCGCGACCGCCAGGAACAACTGCAGCAGGATCAGGCGCTCGCCGAAGCTCCCGCCGCCCACCGCTGTCGAGCCGAGGCCGGCGATGATCGACGCGGTGCCCATAACCGCCAGCAGCAGCACCGAGGCCGCAGCGCCGATCGCACGCAACCTGAAGGTGGCGATCAGCACCGGGGGCAGCATCACGAAGAAGAGCGGCCAGCGCGACTGGGTAAGACCGATCGCGCCGAAACCGGCAACCAGGGCCAGGACCGCGAAACCTTCGCGCCAATCTCTCGCGGTGAGCCGCGGCGCCTTCCGTTGCTTGGCAACGATCAGCAGCAATGGCGTGAAGATCGCGAGCCCCAGGAAGGAGGACGAGAACCAGCTGATCCACACTTCCGCGAACTCAGCGGCGTAGAAGGCAGAGGAGATTGCCGCAGCGTAGGTCGCGGAGCCGATGTCGACGAGCACCAGAGCCAGGACGAAACGTCCGAGATCGTCGATGCGCTCGAGGTCAAGGTTGCGCCGGTCTGCCTGCAGCAGCCAGGCGACCAGAAGCGGCTCCGCGCCGTTGCTGATCCCGAAGGCGACACCGAGGGGCAGCGGCGCGCCGCCCAATGTGTTCGCCGCCGTCCCGGAAGCGATCACGCCCAAGATCGCCGCGGTCCAGCGTCGCCGCGGCGTCAACAGCAGATAGGCGAGCAGCACAGCATTGGGCAGCCAGATTGCGGCAAGCCCGTTCGACCAGCGCGCGATGGTCAGCGAAGCACAGGCGATCAGAAAATGGCATAAGGTGACCAGGGCCGGCGCGACGAAACGCGCGACGCCCGTGACCAGACCCTCCCCTTTTTCCTGCATGATCAAGCGCTAACCCCCAAGGCTTACCGTCTACTTAACCACGGCATGCGGCATGGCTGTGACCGCGCACACTTCCCTTGTCAGCCCAATGGGCTATGATGAAGTGGGCGCATTATGTTTTCGGGGCTCCAAACGCACGAGAGGCGGCGTGAGCTTCAGCTTCGGGGGTAGTCAGTGCCGTGCGCGCGTTGAAATCTATTGTCATGCTTGTGGCCATCGCCGGCGTTGCGCCGATTGCGGCGCAGGAGCAGCCGCCGAGTCTGCGCGACAGCTTTCCCTTGGGCAGCGACAACGCCGGCCTTTGTCAGGTGGAATCGAAGGGCCGAGATCCGGCGATCGGGTCCATCTTCGACCGGGCCTGGGCGATCGTCTGCCGGGACGCCGCGCGTCCGGTCGGCCGGCTTTACAGCCTTCGCGGCACCGCCGAGGCGACGAGTGCCCGGCTGCAGCCGATCCGCGCGGGAGAAGCGCGTTGCACCGGCGCGACCGACACGGTCGAGATCGAGGGCCTGGGCACCGCCACGCGACAGGAATGCCGCCTGGCCGACAGCGATGTTGGCTACCGCGTCTATAGCTGGCGCAAGGGGAACACGAACTGGGTGGCCGAAGGGCTTGCCGGTTATGACGACGCGCTGAAGCTAGGGCTGCGGACCCTGGTCGCCGACCGGCTGCTGCCGGGCAAGATCGAAGTCGCCACGACTAGCGTCAACGATCCCGTCGCCTTTGCGCGCGTGCAGGCGGGAACGCTCGACCCGGATCGGGCGCTGGCTGAAGGCTATCGCCGCAACAATGCCGGCGCCTATGCCGAGGCGGCCGAGTTCTTCGGCACGCTCCAGCAGCGCGCCGACGGTGCGCCGGACCGAACCGGCGAATATCTGATCAACGAAGCGTTGCAAAAGTCGAACCTGGGCCAGTTCGCGGAGGCCGACCGGCTGTTCGAGGAAGCCGCGCGAATCCCCACCGGCGACCGCGTCCAGACCCGGCTGCGTCGCAACTTCCGTGCGCTCCACCTGATCAACCAGCGGCAGCTGGACCAGGCGCTGGCCGAACTCGACCGGCCGGTGACGCCGCTGACCGAACCGATACGCGTGATCGGCGGCGCCGTCGAAATCGCCAGCCAGGTCGCGGCCGAGATCAACGCCGGCGCCGCTAGCGGTGAGCGGCTCGGCACGACGGAAGCGGGGCAGCTGACCCCCGAGGAACGGGCCGTGATCCTCGACGCCCAGGCGCTGCAGCTGCGCGGCACGATCCTGCGGATGAAGGGCCGCCACGCTGAGGCGGTGCAGACGCTCGAGGAAGCCGCGCGCCGCGCCCTGTCTGTACGCAGCGGCCGGGTGATCTCGATCGTCCGCCTGCGTTCGCAGATCATGTCCGAATCGGCAGCCGCGTTCGAGGCGCAGGGTAATGCGAGCGGCGCCGAGGAGCGGTTTCGCCAGGCAATCGTGCTGCTGGAACAACGTTATCCCGACACCAACGTAGTGGCAGCGGCGCGCAGCCGTCTGGCTGCTTTCCTGCTGCGGCAGCAGCGCACCGACGAGGCGCTGGCGCTCTACAAGATCGTGGTCGACGACGTCGTCCGTCGCGGCAACTCGGCGACGGGTCTCAGCAACCTGCTCGCGCCCTATTTCGAGGTGCTGGCCGGGCGCGCGTCGGGTAATCCAGCGCTCACCGAGCAATTCTTCCTCGCCACCCAGACCCTCGTGCGGCCCGGCGTGGCGGACACGCAGAGCCAGCTGTCGCGGCAGCTGAGCCAAGGCACGGGCGAAGCGGCCACCCTGTTCCGCCAGGCAATCGTTCTGCAGCGCGAAGTCGAGCGCACGCGTGTTGCGCTGGCGACGTTGCGTTCGGCCGAGAAGCCTGACCAGGGCGCTGTCGACGCTGCGGCTGCCGAACTGGATCGGCTCGAGCGCGAACAGGCGGCGATGCAGGCCCGGCTGTCCGAGTTCCCGCAGTACCGGGCGCTGTCCACGGACACGCTTTCAATCGCCGACCTGCGTGGCGTGCTGAAGCCAGACGAGAGCTATTTGAAGCTCGCTGTCGTCGGCCAGGCGGTTTATGGCGTGTTCGTCACGCCTGCCGACGCGACCGTCTACAAACTGCCGATCACCGCCGACACGCTGGATCAGCGCGTGGACGCACTACGCGCGACCATCTCGCGGCCTGAGGACGGTCAGGTCTATACCTACCCCTTCGATCTGGAACTCGCCCGCAAGCTCTATCTGGAGCTGACCGGCCCGGTGGCGAACCGGATGGCACAGGCCAAGGCCGTGATCTTCGAACCTGACGGCGCGATGCTGCGGCTGCCGCTTGCTCTGCTGCCCGTCGATCAGGCGAGCGTCGACCGCTACCGCCAGCGCGCAAGCCGGCCGGGCGCCGACAAATTCGACTTTTCCGGCGTCCAATGGCTCGGCCGCAACACGCGGATCAGCACGGCGGTGTCGGCGCGCGGCTTCCGCGATGCGCGCCGTGCGCCGCCCTCGGCCGCGCAGCGCCCCTATCTCGGCTTCGGCGAAAATGCCCCAGCCTTCACCCGCGTGGCCATGACGACGGTCGACTCGAACGATCCGTGCCAATGGCCGCTCAGCGAGTGGAACAAGCCAATCTCCGCGCGGGAGCTACGGACGGCCCAGTCGGTGCTCGGCTCCGGCTCTGACGTGATGACCGGCGCTGCCTTTACCGACGAGGCCGTGATGGCGCGGGGCGATCTCGCGCAATACCGCATCCTCCATTTCGCGACCCACGGCTTCGTCACCGCGCCGCAGCCGCAATGCCCGGCACGCCCAGCGTTGCTGACCAGCTTCGGCGATGCGCGCTCCGACGGGCTGCTGAGCTTCAAGGAAATTTACGATCTCCACATGGATGCGGACCTGGTGCTGCTCTCCGCCTGCGACACCGCCGGCCGTGCGACGGTCGCGGCGACACGCGAGGCGGGCGTCACCACCGGCGGCGGTAGCGCGCTCGACGGCTTGGTCCGCGCGTTCATCGGCGCCGGCGCGCGCTCGGTGCTCGCCAGCCATTGGCCTGCGCCGGACGAGTATCAGGCGACGGAGCGGCTGATCTCCAGCTTGTTCCAGGTGGCGCCGGGCACCTCGATCGGCGACGCGCTGAAGGCGAGCCGCTTGAAGCTGATGGACGAGCCGGAAACCTCCCATCCTTTCTACTGGGCCGGGTTCGTGCTGGTCGGCGACGGCGCCCAGCCTATCGTTCGGATGTGAGCCGGCGTTGAACGAGGCCGAGGCGAGCGGCCGGCCGCAACAGCCGCTGCGCAAACGGGCCGCACGCGTCGTCCAGCAGGTCGGCACGCCTCGGCTGATCGTGTCCGCCCTGTTCGTGCTAATCGGCATCTTTCTTGCCCGCTATAGCTGGCAGGTGCCGCTGATCTCCGACGCGGAACGCGCGCTCTACGATCTCAGGCTGATGCTGACGACACCGCGGGCGGAGCAGGACCCGCGCGTGCTGCTCGTCACCTACACTGACGACACGCTGATCAACACGCAGGTGCGCTCGCCGCTCGATCGGCGCATCCTCGCCGACGCGCTCCGCAGCCTCGACCAGATGGGCGCCAAGGCGATCGCGATCGACGTGATTGTCGACCAGCCGACACCCAACGACGAGTATCTGATCGAAGCCTTTCGGGCGATGAAGACGCCGACTTTCCTGGCCTTCACCACTGCGGCCACCAACCAGCGCTTCATCGACACGCGGCAGGAGGAGTTCCTGCGCGAGTTCCAGGCCAAGATCCGGACGACGGCGGTTAAACCGACGAGCATCGAGATCGAGACCGATCCGGACGGCGTGGTGCGGAGCTGGCCGCATCAGCCCAAAAACCTGCCACCGCTCCTTGCCCGCGCGGTCACCGGCGGGAACGACCGTTTCCAGGAGTATCGCCGCGGCGTCCGCTTCCGCCTTCCCGCGTTCGAGGACCGGCCGGTCTTCGCCAAGCTGCCGATCGACCTCTTCGCGGCGCCCGAGACGGCCGCGCTGATGGCCGAGCAGGTGCGTGGCCGTTACGTGCTGATCGGCGGCGACATCCTCGATCTCGACCGGTTCGAGACCCCGATGAACCGCATCACCGGCGAGCGGACGATCGGCCTCGAAGTCCACGCCCATATGCTGACGCAACTGCTCGACGACGTGCAGTTCGGCCGTATTCCGCGTCTGGGCATGTGGGTGGTGGCTCTCCTCGTGGTCGCTGCCGGCGCCCTCACCGCCCTGTCCGACGCCAAGGCGTGGAAAGTCGGCCTGATGCTGGCCGGCCAGGCTTTCTTCTTTATCGCCCTGCCCTTCTACCTGCAATGGCAGGGCACCGACACGCGCTTCTTGCCTGCATTCGGCTGGAGCATCGGCTGGCTGCTCGCCTTTACCGCGGTTGGCGCGGCTGTGCGCGCGATCGGCTCGCAGCAACGGCGATTCGCCCAGTCGGCGCTCGGCAAATATCTGCCACGAGACATTGCCAGCGAGATCATGCGCGATCCCGACCGGCTCGCCCTGCACGGCGAGAAGCGGGAGATCTTCGTCGTCTTCACCGACCTGGAGGGCTTCACCAAACTCAGCCACGCCATTCCGGCCGAGACCGTGGCCTTCCTGCTGAACCGCTATCTCGACATGCTGAGCGACGTCGTGCTGCGCTATGGCGGCACCATCGATAAGTTCGTCGGCGACGCAGTGGTGGCCTTTTGGGGCGCGCCGATCTCCCGCCCCGACGATGGCGAGCGCGCATCCCGCGCCGCCTGGGCGATGTACGAGGCCGGTGAGGCGTTCCGGAAGGAAGTGCCGGAAGGCGTGCCGGCGATCGGTCGCACCCGCGTCGGGCTGCACTGGGGCGAAGCGATCGTCGGTAACTTCGGCGGCGAGGGACGTATCCAATATACCGCCCTCGGCGACAGCATGAACACGGCGGCCCGGCTTGAATCGGCGAACAAACCCCTCAACTCGACCGTGCTCGCCAGCAAGGCGGCGGTCGAGCGGTCCGGGCTCGACTGGTGGCGTCCGCTTGGCCGCATCACCTTGCGCGGCCGCTCGACGCCCGTCGAAATCTTCGAGCCTGTGCCCGAAGCCACAGCGGAGGAGCGTGCGTATCTGCAGGAGGCGCTCAGACGGTTCGACGCAGGAGACCGCACCGTCGTCGATGAATTGCAGACATTGGCGTCAACCAATGTTCGCGATGCAGCGCTCGCGAATTTGGTTTATCGTCTGCAGCATATGGACTCGGGAGGCAGTTATGAACTTGGCTAGCATCTGGACCCGCCTGTTGGCGGGTGGAGCGCTCACCGTAGCGATTGCTGGCGCCGCGGTCGCCGGACCGGTGGTAGTCCGCTCGACCGGACCCTCCGCCAAGGCATATCCGGTCGGCCGCCAGCTCGCCGACAGTGCGCAGCTGGCTCTCAAGGCCGGCGACACCGTCGTGCTGCTCGATTCTCGCGGCACTCGCACAGTGTCCGGCCCGGGCAATTTTCCTGCCCTTGCGGCGGGCACGAGGGCGAGCGCCGCGCAGACGGCGAGCCGGATCCTTGCCAATCAGGGCACGTCCGAGCGGCGCGGCGGAGCGGTGCGGGGCGGAACGCCGAGCACGAGCGCGCGCAGCCCCAATCTGTGGCTCGTCGATTTGAGCAAAGCTGGCACCGTCTGCGTGGCCGACCCGAATGCAGTGCGCGTCTGGCGCGGCACGGCAACCGATGCGGCGACGGTGAAGGTCAGCGCGGAGGTCGGAACAGACACCATTGCCATGGCTCCCGGCGCCGCGATCGGCGACTGGCCGAAGTCGCTGCCGGTGAAGGATGGCGCCGAATATACCGTGTCGATGAACGGCAGTGCGCCGGCCAAAATCAAGTTCGTGACCGTGCCGGTGCCGGCCAGCCTGGAAGATACGGCTTCCTCGCTGATCGCCAAGGGCTGCAAGACCCAGCTTGACCTGCTGATTGCAACGACGGGCGGGAGCGGCAATGCCGGCTGATCTGGCCGCAACTGCTTGAAGTTGAAAGGGGCGGCTGATAGCCTAGCCTGTGCAGGTCGGGTGAGCCAAGGCATCGGCTCACGGGTGTCGGACGACCGGAAGCGGCAAGCGTGAAGGGCGCGGCCAAACGAATTGGTTTTGGGGGGAAAATGATGCGCACTGTGCGCACGGGCCTGTATTCTGCCTTTGCCGGTGCTGCGTCGCTGGTCTCTACGGTTGCGATTGCGCAGCCGACGCCGCCGGCCCCTGGCCAGCTGCCGTCCCCTGGCACGACGCGCGAGGAGATTGAGCGCGCCCGCCCTCCGCTGCCGCCGCGTGCCGGAGGCCCCGGCCTCACCGTCGATGAAGATTTCGAGCGCGCGCCCTGCCCGCTCGCCGATCCTAAATATCAGTCGGTAACGTTCGAGCTGCGCGAAGTGCAGTTTGACGGGCTGCGCGGCATCTCGCCCGATTTGCTGCGCCCGGCCTTTGCCGATCTGGTCGGCAAGGCGGTCTCGGTCGCCGGCATTTGCGAGATCCGCGACCGCGCCGCCACAATCCTGCGCCGCGAAGGCTATCTCGCCGCCGTCCAGGTGCCGCCGCAGCGAATCGAGAACGGCATCGTCCGGTTCGACGCGCTGATCGCAAAGCTCGCGGGTGTACAGGTGCGCGGCCAGGTGGGCCGGTCCGAGCCGCTGATCGCCGCCTATTTGCGCAAGATCGAGCAGCAGGAGGTGTTCAACATTCGCGACGCCGAGCGCTATCTGCTGCTCGCCCGCGATATTCCCGGCCTCGATGTGCGGCTGGTTCTACGCCCGGCCGGAGCCCGTGGCGACGTGATCGGCGAGGTTTCGGTCACGCGCGTCCCGGTCGAGGCGGATGCCTTCGTCCAGAATCTGGGCTCGCGCTCGGCCGGCCGCTGGGGCGGTCTGGCGCGCGTGCAGCTCAATGGCCTGACCGGCCTCGGCGACCGCACCAGCCTGAGCTTTTTCAGCACCGCGGACTTCGAAGAGCAGCAAGTCATCCAGGCCGGTCACAGCTTCAAGTTGGGCGGCGAGGGCCTGACGTTCAGCGGTGACTTCAGCTATGCCTGGACCCGGCCGGACGTGAATCTCGGCCCCGGTGTCGAGCTGAAGGCGCGCACCCTCTCAGCCTTTGCGGATCTCAGCTACCCATTCGTCCGCTCACAATCAGCAAACCTTCTTGGCAGCTTCGGCATCAACGTCGTCAACCAGGAAGTGGACTTCAAACAGGGCTCTGGCGCGTCCTTCACGCCCTTCCAGCGCGATCGGCTGCGGGTGCTGTTCGCCCGCCTCGACTATGACGCGGTCGATCCGCGCTCGGTCGCGAGCACCGCGGGGTTTTCGCTTGCCGAACCGCGCTGGCGGACCGCCGCAGGCATCGAGCTGCGGCAGGGCGTGGACCTGAACGCCAGCGAAGCCTGCAATGGCGCACTGAACTGCCGGCTTAGCCGTCAGCAGGCGGACCCGACCGCTTTTGTCGCGCGCGCCTCCGCGCTGGTCGAGTATCGGCCGCGGCGGGACCTTACCTTCAGCATCGCCCCGCGTGTGCAATATGCGCCCGATCCGGTCCTCTCCTACGAGCAATTCTCGGTGGGTAATTTCACGACCGGTCGCGGCTATGATCCGGGCGCGCTGTCGGGCGACAGCGGCCTAGGCTTCCAGAGCGAAGTACGGTTCGGGTCGCTGCTGCCGCGGACGATCGACGGCTTCGCCTTTCAGCCTTTCGGCTTTGCCGATCTGGGTGTGGTCTGGAATGACTTCCCGGCGCTGGGCCAAGGCAGCCCCGAACGGCTCTGGTCCGTCGGCGGCGGCGTGCGCGCCGCCTGGGGCCAGCGCGCACGTCTTGACGTGACACTGGCCGCCCCCCTCAACCGAACGGCCGTGCAGCCCGATCGCGACCTGCGCCTGCTCGTCACATTGTCCACGCGACTCCTGCCTTGGAGACGTTGAGTATGTCTGCTTACCCCACTCCGCTCCGCCGCCGCGCCCGGCTTCTCGCCGGATGCGCCATCGCGCTTGGCCTGAGCGTTCAGGCCCAGGCGCAGAACGCCTTCCAGGCCGATGTCACTGGCGTACCGCTCGGCAGCGCCAACGTGTCGCGCGGCCAAACCGTGAATGGGCGGCTGACGGACGTAGTCACCGTCAACAGCAAGCAGGCGGTGATCAACTGGTCGGCCACCGGCGCGCCCAGCCTCGACGGCTCGGTCAAGGTCCTCGACACCAACAACCAGTTGCTGTTTACCGCCGATGGCAACACAGTCGGCGACTATACGGTCCTGAACCGCATCACGCCGACCGCCTCGGGCACACCCGCTATTCGCATCGACGGTATCGTCCGCAGCCAGCTCGATTTCGGCTATGGCGCAACGCAGCCAGGCGGCAACATCCTCTTCTACAGTCCCGGCGGCATTATCGCCGGCGCAACCAGCCAGTTCGACGTGGGCAGCCTGGTGCTTTCCGCCGCCGACATCCTCTACGATCCAGATAGCGGTCTGTTCGGGTCCGATGTTGACGCGCAATCGGGCACGCTCCGCTTCCGCGGCGCCACGGACAGCCGCTCGGTGGTAACGGTCGAGAATGGCGCCAGCCTCAAGGCACGCGACAATTATGTAGCGCTGGTTGCCCCGCGCATCGTTCAGGCCGGTCTGGTCGAAGCGGCCGGATCGATCGCCTACGTCGCAGCCGAGTCCGCGGACATCACCATCCCCATGGCGGGCGGTCTGTTCGACATAGGCATTGTGCAAGGCTCGAAGGTCGACGCCGGCGGCGAGACAACCCTGACTCATAGCGGCACCACCACAGGTCCTGAGGATACGGCGCAGGTCGACAATCGGCGCATCTATATGATCGCGCTGCCGAAGAACGACGCGGTCACCATGCTGGTCAGCGGCAAAGTGGGCTACACGCCGGCCGCCAATGTGCAGCTTGCCGATGGGCAGATCATCCTGGCGGCGGCAAATAGCATCTCTTCGAGCGACACGGTTTCGGGTCTTGCGGTCGGCAGCACCGTGCAGATCACAGGCGGCACTTACAGCTCCGACTTGAAGGTCGTCGCCGATCAGATCGCCCTCACCACGAGTTCGGCCAACGTGACCGCCGCCGGCGACCTCGCCTTGCTGTCGGACACCGGCGGCAGTGTCTCGATCCAGGCGGCCGGCGGGATCATCACGGCAGCCGACATCATCCTGGAGAGCAACGCCCAAGGCGGCTCCGGCGGCTCCGCTACCGGTGGCCAGATCAGCATAGCCGCAAGCGCTTCGGGCAAGATCCAGGCCGCTTCGATCAGTGCCGGCGCGAGCGGCAGCGGCGGCGACTCGGGCTATGGCGCGGGCGACGGCACCGGCGGCACGGTCACCATGACGGCAATCGGCGGCGGCCTTATCCAAGCCTCCGACATCGACCTGCTCGCCAAGGGTTTCGGCGGCGACGGCTCCTCTGCTGGCAAGGCGGAGGGCGGTGCCATCGTCGTCAACGCGACCGGCGGGTCCATCCTCTCCAGCAACCTCAATCTCGATGCCTCCAGCTTCGGGGGCCAGTCTTTCGGCAGTGGCGCGTCGGGCGCCGCAACCGGCGGTACCGTGACCCTCACCAGCGGCATCGGCGGCCAGATCACAGGCGCGGGCACGTTCCGCGCGAACGGCAATGGTGGCCGCGGCTTCTCGTCCAGCAAGGCCGGGAACGGCACCGGCGGCACCGTGAACATCCAGCTGACCGGCGGCAATCTCGACGTGTCGGGCGGCACCACCCGCATCTTCGCCGATGGCATCGGCGGCAACAACTTCAGCGGCGGCGCGGCCAGCACGGCGCGCGGCGGCACGGTCAATGTCAGCGTCGGCAGCGCCAGTTCGCAGTTTGCCTTTGGCACGCTGCTGATCGGCGCCGATGGCCGCTTTGAGGAATTTTTCGACGGATCGCCCCCGCCCAATCATGGTGGCGCCGGCGTCGGCGGCACTGTGACCTTCGCCGTATCCACTGGAGCCGTCCAAGGAGGCGAACTCGAGCTGACCGCCACCGGCAGCGGCGCGGGCAGCCGGGCGGGCGGCGTCGGCGGCAGTGGCTTCCAGGGCCGAGCGGCGCTGTCACTCAGCGGCGGGACATTGAACGTCGACGCGGTCTCCCTCCTCGCCGAAGCCTATGGCGGCGACGGCAATGAGCAGGGTGACTCGGGCTATGGCATCGCGGCTGGCTCGGGCGGCTCGGCTGGCGTCGGTCCATCGCTGTTCGTGGGCGAGGCAGGCGCGATCCTGACCGCCACCGGCGGCTCGCTCAGCGCCGGCAGCATCGATGTGAGCGGCGACAGCTCGGGCGGTTCCGGTGGCGACGGCCGCGAGTTCAACTCCGAGCCTCTCGCGGGTAACGGCGGCGCCGCCACTGGCGGCCTTGCCAGTTTCACAAGCAGCGGCTCGGCATCGCTCTCGGTCGGCTCGCTGCGCGTGCGCGCCAATGCCAATGCCGATCCCGACGGCGAGGAAAGCTTCCGCGGCGGCTCCGGCGGCTCGGTTCGGCTGTCCGACAGCAGCTCGTCCGATGGTCTTGCAGGCTCAGGCGGCGCGTCGCTCGGCGGCCTGGCAACGATCACGATCGACGGCTCGGGCAGCCTGACCTTCAACGAAGTCACGGCGCGGGCGAACGGCTTTGGCGGCGACGCCGGGCTGGTGGCAGATTTTGCCGAAGGTCCCATTTCCGGAGCGGGCCGCGGCGGCAATGGCGGCGCGGGTGCAGGCGGCACCGCCAGCATCCTGATCAACACCGGTCTCTCCAACTCCCCAGAAGTAAGCGCGGCGGCCAATGGGTTCGGCGCGGACGGCGGCCGCGGACCCAATAGCGGCAACGCGGGCGACGGCCTGGGCGGCAGCGCCACCGTTACGATCGCCGGCGGGACAACGACGTTCGACCGGATCCACGTTTCGGGCAGCGGGTTTGGCGGCAATGGCGCCGACGGCAATACCGGGGCGGGCGGCTCCGGCGGCAAAGGCCAAGGCCTGAACGCTGCCCTCACCATTGCCAGCGGCGCAAACGTCTTCACGCAGGAGCTGACGCTCTACGCCGATGGCGAAGGTGGCCGAGGCGGCGACGGCTCGCGGGATGCGGTCGGCTTTGACGGCGGCCATGGCGGCGACGGCAAGGGCGGCAATGCGGCGCTCACCCTCACTGAGGGGTCTATCACCCTGTTCGGCGGCGAGGGCGGTTCGACGGCGATCATCTCCTCGAACGGGCTTGGCGGCTCTGCTGGCAGCGGCGGAACCGCCGACGAAGGCGGTGGCGGCAATGGCGGCAATGGCGGCGATGCGACCGGCGGCACGGTGACCGTGCTCTCGACCAACGGCTCGCTGGACTTTTTCTCGACCGAGTTCAGCGCCAATGCGATGGCGGGTTCCGGCGGTTCGGGCGGCGCGGGAGCGGTCAGCGGTGCAAGCGGTGTCGACGGCCAGGCGATCGCCGGCGCGATCACCATCGACGCGCAGCATCAGGGCAGCTCGACTGCGCAGCTGGATTTCGGCTCTGGCTTGCTCACGGCCAGCAGTTCGCTGCGCGAGAGCCGCGCCGGGCTTGCCGGCAAGATCGTGGTCAATGCCGTGGGCGGGAACGCCGCCGGCGCAATCCGCTTCAGCACCTTGGCGGTGGACGCAACCGGCGCGCTTCCAGGAGCCGGGACGGCGACCGGAATCCGCTTTGCTGGCAGCGGCACGACCCGAGTCAACAGCTCCGCCGACCTGAATGCGGTCGGCGATATCGTCCTGGCCGGACGGCTGGACATCGGCGGGCCGCTCACCGCATCGACGAACAGCGACCTGCTGTTCACGAACGGCGCCGATGTCTCGGTCCTCGCCGGCATCGACCTGCGTTCGGGCGACGACATCATCATCGGCTCGGGCGCGCTGCTGCGCGGCACCAACGGAACACCGCCGGAAGCCGGCTATGGCGGACCGCAGTTCGATATCCGAGCCGGCCTGCTCGACCGCGTGGGCGAAGTGGCCGTCGGCGAAATCTCCTCCTTCATTCTCGAAGGCGATGTAGAAACGCCCGGCCACACCGTGATCGTTTCGGCCGACGCGGTGGTCGCGCGCACGGACACGCAGTTCAGCGCCGGCAATCTCTACGTGAACCTGCGCGATATACCCGAGGGCGGCGAAGTGCCGCCGCTCGACGATCTCGGCCAGCTGCGGCCGCTGCGCTCCCCGCCTTGTCTGCAGGGCGACGTCTGCTTCGGCAATGTCAGCGTCACCGGGAATCTCGAGATCGGCAACGCGTTTCTCGGCGTGCCGATCAACGTACGACTGAACGGCGGCGTCGATGCGGAACGGGTGACGCTGCTGGGCCGGAATGTGCGGCTCGGCCAGGCAAATCAGGCCAACTTCATCAAGGCCTCGCAAAGCCTCTCGATAGCATCGCTCAACTCCAGCCTGTTCCTGGACGGAGCCCTTACCGTTCAGGGCGGTGTCGAAAACACACAGATCCTGAGCGCGCTCAACATCAATGGCAGCAAAGCGTCGATCAGCGCGACGGGCACGCTCAACCTTTTCGCGACCAACAACATCACACTCGGCTCTCTCGAAGCGGCGGCCATCCGCACTGTCGATTTCACCGGCACCATTGTCGAGCCGGCCGGCATCAAGGTCGCGGGGCTAATCAACATCGGCAAGGTCACCTCGGCGGACAACCTGGACCTGCTCGCCGGCACGGGCGTGACAGTGGGCGAGGCGGACCTGTCCTCTGCCGCCCTGCTGAGAATGATCACTGACGCTGGCGCGGCTAGCCTGGGCAAGGGCTTTGCCGGTTCGGTCTTCGTGAGCGGCGACACGGCTTCGGCCACCGTCGATGCCGTCGGCACCGTCGAGGTGGAAGCCCGGCTGGGCGACGCCACCCTTGGCACGATCAAGGCCGGCAACATCTTCGCCAATGCCGCAGGAAATCTGACCTTCGCTGATCTGACCGCGGAAAACTCCGTCGGTTTGAGCGCGGGTCAGCTGTTGTCGGGCGGCAATGCGCGCAGCGCGTTCGTCAACCTTTATTCCGATGGCGATATCAAGCTTGCGGGCACTCTCGACGCGGTCGCGCCGGAGACCGGATATGGCGACGGCGGTGCCATCGACATCTACGCTTTGGGGGACATGGATCTCGAAGCGGGCGCGCAGCTGCTGGCCGACGAGAATATCACTCTTCGCGCCGGGGACGATGTGCGGATCGGAGCTGGCGCTACCCTGCTCGCCGGCCGCGATGCGCCTGCCAGCTCGGCGCCGCCATTGTTCCAGCCGGGTCTGCTCCGCGTCGAAGCGGGCGCGATCAACGTGCTGGCTGCCGAGCCGGTCGGATCGGACAATGTCCATGCGATCGTGATCGGGAATGGCGCCACGCTGACCGGCCGCACGGTGGTGCTGACGGGCGAGGCGATCCAGGCTGCGCCGAACAGCAGCATCGTCGCGACCAACCTGTTCGTGCGGATCAGCGCGGCGCCGCCGCTCGGCGCGGCCCCGCTCGACGACGGCGGCGCGCTCTCCGCCGACTGCGTACAAGGCAACATCTGCCTTGGCGGGCTCACCGTTGCCGAACAACTGCGCATCGGCGAAGAGAACTTTATTGCCAATCGCGTGCTGATCTCCGGCGCGGGCGGTGCGAACGATGTGCTGATCCGAAGCCAGGACACGCTCACCTTGGCGGCTGGACTCGGCGGCGAGGCAGTCGAGCTTCGGTCGCTTTCGGGCGACGTCGTGATCGGCGCCGGCGCGAGGGTGGAAGCCAGTGGCGGAAGCCTCACCATCCTCGCCGCCCGCGATCTCGCGGGGAGCGGCGGACGCGTAGTCGGCTCTGGCGAGGTCGTTCTCGGCGTGGGCCGGAACCTGTCGCTCGGCACCTTGCAGGCGGCGAGCTTGCGCGGTGTCGATTTCAGCGCACCGCTCCAGCTTGCCGGCGCGGTCGACATCGACCTGCTCACTTCGAACAACGACATCCGCGTGAAGGCCGGCACCGGCATCTCGATCGGCACCGCCAGTCTCGGCACGAACGGGCTCGATCTCTCCACCCAATCCGGCCCGATCTCTTTAGGAAGCGTCATTGCAGAGGCGGTAACCCTGACCGCAAGTGCGGGCGCGATCACGGTTGCCGACCTTGTCGCGCCTGCCGGCGTCACCGCCGAAGGAACGGCGATCAGCCTGACCGGCAGCAACGGGCTGCTGGTCCAAAGCGCGGTCGCATCGGGGCCGATCGAGCTGGCGACGACCGCCGGCGATCTCGCGATTGGAACGGCAACCTCCGGCAGCATCATCGATCTCACAAGCGCCAGCAAAGTCTCCTTCTCCAGTCTTGACGCAGCGGCGGCTCTCACGATTGCAGGCCAGGGTGACGTAACCGGCGGAACGGCGAAGGGTGCAAGTGTCGCGATCACATCGCCGGGGTCGGTCAAGGTTACGGACCTGATCGCATCGTCCGGCGACCTGTCCATGCAGGCAGGCACGGGCGTGACACTCGGCTCTGTTAGCAGCGCGAACACGGCCAGCCTGAAGACGGCTGCGGGTGCGCTTGTCGTAACGTCCGATATCGTGGCCGGGACGGGCCTGATCCTCTCAGCGCCGTCGATCAGCCTTACGGCGAAGAACAGCCTGAACATTCTCCAGGCCGACGCCACCGCCGGCGACCTGGTGCTGAAGACGCTCGCAGGCGATCTTGCAGCGGGCATCTCCACCGCAGCTGGAGCCATGTCGCTGGACAGCGGCGGCGATCTGACATTTGCGAGCCTGACTGCTCAGCAGGCGGTCAGTCTCGCTTCGGCGGGTTCGATCAAGGGCGGTTCGGTTGCGGGCAGCTCCGTCTCGGGTGTCGCCGGCAGCGGGTTCAGCGCCGATGCGTTAACCGCTAGCAGCGGCGGCATCGACCTGGCTGCGAACGGGATCGCCGTTGCCAGCCTCAAGGCTGTGGGCACGGCCACTCTCGCCGGCGGACCCGGGACGGTCGCCGTCAGCGACGCGAGTGCCGCCAGCTTCGCGGTCTCCGGCGGTTCTGTCTCGCTTGCGTCAACCGGCAGCCTTGTGCTGACCAAGGGCAACGCAACTTCCGGCGACCTGACGCTGAGCAGCGCGCAGGGAGACATCAGCCTTGGCCAGGCGAGCGCCGCCGGAACTCTGAGCGCATCTGCGCAGAACGGCACCTTGAATGTATCCGGTGCCGCCACCGGTTCGACGATCGCCTTCACGTCCAAGGATCTTGCGATTGGCAGTTCGGGGCAGATCGGCAGCAAGACGCAGACCAAGGACCTGACCCTGATCAGCACGGCGGACCGCGTCTTCCTGGGTGACGCGACCGGCGCCGGATATCGCATCGACAATGCAGAAATGGCGCGCATCGTGTCGGCCGAGGATATCACGCTGCGGTCCAATCCCAGTGGTATCAGCAGTGCCAATTTCGAACTGCTCGATCCAGCCGGTACGAACATCGTGATGGGCAGCTTCACGTTCGACGGCGCTCAGTTGGGCAGCAGCGGCCAGCTGACGTTCGACACGCAAAGGTCGATCGGCGTCACCGGCAATGTTCAGTTCAAGAACTTCAACAATGACCAATATGTGCTCTACAAGGCCGGAACGGACATTTCCCTTGCCGCCGAGACGGGCCTCGTCACGATCAAGAACGCCTCCGGCGGCCTGGCCGGGACGTTGGAACTGAGGGCGCAGCAGGTTCACGCCATGTCGACCAAGGCGCGGGCGGAGATTGCCGGGCTACAGCTGAACGAGGTGCGGCAGCGGCTGGGCACCAATGATCAGCTGGAAAATGACGGCGGCTATTTTCAGGCGAACCGGATCATCGTCAACATCGGCCGCCTCGCCTTCATCCAGAATAGCGGCGCGAATGGCAATGATCCGGACCTGAAGCGCGGCATCACCGCCAATGAGCTGATCATCAATGCCGGCGAGGGCCCGCCCTTGCAGCTGGTCATCAACGGCAAGGAAGGGAGTGCGACCGGCGAAGCGTTCAGGTCCAGCATCGCCCTGCCTAATTCTATTGACCCCCAGTCGGGGTTCAACGGCTGCGTGAGCGGTTCTGCCTGCATACCCGTGATCGTCGATCCGGGTCCTGACCTCGGCACACCCGCGCAAATCGTCCTCGCCTCCTCCCGCGACCAAATTCAGGATGAAGAGGAGGAGGACGAAAAGGAGGAGGCGCTGCAAGCAGCGCAGACCCGGCCCGATCCCGTGATCCAAATGGCGCCCGCGCCCACCTCCCGCTTCGATCCGCTGATCGACGAGCCGGTCACCGGCGCCGGCAACGAAGATTTGTGGGAGCCGACCGGTCCAACGCCATGAGGTCGGGGAGCGGTTGACGCTCCCCCGCCCTTGCCTCCAAGGCGGCGGCCATGAGCTTGCGCCTGTTCAACAGCCTGACGCGTCAGATCGAGCGCTTCGTGCCGGTCCATGAAGGTGAGGCACGCGTCTACACCTGCGGGCCGACCGTCTATAACTACCAGCATATCGGCAACATGCGCGCCTATGTGTTCGCCGATACGCTCGGCCGCGTGCTGAGCTTCAAAGGATATAAGCTCAGCCACGTCATCAACATCACCGATGTCGGCCACCTGACCTCCGACGCCGATGAAGGCGCTGACAAGATGGAGAAGGCGGCGGCGACCAGCGGCAAATCCGCCTGGGATATCGCGAAGTTCTACACCGACGCTTACTGGCGGGACATCGAGCGGCTGAACATTCGCCAGCCGATGAAATGGTCGATCGCGACCGACTATGTGCCCGCGATGATCGAATTCGCCAAGTCGATCGCGGACACCCACTGTTATCGACTGGAAAGCGGCCTCTACTTCGATACCTCCACGGTGCCCGACTATGGCCGGCTCGCCCGCGCCGCGACCGATGCCGGCGAGAGCCGTATCGAGGCAGTCGAAGGCAAGCGCCACCCGACCGACTTTGCGATCTGGCGCACCACGCCGCCTGGCGAGACGCGGCAGATGGAGTGGGACTCGCCTTGGGGCCGCGGCGCGCCGGGCTGGCATCTCGAATGCTCGGTCATGTCCGAGGCGCTGCTCGGCTTCCCGTTCGACATCCACACCGGCGGTATCGATCACCGGGAGATCCATCACCCGAACGAGATCGCGCAAAACCAGGCGCGGTGCGGCACGCCCGACAGCGGCGCGCGCATCTGGATGCACAACAACTTCCTGATCGACCGCGGCGGCAAGATGTCCAAGTCAGCCGGCGAGTTCCTTACGCTGCAGGCACTGGTCGACCGCGGCTTTCATCCGCTCGCCTACCGACTCATGTGCCTACAGGCGCACTACCGAAGCGAGTTGGAGTTCAGTTGGGACAATCTCGCCGCCGCCTTTACGCGTCTGAAGCGTATGCTGATGGCGGCCGAGCGCATTCCGCCTGCCGATGTGGCCGAGGTCGCGGACAAGCGCATCGCGGCCGAACTCAAGGCGTTCGAAGAGGCGGTCTCGGACGACCTCAATACGGCAAAAGCGCTGACCCATTTCGAGGCCGTCCTCTCGATAAAGGGCTTGGACCCAGGTCGGCGGCGCGGTGCCCTGACAGCGATGGACAGAGTTCTCGGCCTGCGGGTCCTCGACATCGCGCGGACAGACCTGCGCATCGCGCCGGCCGGTGCTTCGATCACCCCTGACGAGATCGAAGCGAGCATGGCCGCGCGCGGGAAAGCGCGGGCGGCCAAGGACTTTGCCGCCTCCGATCGCATCCGCGACGAGCTTGCAGTAGCGGGCGTCGAGGTGATGGACGGCGATCCCCTCGGCTGGGACTGGAAGCTCAGCAGCGACTAACCGCATCCGCCTTGCGCAGATATAAAGATATCTTTATGTCCTGATCTGTGGATCGGCTGCTCGACATTTTCCGTGCGCTTGGCGACCCGACGCGGCTGCGCATCTTCGCGCTGCTGCGGCGGATGGAGCTGTCGGTCGGCGAACTCGCCCAGGTGCTGGGGCAGAGCCAGCCGCGCGTGTCGCGCCATGTTCGCATCCTCGCCGACGCCGGGCTGACGACCAGGCGGCGCGAAGGCAGCTGGGTGTTCCTCGCCCTTGCCGAAGACCCGCGCAACGAGCCGCTGCTGGCGGCGATCGAGCAGGTGTCGGGCGACTGGGCCGAAGAGGATGCGGCACGGCTGGCGCAGGTCCGCGCTGAACGGGCCGAGGCCGCCGCCCGCTATTTCGAGGCGCGCGCAGAAGAATGGGACGCGATCCGTTCGCTGTACGTGCCCGAACAGCAGGTCGAGTCGGCGATGACCGAGATGCTATGCAGCGCACCGGTGGGGCGGCTGGTCGATCTGGGCACCGGCACCGGCCGGATGCTCGAAGTGTTCGGCGTCGGCGCTACGCGCGCGCTTGGCGTGGACCGCAGCCCCGAAATGCTGCGTCTCGCCCGCGCCAAGCTGTCGGATGCCGTGCCCTCTGCCGAACTGCGTCAGGGCGACTTGACCGCGCTTCCCCTAAGCGACGCGATTGCCGACACGGTGATCCTGCACCAGGTGCTGCATTTCGTGACGCAGCCTGGTGCCGCGCTGGCCGAAGCGGCGCGCCTGGTCGCCGATGGCGGCCGGATGCTGATCGTCGACTTCGCGCCACACGAAAAGGAAGAACTGCGCACGCGCGATGCGCATCAGCGGCTCGGCTTTTCGGACCAGCAGATTGCCGGCTGGCTGCAAGGCGGCGGGCTCGATCTGGTTCAGGTTAAGGAGCTCGAAGGGGGCGAGCTCACGGTGAAGCTTTGGCTCGCGGAACGGCCGAGCCTCCGGCGAAAGGAAGCAGCATGACCCTCTCCCTCGCACAGATGGAGGAAGCGCGCCGCGCGCTCGACGCCCCGCTGTTCGCCGATCTATCCGGCGACGTCGGTGTATCGTTCGAATTCTTTCCGCCGAAGACGGAGAAGATGGACGCGCAGCTTTGGGACGCGATTCAGACGCTCGCGCCGCTCGGTCCGCGCTTCGTCTCCGTCACGTATGGCGCGGGCGGCTCGACCCGCGAGCGGACCCATTCGACCGTCGCGCGCATCCAGCGCGAAACACCTCTTTCCGCCGCGGCTCACCTGACCTGCGTCGAAGCAAGCAGAGACGAGATCGATACGGTGGCGGAGGAATATTGGGCTGCGGGCGTGCGCCACATCGTCGCGCTGCGCGGCGATCCGCCGGTGATGGGAGAAAAGTTCGCGGCGCATCCGCAGGGCTACGCCAATGCCGCCGATCTGGTCGCCGGTTTGAAGCGTCTCCACCCCTTTGAAATCTCGGTCGCAGCCTATCCGGAGATGCACCCGGACTCCGGTACGCAGGCGGCCGATCTCGACAATCTGAAGCGCAAGCTGGATGCCGGCGCCAGCCGTGCCATCACCCAGTTCTTCTTCACGCCGGATTGCTTTTTCCGCTTCCGTGACGCCGCCGCCGCGGCCGGGATTGGCGCCGAAATCGTGCCGGGCATCTTGCCGGTCTCGAACGTGGCACAGACGCGCAAATTCGCAGGGCTGTGCGGCGCCGAGATCCCGGGCTGGATGGACCGGCTGTTCGAAGGGCTCGACGATCATCCCGCGGCGCGCCAGCTGGTCGCGGCGACGCTCGCTGCCGAGATGTGCCGCAAGCTCTATGCAGGCGGCGTCCGCAACTTCCACTTCTACACGCTGAACCGCGCCGAACTGGCCTATGCCATCTGCCACTTGCTGGGGCTGCGGCCAGTCGCGTCCGTCCGGGAGCAAGCCGCATGATCCAGTCCGAAGCAGCGGCGCGTCTTCGCGCCGAGGCCGCCAAGCGTATCCTGCTGACCGACGGGGCGTTCGGCACAATGATCCAGGCCTATCGCCTGACCGAAGCCGGCTATCGCGGCAGCCTCGATCTCGGCCACGACCAGAAGGGCAATAACGACCTGCTGGCGATCACTCAGCCGCACGTCGTCGCCGAGATCACGGAAGCCTATCTCGAGGCCGGCTCCGACATCGTCTCGACCAACACCTTCAACGCCAATGCGATCAGCCAGGCGGACTATGGCGCCGAGCATCTGGTCCGCGACATCAACGTCGCTTCGGCCCAGATCGCCCGCAACGCCGCGCGCGCGGCAGTAGCGGTGGACGGACGGCCACGCTTCGTGGCGGGCGCGCTCGGCCCAACCAACAAGACGCTGTCGCTATCGCCGGACGTCAACGATCCCGGCTTTCGCGCCATCGGCTTCGACGAACTGAAGGATGTGTATCGCGAGCAGGTGGACGCACTTGTCGATGGCGGCGTCGACTTCATCCTGATCGAGACGATATTCGACACGTTGAATGCCAAGGCTGGCATCATGGCCACGCTCGAAGCGGGCATCGCACGCGGCCGTGAGATCCCGCTGATGATCAGCTTCACGGTCACCGACATGTCTGGTCGGAACCTGTCCGGCCATTCGATCGAGAGTTTCTGGGCTTCGGTGCGGCATGCCAAGCCGCTGACGATCGGGCTGAACTGCTCCTTCGGCGCCCCGCAGCTGCGGCCGAGCGTCGCCGCGCTGTCGCCGATCGCCGACACCTTGCTGATGGTCTATCCGAATGCGGGCCTGCCCAACGATCTCGGCCAATATGACGAGGCGCCGGAGACCACCGGCGGTTTCATGGGAGACTGGGCGCGCGAGGGGCTGATCAACATTGTTGGCGGCTGCTGCGGCACCACGCCGGCGCACATCAAGGCGATGGCGCAGGCCGTTGCCGGCAAGGTCCCGCGAACGATTCCGGCGGCCGCGCGCCAGACCTTCCTGGCCGGCCTCGACCCGATGCGCATCGCTGCCTGAAAGCAATCATGACCCCTGCTTACCAAGAGCCCGCCGCGGCTCCGCAATCGGCCGTGTTCGTCAACATCGGCGAACGCACCAACGTCACCGGATCGGCCGCTTTTAAAAAGCTGATCATGGCCGGCGACTATGCCAAGGCAGTCGAAGTCGCGCGTCAGCAGGTCGAGAACGGCGCGCAGATCATCGACGTCAACATGGACGAAGGCCTGCTCGACGCCGAGCAGGCGATGACTACCTTCCTGAAGTTGATCGCCGCCGAGCCCGACATCGCCCGCGTGCCCGTGATGATCGATTCGTCCAAATGGTCGGTGATCGAAGCGGGCCTGAAGTGCGTGTCCGGCAAGCCGATCGTCAACTCGATCAGCATGAAGGAAGGCGAGGACGCGTTCCTGGATCAGGCGCGCAAGGTCATGGCCTATGGCGCGGCCGTGGTCGTCATGGCCTTCGACGAGGTCGGCCAAGCCGACACCAAGGAGCGCAAGGTCGAAATCTGCGAACGCGCCTATCGGCTGCTGACCGGCATCGGCTTTCCGCCTGAGGACATCATCTTCGATCCGAACATTTTCGCTGTCGCGACCGGGATCGAGGAGCATAACCGCTACGCCATCGACTTCATCGAAGCCTGCCGCGAGATCAAGGCGCGCTGCCCGCATGTCCATATCTCCGGCGGCCTATCGAACCTCAGCTTCAGCTTCCGCGGCAATGAGCCGGTGCGCCGGGCGATGCACAGCGTGTTCCTCTACCACGCGATCCCGGCCGGCATGGACATGGGCATCGTCAATGCCGGCCAGCTCGACATTTACGATGCGATTGACCCGGAACTGCGCGACGCCTGCGAGGACGTGATCTTCGATCGGCGCCCGGACGCTACGGAAAGGCTGATCGCGCTTGCCGAACGCTATCGCGGCACCGATGCCGTTGCCGACAAACAGGCGGAGGAATGGCGCGGCTGGCCCGTCGCCAAGCGGCTGGAACATGCGCTGGTCAAGGGTATCGACGCCTTCGTGGTGGACGATACCGAAGAGGCGCGGCTGCAGTTTGCACGGCCGATCCAGGTCATCGAAGGCCCGCTGATGGACGGCATGAACGTGGTCGGCGACCTGTTCGGGTCGGGCAAGATGTTCCTGCCCCAGGTCGTCAAATCGGCCCGCGTGATGAAGAAGGCGGTCGCTCACCTCCTCCCCTATATCGAGGCGGAGAAGACCGCGGAGTCGAAGGGCAAGGGCCGGATCGTGATGGCGACGGTCAAGGGCGACGTGCACGATATCGGCAAGAACATCGTCGGCGTCGTGCTCCAGTGCAACGGCTTCGAAGTGATCGATCTCGGCGTCATGGTGCCGTGGAACAAGATCCTCGATGCCGCCAACGAGAACCAGGCCGACATGATCGGCCTCAGCGGCCTGATTACGCCCTCGCTCGACGAGATGGTTACGGTCGCCGAGGAAATGCAGCGCGCCGGCATGACCATGCCGCTGCTGATCGGTGGCGCGACCACGTCGAAGGTGCACACGGCGCTGCGCATCGACCCGGCCTATAAAGGGCCCGTCATCCATGTGCTCGACGCCAGCCGCGCCGTCGGCGTCGCGTCGACCCTCGTCAGCGACACGCTAACGGACGAGTTCGTCACCAAGACGGCCTCGGAATACGAGGCAGTTCGCACCGCGCGCGAGGGCAAGGGCCAGAACGAACTGCTTCCGATTGCGGAGGCGCGGGCGCGGGCGTTCAAGCCGGATTTCTCACTCAAGCCCCCGCGCCCACTCCGGCCCGGGCTGCACGAGATCACCGACTTCACCGTCGAGCGGCTTCGCGACTATATCGATTGGACGCCCTTCTTCCGCGCCTGGGAGCTGGCGGGCAACTACCCGGCGATCCTCGAAGACGACGTGGTCGGCGACAGCGCCACAAGCCTGTTCGCCGATGCGAACGCGATGCTGGACAAGATCATCGCCGAGGACTGGCTGCAGCCCCGCGGCATGGTCGGGCTATGGCCGTGCCGGCGCGATGGGGATGATATTATCCTGTTCCCCGGCGCAGGCCGGGGCCCAGAGGACGGCACCAATGGACCCCGGCCTGCGCCGGGGAACATAAGATTGCCCATGCTCCGCCAGCAAATGGCGAAGAGCACGGCCAAGGCGAATATGTGCCTGGCCGATTTCATCGATCCTGAGGGCGACTGGATCGGCGGCTTCACCGTCGCGATCCACGGCGCCGAGCCGCACCTGGCGCGCTTCAAGGAAGCCCATGACGATTATTCCGACATCCTGCTGAAGGCGCTCGCCGATCGCCTGGCGGAAGCCTTCGCGGAGGCACTGCACCAGCATGTCCGCACCACGCTTTGGGGCTATGCGGCGGGCGAGCAGCTGACCAACGAAGCGCTGATCAAGGAACACTATCGCGGCATCCGTCCGGCGCCTGGCTATCCCGCCTGTCCGGACCATAGTCTGAAGCCGATCCTGTTCGACCTGCTCGGCGGCAATCCTTCCGGCGCGACGCTGACCGAGAGCTTCGCGATGCTGCCGACCTCGGCAGTGTCCGGCTTTTACTTCGGTCACCCTGATGCCAGTTACTTCGGCGTCGCCCGCATCGGTCGCGACCAGCTGGAAAACTATGCCGCACGCCGCGGCGTCGAGCTGGCTCAGGCCGAACGCTGGCTGCGCCCCAATCTGGACTGACAAAAAAGCGCCGCCAGTCACCCGGCGGCGCTTTTCCCCTGTTGAACTCGGATCAGGCGATCGCGGGAACCATCCGGCGCCGGCGACGCGTCGCGGCACCTGCCAGACCGAAGCCCGCAATCATCATCGCCCAGCTGGCCGGTTCGGGAACGGCGTTGGCGAAGCCGAACTGAATGTGGTCGATCTCGATGCCGGGCGGATTGGAGATCACCAGCCGCGAAATGCCGCCGGCATGGATCGCGCCGTAGAAGCGGTCTTCATCCGTCTGCCCGGTGAACCCGCCAGTCGCGTGATTGCCGACAATCGTGCCCAGCGATACGCCGTTCTGGTCGAAGGCGGTAAAGGTGATCGGATTGTTGCCGTCCGTCCAGACGAGGCCGGCATGGGTTGGCAGGCGGCCTCCGAACGCGGCTGCGTCGAAGGTCAAAGTGATCGAACCGTTGGCGAACAGCGAATGGCCGAGCGCCGGATCGCCGCCATTGCCGACCGAATCGATTGGCCCTGTCTGGAAACACTGGCCCCCGGCACCGCTGACGCAGAGACCGGGTCCCGCGGCGGACAGGCCGGGCGTGTTGAGCGCAATGTCCTCGAAATCCTCGAGCGCGAAGTTCGACAGCCCCAGGCCCGCGAACGGGCTGTCCGCGGCAGACAAATAAGGCGTCGGGCTAAGGATCACGGCGCCGGCCGGAGCGGCGGCCAGCAAGGCAATAAGCGGTGCAATAACGAGTCGACGCATAACTCAACCCCTTTGCGTTCAGCCGGAAGTTCGCGCCCTCTGATGGAGCACTTGGCCCCATCCTACGCGGTGGCGCGGCATGGGGCTTGGACAGAAGCGACAGAAAGACGTCAGGCGAAGCTCACCCTGGTCCGCCTCCGCAGCGAAGCACCGGCGAGTGCGAAGCCTGCGATCATCATTGCCCAGCTCGCCGGTTCCGGCACGGGATTGGCCGCGGCGAAGCGGAAGCTGTCATAGCCGATGTTGGAGTCCGGGAAGGCGGCGTTGTCGTCAAACTCGCTGATCACGACACGCGCGATATCGGCGCTGTCGGATGTGAAGCCGAGGAAGAAGGAGCCGCCGTCTCCTCCCCCATTCGCATTCACGCCCCCGCTCGCGATCAGCCCATTACTGCCGTTGAAGACCTGGAAGTTGGTAAAGGAGCAGCAGTCGAGCGACTGGAACAATATGTCGAGACCAAAGGCGCTGACCGGAGCGGCGAAGGTCAGGACGAGGCTGTCGCGTTGCCGCGGATCCGGTCCCGCCACCAGCTCGGCACCGCCCGGCGAGAGCACCTTGGCGCCGGAGGTAGCGGGCAGCTTGTTCGTCGGCCCGCCAAAGCCCGGCGTGGAGAAAGTGTCCGCGGCATTGACGACGTCGAGCGTGTTGCCGTCCGGGTTGGAGAAGGTGACGCCGGAAATCGTCTGTCCGGCGATGTTCCCGCTCAGCGACTCGAAATCGATGGCAATGGACGGACTTCCGGCAGCGGCGTTGAAGGCCGCTAGATTGCCCTGATGAACCGTGACTGCAGCAGAAGCAGGCACGGCGATCACCGCGGCCAAAGCCGATACCAGCGTGTATCTCATCCCTTTCACTCCCCTGTGTTTCACAACGGGAGCAAGCCGCGACCCAAAGCCTGCTCGGTTCCCAACGCGAAGCAGAGTCTTCTGGTGACCAGCCTGTTTACTCTTTTCCGGCGCGCCCCACAATTGGAAAGCTTTGCCGGAGTTGCACCATGCTAGGACCTTCGGCTGGCGACGTTGCGCGGCTGCCGCTAGGCGCATCAGCCATGAGTGCGCCCGAGTCGCTTGGCCTTTTCAACCCAACGGATCACCCGCACCGACGGCTGAACCCGCTGAACGGCAGCGCGGTGCTGGTCTCGCCGCACCGGATGAAGCGGCCATGGCAGGGTCAGACGGACGAAGCCTGCGAGGCGCGCGGGCCAGCGCATGATCCGGGCTGTTACCTCTGCCCGGGCAACGCGCGGGTCACCGGCGAGCGCAATCCGGACTATGACGGGGTGCATATCTTCCCCAACGACTTCGCCGCGCTGCTGCCGAACACGCCCACGCCGGATGATCAGGATGTGCTGTTCGCTGTTCAGGCTGCGCGCGGTGAAGCACGCGTCATCTGCTTCTCGCCCGATCATGGCGCCAGCCTGCCCCTTCTCTCGGCTGCGCAGATCAGGGCAGTCGTCGATCAATGGGCGGAGCAAGCTGCCGAGCTGGGACGGCGCTATGCCTGGGTCCAGTTGTTCGAGAACAAAGGCGCGATGATGGGGTGTTCGAATCCCCATCCGCATGGCCAAGTGTGGGCGACCAGCTGGCTGCCGGACGAGCCGGCCCGCGAAGACGCGCGGCAGCGTGCCTGGTTTGCCGAGCGGGGACGGCCGCTCCTGGCCGAAGCGGCCGAGCGGGAAGCGGCCGATGGCGCGCGCACGGTCGTGGAGAGCGACCGATGGATCGCCGTCGTGCCCTACTGGGCGAGTTGGCCGTTCGAGACCTTGCTGATGCCCAAGTTCCCAATCGCCCGCATGGAAGAGCTTGCCCCCGCGGATCGGGACGACCTGGCGCGCGTGCTGAAGGAACTGACCACGCGCTACGACAATCTTTTTCGCTGCTCCTTTCCTTATTCGATGGGCTGGCACGGGGCTCCTTATGACGGCCGTCCGGCCGACGGCTGGCAGCTGCACGCGCATTTCTACCCGCCGCTGCTGCGCTCCGCGACCGTGCGCAAGTTCATGGTCGGCTTTGAAATGCTTGCCGAGGCGCAACGCGACCTGACTCCCGAACAGGCCGCCGGGAAGCTGCGCGCAGTGAGCGCCACTCACTATCTGGAAGAAACGAATGGCTGAACAGGCGACGATCGATCGAGTCCGGCGCGTCTTCGCCGAGCGGTTCGGCGGCGAACCAACGCTGATCGCGACCGCGCCGGGCCGGGTCAACCTGATCGGCGAGCACACCGACTATAATGATGGCTTCGTGCTGCCCTTGGCGATCGACCGCGGCACCGTCGTGGCGGCGCGGCTCGGCGGGTCGGAAACTGTCGTCTACGCCGCGGACTTCGATGAGGTAGATCGCTTTACCTTCGCCGAGCCGATCGCGGGCGAAAGCGACTGGCGCAACTATGTGCGCGGCATGATCGCGATGCTGGCGGAAGAAGAGATCGCCCCTCAAGGCATGGAGCTCGCAATCGCCGGCGACGTGCCGCAAGGCGCCGGCCTCTCCTCGTCGGCCTCGCTGGAGGTGGCCGTCGGTCTAGCCGTGGCTAAGCTCGCCGGTGCCGAGATCGACATGACGCGGCTCGCCCAGCTGGCGCAGCGCGCCGAAAACGAGTTTGCCGGTTGCGCCTGCGGCATCATGGACCAGCTCGTCTCCGCGCGGGCGGAGGCGGAACAGGCGCTGCTGATCGACTGCCGGACGCTTGAATGCCGCCCCGTGCCGGTGCCAGGCGACGCCGCGGTGCTGATCGTCCATTCGGGCGTCGAGCGGGGGCTCGTCGACAGCGCCTATAACGAGCGCCGCCAGCAGTGCGAGGCGGCGGCGCGGCACTTCGGCGTGCCCGCGCTCCGCGACACGGGCGAAGAGCAATTGCACAATGCGGAAGAACTCGACGAACTCGCCCGCAAGCGCGCCCGCCATGTCGTCACCGAAAATGCGCGCACCTTGGCGGCCGCCGAGGCGCTCGCGGCTGCTGACATGTCTCGACTGCGCGAGTTGATGGCTCGCTCGCACGCCTCGATGCGCGACGATTTCGAGATCACCGTGCCGCCGATCGACCAGCTTGTCGAACTGCTGCAACGTGAGATCGGCGACGAAGGCGGCGCGCGCATGACCGGCGGCGGCTTTGGCGGCTGCGTCATCGCGCTTCTGCCGCAGCATAGAGTCGAGGCGGTGACGCAGGCGGTGCGCGACCAATATCACCCGCCCAATGGCAAGCCCGTGCTCATCCATGTCTGCCGGCCTGGCCCCGGCGCGAGGCTGCTGGAGCCCTGATTTGCCAAGCGCGCCGTAACGGCGCATCCTCTCCCTTGGGGGACAAAAAGGAGGGGTTCACATGGCAACGACATACACGGATCGCGTACCCGCCTGGTACTGGCTCGCCGCCGGGTTGGGACTGCTTTGGAACTTGGTTGGCGTCGCCTTCTACCTTGGCAGTGTCGGCGTGCTGAGCGGGCCGTTTGCCGCGCCCGCCGAGGCGGCCGACATGCCCGCCTGGGCAATGGCCGGCTATGCGATTGGGGTGTGGGGCGGCGTGCTGGGGGTGATCGGGCTGTTGATGCGCAAGGCCTGGGCGCGGCCGCTGCTCTGGATTTCGTTCGCCGCGCTAATCGTCGATTTCGGCTGGGTGTTCTTTGTAAGCGGCGCTGGGATCACGCCGCTCGGCATCACGGTGCTGACGATCGCGCTGTTGCTGGCGCTTCTGGCGGAGACTTCGGCCAAGCGCGGCTGGATCCGCTGAACGGAAGGGGGCGGCGCAAGCCGCCTCCTTCACTCGACCGTAACGCTCTTCGCGAGATTGCGCGGCTGGTCCACGTCCGTGCCTTTCACCACCGCCACATGATAAGCGAGCAGCTGAACGGGCACGGCATAGACGAGCGGCGCGATCAGCGGGTGGACCTTGGGCATCTCAATGGTGGCGAGTGCACCCTCGCCTGCCTGGGCCAGCCCTTCCGCGTCGGAGATCAGCACGACCTTGCCGCCACGCGCCTGCACCTCCTGCATGTTCGACACGGTCTTGTCGAAAAGTGGTCCTGACGGCGCGATCACGATCACCGGCACGCTTTCGTCAATGAGCGCGATCGGCCCATGCTTCATCTCGCCGGCGGCATAGCCTTCGGCGTGAATATAGCTGATTTCCTTGAGCTTCAGCGCCCCTTCGAGCGCCAGCGGGTAATCGGGTCCGCGGCCGAGATAGAGCACGTCGCGCGCGACGGCTACGGTGTGCGCCATCGCCTCGATCTCGGCATCGTGCGCCAGCGCCGCATTCATGGCGGCCGGTACTTCGGCCAGATGACGGACCAGCTCGGCCTCTTCGCCGTCGCTCAGCCGGCCCTTGGCACGGGCAATGTTCGCGGCCAGCGCCGCCATTACCGCCAGCTGGCAAGTGAAGGCTTTGGTCGAAGCCACTCCGATCTCTGGCCCGGCATGGGTGGGTAGCAGCAGGTCCACTTCGCGCGCCATCGATGAGGTCGGCACGTTAATGATGCCGGCGGTGGTCACCCCTTCCGCCTTCATGTGCCGGAGCGCAGCCAGCGTATCGGCCGTCTCGCCCGACTGCGAGATCACTAGGCCCAGCGTGTTCTTGCCCAGCACCGGCTCCCGGTAACGGAACTCGGACGCGACATCGACCTCGACGGGCACGCGCGCCATCTGCTCGAGCCAATATTTGCCGATTGCTCCAACATAAGACGCAGTGCCGCAGGCGACGATCGCAACCCGCTCGATCGAGCCCAGGTCGAACTCCATGTCGGGCAGCGCCACCCGTCCCTCAAACGAGCGCAGATAGGAATTGAGCGTCTGAGCAACCACGACCGGCTGCTCGTAAATCTCCTTTTGCATGAAGTGGCGGTGATTGCCCTTGGTGATCATCGCGCCAGTCAGACCCGACATGGTCACCGGCCGCTCGACGGGCTCGTTGTTCTTGTCGAAGATCTGCACGGCGGAACGGCGCACCACCGCCCAGTCGCCTTCGTCCAGATAGGCAATGCGCTGGGTCAGCGGTGCCAGCGCGAGTGCGTCGGAGCCGAGGTAGTTTTCGCCCTCGCCATAGCCGACCACGAGGGGCGCGCCGAGCCGGGCGCCGATAATCAGGTCCGGCTCCGACTTGAACATGATCGCGAGCGCAAAAGCGCCGTGCAGGCGCGGCAGCACCGCTTTGACCGACTCTTCGGGCCCGGCGCCCCGCTCCACCTCTCGCGCGACGAGGTGCCCCACCACTTCGGTGTCCGTCTGGCTCTTGAAGGTCCGTCCTTCGGCCATCAGCTCGTCGCGGAGCGGCTTGAAGTTCTCGATGATGCCATTGTGGACTAGCACCACGTCTCCAACGATGTGCGGATGGGCATTGTCTTCGGTCGGCGCGCCGTGGGTCGCCCAGCGGGTGTGCGCGATGCCGCTGGCGCCTGGCAGCGGCTCTTCTAGCAGCTTGCGGGCGAGGTTGTTCAGCTTGCCCTCGGCCCGCCGCCGCTGGATAGTCCCGTCGGCAACCGTCGCCACGCCAGCCGAGTCATAGCCGCGATATTCGAGCCGCCGCAGCCCTTCGACGAGCCGGTCGGCGACATCGCCTTCACCCAGGATACCGATAATGCCGCACATGTGAGTTGCTTTCGTTCAGAGCGTGTAGGGGACGCGAATACCGGGAAGGTTCGCCGGAAAGTCTTTCGTATTGCGCGTAATCAGGATTGAGCCATTCACCTGAGCCGTGGCCAAGATGTAGGCGTCCAGAAGCTTCATCTGCGAGCGGTAGCGAATATCGGCGGCCGCAGTTGCGATCCGCTCGTCAATCTCCACCATTTCAAAATGCGAGAGGGCCTGTCGAACGGACCCGCGTCGCTCAAGCGCTTCTCCGGCCATCACTTCAGTCCAGACGACACGACTGATACGATGCCCATTGTAGCGCGACAGCTCGGCTGTTGCCTCGGGCCGCAGCTTCAGCCAGTCGATAACGATGTTCGTGTCGAAAAATGGCAGTGACACTGATCAAGTGTCTTCATACGGTCGGCGGTCTTCGCGCATTGCCCTTTGATAATCGACACCATCGGGAATATCGGTGCGATCCTTCCAGAGCCCAGCGTACCGTTGAATCCAGTCGTTACCGGTGTCATTCTGGACAAGGTAAAGCGCCACCGCATCGCGGATCGTAGCCGCACGCGACTTCTTCAGCTGAGCTGCAAGAGCATCAAGCTTCCGAATATCCTCGTCCGGGATGTCGGTCAGGATACGCATGATATCTTGATATCATATCGTGATATCAAATCAACCCGATTTCTTTTGAGCCTGCATCGTGGAGCGGAATTTTGCCGCCCAACCAGTACGGGCACTCTGCGTTCCCCGAGCAAGCGCCAGATCGTCTGCTCCAACATCGCGCGTGATGACTGACCCGGCGCCAACGATCGCGCCATCTCCGATCTTCACCGGCGCGACTAGAGCGGAGTTCGAGCCGATGAAGGCGCCTGCCCCGATCTCGGTCTTGTATTTGAAAAAGCCGTCATAGTTGCAGGTGATGGTGCCGGCGCCGATGTTCGCGCCCGCGCCGATCTCCGCGTCGCCGAGATAGGTCAGGTGATTGGCCTTGGCGCCCTCGCCCAGCCGTGCCTTCTTCACCTCGACGAAATTCCCTACCTTCGACTTGCGGCCGAGTTCGGCGCCCGGGCGGAGTCGGGCATAAGGCCCAACTTCTGCACCTGAGGCGACATAGGCGCCTTCCAGGTGGCTGAAACCGTGGATCACCACCCCGTCCTCCACCGTCACGCCGGGTCCGAACCACACATTCGGTTCGATGGTTACATCCCGGCCGAGCATCGTGTCGTGCGAGAACCAGACGGTCTCGGGTGCGACCAACGTCGCCCCGTCCGCCATTGCCCGGGCGCGGCGGCGCTGCTGCCAGGCAAGCTCCTGCTCGGCCAGTTCGCCACGGCTGTTGATGCCCGCGACTTCCTCCGCGCTGGTCTCGATCACCGCCGAGGTGCGGCCGTCCTGCGCCGCCAGCATGACTATGTCGGGCAGATAATATTCGCCCGCCGCATTGTCGTTGGTAACACGGCGGAGCAGCGGAAACAGATCCTCTGAGCGCACCGCCAACAGGCCGGAGTTGCACAGGTCGACGGCGCGCTCTTCGGCCGACGCGTCCTTATACTCGACCATCTTGGCGATCTGCCCATCCGCATCGGCGAGAATGCGCCCATAAGCCCCCGGATCAGCAGGCCTGAATCCGAGACTAGCGGCGGCCGGCCGGTCAGGGCCGTGCAGCCGCTCGATCAGCCGCCGCATCGTCTCGCCGGACACGAAGGGCACGTCGCCATAAAGGATCAGCACGTCACCCTCGAAGCCGGTGAGCGCTGCTTCGGCCTGCTGAACCGCATGGCCGGTGCCGAGCTGGGGTTCCTGCACCACCAGCTCCGCACTACGGCCGGCGAGAGCCTTCTCCAGCTGCTCACGGCCGCTGCCGACCACCACGACCGTCCGCGCGGGGGCCAGCGCGTCGAGGCTCGCGAGCAGGTGCATCAGCATCGGGCGGCCGGCGATCGGGTGCAGCACCTTATGCAGATCGGATTTCATGCGCGTGCCCTTGCCGGCGGCAAGGACAATGGCGGCGAGAGGGCGGGGGATCGTCACGCGGCGCGCTTGCCACGCTCGCCATGGCCGGGGCAAGGGGCGGAGCATGGCACGCGCATTCGACATTGTCGGCTTCGACCTGGACGGCACCCTGCTCGACACGAGCGCGAGCCTGACGCGGGCGGTGAACTTCACTCTCGCCCAGGCCGGCCGGCCGCCGCTCCACATCGACGAAGTGCGGCCGATGATCGGCGGGGGCGCCAAGCGCATGCTGGAAAAGGGGCTGGAATCGTCCGGCGGCTATGACCCGGAAGAGATGAAGCAGCTTTATCCGCAGCTGCTGAGCTTCTACCAGGACAATATCTCCGAAGGCAGCGCGCCTTACCCCGGCCTGCTGGAGGCGCTCGACGCTTTGGCAGTGCAAGGCACCAATCTCGCGGTCGTCACCAACAAATTCGAGCGGTTCGCGCTCAAGCTGCTGGAGGAGCTTGGCCTCATCGATCGCTTCGCCACGGTGATCGGCGGCGACACGATGGGCAAGGGCAATGCCAAGCCCAGCGCCATGCCGATCCGCGAGATGATTGCCCGGTGCGGCGGCGGCACGGCGGTGTTCCTGGGCGACTCCATCTACGACACGCTTGCCGCCAAGAACGCCGGCATTCCCAGCATCGCCGTAAGCTTCGGTTTCCTGATGGGTCCGGTCGAAGACTTAGCCGCCGATGCGGTGATCGACCATTACGACGAGCTGCTGCCGACGCTGGACCGCATGGCCGCAGCTGTCGCTTGATCATGCCGCTGGCGCTGCTCCTGCTTCTGGTCGGACTGGCGGGGCTGGTGCTGCTTGGCGCCACGCTGCCGGTTCTGCTGATGGCGGGGCTGGTGGGGCTGGCGATCATGCTGGCTCTGGGTCCCGTTCGGAGCCAGGCGGCAGAGCCGCCGGCACTCGCTCCGAACACGCCGCCGGAACGCCATCGCGAGATCATTGAGGCTCTTGCCGACCCTTTGCTGATCGTCGGCGAGGGCCGAATCGCCGAAGCGAATGGCGCCGCGCGCAAGCTTCTGGGGCCACATATCGTCGGCGAGGATGTGCGCGTGGCCATTCGGCACCCCGCTGCCGCCGAGCGCCTGCTGACCCGGCACGAGCCGATCGATACCCGGCCGATCGAGCTGGTCGGCCTGGGTGGCCGTGAAACGCGCTGGCAGATGAACCTCGCGCAGCTGCAGCAGGGCCGCACGCTCGTCCATCTGGTCGACCGCACCGCCGGCCATGCCGCCGAGCGGATGCGCGTCGATTTCGTCGCCAATGCGAGCCATGAGCTGCGGACGCCGCTCGCCGCCATCATCGGCTTCGTCGAGACGCTGGACGACGAAAGCGCCGGCGGCGATGTCGGCACCCGCAAGCGGTTCCTGCGTGTCATCCACGACGAAGCGCGGCGCATGCAGCGGCTCGTCGACGATCTGATGTCGCTGTCGCGGATCGAGGCGGAGAAATTCCGCGTGCCCAGCACGGCCGTGGACCTTGCCGAGCTGATCAAGGAAGTGAAGGCGGTGGCGGTCGACGGCGGCGGCCCGCGCGGCGGCGACATCATCGTCGACCTGGACGAAAGCCTGCCCTTCGTCGCCGGCGACCGCGCCCAGCTGTCGCAGCTGCTCCACAACCTCATCGGCAATGCGATGAAATATGGCCGCGCCGGGACCCCGATCACCGTCAGGCTCGACCGCGGGCCCGGATCGATGCTGCGCCTGTCGGTCGAGGACGAAGGCGACGGCATCGCGCCCGAGCATCTGCCGCGCCTGACCGAGCGCTTCTACCGCGTCGACCCGAGCCGCAGCCGTTCGCAGGGCGGCACCGGGCTGGGGCTTGCCATCGTGAAGCACATTGTCGAGCGGCATCGCGGCCGGCTCGATATCCAGTCGGAAGTCGGCCAGGGCACGAAAGTAATCGCGCTTCTTCCCCCAGCGCCAATCCCTCTGTCATCAAACGGCAACGCTGCTGTAACAGGAGCGACCAGACAGCCGAGCTAAGGGGCCGCCGTGAACGAACATACTCTCCGGGCATTTGACGACGAGATCGTCGAGCTGCGCGGCCTCATCTCCGAAATGGGCGGGCGCGCCGAAGCCGCGATCGAACAGGCGATGACGGCTTTGGTGCGGCACGATGTCACCGCCGCCGCGCAGATTGTTGCCGACGACAAGAAGATCGACGAGCTGGAGGCGGCAACCGAGCGTCTCGCCGTCCAGATCATGACGCTGCGCGCGCCGATGGCCGACGATCTCCGCGAGACCGTCGCAGCGTTGAAGATCGCGGGTGTCATCGAGCGGATCGGCGATTATGCGAAGAACATCGCCAAGCGTGTCCCGCTCGTCACGCGCAACCACAAGATCGAGGCGCTCTCCGTCCTTCCCGCAATGGCGCAGGTCGCGAGCGAGATGCTGCACGATGTGCTCGATGCCTTTGCCGCCCGCGATGCCGAGGCGGCCTTTCAGGTCTGCGAGCGCGACAAGGCGGTCGACGACTTTTACAACAGCATCTTCCGCACGCTGCTGACCTTCATGATGGAGAATCCGGCGACGATCGGCGAGGCCGCACACCTGCTTTTCATCGCGAAGAATCTCGAGCGGATCGGCGACCACGCCACCAACGTCGCCGAAATGGTCTATTTCGCCGCCAAGGGTGAGCATATGGCCGAGCGGGAACGCGGCGATACGAGCGTACCGAACTGACCATGGGCCGCGCGAAGATGCTACTGGTCGAAGACGACGCCGCGCTCGCCGAGCTGCTCGTCTGGCATTTCCAGCGTGAGAATTTCGAGGTCCGGCAGACTGCCGATGGCGAGGAAGCGCTGCTGATCGCACAGGAAAGCCCGCCCGATCTCGTCCTGCTCGACTGGATGATCCAGGGCCTGTCGGGCATCGAAGTGTGCCGCCGCCTGCGCCGCATGCCGGAAACCCAGAACGTCCCGATCATCATGCTGACCGCCCGCGGTGAGGAAGAGGACCGGGTGCGGGGCCTGGAGACCGGCGCCGACGATTATGTGACCAAGCCCTTCTCTCCGCGCGAACTGGTCGCACGCGTCGGCGCGGTGCTGCGCCGGGTCCGCCCTGCCCTCGCCGGCGAGCAGCTGACCTATGCGGACCTGGAGATGGACACGGTCGGTCACAAGGTCCGGCGCGCCGGCCAGCTGGTGCCGCTTGGCCCCACCGAGTTCCGGCTGCTGAAACACTTCCTGGAGCATCCGGGCTGGGTGTTTTCGCGCGAGCGGCTGCTCGACAGCGTCTGGGGCCATGACGCCGATATCGAGCCGCGCACCGTCGACGTGCACATCCGCCGCCTGCGCCAGGCGATCAATGTCGGAGGCAAGCCCGACATCATCCGCACGGTCCGCAGCGCCGGTTATGCGCTCGATGCCGACGGGAAGCTGTAGGCAGCCCAACCTTTTTCCCGCAGCTCGCAGGCGGGACAGTCCGCGCAGCCATAGCCCCAAGCGTGCAGCTGGGACCGGTCGCCGCGATAGCAGCTGTGGCTTTCGGTACGGATCAGATCGACCAGATCGGCGCCGCCCAGCTTCTCCGCCAACGCCCAAGTGGCCGCCTTGTCGCGCCACATTAGCGGGGTGTGGATGACGATGCGGCGGTCCAGGCCCAGCCCGAGCGCGACCTGCAGCGCCTTCAACGTGTCATCGCGGCAGTCTGGATAGCCCGAATAGTCGGTCTCGCACATGCCGCCCACCAGATGCCGGATGCCTCGCCGATAGCCGAGCGCCGCCGCCAGATTGAAGAAGAGCAGGTTTCGCCCGGGCACGAAGGTGGTCGGCAGTCCATCGGCACCAAAGGCGATCTCGGCGTCGCGTGTCAAAGCCGTCTCGCTGATCTGACCGAGCACAGACAGGTCCAGCAGATGGTCCTGGCCGAGCTTGCCGGGCCAGAGCCGTTCAATCCCCTCCCGGAGCGCCATGCGGCAATCCAGTTCGACCCGGTGACGCTGGCCATAATCGAACGCGATCGTCTCGACAGACGCAAACCGGTCCAGCGCCCAGGCGAGGCAGGTCGCGCTGTCCTGTCCGCCGGAGAAGAGAACGAGCGCGGGTTCCCGATCAAGCATGGTGGCACATAAGGTCTGCTCCATGTGCTCCGGCGAAGGCCGGAGCCGTGATCAGCGCTCCGGCCTTCGCCGGAGCACATTGGCGTCCACCAGCCAAGCCCCAACCAGCGCGAACGCCACGCCCTCCATCCAGCCGCCGATCACGTCGCTTGGCCAATGCACACCCAACACGACGCGGGAAGTGCCAATCAGCAGCAACAGGGGCACCCCGACCCAGGCCGTGTGACGGTGCAGGATCAGCGCCAACAGCAGGTAGAAGCACGCATTCTGCGCCGAGTGGCCGCTAGGGTAGCTCAGGTCGTTCACCAGATCGAGATGCTCGAAAAGATCGGGTCGGCTCCGCGCAAAAAGAAGCTTCAGGAGCGCGTTGGTGGAGATCTGCACCGCGACCACAGCCACGAGCACCACGGCCGCACGCCCACGGCCGTTCATCCACAAGGCGATGGCTGCAAGCACGGCGAGCGCGCCGACGACGCGGCTCTGCCCGAACTGCGAAAGAGACAGCCAGAAGCCACTCCGATCGCGGCCGGCGGAGGCGATTTGCGACAGCCAGGGATCGATGGCCGGATGACCGCCGAGTTTCAGCCAAAACCCAAGGATGAAAACCCCTGCGAACAGCAGGGCGGCGGCGATCAGGCGGGTGTTCACCGGCCTCCCTTCACCACCTCGCCGCCCTTGATCACGGTGGTGACGTTTTCCAGCAGCCGGACATTCTGAGTCGGGTCGCCATCGACGGCGATGATGTCGCCGAACCGGCCCGCGGCGATCGCGCCCACGTCACGCTCGCGGCCCAGCGCCTGCGCGGCGTTTCGGGTGGCGGCCTGGATCGCCTCCATTGGCGTCATTCCATATTCGACCATGGTCTTGAACTGACCCCCGGCGGTCCCGTGCGGCATCACGCCCGCGTCCGACCCGAACACCATCTTCACGCCGGCGCGGTGCGCCTTGCGGAAATTGTCGCGCTGGATTTGGGCGACTTCGCGGTCCTTGCGCAGATTGTCCTCGAGCACGCCATTCTTCTTGCCCTCCGACTGGGTATAGTCGGTGTTGAAGATGTCCATCGAGAACCAGACCGGCTCCTTGCGCTGAGCGGCCAGGCGGATGCCCTCGTCATCGACCAGGCTGACATGCTCGATCGTGTCGATGCCGGCGCGGATCGCGGCCTTGATGCCGGCGGCGCCATGGGCATGGGCGGCAACGCGCAGACCCCATTGGTGCGCCTCCTCGGCAATCGCGCGCAGCTCGCCTTCTGACAATTGTTGCTGGCCCGGCTCGGTGTTGCGCGAGAAGACGCCGCCCGTCGCGCAGACCTTGATGACCTCGGCGCCATATTTGCGCTGCTCGCGGACGCGCTGGCGAAGTTCTTCGGGGCTGTCGCCGACTGCCTTGCCCTTGGCCGCGAAGGAGGGCGGCAGATAGGTTTGGTCGCAATGGCCGCCGGTTGCGCCGAGCGCGTGCGCGGCGGGCACGATGCGTGGCCCCTTGATCAGCCCTTCGTCAATCGCCTGCTTGTAGCCGACATCGGAATAGTTGTCGGAGCCGACATTGCGCACCGTCGTAAAGCCGGCGTCGAGCATGTCGCGCGCATTCTGTACGCCCTGCGCTGTCCAGAAGCTGTCGGTGAACTGCAGTCCGGTATAGCCGCCAAAGCGCGGATTGCTGTCGAGGTGCACGTGCATGTCGATCAGCCCCGGCAGGATCGTCTTGCCAGGCAGCGCGACGACCTTGGCGCCAGCAGGCGCAGTGCCGGTCGAGACGGACGTGATCCGCCCATCCGTGATGGTCACGACCGGATTCGGGACCACGCGCCCGGCGAGCACGTCGACCATGCGGTCGGCGGTGACGATGACGGTTTCGGGGGTGGCGGGAGTGGAAAGGGCCAGGGCAGCCAGCAGCAAATTGCGCATAAAACTCCGTTCGGGCTGAGCTTGTCGAAGCCCTCCCTTCCTTCTTCCTCCGAGCAAGTCAAAAAAGAAAGGGAGGGCTTCGACGGGCTCAGCCCGAACGGGTTCTTAGCCCGGCGCTAGTTCGTCGCCATCGCCCTGGCTTCGTCGAGATGCTTGGAGACGACGGTGCTGGTCTTGGACGCGAACGCCTTCAGCGAAGCATTGTCGCCCGACTGGGCATAGCCCTGGTGCAGCTTCAGCGCGGTCTCATGCGCCGGCACCTGCTGGGTCAGGTAGAGCGTGTCGAACTGCTCGCCCTTCACATTTTTCAGCGCGTCGATTTTCGACTGCATGTCGGGCGCCAGCGTGGGAGGCGACAGGGTGATATTCTCCTTCGACGCGATCGACTTCAGCTCGGCCGTCGACTTGGTGTGATCGGCCACCAGCATCGCGGCAAAGTTCTTCACTTCGGCGCTCTTGGCCTGCGTGGCGGCAAGACGGGAACTCTCGATCTCGAACAGGTCGCTGGCGGCGGCCATGGCGGCGAACTCGCTGGCGGTAGCCGGCGCCGCCGTCATCATCGTGTCGTTGGTGCCGACCTCGGTGACGGTGTTGGCGTCGACTTCGTTCGCGGTCACCGCATTGGCGTCGCTCGCCTGGCTTTCATTGCGATCGGCGGAACCGCAGGCTGCCAAGGCAAAGCTGATCGCGGCGACGGCTCCGAAAGTGACGGTCTTTTGCATTGGGGCTCTCCTCCGAAAGCGCCGAACGCGGACGGAAGGGCGGCGTTCCCACACCTAATCTGGGTTATTCGGTTGTCTTGCCGTCGAAGTGATCTTCTTCTTCATTCTTCTCGGCGATCGCCTTGGTCTTGTGGATCGTCTTGTCCTTGTGCTCGGGCGGCCCATAGATGGTGTACATCTTCAGCGGCTCCTTGCCGGTGTTGATGACATTGTGCTTGGCGCCGGCGGGCACGATCACGCCGAAATCGTCCTCGACCTTGTTCTTCTTGCCGTCGATCATAACGACGCCTTCGCCCTGCTCGAAGCGGAAGAACTGGTCGCGGTCCGGGTGCGTCTCCTCGCCGATCTCCTCGCCCGGCTTCAGCGTCATCAGCACCAGCTGCAGATGCTCGCCGGTATAGAGCACCTTGCGAAAATTGTTGTTCTTGAGCGTCTCCGCCGCAACGTCTTTCCTGAAACCCTTTTTGGCCATTCCGCCCTCCGATGTCGGTTCGGTTTGGTAACGAGGCTCACCGGACAGGGTTCCCCTTCTTCGTCATCCCAAACTTGGTTCGGGATAAGCCGTCCGGCTGCTGAGAGGCCGGAAAGCTTATCCTGAAACAAGTTCAGGATTACGGAAGAATTCAGATATGCAGCGGCCGTCCGTAGGCGGCGAGGACGCTTTCATGCATCATTTCGCTGAGCGTCGGGTGCGGAAGAACGGTTTCCATCAGCTCCGCTTCCGTCGTTTCCAGCTGCCGCGCGACGACATAGCCCTGGATCAGCTCGGTCACTTCCGCGCCCACCATGTGCGCGCCGAGCAGCTCGCCTGTGTCGGCATCGAACACAGTCTTCACGAACCCTTCGGCCTCGCCGAGCGCGATCGCCTTGCCGTTGCCGATGAACGGGAATTTGCCGACCTTGACCTTGCGGCCGAGCTCTTTGGCGCGCGCCTCGGTGTAGCCGACCGACGCCACCTGCGGCCGCGAATAGGTGCAGCCGGGGATGTTGGACACGTCCATCGGGTGGGGTTTGCCGCCGGCAATCGCCTCGACGGCGATAACGCCTTCGTGGCTCGCCTTGTGCGCAAGCCACGGGGCGCCGGTCACGTCGCCGATCGCCCAGACGCCCGGCACCTTGGTGCGGCCGTACGGATCGGTGACGATCTGCCCGCCCTTGGATTTATCGACGCCCAGCTCTTCCAGCCCGATATTCTCGGTATTCGGGACGATGCCGATGGCGACGATGGCGTGGCTATACTCCTCGGTGGTCACCTTGCCGTCCGGCGCCTTGATCTCGGCGGTAACGCCTTTCGGGCTCGCTTTCATAGCCTGCACGCCGGTCGAGGTGCGGATGTCCATGCCCTGCTTCTTTAGCGCCTTAGTCATGAAGTCGCTGATCTCGGCGTCCTCGACCGGCAGGATGCGATCGAGCATCTCGACGATCGTCACCTTGGCGCCCATGTCAGAGTAGAAGCTCGCAAACTCGACGCCGATCGCGCCGGAGCCGATCACGAGCAATTTCTCGGGCATGGCCGGCGGCACCATCGCGTGGCGATAGGTCCAGATGCGGTCGCCGTCAGCCTTGGCAAAAGGTAGCTCACGGGCGCGCGCGCCGGTGGCGACGATGATGTTCCTGGCTTCGAGCTGGACCTTGCCCTGCCCGCCCTCGACCTCCAGCTGATTCGGCGCGGCGAGGCGGCCATTGCCCTCCACCACCGTCACCTTGTTCTTCTTCATCAACCCCTTGACGCCGTTGTTGAGCTGCGCCGCGACCTTGCGCGACCGCTCCGTCACCTTGGCGAGATCGAAGCCGGGCTTTTCGACGCTGAGGCCGTAGGCGTCCGCATGAGTGATGTAGTGGTAGATTTCCGATGACCGCAGCAACGCCTTGGTCGGAATGCATCCCCAGTTGAGGCAGATGCCGCCCAGCCGCTCGCGCTCCACGATGGCGGTCTTGAGGCCAAGCTGCGCCGCCCGGATCGCGGCGACATAGCCGCCGGGGCCGGAGCCCAAGATGACGAGGTCGTATTGGTCAGCCATCTAGCCACTCCCAAGCCGCAACTCGCTGAGCTGCGGCGTATTGCTGGTCTTTCGCTCGCACGTCAGCGTCGTCGAGCAAATGAGAAACTCTGGCCGGAAGCTCAATCTTCACCTTCGGCCCGCGATCCCGCCAAGTCATCGCCGAAAGGGCAAGCCACCGTGTGGACAACGAGACCGGATCGCGACCATTCTCTTCTGCGGCAAGTAAAGCCTTGAAGTGCCGCACCCACCAATCGCTCAGGTCACGACCACTCCAGCCAGATCGGAGTGGACGCCTCACTAAGCCACCATCCCCAGCGGGCTTTCGACCAATGCCTTGAACGCCTGCATCAGGCGGGCGCCGTCGGCGCCGTCGATGGCGCGGTGGTCGAAGCTGCCGGTTGCGCTCATCACCGTCGCGACGCTGAGCGCATCGTCGACGATGTACGGCCGCTTCTCGCCGGCGCCGATCGCCATGATCATGCCCTGGGGCGGGTTGATGACCGCGTCGAACTGCTTGATGCCGAACATGCCCATGTTGGAGATGGACGCGGTGCCGCCCTGATATTCGTGCGGCTGCAGCTTGCCTTCCTTAGCGCGTGCGGCGAGCTCGTGCATCTCGGTCGAGATGGCGGCGATCCCCTTTGCGTCCGCGCCCGTGACGATCGGCGTGATCAATCCGCCGGGGATCGACACGGCGACGGCGATGTCGGCGCGGCTATACTTGATCAGCTCGTTGGGCGTGAAGCTGACGTTGCACTCCGGCACCTGGCGCAGCGAGACGGCCAGCGCCTTGATCAGCATGTCGTTGACCGAGAGCTTCACGCCCCGCCCGGTCAGCGCGCTGTTCAGCTCGGCGCGTAGCTTGAGGAGTGCGTCGAGACGGACATCGACCGTCAGATAAATATGCGGAATGGTCGACTTGGCCTCGGTCAGCCGCCGCGCGATCGTCTTGCGCATGTTGCTGAGCTTGACCGCCTCGTGCGGGATGTCGGTGGCGAAGGGCTGGACCGGAGCCGATGGAGCTGCGGGCGCAGCCGGCTGAGCCGCGGCCACCGGCGCTGTATCCGACCAAGGGGCAGGCGCGGCGCCCGGCTGAGCAGTGTCGAGGTCGGCCTTCACGATCCGCCCGCCGGGACCGGAGCCCTTGATCGTGCTGAGGTCGATCCCCTTCGCCTCAGCCAGGCGCTTCGCCAGCGGCGAGGCTTTGACCCGGTCGCCTGCCGCGGGGACCGGAGCAGCGCTCACCTTTTCTTCGGGCTGCGTCGGCGTCACGCCATAGCCCTTGGCGGCAGGATCGGGCGTCGGTGCCGGGGCGGGCGCCGGAGCGGCTTCGGCCTTGGGGGCGGGTGCTGACGAAGACGCATCTTCCCCCTCGCCCGCGATTAGCGCGATGACAGTGCCGACCTTCACGCCATCCGTGCCCTCGGGCACCAGAACCTTGGCGATCGTGCCTTCGTCGACCGCCTCGAACTCCATTGTCGCCTTGTCGGTTTCGATCTCGGCGAGGATGTCTCCGGAGCGGACAGTGTCGCCTTCCTTGACCAGCCATTTGGCGAGCGTGCCTTCCTCCATCGTCGGCGACAGGGCCGGCATCTTGAGCTCGATCGGCATGGGGGCTCCCTTAGGCTTTCCGTTACGGCTCCCCTTCGACGAAGGCATGGTGGCGGTCAAGATATTGCGCTTGGGTCGCGGTTGCCGCACCTAGCGGCAAGAACAGGGGCTCCAAGACATGCGCACATATCTCGCGGTGGTGGACGAAACGCCCGAAGCGGAAATCGCCCTGCGCTTCGCCGCGCGCCGCGCCGCCAAGACCGGCGGCACAGTCCTCGTCCTCGCACTGATCGAACCCGCCGAATTCGTCGCCTGGGGCGGCGTGCAGGCGACGATGGAGGAAGAGGCCCGGCTGCGTGCCGAAGGGCTGGTCGCGAGCGTCTCCGGAGCCTTGTTCGAGGAAGCCGGGGTTCGCCCCTCGATCATGGTGCGCCAGGGCGAGCCGGTCGACGTGGTCCGCGACGTGCTGTCGGAAAATGACGGCATCGCGGCATTGGTCTTGGGTGCCGCGGCAAGCGGGGCGCCGGGGCCGCTCGTAACCTATTTTGCCGGCGCCGATGCCGGCAAGCTTCCCTGCCCGGTGATGATTATCCCCGGCAGCCTGACGCGGGATGCGGTGGACCGGCTGAGCTAAGAATAAGTTCCGTTCGTATCGAGCGAAGTCGAGATACGTGGCTTCTCGACTGCGCTCGAAGCGAACGGAATCTAAGTGCTGCTGTCCGCAATCCGAGGCGCGAGCAGCTTGACGAACATCTCGCAGCCGGCCGCATCGCCGGCATCGAACCGACCAGGCGTCGGCGAATCGAGGTCGAGCACGCCGATCAGCTGCCCCTGGCTGACGATCGGGACGACGAGTTCGGATGCGGAGGCGGCGTCGCAGGCGATGTGGCCGGGAAAGGCATGGACGTCGGCGACCAATTGCGTCTCGCGGGTCGCGGCGGCCGTCCCGCATACGCCCTTGCCGATCGCGATCCGGATGCAGGCGGTCTTGCCCTGGAACGGCCCCAGCACCAGCTCGTCGCCGATCAGCCGGTAGAAGCCCGCCCAGTTCAGGTCGGGCAAATATTCGAACAGCAGGGCGGCGGCGTTCGCCATGTTGGCGATCGCATCCGGCTCGTCCGCGGTCAGCGCGTCGAGCGCGGCGAGCAGGTCGTTGTAAAGCTCGGTCTTGGAGCTGTTCGAAACGTCAAACTTGTACACTTAAACACCGGTTCGGCCTGAGCTTGTCGAAGGCCTCCCTTTCTGGACACCGGACCTAAGAAGAAGGGAGGGCTTCGACAAGCTCAGCCCGAACCGCATTGAGAGTTCGGCTTTACTCGATCCGCACCTTGCCCCTCGCGGCCTTCACCACGCCCCGCCCCTTCTTCTCATCCACCCGCTTGGCCTTGGCCGCCTTGCTCGGCTTGGTCGCCTTGCGCTTGACCGGCCGCAGATGCGCCTTGCCGACCAATTCGGCCAGCCGGTCCCGCGCGTCCTGCCGGTTCGCCTCCTGGGTGCGGTGGCCACGGGCAGTGACGATGATCTCGCCATCATTGGTCCAGCGGCTGCCCGCCAGCGACTTCAGCCTCGCATAGACTTCCGGGTGCAGGCCAAGGGCGAATACGTCGAGGCGCAGCTGCACCGCCGTTGCCACCTTGTTGACGTTCTGCCCTCCGGGGCCGGTCGCGGCGAGGAACTTCTCCTCCAGCGCTTCTTCCGGCAGGGGCGGCCATTCAGCCTTCGGCATTGGTCCAGCGCCCGAAGCGATCAGGAAGCGGCGCGGTGACGTCGATCGCGGGCTTGTTATGCCGCGGCACCACGATGCGGCTCGCATGGAGCAGCATCGCGACGCGTCCGTCGCCATAGGTCGGGTCGCCGACGATCGGCATGCCGAGGCCACTCGCTGCGTGGACGCGCAGCTGATGGGTGCGCCCGGTCTTCGGCTCGAAGCGGACGAGCGCCCGGCCGTCTCTGACGTCGAGCTTGGTCCAGTGCGTGACCGCCGGCTTGCCCTTCTTGGCCGGGATCATTCGCCAGCCGCCAGAAGCGCTGCTGATCTTCGACAAAGCGAGCTCGATCACGCCATCATCCGCTGCCGGCACGCCCTCGATCACGGCGAGATAGGTCTTCTGCACCGCGCCCTCTCCGAAGGCCGCGGAGAAGCGGCGATGCGCGCCATGGTTACGGGCGAGGAGGAGGCAGCCGCTGGTGTCGCGGTCGAGCCGGTGCACGATGCCAGGCGGCCGGGCAAAGCCGAACCGGAGATCGTCCACCAGGTCGGCCAGGGCGGTGGTGCCGTCCTTCGGCCGGTCGACGGGCAGCCCGGCGGGCTTGTCGATGACAAGCGCTTCGGCGTCTTCGAACAGGATGGCGATGTCGGACACGGGCTCGCTCTAGGCGCTCCATCCCCAACCGTCATCCCGAACTTGTTTCGGGATAAGGCATCCACGCGCGTGATGGTCCAGGTGAGCCCTCGAACATCACGCTGCTCTACCCTTGTGCCGAAACAAGTTCGGCATGACGACTCTGCGCCTTACCCGAACAACTTCGCCGCCGTCCGCGCCACCCGCGCGCCCAGATAGCGGGCCCCGGCCAGGTCGATCTCGCCCGGCTGGCGCTGACCGCTGCTGCCGGCGACGGTGGTCGCACCATAGGGCGCGCCGCCGACAACCTCCTCGCCGTTCATCTGACCCTGAAAGCCATAGTCCAAACCGACGATGGTCAGGCCGAAATGAAGCAGGTTGGTGATGATGGAGAAGAGCGTCGTCTCCTGTCCGCCATGCTGACTTCCCGTCGAGGTAAAGGCGGCGCCGACCTTGCCGTTCATCTTGCCTGAGGCCCACAGCCCGCCAGCCCGATCGAAAAAAGCCGCCATCTGGCTCGACATGCGTCCGAAGCGGGTGCCGGTGCCGACCACGACTGCATCATAGTCCGCCAGCGACTCGACACTTTCGATTTCCGGATGCACCGGCGTCTGGAAGTGCGCCTTGGCGGCGACTTCGGGCGACACCGTCTCCGGCACGTGACGGATCGCGACCTCGGCGCCCGCATCGCGCGCGCCCTCGGCGATCGCCTCGGCCATGGTTCCGATATGGCCGTACGAAGAATAATAGAGGACCAGTACCTTGGGCATTTGCTTGCTCCTTATTCGCTATCCACCATCACCAGTTCGGCGTCTTCCCGAGCGGTAATGCGCAGGGTGCTCCCGCCGGTGGTCGCGCCGCCATCGCGGGCATTCAGTTCGACGCCGTCGATATCCACCCGGCCGGTCGCAGGGACCAGATAGGCGTGCCGCCCCTCGCCCAGCGCATAGTCGAGGCTCTCGCCCGCCTTGAGCGTGGCGCCGAGCACCCGAGCATCGGCGCGGATGGGCAGAGCGCCGGCTTCGATCTCGTCGGCGAAACCGCTCGCCAGGGTCACGAACCGCCCAGAGCGGTCGCCCTTGGGGAAGGGTTTAGCGCCCCAGCTGGGCTGCCCGCCAAGCCGCTTGGGCTCGATCCAGATCTGGAAGATCCGGGTCGTCTCCGCCTCCAGATTATATTCGGCGTGGCGGACGCCGGTGCCGGCGCTCATCACCTGGACGTCGCCCGCCTCGGTGCGGCCGGTATTGCCCATCGAATCCTGGTGCGTGATCGCACCGGAGCGGACATAGGTGATGATCTCCATGTCGCGGTGCGGATGCGGTGGAAAGCCGCTATTGGCGGCGATTTCGTCGTCGTTCCACACCCGCAGGCTGCCCCAGCCCATCCGCTTGGGATCATGATAGCTGGCGAAGGAAAAATGATGCCGGGCGTTGAGCCAGCCATGATCGGCATGCCCGAGGCTTTCGAATGAACGTTTGTCGACCATCTTCGGTCTCCTTGGAAGGACTTGCTTGCCGCCTAGATAGCGCGCAGGATCAGCACGAAAATAGAAACGTCGGAAACTCATCGTTTCAGCTATGCGACTACCTGACTTCGAAGCCTGGGCCATTTTCGCGACCGTGGTCGAGCAGCGCTCCTTCAGTGGGGCCGCCCGTTCGCTCGGCCTGTCCAAGGCGACCGTGTCCAAGGCGATCACCCGACTCGAGGCGCATCTTGGCGCCACGCTCTTTCACCGCACGTCACGAACCTTGTCGCTCACCGAAACAGGACGCGCGCTCGCGCCCCGCGCCCACCGCATCCTGACCGAAGCCGTCTGCGCGGAAGAGGAGGCGAGCGATGCCGCTAGCGCGCCAAAGGGGCTAGTAAAGCTTGCGGCGCCGATGACCTTCGGCCTGCAGCGCGTGGCGCCCGCCATCGCCGAGTTTCTCGCTCTTTACCCGGACATCCAGGTGGATCTGTGTCTCGACGACAAACGCATCGACCTTGTCGAACAAGGCATCGATGTGGCGCTGCGCATTGCCCAGCTGCCGGACAGTTCGCTGCGCGCCCGGCGGCTCTGCCCGATCTCGATGCATGTGGTGGCGAGCAGCGCCTATCTGGAGCAACACGGTCGGCCCAGACACCCGGCCGAACTCGCGGAACATCGCTGCATCTGGTACGCCAATAACGAGACCTGGCGCTTCCAAGGGCCCGGCGGCGAGGAAGTCGCCGTGCGCCCGAGCGGTCCGCTCCGTTCCAGCAGCGGCGAAGCGATGCTGCCGGCGCTCCGGGCGGGGCTCGGCATCTCCGCGCTGCCCGACTTCATCGTCGATCCCGACCTGCAGGAAGGCACGCTGGAAGCGGTGCTCGCTGAATGGCAAGCGCCGCCGATCGCACTCCACCTGGTTACTCCGCCCAATCCGCTCCGCCCGGCGCGCGTCGAAGCGTTGATCGGGTTCCTTGTCGCCCGATTCTCGGTCAGAGGCTGATCGCATGACCGTCCCCGAAGCGATTCCAGCCGCGACCCTGATCCTGTTCCGCGAGCGCGAAGGCGGCCCGCCCCAGCTGCTTATCACGCAACGGGCGGCGGGCATGGCCTTCGCGGGCGGCGCGCTCGTCTTTCCCGGCGGCCGCATCGACCCGGAAGACCGGGTGCGCGCTGCCCAGCATCCTCACCTTCCACTCGACGATGCCGCCGCCCGCATCGCGGCGATTCGCGAAACGGTCGAGGAAGTGGGCTTCGACTTCGGCCTTTCGGTGCACGACCTCACCCCTTTCGCGCGCTGGCTGCCCAAGCATCGCCAAGCCCGCAACTTCGACACGCTCTTTTATCTTGCCCGCGTGCCCGCCGATGCGCCGGAGCCGGAGGCGGATGGGGGCGAGACGGTGCGCGCCTTCTGGGCGACGGCGGCGGACGTCCTCGCCATGTGCGATCGCGGCGAGGCAGAGATCATCTTTCCTACTCGCCGCAATCTTGAGCGGCTGGCGCTGTTCGGCAGCTTCGATGAAGCGGTGGAGCATGCATTGGCGCATCCGATCGTGCCGATAACGCCCTATCCGGAGGAGCGCGGGGACGGACCCTGGCTCTGCATTCCCGAAGGTCTCGGCTATCCGGTGACGGCGGAGAAATGGACGAGCGTGACTCGGGGGTGATCTGCTTCTCTGAGCTCCGGCGAAGGCCGGAGCGCTGCGACACAAGGCTCCGGCCTTCGCCGGAGCACACAGAATGAAGATGCGCGTAGCAAGGAAGCTCTGGCGCCTGACGATCATTGCTTTCGTCCTGGTCGCTCTGATCTGCGCCTGGCTCGTCTGGACGCGGGGCCGGCCGCAGGACTCGCCGTTCACCCCGCTTGACCTCACTCAGCCAGTCGGCATGTTCACTGGCCGCAAGCTGGCCAGCCTTGGTGACAGCACGGCCGAGTGCCACACGCTGCTGTTCAGGGCCGGCATTCGTTACGAGGCGCTGCCGCCCGCAGGCTCCGACCAGTGCGCCTATGACAATGCCGTTCGGTTCCGCCCGGGCGGCGCGCTACGCATCTCCTATCCCGGCCGACTCGACCTTGCCTGTCCTGTCGCGGCAGCGCTGGCCGTGTGGGAAGGACAGGTGGTGCAGCCGGCGGCGGAGCGGCACCTTCACTCCCGCGTCACCCGCGTTGACCATTTCGGCAGCTATAGCTGCCGGCGTATGTATGGCCGCTCGACGGGTGACTGGAGCGAGCATGCCCGGGCGAACGCAATCGACGTCGCCGGCTTCCGCTTGACCGACGGACGCAGGGTGAGCGTCGTCGGCGACTGGAACGACGGATCGCCCGCCGAGCAGGCCTTTCTGCGCGAGGTGCGCGACGGCGCCTGCAAGCTTTTCGCCACCGTGCTCAGCCCCGATTACAACGCCGCGCACCGCGACCACCTCCACCTCGACCAGGCGGCACGCGGCGAAATGGGCTGGCGCGCCTGCCGCTAGGCTAGAAGCCGATATCGTCCAGGCTCAGCAGGGTCGCATTGCCGCCCGAGCTGGTCGTGTCCGTGCTGGTCACACGCTCGGCGCAGAAGCGCGGCAGGTAGTGCGGTCCGCCGGCCTTGGGTCCCGTGCCGCTGAACCCCTCGCCACCGAACGGCTGCGACCCGACGATCGCTCCGATCATCGACCGGTTGACGTAAAGATTGCCGACCCGCGCCAGCGCCTCCACGGTCTCGGCCGAGCGCGCGATGCGGCTGTGCAGGCCCATGGTGAGGCCGAAGCCCTTCGCGTTCACCTGCTCGATCGTCCGCTCGAGCTCGCCCGCCTTCCAGGTCGCGACGTGCAGCAACGGCCCGAACCATTCGCGGTCGAGATCGTCCATGCTCCGCAGGCGAATGGCGGTCGGCGGCACGAAATTGCCCTGCGAAGGCACATCGACGGTGTGGATCCAGTTGTTCCGCGTCTTCTCACGGTGACCCATCAGATGTTCATAGGCGGTGCCGTCGATCACCGGCCCGACATCGGTCGCCGGATCCGCGGGGTCGCCGACGATCAGCGTGTCCATCGCGCCGCTCAGCATTTCCAGAGTCGGCTCGGCGATCTCCTCCTGCAGCAGCAACAGCCGCAGCGCCGAACAACGCTGCCCCGCCGAGCGGAAGGAGGAGGTGACGACATCGGCCACGACCTGCTCGGCCAGCGCGGTTGAGTCGACGATCATCGCGTTGACGCCGCCGGTCTCCGCGATCAGCGGCACCAGCGGACGTTTCTCATCCTCCAGCAGCGCGCGGGCGATCTTGCGCGCCGTATTGGTCGAGCCGGTGAAGGCGACGCCCGCAATGCGCGGATCGGCAACGATGGCGGCACCGATCTCCGGGCCGCCAGGCGCCAGGATCAGCACATCGGCGGGAATGCCTGCCTGGCGCGCGAGCTCGACCGCGCGCGTGGCGATGCGGGGCGTCTGCGGCGCCGGCTTTGCCACAACCGCATTGCCGGCGACGAGCGCGGCAGCCGTCTGGCCGAGGAAAATGGCGAGCGGGAAATTCCATGGCGCAATCGTCGCCCAGACGCCGCGCCCCTCGTGGCGCAGTACATTGCGCTCGCCGGTCGGTCCGGGGAGTTCCACCGGCACCAGCTTCTCGCGCGCCTGGGCGGCGTAGTAGCGGCAGAAATCGACCGCCTCCCGCACTTCGGCGAGCGCATCGGGGATGGTCTTGCGCGCCTCGTGCACGCAGATCGCCATCAGCTCCGTGCGGTGCGTCTCGAGCAGGTCGGCCAGCCGGTCGAGGCAGGCGGCGCGCTCGTGCACGGGGCGTGCGGACCAGGCGGGGAAGGCTGCTTGAGCTTTCGCCACCATCTCATCCGGTGTGCTCCGGCGAAGGCCGGAGCCCTGTTTCGCAACGCTCCGGCCTTCGCCGGAGCACTGAGAAATCTCCCTCGCAACCCCCTCCAACACGTCCCGATCCTGCAGGTCCATACCTTCGCTGTTCGGCCGCTCGGGCGCGAACAGGTCGCGGGGGAGCGGGATGCTCGGGTGGCGTGCGCCGCCGACCTTGGCGATCTTCTCGACCGGGTCGGCGAGCAGTTCCCCGTCAGTCAGCCGCTCATCGGCGAGCTGGTGGACGAAACTAGAGTTCGCGCCATTCTCGAGCAGGCGTCGCACCAGATAGGCGAGCAGGTCGCGGTGGCCGCCGACCGGTGCGTAGATGCGGCACTTGTAGCCTTCTTCCCGCACCAGCCGCTCGTAGAGCCCCTCGCCCATGCCATGCAGCCGCTGGAACTCGAAGTCGCGCGACGTGCCGGCCCAGGCGACGAGGGTGGCGACGGTCAGCGCATTATGGCTCGCAAAGGCGGGCGCGATGCCCTTCGCATCGAGCATGTCGCGCGCGCAGGCGAGATAGGAGACATCGGTCGCCGCCTTGCGGGTGAACAGCGGATAGTCACTCAGGCCCGCTTCCTGGGTCCGCTTGATCTCGCTGTCCCAATAAGCGCCCTTGACCAAGCGAACGTTCATCCGCCGCCCGGTCTCCTGCCCCAGCCCATCGGCCCAGCCGATGACCGCACGGCAGCGCTTCCCATAGGCCTGGACCGCCATGCCATAGCCGTCCCAGCCCTTCAGCCGCGGCAGCCGCGCGACGGCGGAGATGATGTCCAGGCTCATCTCCAGCCGCTCCGACTCCTCTGCATCAACGGTGAGCGCGATGCCCTTGTCGGCCGCGCGGACGCACAATGCCTCCAGCATTTCGGTAAGCGCCGGCACGCAGCGATCCCATTGCGGCACTTCGTAGCGCGGGTGGAGGGCGGAGAGCTTGACGGAAATGGAATGCCCTGCAGCCGGGTCCGATCCGACCGCGTCGATCGCACCCATATAGGCGTCGAAATAGCGTTGCCCGTCCGGGAAGGTTCTTGCCGCCTCGCCGAGCATGTCGAAGCTGGCGGTAAAGCCGCGATTCTCCGGCCGCTGCATGCGCCGCATCGCTTCGTCGATGGTGCGGCCCATCACGAAGACCTCGCCCATCATCCGCATCGCCGCGCCGACCGCCTGGCGGACGAACGGCTCGCCGGCGCGGCTGATCAGCCGCCGCAGCACCCCGCCCTGCCCCCCTTCGCTGACCAGCGCCTTGCCGACGATCAGCCCCCAAGTCGCGGTGTTGACCAGCTTGGACGAGGATTGCCCGGCATGCGCCTTCCAGTCGGCATCGCCGAACTTGTCGGCGATCAGCTGGTCGGCGGTCTCCGGATCGGGCACGCGCAGGAACGCCTCGGCCAGTGACAGCAAAGCCACGCCTTCCGACGAGTTCAGCCGGTATTGCTGAAGGAACTGGTTGACCCAGCCGCTCGACTGCGCCGCCCGCAGATCGGCAAGCAGACCGTTCGCGACCTGCTCCGCCGCTTCCCGCTCCGCCGGCGTCAGCCGCGCGCGCTCCAGCAACGGCTTGAGCACCTCGGGCTCGGGCGCCCTGTGAAGGCTCTTCAGCTGCGGTGCAAAAGATGACGTTGCGGAATCCATCGGTCCTGGCCTCGCCCTTGTCGGGCGCTGAGTTTCGGGAGATGACGCGCCTCTAGCGCCATCAAGGGGAAAGAAGAAAGCCCATGCCCACGGTCAGCGTCGAGGAACTGAAAGCCAAGGTCGGCCAGCCTATCGGAACCTCGGAATGGGTGACGGTCAGCCAGGAAATGATCGACAAATTCGCGGATGCGACCGGCGACCATCAGTTCATCCATGTCGATCCGGAGCGGGCCAAACAGACGCCGTTCGGCACCACCATCGCCCACGGGTTCCTGTCGCTGTCGCTGATGCCGCTGCTGACGTCAAAGGCCGATTTGCCGCGCCTCGACGGCATCAAGATGGGCGTGAATTATGGCGGCAACAAAACCCGCTTTCTCGCACCCGTCCGCTCGGGCAAGCGCGTCCGCGGCCATTTCAAGCTGCTCCAACTGGACGAAAAGCGCCCCGGCCAATGGCAGCAGACAGTCGAATATACGCTCGAGATCGAAGGCGAGGACAAGCCGGCGCTGATGGCCGAATGGGTCAGCCAATTCTTCGTCTAAGTGACTGTCCCTGAACGGGACATCTCTCAAAAGCGGCGAATTCGTCCAAGCGGCGATGTCCGAATTCTTGTATGAAGAATCCGCGACCGGCAGAGTCGGCGCGGGTACAAGGGGTGATATGATGAAGACCAGCATGCTTGCGTTGCTTGCAGCGTCCGCTCTCGCCATGCCGGCTCAGGCTGCGGTGATTGGCGACTTCCGGCTTGATGGCAGCGCGGCGAACCAGGCAGGCGGCCCGCTGACGCTGACCACCGATGGCAGCCTCGGCGCCACCGGCATCACGTTCGACGCCAATGAAGGAACGCTGATCAGCGGCTTCAGCGGCCAAAGCGACTATTCGCTCGAACTGCGCTTCAGCTTGGACTCCCTTTCCGGCTATCGCAAAATCGCGAACATCCCGGGCGTGGGCAGCGACACTGGTCTCTACAATCTGAACAGCGCGCTGAACTTCTATCCGATCGGCTCGTCGGGACCGGTCTTCACGGCCGGCCAGCTCGCGACCGTGGTGGTGACCCGCAACGCCGCCGGCGATTTCACCGGATATGTGAACGGTACCGCTGTGCTGTCGTTCAACAATGCCGGTGCGACGACCTTGCCGAACGCGCTGTGGCTGCTGCGCGATGACACTGCCACCGGCGGGGGCGAGTCGTCGAGCGGCTTCGTCGACTATATTCGCGTGTACGACACGGCGCTTACCGCTCAACAGGTGGCGGGCCTCACGCCTCCGGGACCCGTCAACGCGGTGCCCGAACCGGCGACCTGGGCGATGATGATCGGCGGCTTCGCGCTTGCCGGCTCAGCCGCACGCCGCCGGCGTCCGGCTTCCGCAATCGCCTGATCCAACGACTTCGACAGGGGGAAAGGGGAGCGTTCGCGCTCCCCTTTTTATCGGACCGCTCGTTTGCGGAGCCACATGCTGCCGGCGTCCTTGACCGCAGCTTGCGGAAACGCACCAACCGCTTCGTCGATCAGCTCCGGATGGCGGCGCACCACATAGTGGCCGGGGAAGACAATCTCGAACGCGCCGAATAGCCAGCCGACCAGCGCGTTCTGCTCAGACCAGTGGCGGTCGCGCCAATCCGACGGATAATCGAACGGCAAAAAAATGTCGTGAACATGGACGATCACGCCCGGCTGCAGGCGCGGGAAGATGCGGTTGAACTCGATGTCCACGTCCATCCCCGGCAGCATGATGTGGCTGCTGTCGATGAAGAGGATGTCGTTGGCCTCCAGCTGCGCACAGGTCTCGACATCGTCGTCCGTCAAAACCCGGCGCACGAACTCGACCGGCAGATGTTCGATCGACCGGCGAGGCGCGGGATCGATGCAAGTAATGCGCGTCGAGGGCGCCGCCGCGCGTGCCATAAACCGGGTCGTGTCGCCCGATCCGATCTCGACGATCCGCTTGGGCTGGAACTTGCGCACGGCCGTGTACAGCGCAGCGCAGTCGAGCGGCGGGAACATCCGGCCATTCCAGTCTGGGTCGTCGGCGGATGACCCAAGCTGCTGATAGTTGGGGATGTCACGGTTCATCTCGGCGAGGAATTCGCGAAACGGCGCCGCCTCACAAAGCTGCTCGACCGCTTCATAGGGTCGTTCGACCGGGCGGATGCTGTCGACATAATCATACTGGACGAAGAAACCGCCGCCCCGATCGAAAAGATGCCGCAACGCGGCCCGGATCGCGCTCAGCTTCTTGCGGACGGCCGTTTCCATGCGCACCCCGTCATGACTTGGTGCCCCCGCCATAATGAAGGGGAAGGGCGGCGACCAGTCCGCTCGCGCGCATTCACCCTTTCCGTAGCGTGCTTGGCTCGGCTCTCCGGCTGCCGTAGAGCAGCGCGCAAATCACAGCAGAGGTGAGCATCATGCGCGACGCCGTCATCGTTTCCACTGCCCGCACGCCTATCGGCCGCGCCTATCGCGGCGCCTTCAACAATCTGCCGAGCCAGAGCCTTTCCGCCCATGCGATCCGCGCCGCCGTCGAGCGCGCGAAGATCGACCCGGCCGAAGTGCAGGACGTGGTGTGGGGCGCCGCGCTTCAGCAGGGTCACCAGGCCGGCAACATCGCCCGCCAGGCCCTGCTCCGCGCCGGGCTGCCGACGAGTGTCAGCGGCATGTCGCTGGATCGCCAGTGCGCCTCCGGCCTGATGGCGATCGCCACCGCGGCGAAGGAGATCGTCGTCGACAATATGGATGTCGCGATCGGCGGCGGCGTCGAGAGCATTTCGCTCGTGCAGACTCCGCAGATGCGCGTCGCCCCCGACCCAGAGCTGATCGCGATGCATCAGGACATCTACATGCCGATGCTCCAGACCGCCGAGGTCGTGGCGAAGCGCTACAATGTCAGCCGCGACGCGCAGGACGAGTATGCGCTCCAGTCGCAGCAGCGCACCGCCGCCGCTCAGGCCGCCGGCAAGTTCGACGACGAGATCATCGCCGTGACCGCGAACATGGGCGTGCAGAACAAGGAGACCAAGGAAGTCTCTTATAAGGAAGTGACCCTCACCAAGGATGAGGGCAACCGGCCCGAGACCACGCTCGAGGGGCTGAAGTCGCTGGTGCCGGTGCTCGGCCCCGACCTCAACATCACCGCCGGCAACGCGTCGCAGCTGTCCGACGGCGCCTCGGCGTCCGTGCTGATGGAAGCGAAGCTTGCCGAGCAGCGCGGGCTGCAGCCACTCGGCCGCTATGTCGGTATGGCGGTCGCCGGCACCGAGCCCGACGAAATGGGTATCGGACCCGTCTTCGCCATTCCCAAGCTGCTCAGCCGCCACGGCCTCAAGATGGACGATATCGGCCTGTGGGAGCTAAATGAGGCTTTCGCCGTGCAGGTCCTTTATTGCCGCGACAAGCTTGGCATCCCCAACGAGCTGCTGAACGTCAATGGCGGCGCGATCTCGATCGGCCATCCCTACGGCATGTCGGGCGCCCGCATGACCGGGCACGCCCTGATCGAAGGCAAGCGCCGCGGCGCGAAATATGTCGTCGTCACCATGTGCGTCGGCGGCGGCATGGGCGCGGCGGGACTGTTCGAAGTCTTCTAAGCCCGTGCCAAAACGGGAATGTCCGTTTTTGCCTGATTGGGAAAGAGCGGTGTCCTGATACCTTATTCAGGCGCGGCTGGGTGAGTCGCGCCTGAACGGGGGTTGCTAATGAAGAGGTTTCTCGCCGCGACCGCGGCACTGGGCGTCCTTGCGGCGCCGGCATCCGCCAATCTGCTGACCAATGGCAGCTTCGAAACGCCACAGATTACCGGGGCCCCGTGGTTTATCCGCAGCTTCGCCAGCACTCCAGGCTGGACGCAATTCGCCGATGGCGTGGACCTGATCCACAACAACTACACGCAAGGCCCGGCGGTTCTCGTCGACGCGTCCGACGGTGTGCAGTTCCTGGACATGAACCAGGCGGGCGCGATCGGCGGCCTGTTCCAGGTGGTCGGCGTTACTGCCGGCCAAATGTATAACCTTTCGCTCGACACCACGGCTTGGGCGACAAACTCCCGAGGCGGCACGATCGGCTATGACCTGTTCGATCCGAACAGCAATGTGGTGCTGGCGACCGACAGCTTCACCGATCCGACCGGTGGCACCTGGGTGCGCCGCACGCTCAGCGCGACGGCGGCCTCCAACCAGATCGGCGTTCGCATCTACGGCATCGCCGCGGCGCAGGCCGGCATGGGCCTCGACAATGTCGTGCTGACCGCTGCCGTGCCCGAACCCGCAAGCTGGGCGCTGATGATCCTCGGCTTCGGTTTCGCCGGCGGCAGCCTGCGCATCCGGCGGCCGGGCGTCGTCTTCAGCTGATCGGAACATGGTTGCACCCTCGGCGGTTTGTTCGCGCGAACCGCCGAGGAGCAACGACATGGCCAGTGAAGCCGAAATCACCGCGAAATTCTGGAAGTCGCTCAAGTCCGACATGACCGTCATGCTGGGCGTGGAGGGCGTCAACCATGACAAGACTCAGCCAATGACTGCGCAGCTGCAGGACGGCTCGCACTATATCTGGTTTTTCACAACCAAAGATAACGGCTTGGTCGAGGCGATGCGCCAGAACGATCGCGCGGTCGCGACCTTTGCATCCAAGGGCCACGACCTGTTCGCGACCATCGACGGGCGGCTGGAGCTCGACAATGACCGCGAGACCATCGACCGGCTCTGGAACCCCTTTGCCGCGGCTTGGTATGAAGGCGGCAAGGACGATCCCAATCTCCAGCTGATCCGGCTTGATCCGGTCTCGGCGCAGATCTGGCTGAACGAGAACAGCATGTTCGCCGGCATCAAGTCGCTACTGGGGAAGGATCCCAAGAAGGACTATCAGGACAAGGTCGCCGAGGTCGCGCTCTAACGCTTTAGCCGATCTCGACACCGCGTTCGCTCAGCACCGGCGCCAGCTGGCGATAGAGCTTGCCGTACCGGTAGAAGGGTACGCGGGGCCAGAGATGATGCACCAGGTGCAGGCTGTGGCCCATGGATACCAGAGCCAGAAGGCGGCCATTGCGGATGGTCGCCGTCCTGTAGCGATCTCCGCTCGTGAATGGCCGGTGCGGCAGCCAGCTGAGGAAAATGCCCATCAGCAGCCGGCCCATTGTCGCGGGCACCACGTATAGCGCGAAAACCGCGGCGCCTTGGCCGGCGAAGATGAGGCTCCAGACGCCCAAGCACGTCAGCGTGTGCGCAATCTGGTGCTGCCGCCACTCGGCTGCACTCATGACTTTCCAGCCGTCGAGATAGCCAAGGTTCGGGACTTTTTTGCCATAGATCAGGCCCCAAATGGGCACGGGGATCAGGTTGGTGCCCACCGAGAGGGCAGCTAGGGCGAAAAGCCGCGGCAGCGATCCCTGAACGAAAGCATCTGGATCCTCGGGGGCGTTGGTGTGGGTATGGTGGGCGAGGTGGGTGCGCAGCAGCAGCGGCCAGCTCATGCCGGTCGAGAGCGCGGACCACCAGCCGATCAGCCGGTTCACCGGATCGAAGCGGCGCGACCGGACGATGTTGCGGTGAATGGCTTCATGAGCGGGCGTGTAAGAGAGATAGGCACAAAGACCGAGCGGCAGCGTCAGCCACCAGGGCGACAGGTTGCCGGCAATCCCAAGGGCGAGCAGGCCAGCCTGAACGAGCAACAGCAATGCCGCGAAGGTGAGCGTCGGCCACGCAACCCTGGGCGACAGGGCCCGTGCCGCTTCACTTTCGACGGCATTCGACAGCATGCGGTCCCCGCGCCCCCTTTTTGGAGAGAGTTAGGCGCTGCTGGTTAACAAAGCCTTTCGTCCGGTCCGTTCCGGACGAAAAGGCAGGCATATTCAAGAAGCTTGCTCGACAATGGATTAAAGCTTGGCAAGAGCCGGAACATGATCCGGCTCCTGATCTTCGGCCCCGGCTATACCGGGTCGCGTATCGCCGATGCAGTCGAGGACCGGCATGGGTCCGTGATACGGATCGGTCGGTCTAGGTTAGACGCAGCAGACGCCGAGATCGCCACCGCGACACATATAGTGTCGAGCGTCCCGCCCGATGGCGGAAGCGATCCGGTGCTGCTTCGCTACGCCTCCGCTTTGGCGAACACCGGCAAGTGGCTAGGCTATCTTTCCTCAACCGGCGTCTATGGCGACACGGGCGGGGCCTGGGTGGATGAAAGCGCGCCCGTCGGCGGCGGCAGGCGCGGTGCGCGCGCCGAAACCGACCGGGCCTGGCTGGCGCTCGGCGCGCGTGTGTTCCGCCTGCCCGGCATCTATGGCCCCGGCCGATCCCCGCTCGATCGCATCGCGGATGGCAGGGCCTATCGGGTGGACGCGCCAGGGCAGATGTTCAGCCGCATCCATGTCGAGGACATTGTGAGCGGCGTCCTGGCGGCCTTCGATGCTCCGCCGGGCGCGTACAACCTTGCCGATGACCTCCCCGCGCCGCAGGATGAAGTGATTGCCTATGCAGCCGCGCTGGCCGGCGCGCCGCTGCCGCCTCTGCTGCGACCGGATCAGCTGTCCGCCCCCGCCCGGGCCTTCTACGATGAGAGCCGCCGCGTCGCCAACGGCAAGGCCAAGCGCGTGCTCGGCTGGCAACCGCGCTTCCCCACCTACCGCGAAGGGCTTCGCGCCCTGAGCGCCAGCACAAGCCCGGCAAGCGTCAGCGCACCGCCCAGCGCGGCCGTGACCGACCAGCGATAGCCTTCGAACACTGTAGACAGAGCCATGGCGATGATCGGCACCAGCACGCTCGAATAAGCGGCACGGGCAGCACCGATTTCTCGGATGATCCGGTAGTATAGCAGGAAGGCGAAGGCAGACGCCGCCAGGCCGAGATAGATCAGGCCGGCGATATAGCCGATCCTGGTGTCGAAGGTCGGCGGGCCGGCCATGATCCACGCAAGCCCGCCGTTGATGAGGGCGCCGATAGCCATGCTCCATGCCAGCAGCGTCGGGATCGGGATGCTCCGCGCCCGCTCCAGTGCCTGAACCACGTTCGCGATCGAAGCGCACAGCACGGCGACGAGCGTCAGGCCAATGCCCGCGAACACAGCCCGATTGTCGGCGCCGTCCAGTTTCACTTCATGCGCGAAAAGCAGGCCGATGCCGAACATCGCCACCAGCGAGCCGATCAGGAACGGGCGGGAAAGGCCTTGCCCCAAGAAGATGCGGGCAAGGATCGCGTTCGGCACCAGCAGCAGCGCGAAAATCACTGCCACGAGGCCAGAGGTGATATAGGCCTCAGCGCGATAGACCAGGTTGAAGTTCAGCACGAACTGCGGGATGCCGACCAGCAGCAACACGCCCCAGCTGGAACGCGGTACCGCAAGGCTGGCGCCGGTCGCCAGCGCATAGGTGAACATTCCGGCGCTGGCGATCAGGAAGCGGTAGGTGACCGACCATCCCGCGGGCACCACCCCGAGCTGGTCCCGGATCACCAGCCAGGTCGAGCCCCATATCAGCGTGACAAGGATGAACGGGACGAGGACATGCGCTCGCACCCGGGGTGGCAGCGGCGGCTCGGTCACAGTCCGGCGATCGCGTCTGCCAGCGGCCGGATCGCAGCTTCGTCCTGGTCCCAGCTGACGACCAGCCGCGCCTCGCCTGGCCCCCAATCATAAAAGTCGAAGCCGAGTGAGCGCAGCTTCGCCGCCTCTTCCGGCGTCACGCGGAGAAAGACTTCGTTCGCTTCGACGGGATAGACGAGCCGGTCTCCGGCGGCCTGCGCGAGGAGCGCCGCGCCGCGGTTGGCGGCCCGGGCGTTGTCCAGCCACTGGCTGCCTTCGAGCATCGCGAGCAACTGCGCGGCAAGGTAACGGCCCTTGGAGAGAAGATGCCCCGCGCGCTTGCGCCGGTAGAGCGTGGCTGCCGCCAAATCGGTTCTGAAGAACACCAGCGCTTCCGCCGACAAACCGCCATTTTTTACGAAGCCGAAGCTCAGCGCATCGACGCCCGCGCGCCAGGTCAGGTCGGCGGGACTGCAGCCGAGATGCGCGACCGCATTGGCGAAACGGGCTCCATCCATGTGAAAGCCGAGGCTGCGGCGCCTGGCGACATCGCCGAGCGCCCCAACTTCCTCCGGTGTATAGACAAGACCGTATTCGGTAGCGTTGGTGATCGATAGCGCCCGCGGCTGAACCTGGTGGACATCGTCGCGGATTGCGCCTGCGACCTGCTCCACCGCCTCCGGCGTCAGCTTGGCGCCCGGTCCGTCGGCGGTCAGCAGCTTCGCGCCATGGGTGAAGAACTCGGGCGCGCCGCACTCATCCACATTGATGTGCGCCTCGCGATGGCAAATCACGCCGCCATGCGGCGGGCACAAGGCGGCGAGCGCCAGGCTGTTGGCTGCCGTTCCCGTCGCGATCCAAAGCGCGCGCACCTCGGTCTCGAACAGACCGGAGAAAGCGGCGTCCAAGCGCGCCGAAAAACCGTCGCCGTCATAGGCGGTATCCAGGCAGTTGGCGGCACTCAGCGCCGTCAGCACCGCGGGATGCGCGGCGGCCGCGTTGTCGGAGAAGAAGCGCATGCCGCGCCTTGGCCATCTTGCCCCTCCCGGTCAACGTTCGGCGCAGGCAAACTGCCGATGCTGCAGTGCGGCGAAACGCTCCAAAAAAAAGTTAACCAGAAGTGAACCGGAATGCTCGGGCCGTGTTCTAGCGCCTGAGCGCATACCCCTAAGAGGGCGTGGGCTTCGGTTGAAGAGCGGGGGTCGCAACCGCACAGGGAGCCTGGTTATGAAAAAATGGGTATTGGCCGCAGCAGCGGCAGTTGGTCTGGCAGGTTCGGCGAATGCTGCAGTGATCACGCTGCAAAGCATCACCAACAATGGTCTGAACGATAACACCTTCCGCTATCAGGGCACGCTTGGCCCGGATGAAGGTCTCCGTAGCGGCGACCGGCTCGTGATCTACGATTTCAACGGCTATATCGCCAACTCGATCTTCTCGCCGTCGCCAAACGTCGTTGCAACGACTGAACTGACGTCGAGCGATCCGGTGACCCCGGGTTTCACCGATGATCCCAATGTCGTGAACCTGGTCTTCACCTATGTCGGCCCGGACTTCCGCAACGAGAATGGCCCGTTCGCGCCGCTCGACTTCAACGGCCTGGGCGCGCGCTCGACCTTCCGCTTCGTCGTTGCCGATGCGTTCTTCACGCAGACGACCAAGAACAATCCGAACGGGCTGCCGGGCGGCTCCAACACGCCGGTGTTCACGCTCGGCAACGTGTCGGTCCCGAACGCCATTCCGGAACCGGCGACCTGGGCGATGATGCTGGGCGGCTTCGGCCTGCTCGGCGCGGCGACCCGTCGCCGGGCCCGCGTTGCACAGGTCACTGCCTGAACCTAGCCGGAGTTCCCTTCAAGCTCCGGCACAATCAGGACTCATGAGTAACCCGGCCGGCGCGGACATCTTGTCCGTGCCGGTTGGGCTCGCAAGGGAAACATAAGTAATGAAAAAAATAGCTTTGGCCGCGCTGGCGGCATTCGGAATGGTGGGGTCCGCGAATGCTGCGGTGCTGACGCTGCAGAGCATCTCGGGCGGCCCTGGCAACTTCACCTTCAGCTATCAGGCAACGCTGGGTCCGGACGAAGGTGTGCGCAGCGGCGACCGCTTCGTGATCTTCGACTTCGCAGGCTATATCAACGGCTCGATCTTCTCGGGCAGCCCCGATCTGGTCGCGAGCGTCCAGAACACGACCACGGGCACGCTGGTGACGCCGGGCTTCAACGACGATCCGAACATCGCCAATCTGGTGTTCACCTATACCGGCCCCAGCTTCCGCACGACGACCGGGCCGCTGCCGCCGTTCAACTTCCCGCTGATCGGCGCCCGTTCGGTGTTCGGCGATACCGCGGTGGACGCGTTCTTCACGCTCACGACCAAGAACAATCCGGCAGCCGAGCGGAACCAGCCGATCTTCACGCTGGGCCAGGTCTCCGTCCCAGTCGCGGCGATTCCCGAGCCGGCGACCTGGGCGATGATGGTCGGTGGCTTCGGGCTCGCCGGCATGGCGTCGCGCCGCCGGTCGCGGATGGCGCGGGTCACAGCATAAAAGAAAAGACGGGAGTAAAAGGGGATGCCGGCGCCGCCGCTCGCAAGAGCGGCGGCGTTTTGGCGTTCGGTTTGACTTACCCGAAGCGGCCGGTGACGTAGTTGCGCGTGCGCACCAAGCGCGGCGTCGAGAAGAGCGACGCGGTGGGCGCAAACTCCATCAGCCGGCCCATGAACATGAAGCCGGTATAGTCGGCGATGCGCGCCGCCTGCTGCAGATTATGGGTCACGATGACGATCGTATAGTCCTTCTTCAGCTGCAGCAGCGTGTCCTCGAGCTTGGCGGTCGAGACCGGATCGAGCGCGGACGCCGGCTCGTCGAGCAACAGCACCTCGGGCTCTACCGCGATGCCGCGCGCGACGCACAGCCGCTGCTGTTGGCCGCCCGACAAGCCGAGGCCCGAGCTGGACAGCTTATGCTCGACCTCTTCCCACAGCGCAGCGCGGCGAAGCGAGCGTTCGACGATCTCGTCCAGTTCGGCCTTCGACTTGCTCGAATGCAGCCGCACGCCGAAGGCGACATTGTCGTAGATCGACATGGGAAACGGCGTCGGCTTCTGGAACACCATGCCGACCCGCGCCCGCAGATCGGCGACATCGGTGCGCGGGCGGAGAATGTCCTTGCCGTCGAGCAGGATCTCGCCCTCGGCGCGCTGACCCGGGTAGAGGTCGTACATCCGGTTCATTGCGCGCAGCAGCGTCGACTTGCCGCAGCCCGAGGGACCGATCAGCGCGGTGATGCGGTTGCGCGCAATGCCCAGGTTGACGCCATGCAGCGCCTGGGTCGCACCGTAGAAGAAGTTCAGCCCGCGCGTTTCGATGACGAGCGCGTCCGCGGGCGGCGCTTCGAGATGCGGCGCCTCGTCCAGTTCGGCGTCTGCAAGCGTCATGAGCGGCGGGTCTCCCGGGTCAGAAAGCGACCGATGATGTTGATGGCGAGCACGGCGGCGGCGATCAGCAGCGCGCCAGTCCAGGCGAGCTGGCGCCAATCGTCGTAGGCGCTCAAGGCGAACTGGAAGATGGTGGTCGGCAGCGCCGCCATCGGCTGCGACAGGTCGGTGTTCAGATACTGGTTGCCAAGTGAGGTGAACAGCAAAGGCGCGGTCTCGCCACTGATGCGCGCGAAGCCGAGCAGGCCGCCGGTCACGAGACCCGCCCGCGCGCCACGCCAGATGATCGAACGGATTACCTTCGCTCGCGCCGCGCCCAGCGCCATGCCAGCTTCGCGTAGCGCGCCCGGCTGCAGGCTCAGGATATCCTCGGTCGTGCGCACCACCACAGGTGTCGCCAGGAAGGCCAGCGCCACCGCGCCCGCATAGGCGGAGAAGCCTTCGAATGGACGCACCAATATTTCGTAGACGAACAGGCCGACCAGGATCGAAGGCGCCGACAGCAGCACGTCGTTCAGGAACCGCACGACATGGGCGTAGCGGCTGCGGCCGCCATATTCGCTGAGCCAGGTGCCGGCCAAGATGCCGACGATCAGCGCGATCACCATGCCGACGCCGCACATGATTAGCGACCCGACAATCGCATTGCGCAGACCGCCGGGCGAACCGGGCGCCGGCGTATCTTCGGCGAAGATGGCGGGCCCCAGACCCGCCGCGCCCTGAGTCAGCAGCGACCAGAGGATCAGGAACAAGGCGACGAGCGCAACGACGGTCGCGAGTGCGGTCGCCCCGATGAACAGGCCGTTCCAGATGCGGCGGCGAAGGGCGCGGCTCATCATGTCAGTGCCTCTGGGTCGACAGCAGCAGGCGCGCGATCGCGAGCACCGAGAAGGTGATCAGGAAGAGCACCAAGCCCAGTGCGATCAGCGACGCCTCGTGCAGCTCGCCGGTCGCTTCGGTGAACTCGTTGGCGATCGTCGAGGCGATGGTCGAACCCGCCGAGAAGAGCGAGCTCGGAAAGCCGTGCGCGTTGCCGATGATGAAGGTGACCGCCATCGTCTCGCCGAGCGCGCGGCCGAGACCCAGCATGATCACGCCGACGGTGCCGCGGCGAACATAAGGCACGATCACCCGGCTCACTACTTCGAACGAAGTTCCGCCGAGGCCGAAACCCGCTTCCCGCACCTGCGGCGGCACCGACAGGAACAGCTCCCGGAATACCGCGGCCATATAGGGCAGGATCATGATCGCGAGGATCACGGAGGCGGTGAAGATGTTGGCGCCGTTCGGAACGCCCGCCACCAGCCCTCCCAGGAAGCTCTCCGGATCGACACTCGCCGCCAGCGGTCCCTGGACAGTCGCGGCGAACCAGGGCGCGAAGACGAACAGGCCCCACATGCCGTAGACGATCGACGGAATGCCGGCGAGCAGCTCCACTGCGATCGCGATCGGGCGCGCCAGCCGCGGGGGGCAGAATTCCGTGAGGAAAATGGCGACCCCCATCGCCAGCGGCAGTGCCATGGCAAGCGCCAGCACGGCGGTGATCAGTGTGCCCGCGATCGGCCCGGCGGCGCCATAGAGCTCGGTCACCGGGTTCCAGTCGGAACTGGTCAGAAAGCCGAAGCCAAACGCCTTGAAGGCGGGCCAGCCGCCGATCGCCAGCGAAATCACGACGCCAGCCAGCGCCGCCATCAGCAAAGTGGCGGCGGAGAAACAGGCGGCACGGAACAGCGATTCGTCCCAGCGCCGGGCAGCACTTCCGCGCCGCTCCGCTCCCAGCCCGCTCGCGCCCTGCGCAATTGTGGCCACCCGCAACCTCGCTCTCATGTTCGAAACACTTGGGAACGCAGCGCCGAATAAAGCGCGCCCAGCACCGCCGCAACGGCGCTAGGCGCGCGATATGACAGTTGCGTGACCGTTTACTGGATCGGGTAAAGCGGCTTGCCCTGCGCCTTCAGTGTCGCTGCCCACTGCTTGCGGATCATGTCCTTCACATTGGCGGGCAGCGGCACATAGTCGAGCTGTGCGGCGGCCTGATCGCCCTTGTTGAAGGCCCAGTCGAAGAAGCGCAGCACGCCCCGGCCGGTTTCGGCATTCGGCTGGTCCTTGTAGACCAGGATGAAGCTGGCACCGGTGATCGGCCAGCTCTTGGCGCCCGGCTGATCGACCAGCAGCAGGTAATTGCCCGGCGCCTTGGCCCAGTCCGCGCCCGCCGCGGCGGCCGCGAATGATTCGCCGCTGGGCGCGACGAACTGGCCGTCCTTGTTCTGCATCAGCGCATGGGCCGAGTTGTTCTGCTTGGCATAGGCATATTCAACATAGCCGATCGAACCGGCCGTCTGCTTGACGAAGGCCGACACGCCGTCATTGCCCTTGCCGGCAAGGCCGGTTGGCCAAGCCACCGCGTCGCTGGTGCCGACGCGCTGCTTCCAGGCCGGACTGACGCCCGCCAGATACGAAGTGAACAGGAAGGTGGTGCCCGATCCGTCGGAACGGTGGACGACGGTGATCGCCTGATCCGGCAGCTTCACACCCGGATTGAGGCTGGCGATCCGCGGATCGTTCCACTTCTTGACGTCGCCGAGAAAGATGTCGGCGAGCAGCGGACCGGTCAGCTTCACCTGCCCGGGCGCAATGCCCTGCACGTTCAGGATCGGCACCACGCCACCGATGATGGTCGGGAATTGATACAGACCCGCCTTGTCCAGCTCTTCGACAGTCAGCGGCTTGTCGGTGGCGCCGAAATCGACCGTCTTGGCCTTGATCTGCTTGATGCCGCCGCCGGAGCCGATCGCCTGATAGTTGAGGCCGATCTTGGTCTCGCCGCGATAGCCCTCCGACCATTTGGAATAGAGCGAAGCGGGGAAGGTCGCGCCCGCGCCCGAAATATTCCGCGCGCGATCGCCCGAACCACTGCCGCCGCCGCAACCGCCGAGCACCGCCAGCATGGCGGCAAGGCACAAGGCCCTGAACATCTGAGAATTCCTCCAAGATCGGCCGGCAGCCGCCCCCACGGCGCTGCGGCCCTCACATGGCGCGGCACTTATGACAGAGATGTGACTCTGATGTGACAAAGGGAGCGCCTGCGCCGCCTGACCGCTGCGCCGGCGAGCGCGAACCCCGCGATCATCTGCGCCCAGGTCGCGGGCTCGGGGACTGCCGCCATGCGCAGGAACGTGCCTCCACCCGCAACAGTAACGGGAGCGCAGTTGGAAGAGCCGCCCTCGAAGCGGGCGGACATGTCGGGCGCCGGGACGGAGACGGGCATGTCGAGCGAGGCAGGCTTCAACGCCGCTTCGTTGAGCATCACGGGAGGCGCCGCGCAGAGCAGCGGCATCGCGGCGGCCGGAGCATTGTTGTTCGCCATTTCCTTTGCCGGCACGCGGATGCGGGGCTTGGCCCGTGCGGTGCGCTTGGGCTGCGGCGCCGTCGCCTTGTGGATCGCCGAGCGAACCGGCGGCACCTTCAGCGCGACGGTGCCCGCCACCACCGGACAGACGCATGCCGCGACCAATTTGCCGGCGTTCGACGCCAGCATTTCCTTCAACATCTTTGCGACCCCGCCTACTCACGCTACTCAGCGCGAACCATTCTCCCTGCCAATGCGATCGGTTGAACGGTTTCCCCGACGCAGTTTGTAACGGAATCGAAGCGAATGTGCCAGACTGACACATAGTTAAAGAACGGGACTGTGTGAGTGACTGAACCGATCAGCGCCGGTCGAGCACGGCCCGGAGCTTGTGTCCGAGCTGTTCGACAGTGAACGGCTTGGGAATGAAGAAGACGTCGCTGTCGACGACGCCGTTATGCACCACGGCATTGCGGGTATAGCCGGTGGTGAACAGCACCCGCAGGTCGGGACGCAGCTGCCGCGCCTTGTCGGCCAGTTCCCGGCCGTTGATGCCTGGCATGACCACGTCGGTAAAGAGCAGGCAGATGTCCCGGCGTTCGCGCACCAGGTCGAGCGCATGCTCGCCATCGCCGGCCTCGACCACGGCATAGCCGAGTTCCTCCAGCGCATCGAGCGACATGCGCCGAACCTGCTCTTCGTCCTCAACCACCAGGATCAGTTCACCCGGCCGCGCCCGGGGCACTTCTGCGGCGGCGATCTCGGTTCGGCTCGGTTCGGCTGCGCCCATGTGCCGCGGCAGGTAGATCTTGACGGTCGTGCCCTGCCCCGCCTCCGAATATATTTTCACATGACCGCCCGACTGACGGACAAAGCCATAGACCTGGGCGAGCCCCAATCCGGTACCCTTGCCGACGCCCTTGGTGGTAAAGAAGGGCTCGAAGGCGCGGTCCATCACTTCCTTGGGCATGCCAGGCCCATTGTCGCTGATCGCAACGGCGACATATTGCCCGGCGGCGACGCCTTCGTGCTGCGCCGCATAGGCATCGTCCAGATGCGCGTTCATCGTCTCGATCGTCAGCCGCCCATGCCCGTCCATCGCGTCGCGCGCATTGACCGACAGGTTGAGCACGGCGTTTTCGAGCTGGCCCGGATCGGCATGGGTGCGCCACAGCCCGCCCGCCAGCACGGTCTCGATTGCGATGCCTTCGCCTAGCGTTCGCCGTAAAAGCTCGGACATGCCGGCGACCAGCTGATTGGCGTCGATCGTCTGCGGCTGCAACGGCGATCGCCGGGCAAAGGCCAGCAGCCTCTTTGTCAGGCTGGCCGCCCGGTTGGCGCCCTCGAGCGCATGGCCGATCGCCTGGCGGGCCCGGTCGGGATTGGTGGAAAAGCGTCGCTCGGCGATATCCAGGCTGCCGATCACGATCGCAAGCATGTTGTTGAAGTCGTGGGCGATGCCGCCGGTCAGCTGGCCGATCGACTCCATTTTCTGGGCCTGCCGGAGGTCGTTCTCGGCCTTCTCACGCTGCGCCATCTGCTCGATCAGGGCGCGGTTGCTGGCTTCCAGTTCCTCGTTCTTCCGGCGCAACGCGGCCTGGCTGATCCCCAGGATCAGCACGATCGACGCCGCCATGACGGCAAGCACGGTGATCAGCGCATAGCGGCTCAATCGGCGGGAAAACGGCTCGATCTCGCTAAGTATCAGCACGCGTCCGATCCGGCGCCCGCCGCTGATGATGTCGGCGTCCCCGCGCGCCAGGCCTGAGGGTGGATCGAAGATCGAAAACGTCCGGGGCAACGACACGCCGTCCCGCCCAAAGCCGGCGAGCAACTGCCCTCGATCGTCATAGATCGCCACCACACGTGAGAGCGGATCAACACCGAAGGGCGTCACCGCCTCGCGCGCCGCTTCCACGTCGCGAAAGTCCACGGCCGCAGTGGCGGTGCCCGCAAGGATGCGCGCCCGGATCTCGGCACGCTGCGCCTGCTGCTGGCGGTAATCACGATCGGCCTGGGTCACGACCAGCACGCCCAAGAGCAGCAGCAGCACGGCGAAGATGCCCGCCGCCTGCGACATGCGTTGCTGCCAGGGGATCACCGCCCGCGCCTCTCACGAACGGAGAGCGCTAGGCCGAGCAACTTCGAAGAAATCGTCAGACCGCCAGCCGCTGCGGCCTGGTCATCGATGTGGAAGCGGACGCGATTGGCGGCGACCTGGAAATGCACCATGCCGCGCGCATTGCTCCACCGGCTGTCCGTGACCGTCAAGACGGGCGCCGCCGGAAGCGCGGCGAGCGCGGCTGGCACGGTCTGGCGCGCCGAGCCGGTGATATAGGCGATGTCGCAGCCGCTGCCCCGCGTGATGGTCTCGATCCGGCGCAGCTGAAGCGGCCGCCCGTTGATCTGCTGGCCCGATGCGGCCCGGTCCAGCGCCGCGCCGAGCACGTCACGACCGACCATGCAGATGGTGACGGGTCCCGCTCCCGCGGGCCAACTCACATAGGCGCCGAATTTGACGAGGAACGCCGCCTTGACCGCAGCCTCGCTGGCGCCCTGCGCAAGCGAGGGGGTAGGCGCGAGCAGCGCCCCCGCCAGGATCAAGGCGCGCGACCGGTTCAAATGCCGAACCGCACGCCCAATGCGATGATGCGCCGGACAAGCTGGCCGCGATCCGTGTCTTCGCTTTCCGGCCGCCGATCATGGAAAATGTTTGTGCCGGACAGAAACAGCTCCGCCTTGTCAGTTACCCGCCAGCCCAGCCGAGCATCGGCGTCCGTATAGGCGGGCACCCGTGGCCGCGGCCGGCTGCCATAGCGGCGGACCTGAAAGTCGAAGCCGAGGCGGGGCGTGAAGTCGATACGCCCTCCGACCTGGCCATAATAGTCCGGGTCGTTGCCGAGCGAGATGAAGTTTTCGAGATCGGTCTCGCCGGGCTTGAGCCTGAAATCGCCGTCGAGCACGACCAGCCCCGCATTGAGCCGGAGCCAGGGCGCCGCCTGCCACGCTCCCCAAGCCTCCACACCCCAATTCTCGCCCTTGATGCCGTTGGCGAGCTGCACGGGCAGGATCGTGATTGGCGTGGTCTTGGTGGTGCGCAGCCTATCGTAAAGGTTGTAGAAGCCGGTGAGCGAGAAGGTCAGGTTCGGCGCCGGCTGACCGCGATAGCCTATCTCAAATGCCGTTAGTTCCTCGGCCTGGAACGTACCGGCGCGCAGGATCACGGGCTCAGTCAGGTCGCGATCGATCCGCGACGGCTCGCGCACTGCCCGCGAAGCGGAGGCCCAGAGCAGAAAGTCGCGATTCGGCTGCCAGGAAAGGCGCAGATTGGGCATCAGCTCGACGCCGGTGAAGGTCGTTTTTTCCGCCTTCAGCCCGGCCGTGACGGCAAGGCCAGCGCCCAGGTCAATGCGGTCCTGAACGAAAGCGTTCAGAATCCACAATGTCTTTTCCTCAGGGTCGAGCACGAAAGAATTGAGATCATTGTCGAACCGGTCGCGCGTCATCCGCACGCCTCCGCCGACCACGATGGCGTGCCGGCCTTCGGTGCGGTTGTGCTGGACCGACAGGTCGCTTGTCTCAAGCCGGTCATAGACTCGCGTGAAGCGGCGCGCGAAGCGGCTGTAATAGGCCTGCACCTGCGTCTGAGCGCCGCTTGATGCCGTGTTCGTCCAGCGCGCGAGGATGTTCTGGCCATTGTCGCCGTCGCGCTTGCCGCTGTTCACATTGTGCTCGAACCAATCGCCCTGGACTGTGACCTGATTGACCTCGTCGCCGAAGTCCGCGCGAAAGCCAGTCTGCCAGCCTTCGCTGCCGTCGCGCAGGTTGCGATTGCCTGAGGGCGGGAACCCCTGCCGGTTCCAGCCTTCCGCATAGACGCGGATGCCGCCATTGGGCCCAAGCGGCGCGCCGTAGCGCAGCAGGGCGGTTTGCTCGAGCGAAGCGGCCGTCGCCCGCGCCAACACGCCCTGGGTCTCGCGCGCGTCCTTGGTCATGATGTTGATCACGCCATTGACCGCGTTGGTGCCGTAAAGGGTGCCGCCCGGCCCGCTGATCACCTCGATCCGGTCGATATCCTCCAGCGGCGTGTCGAACAGTTCGTAGAAGACGGTCGCGGCCAGCGTCGAATAGATGCTGCGCCCATCGATCTGGACCAGGGTCTTGTTGGCCGTCTCGGCGCCCTGAAAACCGCGCGCCGTCACCGCATATTGGCGCGCGTCGATACGCTGCACGTCCAGCTGCGGAGCAAGCCGGAGCACTTCGGGGAGCGAGGTCGCGCCCCAGCGGAGGATATCCTCGTTGGTGATGATGAAGAGGGAGGCAGGCGCACCGCTCAGCGGCTCGGGACGCCGGGACGCCGACGTGACTTCCAGCTGAGCCAGTTCTTCGATCGAAAGACTCGTCAGTTGGTCGGCGCCGGGCGACGCAGCCGAAGCCGCTGCCAGTGCGACGCAGGCCACAAGGGCACAAGCCAATGCGATTACTCCCCTTTTCCGCGGCGACACTTGGTGCCGCCCCGCCATTCGTCAAGCAGAAACAGGCGGAGAAAGGCGGGCGCATTCCCCCGTACACGTAACGCCTGTGAAACGAGAGCGTTCCGTTAAGCTCTAGGCTGCGCGCTCGAACACCGCCGCCATGCCCTGCCCGCCGCCGATGCACATCGTCTCCAGACCATAGCGCACCTCGCGGCGCTGCATCTCGTGCAGCATGGTCGAGAGTATCCGGATCCCGGTCGCGCCGATCGGATGCCCAAGGCTGATGCCGGAGCCGTTGACGTTCAGTTTGTCGCGATCGTCCCAGCCCCAGCCTTTCAGCACCGCGAGCACCTGCGGCGCGAACGCCTCGTTCAGCTCGACGAGATCGATGTCGCGCCAGGACAGGCCGGTGCGCGCGAACAGCTTCTCAACCGCCGGGACGGGGCCGATGCCCATGCGCGACGGGTCGCATCCCGCGGCCGCCCAGCCCGTCAGCCATCCCATCGGTTCCAGCCCGAGTTCGGACAGCTTGTCCTCGGCGACGACCAGGCAGGCAGCGGCGGCGTCATTCTGCTGGCTGGCATTGCCGGCCGTGACGACGCCGTCCTTCTCGATCGGCCGCAGCTGCGCCAGCGACTCCGGCGTCGCGTCGGCCCGGATGCCCTCATCGGCTGCGAACATGACCGGCTCGCCCCTTTTCTGAGGCACCGGGACCGGCACCAGCTCGTCCGCGAATTTGCCTTCTGTCCAGGCGCGGGCAGCACGCTGGTGGCTGGCCGCGGCATAGTCGTCGCACGCCTCGCGGCTGATCTGATAATCGCGCGCCAGGTTCTCGGCTGTCTCGATCATTCCGCTGATCACCCCATAGCGAGCAATCGGCTGTGACATCACGCGGCCGCGCAGCAGCCGGTCGTGCATGGTCGTTGACCCCATGCGTGCGCCGTTGCGGTGGTCGATCGAATAATATTCGACGTTCGACATGCTCTCGACGCCGCCGGCGATCACGACATCGGCAGCACCGGTCTGGATGCGCATCGCGGCGTCGACGACCGCCTGCAATCCGCTGCCGCAGCGCCGGTCGAGCTGCACGCCCGGCACCGACTCCGGCAGTCCCGCCGCCAGCGCCGACCAGCGGCCGATGCAGGGCGCCTCGCCATTGCCATAGCCTTGCGAGAAGACGACGTCGTCGATCCGCTCTGGATCGATGCGGGTGCGTTCCACCAAAGCCTTGATGATGACGGCGCCGAGATCGCCTGCCTGCATCGATGCGAGCGCCCCCTGGAATTTGCCCACACCGGTGCGGATCGGGCTGACGATGGCGGCTCTGCGCATGATCTTATTCCTCGTTTGCTGATCCGTCATTGCGAGGAGCGCAGCGACGAAGCAATCCCACTCTGCGCGCGCTGGATTGCTTCGCTGCGCTCGCAATGACAGTCTCTGGGTCATTGAAGAGGAGCCGAGATGCCTGACGCCTATATCATCGACGCTGTCCGCACGCCGCGCGGGGTCGGAAAGCCTGGCAAGGGCGCGCTGTCGCACCTGCACCCGCAGCATCTCGGCGCGACCGTGCTGAAGGCACTCAAGGACCGCAACGGCCTCGACACGTCGACCGTCGACGACATCATCTGGTCGACATCGACGCAGGAAGGAAAGCAGGGCGGCGATCTCGGCCGCATGTCGGCGCTGGCGGCAGGCTATGACTGCAAGGCCTCGGGCGTGACGCTCGATCGCTTCTGCGGCGGCGGCATCACCAGCGTGAACCTCGCAGCGGCCAGCATCATGTCCGGCATGGAAGATTGCGTGATTGCCGGCGGCACCGAGATGATGAGCTATCAGCAGCAGCTGGCCGCCGAACGGGCGGCCGCAGGCCAGCCCCCGCGGATGATCGGCGGTGGCAATCCCGCGCTCGACGCGCTGCACCCGCAGTCCCACCAGGGTGTCTGCGGCGACGCGATCGCGGCGCGGGAAGGCATCGATCGGCAAGCTGTTGATAATCTCGCGCTCGTCAGCCAGCGGCGCGCGAAGCGGGCGATCGACGAGGGGCGGTTCGCCCGCTCGGTCGTGGCGGTGATGAACGAAGACGGCTCGGTCGCGCTCGACCGGGAGGAGTTCCCGCGCCCCGAGACGACCGCGGAAGGGCTGGCGTCGCTCAAGCCGGCCTTCCAGGCGCTGGCCGATCATGACCTTGGCGGCGGCTTCACGTTCAAGAAGCAAATCCAGCGCGTCTATCCGAATCTCGATTGGGAAGGCGTGCATCACGCCGGCAACAGCTCGGGCGTGGTCGACGGCGCGGCGGCGCTGCTGCTCGCCTCAAAGAACTATGCCGACAGGAACGGTCTCAAGCCGCGCGCCCGCGTCGTCGCCTTCGCGAATGTCGGCGACTGCCCGACGCTGATGCTGAACGCGCCCGTTCCTGCCGCGCGCAAGGTGCTGGAGAAGGCCGGGCTGACCAAGGACGATATCGACGTTTGGGAGATCAACGAAGCCTTCGCCGTGGTTGCGGAGAAGTTCATCCTCGACCTGGAGCTCGACCGCGACAAGGTCAACATCAACGGCGGCGCCATGGCGCTCGGCCACCCGATCGGCGCCACCGGCTCGATCCTGATCGGCACCGCGCTCGACGAACTGGAACGCTCCGGCGGGCGCTATGGCCTGATCACCATGTGCGCCGCGGGCGGCATGGCGCCAGCCGTGATCATCGAGCGGGTTTGATCGAGCGGGGAAGATGGTGCCCAGAAGAGGACTCGAACCTCCACGCCCTTGCGAGCGCCAGCACCTGAAGCTGGTGCGTCTACCAATTCCGCCATCTGGGCACGGGGTAGGCGGCGGCGCTTAGCGGCGGCTCCATGCCCTTGTCAACAAAGGTTCGGCAGGCCAAAGGCGCGGGCGTTCAGTGGAGCTTATGCGCATGAAGGACGCGATCGTCACGGTGTTCGGGGGCGGCGGCTTTGTCGGCCGCTATGCCGTGCAGGAGCTGCTCGACGGCGGCGAGGGATTTCGCGTGCGCATCGCCCAGCGCGAGCCGCGCGACGCCTGGTTTCTGAAGCCGCTCGGGTCGCTCGGCCAGACCCAGTTCCTGGCCGCGGACATAGGCAACCGCGCCTCGGTCGAGCGTGCGGTCGCGGGCGCGAGCGCAGTGCTGAACCTGGTCGGCAGCTTCGACAATATGCAAGCGGTGCAGGCCGATGGCGCCCGCATCGTTGCCGAAGCCGCCGCGGCTGCGGGCGTCGAGACCCTGGTCCATGTGTCGGCGATCGGCGCCGATCCGGACTCGCCGTCCGCTTACGGCCGCAGCAAGGGCGAAGGGGAGCGCGCGGTTCGCGCCGCCTTCCCGAAAGCCACCATTCTACGTCCATCGATCGTATTCGGGCGCGAGGATGCGTTCACCAATCGCTTCGCCCGCATGCTGCGCCTGCCAGTGGTGCCGGTGGTGCGCGGCGGGACGAAGTTCCAGCCAGTGTTCGTCGCCGATCTCGCCAAGGCGATCGGGCAGGCGATCTGCGACCCCAAGGCACATGCAGGCCAAACTTATGAGATTGGCGGACCCGAAGCGATCAGCATGCGCGACCTGCTTGCACGGCTCGCTGAATGGACGGGGCAGAAGCCGCACTTCGTCGAACTGCCCGATGCGGTTGCCGGCGCCATGGCACGGATGACCGGCTGGGCGCCCGGCGCGCCGATCAGCTGGGACCAATGGCTGATGCTCCAGAAGGACAATGTCGCAAGCGGCGCGCTGCCCGGCTTGGAAGCGTTCGGCATCACGCCGACTCCGCTCGCAGCGGTGGCGCCCGGCTGGCTCGTTCAATATCGTAAGCAAGGCCGCTTCGGTGGCGTGAAGACGGTGGAATCCTAAGCCTCTACGCCCGTTCGGCCTGAGCTTGTCGAAGGCCTTCCTTCTTCCTTCTCCTCGCCCGCAAAGAAAAGGGAGGGCTTCGACAAGCTCAGCCCGAACGGAGCGGGGGAACGCAATCGGAGCTGCCATGCCCCTTCTCCTCACGGCCATCCTGCTCGGCATCGTCGAGGGGCTGACCGAGTTCCTCCCTGTCTCCTCGACCGGCCACCTGATCCTCGCGGCCGAGTTGCTCGGCTATGATGCGGCGACCTGGGCGACGTTCAACGTCATCATCCAGCTGGGCGCGATTCTGGCGGTGATCGTGCTCTACTGGCGCACCTTTTGGGCTGTCGCGGTGGGGTTATTCGGGCGCGAGCCGACTTCGCTCCGCTTCATCGCCAACCTGCTGCTCGCGTTCCTCCCCTCGGCGGTGCTCGGCCTGATCCTGATCGACCGGATCGAAGCGCTGCTGGAGAATGCGCAGGTGGTGGCGATCGCGCTCGTGCTGGGCGGCATCGCCATTCTGGTCATCGAAGCACTGGTCAAGCAGCCGAGCGAAGAGCCGGGCGTCGCCGCGGTGCCCTGGAAAAAGGCGCTGGGCATCGGCTTCATCCAGTGCCTGTCGATGATCCCGGGCGTCAGCCGCTCGGGCGCGACCATCATGGGTGCCCTGTCGCTGGGTGTGGAGCGCCGCACCGCGGCCGAGTTCAGCTTCTTCCTTGCGGTGCCGACGATGGTCGGTGCCACCACCCTGTCCGTCTTCAAGCATAGCAACGAACTGGCGAGCGGCCGCGTCGATTGGGGCCTGATCGGCGTCGGCTTCGTTGTTTCCTTCATCGTCGCGATTTTGGTGATCCGCTGGTTCGTGGGCATCGTCTCCAAGCACGGCTTCGCGCCCTTTGCCTGGTACCGGATCGTCGCCGGCAGCCTTGCGATGATCTGGTTGCTCGCAAGATAGGACAGCATCCGGACCTATTAAAAAGAAGCTCGGCGGCTATCCGCAGCCACTTAGCTGGCTTGCTGCGGACATAATGTCAGCTAAACTGACCTATAGCCGTTTTTGTGCGTGACTCGCCTCAATAAGCCCTGCGATAAGCTGCGCGAGGAGGCGATATGGGCGACAATCCGATGCTGAAGTTCGTGGCTCTGCCGCAGGCGTATCCAGCCAAGCGGCCTGCCGAGCTGCGCGCCGAAGACTTTCGCGAAATCGCCGATCGCTATGCGACGCCCGACGCCGAGGAGCAGTCCGCCCGCTGCTCGCAATGCGGCGTGCCCTATTGTTCGATCCACTGCCCGCTGCACAACCACATCCCCGACTGGCTGCGACTGACCGCCGAAGGGCGGCTGCGCGAGGCCTATGAGCTGTCCAACGCAACCTCCTCGATGCCGGAGATTTGCGGCCGTATCTGCCCGCAGGACCGGCTTTGCGAAGGCAATTGTGTGATCGAGTTCTCAGGGCACGGTGCGGTGACGATCGGCTCCGTCGAGCGCTTCATCACGGACAAGGCCTGGGACGAAGGCTGGGTGGAGCCGCTGCTGCCGGGCCGAGCGCGAGGCCAGTCGGTCGGGATCATCGGCGCGGGCCCGGCGGGGCTGACGACCGCCGAATATCTCCGACGCGCCGGCTATGACGTGCATGTCTATGACCGGCACGATCGCGCCGGCGGCCTGCTCACCTACGGCATTCCCGGCTTCAAGCTGGAAAAGCACATCGTCATGCGCCGCACCGCCCGACTGGAGGAAGGCGGCATCGTCTTTCATCGGGGTTCGGACGTGGGCGGCGCCCTGCAGTTCGCCGAGCTACGCAACCGCCACGACGCGCTGCTGATCGCCACCGGCGTCTACAAGGCACGGGAGATGAAGCTGCCGGGCAGCAACGTCGGCGGCGTGGTCGAGGCGCTCGACTATCTGACTGCGTCCAACCGCAAGGGCTTTGGCGATCAGGTCCCCGCCTTCGAGAACGGCGCCTTGGACGCGGAAGGCAAGCATGTCGTGGTGATCGGCGGTGGCGACACGGCGATGGACTGCGTCCGCACCGCGATCCGCCAGGGCGCCGCCTCGGTGAAGTGCCTCTATCGCCGCGACCGCGCGAACTTGCCGGGCTCGCAGCGGGAAGTCGCGCATGCCGAAGAGGAAGGCGTCGAGTTCATCTGGCTGTCCGCGCCCGAGAGCTTCGAGGCGGCCGAGAATGGCTGGGTCATCGGCGTCACCGCCACCCGCATGCGCCTCGGCGCCGCCGACGCCAGCGGCCGCCGCATGCCCGAGGCGGAACCGGATAGCGGCTTCCGCCTGGACGCAGATTTGGTCATCAAGGCGCTCGGCTTCGACCCCGAGCCGCTCCCTGCCATGTTCGGCACACCCGAACTCGGCGTCACCCGCTGGGGCACGCTCCGCGTCGACCACAAGACCATGATGACCAGTCTGGACGGCGTCTTCGCCGCCGGCGACATCGTCCGCGGCGCCAGCCTTGTGGTCTGGGCAATTCGCGACGGACGCGACGTTGCGGAGAAGATGCACGCCTGGCTGAAAGAGCGTGCTGCATCAGTTAAGGTGGCGGCATGAGATTGCGGGATTGGGAAGTGGAAGCGATCCGATCGTCGGCGCACGAGGTGTTCGGGCCCGAGGTGACCGTGCGTCTGTTCGGCAGCCGTGTCGACGATCGGAGGCGGGGCGGCGATATCGATCTTTTTCTCAACGGCTGCAGTCGGTGTAACGACCGGCGGAGCCGCGAACTCTTTGCTCGCCTGCTTCAGAAACGGCTGGGCGAACGTGAAATCGACATCGTCTATGCGACCGCTGGATCGGAAGTCGGGCCGATCCAAGTGGAAGCCCTAAAGCATGGAGTAATCCTGTGAGCGGGAGCTTGAGAGAGCGCGCTTGGCAGGTGCTGGAAATGTTGGCGGGACCTGCTCGTCGGCTGCGCTTATCGCTGGACAGGGATCACTCGCTGTTCCCGCTTCAGGGTGGTGCCTTTGACGATGATGTCGCGTTGCTGACGATCGACGCGTTTCTGCAGCGTTTTCAGCAGGTGGTGGACCTAACCTTGCGCAAGCTCTTCCCGAAACTCGTTGCCGCGCTGGAGCTTCGGGAAGAGCGGGTGGCACTGCGCCCGGTGCTTGACCGCCTGGAACGCGAAGGCCTGATCGAGAGTGCTGACTGGTGGTCGGAACTGAACGAACTGCGGAACCGCCTGGTCCACGAATACGCCATGGCTCCAGACCAGCGAGCAGCCGAGCTCAATAAGGCATGGTCCTACGCGCATGGGCTGCTGGAACAGCTCGAAGCAATCAGGCGACACCTGGAGCGGAACGATGACTGATCTTCGCTCTCACCTCGCCGAACACGGCATGTACCGGCCGGAGTTCGAGTCCGACGCATGCGGTGTCGGCCTTATCGCCGCCACCGACGGCCGCGCATCGCGCCGCGTGGTCGCGTCGGCAATCGAGGCGCTGAAGGCGGTTTGGCACCGGGGCGCGGTCGATGCGGACGGCAAGACAGGCGACGGCGCCGGACTGCTGGTCGATCTCCCAACGCGCTTTTTCGACGAGGCGATCGAGGCTTCGGGGCACAAGGTGCGGCCGAACCGGCTGGCGGTGGGCATGATCTTCATGCCGCGCACGGACTTGGGCGCGCAGGAGACGTGCCGGACCATCGTCGAGGCCGAGGTGATCGAGGCCGGCTACACCATCTATGGCTGGCGGCAGGTGCCGGTCGATGTGTCGGTGATCGGGCAGAAGGCGCAGGCGACGCGGCCCGAGATCGAGCAGATCATGATCGCCGGCCCCTTGCCCCATGAGCAATCGGCCGAGGAGTTCGAAAAGAACCTCTATCTCGTCCGCCGCCGGATCGAGAAGAAGGTGGTCGCCGCGCAGATCGCCGGCTTCTACGCCTGTTCGCTGTCGTGCCGGTCGATCGTCTACAAGGGGCTGTTCCTCGCCGAGAGTCTCAGCCTCTTCTATCCGGACCTGGCCGACGAGCGGTTCGAGAGCCGGGTGGCGATCTTCCACCAGCGTTATTCGACCAACACCTTCCCGCAATGGTGGCTCGCTCAGCCCTTCCGCTGCCTCGCCCACAATGGCGAGATCAATACGATCCGCGGCAACAAGAACCTGATGAAGAGCCATGAGATCAAGATGGCATCATTGGCGTTCGGCGAGGCATCCGAAGACATCAAGCCGGTGATCCCCGCCGGCGCGTCGGACACGGCGGCGCTCGACGCGGTGTTTGAGGCGATCTGCCGCTCCGGCCGCGACGCGCCGACTGCCAAGCTGATGCTGGTGCCCGAGGCTTGGGGCGACGCCGATCTGCCGCCCGACCAGCGCGCCATGTACTCCTATCTCGCCTCGGTGATGGAGCCTTGGGACGGCCCGGCGGCGCTGGCCATGACCGAGGGCAAATGGGCGGTGGCGGGCGTGGACCGTAATGCGCTCCGCCCCTTGCGCTACACTCAGACGCGGGACGGGCTGCTGATCGTCGGCTCCGAAACGGGCATGGTGGTGGTGCCGGAATCGACGGTGCTGGCGAAGGGGCGCTTGGGGCCCGGCCAGATGATCGCCGTCGACCTCGACAAGGGCGAAGTGCTCGACGATGGCGCAATCAAGGCGCGTGTCGCGGCCGAGCATCCCTATGAGCAGATGGTTGCGGGCTTCAAAACCTTCGATGATCTGCCCCTTCCCAGTGCTCCGGCGAAGGCCGGAGCTTTGCGAGCAGGGCTCCGGCCTTCGCCGGAGCACGATGGTGCTTCGATGGACCGCGCGCACCTCACCCGCCTCCAGGTCGCGGCAGGCCAGACGCTGGAGGACATGGAGCTGATCCTCTCGCCCATGGTCGAGGACGCAAAGGAAGCGGTCGGTTCGATGGGCGACGACACGCCGCTGGCGGTCATCTCCGACAAGCCGCGCAACATCGCGCAATTCTTCCGGCAGAACTTCAGCCAGGTCACTAACCCGCCGATCGACTCGCTGCGCGAGACGCGCGTGATGAGCCTCAAGACGCGCTTCGGAAACCTCGCCAACATCCTCGATGTCGAAGGGCAGAATTCGAACGTGCTGGTGCTCGACACGCCGGTGCTGAGCTGCGGCGACTGGGACCGGCTGAAGGCCTATTTCGGCCCTCAGGCAGCGGTGATCGACTGCACCTATCCGGCAGAGGGAGGCCCCGAGCAACTGCGCGCCGCCATCGCCTCGATCCGCGCCGATGCCGAGCGGGCCATCCGTGAGGGCAAGACCGAGCTGTTCCTGACCGACGAGGCTATCGGCCCCGACCGGATGAGCATCCAGATGGTGCTCGCCGCCGCCGCCGTGCATACCCACCTCGTCCGCAAGGGACTGCGCTCTTACGCTTCGGTCAACATCCGGTCGGCCGAATGTCTCGACACCCATTATTTCGCGGTGCTGATCGGGGTCGGCGCCACGACCGTGAATGCCTGGCTCACCGAAGCGTCGATCGCCGACCGCCACGCCCGCGGCCTGTTCGGTACATTGAGCCTCGACGAGTGCGTTGCCCGCTACAAAAAGGCGATCGGCGACGGCCTCCTCAAGATCATGTCGAAAATGGGGATCGCGGTGATCTCCTCTTACCGCGGCGGCTACAACTTCGAAGCGGTCGGCCTCAGCCGCGCGCTGGTCAACGACCTCTTCCCCGGCATGCCCGCCAAGATTTCGGGCGAAGGCTATGCATCGGTCCATCTGAACGCCCAGATGCGGCACCAGGCGGCGTTCGATCCGGCGGTGGCGACGCTGCCGATCGGCGGCTTCTATCGCCAGCGCCATGGCGGCGAGACGCACGCCTATTCGGCCCAGCTGATGCACTTGCTACAGACGGCGGTCGGCACCGACAGCTATTCGACCTACCTCCAATTCTCGCGCGGCGTGCGCGACCTGCCGCCGGTCTATCTGCGCGATCTGCTCGAGTTCAACTACGCCAAGCAGCCGGTGCCGATCGATCAGGTGGAGGCGATCACCGAAATCCGGAAGCGCTTTGTCACGCCGGGCATGAGCCTGGGCGCCCTCTCGCCCGAAGCGCACGAGACGCTCGCCATCGCCATGAACCGGATCGGCGCCAAGGCGGTATCGGGCGAAGGCGGCGAGGACCCGCGGCGCTACAAGCCCTATTCGAATGGCGACAACGCCAACTCGGTGATCAAGCAGATCGCCTCCGGCCGGTTCGGCGTGACGGCGGAATATCTCGCCTCGTGCGAGGAGATCGAGATCAAGGTCGCGCAGGGGGCCAAGCCCGGCGAGGGCGGCCAGCTGCCCGGCTTCAAGGTCACCGACATGATCGCGAAGCTGAGGCACTCGACCCCGGGCGTGACGCTGATCAGCCCGCCGCCGCACCACGACATCTACTCGATCGAGGACCTGGCCCAGCTCATCTACGACCTGAAGATGATCAATCCGCGTGCGCGGGTGTGCGTGAAGTTGGTCAGCTCGGCCGGCATCGGCACGGTCGCGGCCGGCGTCGCCAAGGCGCATGCCGATGTGATCCTGATCGCCGGCCATGTCGGCGGCACCGGCGCCTCGCCGCAGACGAGCGTCAAATATGCCGGCACGCCCTGGGAAATGGGCCTGAGCGAGGTCAACCAGACGCTGACCCTCAATGGCCTGCGCGGCCGGATCAAGCTGCGGACGGACGGCGGACTCAAGACTGGGCGCGACATCGTCATCGCCGCCATCCTGGGCGCCGAGGAGTTCGGCATCGGCACGCTGAGCCTGGTCGCCATGGGCTGCATCATGGTCCGGCAATGCCATTCGAACACCTGTCCCGTCGGCGTCTGCACCCAGGACGAGAGGCTGCGCGCGAAGTTCACCGGCAGCCCCGAGAAGGTCATCAACCTGATGAGCTTCATCGCCGAGGAAGTGCGCGAGATCCTCGCCAAATTGGGCTTCCGCTCGCTGGACGAAGTGATCGGCCGCACCGAACTGCTGCGCCAGGTCAGCCGCGGCGCCGAGCATCTCGACGACTTGGACCTGAACCCGATCCTCGCCAAGGTCGACGCCGAGGATTTCGAGCGGCGCTACAGCCTCAACACCTTCCGCAACGAAGTGCCGGACAGCTTGGACGCGCAGATGATCGCCGATGCGCGTGCAGTGTTCGATCGCGGCGAGCGGATGCAACTCACCTACAATGTCCGCAACACGCACCGCGCGGTCGGCACCCGGCTGTCGGCGGAAGTGGTGCAGCGCTTCGGCATGTCCGCGCTCGCCGATGGCCATGTCCAGGTGCGGCTGCGGGGCAGCGCCGGCCAGTCTCTGGGCGCCTTTCTGTGCAAGGGCATCACCATCGAAGTGTTCGGCGACGCCAATGACTATGTAGGCAAGGGCCTGTCGGGCGGCACCATCGTCGTACGGCCGATGGTCAGTTCGCCGCTCGCCAGCCAGGACAATACGATCATCGGCAACACCGTCCTGTACGGCGCCACGTCGGGCAAGCTCTTCGCCGCGGGCCAGGCGGGCGAGCGTTTCGCCGTCCGCAACTCGGGCGCTACCGTGATCGTCGAGGGCTGCGGCGCCAATGGCTGCGAATATATGACCGGCGGCACCGCCGTGATCCTTGGCACGCCCGGCATGAACTTCGGCGCCGGCATGACCGGCGGCATGGCGTACGTGCTGGATGTGGACGGCAAGTTCGAGCGTCACGCCAACCCGGAAAGCATCGTGTGGCAGCGCCTCGCTTCGGTCCGCTGGGAGATGAAGCTGCGCGCACTCATCGGCGAACATGCCGAGGCGACCGACAGCAAATGGGCCAACGCGATCCTCGACGACTGGGACCGCTGGCGCGACCGCTTCTGGCAGGTGGTGCCGAAGGAAATGCTGAACCGCCTCCCCTATCCGCTCACTGACGAACCCGAGGCGGTTGCGGCGGAGTGATAGTTCTCCGGCGAAGGCCGGAGCCCATTTTCTTCTTTTCGGCGTGCGTCTAGGTTCTGGGCTCCGGCCTTCGCCGGAGCACAGGGAGGGTAAGATGCCCAGCGGCGGATGTCATTGCGGCCAGGTCCGCTACGAAACGACCGGCGACGTCCTGCACCACGCCATCTGCCACTGCAGCGACTGCCGCAAATCGTCCGGCGCGCCGATGGTCGGCTGGATCGCATACAGGTCCGACGGTTTCGCGGTGACCAGCGGCCGGGCCAAGGAGCATGCCTCGTCCGAACATGGCCGCCGCTATTTCTGCGCCGATTGCGGCACTGGCCTCTACTATATCAACGAGGCCATGTTGCCCGGCATCGTCGACATCCAGAGCGCGACGCTGGACGAGCCGGAAGCCGTACCTCCCGGCGCTCACATTCAATGGGCGGAGCATCTGGGCTGGGCCGAGACCCTCGATCAGCTGCCGAAGTTCGAACGCTTCCCCGGCTGATTTATCTCTCGTCATTGCGAGCAAAGCGAAGCAATCCATCGCAGCGCCGGCGCCGCTGGACTGCTTCGTCGCTACGCTCCCCGCAATGACGAGTCAGGGCGCCCGCGCAGCGCCAGCCATCCCGTCGCGCCGAACATCGCCAGCGCCCACCAGCCTCCGTCGACGGTGAACAGATAGGCGATGCCGAGCAGGGCGACGCCACCGAGCGTCGCCAGCGAGAGCCGGGGCCCGAGCAATTGCCCCAGCAGCAAGGCGCCTAGAGTCAGGCAAGCGAAGGCGTTGACGCCGATCCAGACATAGGAGGCCTGCCAGCCGATCGAACCGGCCAGCGGCAACTTGACCGTCGCAAAGCCGCGCATCGCCTCGGGGAACAGGTCCGCCGACAGATGCAGGCCAATGCCGAGCGCCAGCCCAGCCGCCACCGCGCGGCCCCGCTCCCACAGACAGGCCAAAGCGGCGGGCAGGATCGAATGCGTCAGCGCACTACGATGGTCGAGGGGCAGCAGCTGGTCGATATCGGGAAACGTCGTCCCCGCTGCCGCCGCGAGCAGCACCGCTCCGGCCGCGGCGAGCCTCCAGCTCCCCGCCGCCGCATTCAGCGCGATCGCAGCGCCGAGCAGAAACAGCATCGCCAGCATCTTTCCCCCTTCGCCCTTGGCTCCTAACAGGGGCCTCCATGTGGCAGCTCTTTTCCTTCCCGCTTTGCCCCTTTTCGCGCAAGGTCCGGCTGCTGCTGGGCGAAAAAGGCGTTGGTTATGAGCTCGTCCGCGAGTCGCCCTGGGAGCGGCGCGACGAGTTTCTCGACGTGAACCCCGCCGGCCGCACCCCGGTCATGGTCGAGAAGGTGAATGGCGTCGTGCTGATCGACAGCTGGGCGATCTGCGAGTTCTTCGAAGAGACGGTCGAAAAAGCGCCGATGATCAACGGCACCGCGCACAACCGCGCGGAAATCCGCCGCCTGACCGCCTGGTTCGACCAGCAATTCTTCGGCGATGTGGTCGATCCGCTGATGCACGAGCGGATGAAGAAGCGGCTGATCGACCGCGCCAGCCCCGACGCGCGGGTCTTGCGCGAGGCGATGAAGCTGGCGCTCAACCATCTCGATTACACCGACTATCTGCTCGATCACCGCAACTGGCTGGCCGGCCCGGTGATGAGCCTCGCAGACCTGAGTGCCGCCGCGCACATCTCGGTCGCCGACTATCTCGGCGGCATCGATTGGCGCGGTCATCCGCAGACCGAACGCTGGTATTCCGCATTGAAAAGCCGCCCGAGCTTCAGGCCGCTTCTCTCCGAGCGGATGGAAGTGATCAGCCCGCCCCCGCATTACGACAAGGTCGACTTCTAGAGCGTGAAGCTTTGTCCCGATCGTCATTGCGAGGAGCGGAGCGACGAAGCAATCCAGCGGCGCCGAAGCTGGATTGCTTCGCTCCGCTCGCAATGACGCACTTGCTTCAGGTTGAGTCGATCAGTCCCTGATCGGCGCGGCCTCCCAACTCCGTTCGGGCTGAGCTTGTCGAAGCCCTCCCTTCTTCTTTACTGATGGCCTCCAAGAGAAAGGGAGGGCTCCGACAGGCTCAGCCCGAACGGGGAAGGAGTTCGATGCGTGTTCTGAAGCGAATGGCGCTCCTCTTGGGCGCCCTGCTCCTGCTCCTTATCGCAATCATCGTCATCAACACCGCGCGCCTCAGCCCCGCAACCCTCGGCGCCCCGCTTCCAGCACCGGCGATCGATCAAGCCGCAGTCCAGCGCCTCGCCGCCGCGATCCGCATCCCGACGATCAGCACCGAGGCCGGCCAGCCGCCGTCCCAGGTGCTCGACGCCTTCCACGCCCATCTCGCCGCCAGTTATCCGCGCGTCCACGCCGAGCTTCGGCGCGAACTGGTCGCCGGCCACAGCCTGCTCTTCACCTGGCCGGGCACCGACCCCAATGCGCCCGCGCTGCTGCTCGCCGCCCACCAGGACGTGGTGCCGATCGAGGGCTCCAGCGCCAGCAAATGGACCCACCCTCCCTTTGCCGGCACGGTCGCGAACGGCTTTGTCTGGGGCCGCGGCACGATCGACGACAAGATGTCGCTGATCGCGATACTGGAGGCGGTCGAACGCATGCTCGCTCGTGGTATGCGCCCGCGCCAGACCGTTTATCTCGCCTTCGGCCATGACGAGGAGCGCGGCGGCAATGGCGCGCGCACCATCTCGTCCCTGCTGAAGCAGCGCGGCGCGAAGGTCGGCCTGGCGCTCGACGAGGGCTATGCCGTGCTCGACAATGTGCTGGCGGGTGTGAACCGGCCAGTCGCGGTCGTCGGCATGGCGGAAAAGGGCTATGTCTCGGTCGAGCTGACCGCCAGCGGCGCGGGGGGCCACAGTTCGATGCCCACGCCGGACAATGCTGCGATCAAGATCGCGCGGGCGGTCGACCGGCTCGCGGCCGACCCGTTTCCGGCGCGTCTGCAGGGCCTGACCGGCGACATGCTCACCTCGGTGGCGCCCTATATGGACTGGCCGATGCGCGCAGCCATCGCCAATCGCTGGCTGACGGAGGGTCTCATCACCCGCCAGCTGACCGCCAATCCGCGCACCGCCGCTGCGCTCCGCACCACCACCGCCCCGACGATCATCCAGTCAGGCACCAAGGACAATGTCCTGCCGCAAAGCGCCCGTGCCGTCGTCAATCACCGCATCCTACCCGGCGACACCATCGCCAACGTGGTCGCGCGCGACCGCGACGTGATCGGCGACGCCGGCGTCTCAGTGCGGCCGGTCCCGGGCGGCCACGATCCGAGCCGGCCGGCACGGACCGACGCGCCCGGCTTCCAGGCCGTCGCCGCCGCGATCCGCGCCACCTACCCGCACGCGCCAATCGCGCCCGGCCTGGTCCTCGGTGCCACCGACGGCCGCTTTTACGAAAGCCTCGCCGCCTCCACCCTCCGCTTCACGCCCATGACCATGCGCCCCGCCGACCTCGCCCGCTTCCACGGCAATGACGAACGGGTGAGCATAGAGGATTACATGCGGGCGATCGGCTTCTACGAGCGACTGATCGGCGGCGGGCGGTAGAGCAGTCAACGTCGCCCCGTGCTTGACACGGGGCTCGGCTAACCTTCGTGCGCTGCCGTCGGAAACCACTCGCACCACAGATCACGCCATTCGGGATTGTCAGCCTCGATCAGCGCAAACTTCCAGCTGCGCCTCCACTTCTTGACGAGCTTCTCGCGGGCTATCGCTGCTTCGATATCCTCATGACGTTCGGCATAGACGAGCCGCGTCTTCCCGAAGTCTGCGACATGAGACGAGCCCTCTCTTTCGCGATGCTGATAGGCTCGCTTCAGCAGATCGGCCGTAACGCCGACATACATGCCGCCGCGATAGCGGTTCGCCATGATATAGACCCAGCCACCCTTCACCGGGCCTACAACAGAGAAGAGCCAAACCCCGTGTCAAGCACGGGGCGACGCGAGGAAGGATCCTGATCCTCAATTTCTCTGTCCTACATCGACCCGGCTTTGTTAGCCTCGCTGCGGCTCTTTGACTTCATGAACCATGAATCTCACCCGCGACCCGGAAGATTCATCAAATGCACGTGCAAAACGTGCGGATTGTGCGGATTGTGCGGATTGTGCGGATTGTGCGGACCGCTCAGGCCGGTGCGCGGGCCGTCACGAGATAGTTCAGCCCCAGCTCCTCGCTGAGGTGAAAACCGCGTGCCGGGCCGAAGGCAAGTCCGGTCACGTCCAGCACCTCCAGCCCCGCGGCATCCAAATGCACGCGCAGTTCGTCGGGGGTGAGGAACCGGTCCCAGTCATGCGTACCGCGCGGGATGGCGCCCAGCCCCTCGCCCAGCGTGATCATCGCCAGACGGGAGACGGGCGTGCGGTTGGGCGTGGACAGGATCAGCATCCCGCCGGGCGCCAGGGCAGCCGCCAGGCCGCCGAGGAAGGCGGCCGGATCCTCGACATGCTCGATCACTTCCATCGAGGTGATCAGGTCGAATGGCTCGGCACCCAGCACGTCGATGCTGCCGGTGCGATAGTCGATAGCGAGCCCCTGCCCTTCCGCATGGAGGCGCGCGGCGGCGATGTTCTCTGGCGCGGCATCGATGCCGACGACATCGGCGCCCAGGCGGGCCAACGGCTCGCACAACAGGCCGGCGCCGCAGCCGACGTCCGCAGCGCTTCGGCCGGCGAGCGGACGCCGGTCATGCTCGTCCAGCTGCCAATGATGGTTGAGCTGATCGCGGATATAGCGCAGCCGCACCGGGTTCAGCCGGTGGAGCATGGCGGAGGAGCCCTTCGGGTCCCACCAGTCCCCCGCCAGCTTGCCGAAATGCGCGGCTTCTTCGGCCCTGATCGTAGAACTCATATTCTCCACCGGTTCGGCCTGAGCCTGTCGAAGGCCTCCCTTTCCTCTTTTCGGACCGCGAAAGAAAGGGAGGGCTTCGACAGGCTCAGCCCGAACCGGAATTATTGCATTGCGGTATTTCGACGCTAACACCCCAGCCGAAAGGAGCGCTCTCACCTCATGGCGCGGATCGTGATGAAATTTGGCGGCACCTCGATGGCGGGGGTGGAGCGAATTCGCGCGGTCGCCGAGCGGGTGAAGCGCGAAGTCGAGGCCGGCAATCAGGTTGCCGTTGTTGTCTCCGCGATGGCTGGCGAAACCGACCGGCTGGTCTCCTTCTGCCGCGAAGTCTCTCCCCTCTACGATCCGCGCGAATATGACGTGGTGGTGGCCAGCGGAGAGCAGGTGACGAGCGGGCTGCTGGCGATCTCGCTCCAGGCGATCGGTGTCAAGGCGCGCAGCTTCATGGGCTGGCAGCTGCCAATCCGCACCTCGGACGGCCATGGCTCGGCCCGCATCGCCGAGATCGACACCGCCACGCTGGACGCCGCGCTTGGCGAGGGCCAAGTCGCGGTCATCCCCGGCTTCCAGGGCGTGGCGGCGGGCGAGCGCGTCACCACGCTCGGCCGCGGCGGGTCGGACACCTCGGCGGTGGCAGTCGCGGCGGCGATGAAGGCGGACCGCTGCGACATCTACACCGATGTCGACGGCGTCTACACGACCGACCCGCGCATCGTGCCGCGCGCGCGCAAGCTGAAGAAAATCACCTTCGAGGAAATGCTCGAACTGGCGAGCGTCGGCGCCAAGGTGCTGCAGACCCGCTCGGTCGGGCTTGCCATGAAGGAAAATGTCCGCCTGCAGGTGCTGACCAGTTTCGAGGACAAGCCCGGCACATTGATCGTCGGCGACGACGAGATCGAGGAAGATATGGAACGCCAGTTCATCACCGGCATCGCGCACGACAAGAACGAAGCCAAGATCACGCTGACCGATGTGCCCGACCGGCCGGGCGCGGTCGCCTCGATCTTCGCGCCGCTCGCCGACGGCAATATCAATGTCGACATGATCGTGCAGAACATCGCGCACGACACCGGCTCGACCGACGTCACCTTCACGGTGCCGGCGGCCGAGCTGGCCAGGTCGCTCGACCTGCTCGAGAAAGCGAAGGACACGATCGGCTACAACCGGCTGGTGCACGACACCAACGTCGCCAAGATCACTATCGTCGGCGTTGGCATGCGCAGCCATGCCGGTGTCGCCGCCAAGATGTTCAAGACATTGGGCGACCGCGGCATCAACATCCAGGCAATCACTACCTCGGAAATCAAGGTCTCGGTACTGATCGAAGAGGATTATACCGAACTGGCCGTCCGCGTGCTGCACACCGCCTACGGCCTGGACGCGGAGGCCGCCGCCTGAACCATTGCTCTCTGATCGGGGGGAGATGCAGCCAATGACGTTTGAGGAAATGCGGGCGGATTTTATCCGCCGACGCAAGGGTTCGCTGGCGCTGCCGATCACAGGCGTGATCGTATATGCGACAGCGGCGCTACTAAGCCTCGTCGTGGCACGCGAATGGCACAATCTGGTGCTTACGCTTTGCTTCTGGACCATCCTGCCGGTCGGCGCGCTAGTGATGAAGCTGCGCGGAGAAGAAGGAGGAACGCCGGACAATCCGCTGTTCAAGCTTTCGGCCTACGCCCGGGTGATGGCGCTATCGACCTGGGCCGTGCACATCCCGCTGTGGTTGTACGCGCCGCATCTGTTTCCGCTCAGCGTCGGAATATTGTTCGCGCTCCATTGGGTGGTGTTTTCCTGGACGCTCGGCCACCCCGTCGGCTTCTACCATCTGGGACTACGCATCGCCTTTGTCCTGCTGGCTTGGCATCTGGTACCAGGCAACCGCATGGGCGCGGTCAGTATGGGCGTCGCGCTCGCCTATCTGATCTCGGTCATGCAGCTCGGGCGGATCGATTGGGACACGCGCCTACGAGCCTGACGAACTCGGCACCTGTGCAAGCCCGATTGCCAGGGCCGCTAGGTCATGATTAGCTGCCCTTGAGCTGGGGGAGTGAAAAATGGAGTTCGACCGGCGCACGATCCTGGCGGGGGCGGCAGCAGCCGCGCTACAGCCCCTCGCTGCCCAGAGCGCGCGCCCGCCGCTCACCTCCAACATCGGCACTTTGCGGCGAGTGCTGGTCCATTCGTTCAAGGCGACGGACCATCAGGTCGATATTCGCGGCGGCGACGTGCTGCCCTATGCGGAGTCCGATCCCATCATCGCCGAGGCACAGCATGCGCGGCTGAACGCGTTGCTGAAGGCCGCCGGCTGCGACGTCGTCGAGGTCGCGGATGCGCTCGATTCTGCGATTGCCGCGACGCGTCCATCCGGCGTGTTCGCCGCCTGGCTGGACGAAGCCATGCCCAGGCTCGGCGCCGATCCCGCGCGGGTGACCGGGGCAATGCTCCTCGGCCGCGATCCGGCGACGCAATATGCGCTGGGCGCGGACGGCAGCTATCGTCACGCGGCGAGCGACTCCCGATCGACGATGTGGACCCGCGACTCCGCCTTTATGACGCCGCGCGGGCTGGTCATTTGCAACTCGGTCTCGCAGCGCCGCCGTCGCGAAAATATGCTGCTCCGCTTCCTCTACGCGCATTCGCCGCTGCTGAAGGATGTGCCGATCGCCTTCGATGCGGTTGAGGAGGGCATGATCATCGAAGGCGGCGACGCGATGGTGATCGACGTCAACACCCTGTTCCTCGGCACCGGCAACCGCACCGATCCGCGCATCGCCGCCGTGCTCGCCAAGCGGCTCGATATGGACGTGCTGGCGGTGCAGACCGTCAAGCGCGACTTCCTGGCGACCGCCGTCCCGGGCAAGCCGCAGCCTGCATTTGAGCTGAAGCTGCTGCTGCTGCATCTCGACACCTACTTCACCCTGGTCGCGCCGAAGCACGCGCTGACCGTGCCTTATCTGCTCGAAGCCGATTACGCCGAATCGAGCCCGCTGGTCCGCTTCATCCGCGGCGCGCGCGCCGACACGCGGCTGGAGGCGGACGAGGCGGAAGCGGCGCTGACCATGCTGAAGGAGTTTGGCGCGATGACGCTTTACCGCCGCGGCACGGGCAAGGTGGAGAAGGTAGACGGAAAGCTTGTCGACCATCTACGCCGCCTTCGCTGGCGCTTTACCTGGGTCGGCGGCGAGCGGCCGAGCGGAGAAGCGGACGAGTTCCGCCACTTCATGCGCGTCACCTATCCCGAACTCAGGCGTCAGGCGGCCAATGTCGTGCAGGCGACCCCCGGCCGCGTGCTCGCCTATGACGGCAATCCGGTCACGCGCGCCGCGCTGGAGGCCGACGGCATCGCAGTCGATACCTTCCCGGCCCGCGAACTCTGGGCCTGGCATGGCGGGCCGCACTGCCTCACCCAGCCGCTCAGCCGCGCCTGACCGACGCCGCGCAGGCTTGCCGGGCAAGAGCGGCTCCGGCTAGGCGTCGCCGATGAACAGCAGACTGAAAGAGCTGATGGCGCGCGGCACCGAGTTTCTCGGCTGCGATGTTGCGATCATGTGCGGCGCCATGTCCTGGGTTTCGGAGCGGAACCTGGTCGCCGCCATGTCGAACGCGGGCGGCTTCGGCCTGATCGCGTGCGGGGCGATGACACCGGAACTGCTCGACGCGGAGATTGCCGGGACGAAGGCGCTCACCGACAGGCCGTTCGGCGTCAACCTGATCACCATGCATCCCCAGCTGCAGGAACTGATCGCGGTGTGTGCGAAGCACGGCATCGGGCACATCGTGCTGGCGGGAGGCCTACCCCCGGCGGGCAGCCTGGAAGCGATCAAGGCGAGCGGCGCCACGCTGATCTGCTTCGCCCCAGCTCTCTCGCTGGCCAAGAAGCTGATCCGCTCCGGCGTCGACGCGCTGGTGATTGAAGGCATGGAAGCCGGCGGCCATATCGGGCCGGTCTCCACATCAGTGCTGGCGCAGGAGATCCTGCCCGAAGTTGCAAGCCAGCTGCCGGTGTTCGTCGCCGGGGGCATCGGGCGGGGCGAGGCGATCGCCGGCTATCTTGAGATGGGCGCGGCGGGCGTGCAGCTCGGCACCCGCTTCGTCTGCGCGACGGAGAGCATCGCCCATCCGAACTTCAAGAAGGCGTTTATCCGCGCCTCCGCTCGCGACGCGGTCGCCAGCGTGCAGGTCGATCCGCGCCTGCCCGTCATCCCCGTCCGCGCGCTCAAGAACAGCGGCACCGAATTGTTCACCGCCAAGCAGCGTGAGGTCGCCGCCTTGCTCGATGCCGGCAGCGTGGAAATGGCCGAGGCCCAGCTGCAGATCGAACATTATTGGGCGGGCGCGCTCCGCCGCGCGGTTATCGATGGCGATGTCGAACGTGGCTCGCTGATGGCAGGCCAGTCGGTCGGCATGGTCAAGAGCGAGGAGCCGGTCGCTCAGATCATCGCCACGCTGATGGAGGAAGCGGCGGAGGCGCTCAGCCGTCGCGCGGCCTGAGTTCGCGACGCGGCGCAAAACTGCCGCTAAGTCAATGGTTGACTTGGTCTTTTTTCTGCGACCTATTCAGCGCCTTGGGCGGTGGGGCAGCCCCAAAATGCTGTATGGGAGAGTGATGTGGCTCGAGTGAAAGATTCACAGACGTTCGGCGGCGGGACTAATTTCTCCCGCGCGAGTTCCGGCCTCAATACGACGACGACGACCAACAACAATACGGACAGCCTGGCGCTGAGCGGCGATCTTGCCGACGCGCGCACCTTCAATCTCGCCTGGCAATATGATCCGCACGCGACCACGCGCGGACTGCCCGACCTCCCGACCGTTGGTGAAACGCTGCGCGGCAAGCCGGTTTACGGCCTGATCGGCGATTCGGATCCGAGCCGACCCGGCATCAACAATGTACGCACGCAGCTCGATTCGGGCACGCATCTGTCGAGCGCCAATGACGGCACCATCACGTTCGGATTCTTCACGCATAATCATGCGGTCGGCGTGAACAACAATCCGCATTCGGGCGAAGGCAAGGGTTACACGCCTTTTACCGAAGCGCAGAAAGCGGCGGCGCGGATCGCGGTGGCGAACTGGGACGAGCTGATCGCGCCCGAGTTCCAGGAAGTCACCATGTCCAAGGGCGCGAGCGACTGGGCAAAGAACTCGGCCGACATCTGGCTCGCCAACACCAGCACCGGTCCGGCCCAGGCCTGGGCCTATTACCCGGATCAGGGCCAGCCCTATGGGCGCGCGTCGAGCGATGTGTGGCTCGCCGATCCGCGCTACAACAGCAGCAATGCCGATCTGCGTTCCGGGCAATATGGCCTGCAGACGCTCAATCACGAGCTCGGCCATTCGCTCGGCCTCAGCCATCCGGGCGACTATGATTTCGGCGACGACAATGACGGCGACGGCCAGCCGGACCCGATCACGTACGAAGGCGACGCCTTCTACTTCCAGGACAGCCATCAATATACGATCATGTCGTATTTCGACAGCTACGAGACCGGCAACAACGTCGTCGACTGGAACCTGATGCGGGTCGTCTACCCGTCGACGCCGATGGTCCACGACATCTGGGTCATTCAGCAGAAATACGGCGTCGAGACGACCACCCGCACTGGCAACACCACCTATGGCTTCAACGCCACCGCAGACGTCACCAACGACGCGATGCGGTTCGAAAAGGGCGAGATGGCGGCTGTCTTCTCGATCTGGGATGCCGGCGGCAACGATACGCTGAACCTGTCGGGCTTCTACACGCCATCCATCATCGACCTGCGCGAAGGCGCGTACAGCAGCGCGGGCGGGTTCGGCTCCTATGATCCGGCATTCGCCGGCAAGGACCCGTCGACCATGTCGAAGGATGCCTACCTTGCCTTCGTGAACGCCAACAACACCGCCCAGGGTTTCGGCACGCGCACCGCGGCCTACGACCTCTATTTCGGCGGCCGTGAGGGCGTGAACGAGGGCGTTCCCTGGTCCGAGATCATGGGCAAGGACTGGCTGATGGAGAACAACATCGGCATCGCCTATGGCGCGGTAGTCGAAAATGCCATTGGCGGCTTCGGCAATGACCGGATCAACGGCAACCAGGCCAACAACCAGTTCACCGGCGGCGCCGGCGCGGATGTGTTCGTGCTTGCCAATTATTCGGGCGTGGACGCCACCGGCAAGTCGGTGATCGACACGTCGATCGACTCGATCCTCGACTTCAGCTCGAAGCAGGGCGACAAGATCGACGTCAGCTCGTTCAAGTCCGTCGATGCCGGCGACATCAAATATGTGAACGGACAACTGCGCATCGACACTGACGGCAACGGCACCGCCGACTTCTTCACCAACCTGGCGGGTGCCCCGACCATCAATCTGGCGCAGGATTTCATCTACGCCTGACCGAATAGGCTGAAGGAAGGGCGTCGCCGGCTGCGGCGGCGCCCTTTTTTAAGCCTCAGGGCAGCAGCAGCGACGCGTCGCCATAGCTGTAGAAGCGGTAGCCACCCGCAATCGCGTGCTGGTAAGCAGCCAGCATCCGCTCCCGTCCCATCAGCGCCGAGACCAGCATGAACAGCGTCGATTTCGGGAGGTGGAAGTTGGTCATCAGCCCGTCGATGCCACGGAAGCGGTAGCCGGGTGTGATGAAGATCGCGGTGTCGCCTTCGAAAGGCGCAATGCGCCGCTGCTCGTTTGCGGCGCTTTCAAGCAGGCGCAGGCTGGTGGTGCCGACCGCGATGATCCTGCCGCCCTCGGCGCGCACCCGATTGAGCCGATCGGCGGTGGCCGCGTCGAGGCGGCCCCATTCGGCATGCATCTTGTGGTCGGCCGTATCCTCGGCCTTGACGGGCAGGAAGGTGCCCGCGCCGACGTGCAGCGTCAGTGTCTCGTGAACGATGCCGGCGTCCGTTAGCGCGCACATCAGCTGCGGCGTGAAATGGAGCGCGGCGGTGGGCGCGGCGACGGCGCCTTCCTTCCGCGCGAACATAGTCTGATAGTCGCGGGCGTCGCGCTCGTCCGTTTCGCGCTTGCTGGCTATATAGGGCGGCAGCGGCATGCGTCCGGCGCGCTCCAGCAGGACCTCTACTGGTTCATTGCCAAGAAAGTGGAGCAGGAAGCTGCCATCCGGCGCGCGGCTTTCGGCAATTGCCTCGACGCCTGAGCCGAAGTCGATCGCGTCGCCGGGTCGCAGCCGCTTGGCGTTGCGAACGAACGCGTGCCACCGACGCAGATCGTGGCGCTTGTGGAGCGTCGCGCCGATCCGCGCTTCGCCGCGGCGTCCCTTCAGCTGGGCCGGGATGACGCGGGTGTCGTTGAAGACCAGGCAGTCGCCGGCGCGCAGTAGGGCCGGGAGTTCGCGGACGATGTGGTCAGCCGTGCGGGCGCCGTCCAGGAGCAGGAGCCTGGCGGCATCGCGCGGTTCCACCGGACGCAGCGCGATGCGCTCCGGGGGGAGATGGAAATCGAAAAGGTCTACGCGCATTCCCCATAAACCCCGGTTTAGCCTGAGCTTGTCGAAGGCCTCCCTTCTTTAGGGCTGCGAAGAAAAGGAGGGCTTCGACAAGCTCAGCCCGAACCGCCTATTAGTTTTGCGGCTGAGGCGTCGGGCTGGCAGCCGGCGTCGAGCTCGCCTCGGGCGCCGGGGTGGGAGCCGGAGCGGTCACCGCCGGCAATGGCCGGAGCGGTGCGTTCTCGCCATCGGCCTGGATCCAGGCGCGGACAATCCGCGACGGGTTGACCGGCGGCTCGCCCTTTTCGATCGCATCGACAAACTGCATGCCGGAGACGACCCGGCCAAAGGCGGTGTAGCGATTGTCCAGTCGCAGCGTCGGCATCAGCATGATGTAAAACTGGCTGTTCGCCGTATCATTGCCCTCGGCGCGCGCCATGGAGACGACGCCGCGCACATGCGGCAAGTCGTTGAACTCCGCTTTCAGGTCCGGCAGGGGCGAACCGCCTGAGCCGGTGCCTTCCGGATCGCCGCCCTGCGCCATGAAGCCGTCGATGACGCGGTGAAAGGTTAGACCGTTGTAAAAGCCGGCACGGGTCAGCGTCTTGATCCGCTCGACGTGGTTGGGGGCCTTGTCGGGCCGCAGCTGGATAACCACGCGGCCGCCGGTCGACAGATCGAGCACCCAAGTGTCTTCCGGCGTCAGGGGCGGCACGGGCGCAGGCGTCGGCGCTGGCGCGACTTCGCCCTTCTGCGCATATGCGGTCGACGCGAAAACAACGCCGAGCAGGGCAAGAAAGGCGGCAACAAAGCGCATGCACGAAACTCCGAAGATCGGGAGAGGCCTTGCCGCTAGATTATGGCGGCTTAGCGGCGGCTGAATAACGTCACGATCCCTTGCGGCCGAGCCTTGCGACACGGGCGACCACGTCCTCGCTGACCGCCGGCGTGACGAACTTGGTAACGTCGCCGCCAAACATTGCGATCTCCTTCACCAGGCGCGACGCGATGGGCTGCAGCGACACGTCTGCCATCAGGAAGACCGTCTCGATGCGGTCGTTCAGCTGCTGGTTCATGCCGGCCATCTGATACTCATACTCGAAGTCGGCGACGGCGCGGAGGCCGCGCACGATTACGGAGGCGCCCTGGCGTTCGGCAAAGGTCATCAGCAGCGAGTCGAACGGCACCACGTCGATCGACGAGCCTTCCCTGTCCACTTCGCGGCGGACCATCGCCATCCGCTCCTCGATCGTGAACATCGGCGACTTGGAAGGGTTGGTGGTGACTCCGATCACCAGCCGGTCGACCAGCTTCGCGCCGCGGCGAATAATGTCCATATGGCCAAGCGTGATCGGATCGAACGTGCCCGGATAAACCCCCACTCTCATCGTCAGCGATCCCGGTCTACGATGTAGCGCGCCACCTCGCGCAGCAGGTCGGCCTCTGGGCCGTGGTCGTGCAGATATTCGACGGCCTGGTCGACCAGCATGCGCGCCTGTTCGCGCGCGCGCTCCGGACCCAGATGCGAGACGAAGGTCGCCTTGCCCGCTGCCTCGTCCTTGCCGACGGCCTTGCCGGCTTGTTCTTCGCTGCCTTCGACATCGATGAGGTCATCGACGATTTGGAAGGCAAGGCCGATATTGCGCGCATAGCCGCGCAGCCTCGTCCGCCCCTCGGGCGGCACCCGGCCCATGATCGCGCCGGCTTCGAGGCAGAAGCCGAACAGAGCCCCCGTCTTCAACTGCTGGAGCCGGGTCACCATGGCCAGATCCATATCTGCGGCGCCGGCAACCAGGTCCATCATCTGCCCGCCAGCCATCCCGGCCGGACCACTGGCACTGGCGAGCTCCAGGCAGAGCTCAGCGCGGACGAACGGATCGGCATGGGTGGCCGGATCAGCGAGGATCTCGAACGCGAGCGCGTGCAGCGCATCGCCGGCCAGGATCGCCGTGGCTTCGTCGAACGCCTTGTGGACCGTGGGCTTGCCGCGGCGCAGATCGTCATCGTCCATCGCCGGCAGATCGTCATGGATCAGCGAATAGACATGGATGCATTCGATCGCGGTCGCGACGCGCAGCGCCGCTTCGCGGCTGACGGCGAACAGGTCGCACGCCGCGCAGACCAGCAGCGGCCGCAGCCTCTTGCCGCCGCCGATCGTCGCATGTCGCATAGCTTCATAGAGCCGGGCACGGGCGTCGTCGGGAACTGGCAGCAGCAGGTCGAAGGCGCGGTCCATGTCCGCCGCGATGCGGCCGAGCGCCTGATCCAGTTCCCCGCCCCCGCGCGCCATCGGCTCAGCCCGCGTCGAACGGCTGAGTGCCGGTAGGACGGCCGTCCTGGCCGAGCGTGATCTTTTCGATACGCGCCTGCGCCGCCTGCAGCCGCGCCTCGCACTGGGCCCGCAGCTTGTCGCCTTCGGCATAGAGCGTGATCGACTCGTCGAGCGAGGCGTCGCCGCTTTCGAGCCGGGAAACGATCGCTTCCAGCCTTTTCAGCGCATCTTCGAAGGACAGGGCGGCGACATCCTCGCCGGCTTGACTTTCCATGCATCCGCTATGGGGGAGCGGCCGTATCTTGGTCAACCGAGCCGTCGCTTTTGTCGCAATCATGCTATACTTTGGGGCGCCTGGCCGGAAAGCAAAAGCCTACAGGGGAGTAAGCAGATGATCGCGTTGCGCACGTGGCTTACCCTGGGAGGCGCGCTGGCGCTCATCCCGGCGGTGTTGATGTCGTCTGACTATGCAACGCTGGCTGCTGATCATGTGGAACCGCCTACGCGCGCCGACCCCACCGTAGATCCGATCCCGGATGCGGCGGCGGACCTGGCCGATATTTTCGCCTGGCATACGCCGCAATCAGTCGTGATCATGATCACCTTCGCCGGCCCACGCGCAGCAAACCTGCCACCCGTCTATGATCGCGACGTATTGTATCGGATCAATATTTCCAATGCCGGCGCCAGTACCGACGCCGAGCATCAGATCTTGGTGCGCTTCGGCTTTGATGGGAATGCAGTCGGTGTGCAGATCAGCGGCGTGCCAGGCACGACAGGTCCGATCATAGGCCCCGTGCAGACCGAACTGAACAAGGAAGGCGTGCGGGCGATCGCCGGTATTTTCGACGATCCGTTCTTCTTCGACTCGCAGGGTCTCAAGGACACACGCGCGACCGGAACTCTATCCATCCGGAACACCCGCGATTTCTTCGCCAATGGCAACGACACGATGGTGATTTTAGAAATCCCCCGCGCTTCGATTATGAACGGCTCGAACCGCCTGGATATCTGGTCTGATACGGGTCGCTTTGGAGGACAGATCTGATGCGCACTCGCTTCTTGCTCGTGCTTTCCGGCGCAACCATTTTGCCGTTACTGGCCGGCTGCGGCGGCGATGGTCAAAGCGCGGCGCCCCGGCCAGCCCCCGTCGCGACTGTTGCCCCGACGCCCAGCCCGACGATCACCGGAACCAGCTTCGACGTCACGCCTTGTCTGAACCAGCAGGTCGCGCTGGGTGTCAGCGTGACCAACCTGATCATTCCCGACACGATCAAAATGGACCTGAGCAAGCCGAACGGTTTTCCGAATGGGCGGCGTCTGGAAGACCCGGTCGTGGACGTCACGTTGGCCGTGCTGTTTCTCGATCTGACCAAGCATCCAGCCAATCTGTTCGCCAGCCTGCCTTTGAACCCGCCAACTAACGATGTGCCGTTTCCGAGCTCCTTTCCCTATGTCGCAAAGGCGCAAGGCAATCCGCCTCTGCCACCGACCAACGGCAGCAATTATAACTTCAGAACCGATCCGGCTTCAGCCTATGTAAGGGTGGACCGGACCGGAATGCCGGCAGTCGCAACCGCACTCATCTCCCCGCCACAAAAGAACCCTTACAACGACGCCGACCCGGTGGACGACGTAGCGGGCAAGTTCGTGCCCGACATGAAGGCGACGTTGACCGGCCTTACCAACGCACTGGCCGACGACTTCCAGCGTCTGAACCTCAACATGTGCGCCAAGCCGGTGGCGTGAACGTGGCGTTGCCGCGGCCGACCGCGGCAAGGATCATTGCGGCCGGCGTGTTGGTCGCGGTCGCACTGTTCGCGCTCGCGCGGATCGAAGAGCATTGGCGCGCCCCGCCCACGTCTCCCCCCCTGGCGGTAGCGCTCCGCCAATACAGCTACGTTCAGGCAAAGTCGGGTCTGGATGCGGAGATCATCGGCGCGCGCTCGTTGGCGGCGAACCGCGAAGATGATTGGCTGACTCGCGAACGTCTCGCCCTACTGCTGATGGATCGAGCGCGCCTGACGGGCGATTTCACCGACCTTTTGGAGGCGCAAAGGTCACTCGACCGCGGTTTCGCTGCCGCACCGGAAGGAAGCGGCCCGCACATGACCGCGGCGATTCTGGCGCTGAGCGAGCACCGTCTCGATACCACGGAGCGCCTTCTCGCCAGCATTGACCGCTATGCTGTCGAGCCTGACCCGAAGACGCGTTCGGCGCAGCGCGCCCTCCGCGGCGACGTAGCGTTCTACCGGGGTCGCTACCGCGCCGCGCTCGTCGCCTATGCGGCACTACCGCAGCCAGATTACCGGCTGGCGATCTTTCGCGCACGGACCGGACAGCCGGACATGGCGCTGGATACGATCGGCAGAATCGAGCGAACCGCATTGCACACCGGTCACGCGCTCGCCCAGCTCGCCCTGCTGCGCGGCACGATCCAGCTGCAGCGCGGCGACTGGGATGCCGCTGAAGCGAGCTTCGTCGAAGCGGACCGGCGGTTCCCCGGCTGGTGGCTGGCAGCCGCGCATCGGGCGCAGATGCTAGCGTTACGTGGGCAGCAGCCGGCCGCGATCCGCGCCTTCAAAGCGCTAGCGGGAGCTCATGGCGACCCGATGCTGCGCGACGCGCTCGCCAGCCTGTACCGCGCCAGCGGCGATTATGCGCAGTCGCGTGCTTGGGCGGAGCAAGCAGCGCAAGGTTGGGCCGAGCGGCTGCGGCTGCTCCCCGACGCGGCGCTGGGCCATGCCGCCGAACATGAGCTCGCCTTCGGGACGCCCGAACGGGCGCTGATGCTCGCGTCGCGCGACTTCGACCTTCGCCCGCATGGCGCGACAGCGATCACTTTGGCTTGGGCCCTCATCGCGAACAACAGGCCCGCGGACGCGCTGCGCCTCATGGAGCGGGTGAACCGGTCCAGCTGGAGCTCGGCCGAGCAGCATCTGGTAGCCGCCCGTGCTCACGCCCTGCTCGGGCACGGCGAGGCTGCGGCAGAGGCGGAAAAGCGGGCATTGGCGATCAACCCGAGGGCACTGGATGCGTCCGCCGCTACCTTATGGTTCGGCCATTGAAGCGGCTTCTGCTCCTCCTGCTGTCGCTGATCGCATCGCCAGCCGCCGCGCATCTGACGCCCAATTCCGAAATCCGGCTCGATTTCGGCACGAGGGCGGTCGAGGCCGAAGCGATCATACCGCTTCCTGAACTCGGCTTCGCGCTGAGGCGGCAAGTTCAGGCAGTGCTCGGGCCGGTCAATGATCCGGAGATCCGCGCCTATGTCGCCGAACGGCTGGCGGTACCCGGCTGGCGGGTGCGGGTGGAGGCGATAGACATCATCCATGAGGCAGGGCCGCCCGATCTCCGAGCCCGCTACCGCTTGGAGCCACCCCCGGACGCCTCCCCCCGCCGTTTCACACTCGACTATCGCGTAGTGATCGACCGGGTGCCGAACCACATGGTGCTCGTCGTCGCGCGCAATGACTTCGCCGGTGGTCACGTCAGCGCCGAACCGAAGCTGCTCGGCGCCCTGCAAGGCACTCGCACCCGGCTGGCAGTCGACCGCGGCGGCGCGAGCGACTGGAAGGGCTTCGCTGCCGCGGCGCAGCTCGGCATGCACCACATCGCCGAAGGGCACGATCATCTCCTCTTTCTCGTCGCGCTGCTGCTGCCTGCCCCGCTGCTTGCGAAGGGGCGGCGTTGGAACGGCTATGCCGGGCTGCGCCACACCGGTCGCGGCCTGATCGCCGTGGTCACCGCCTTCACCATCGGCCATTCGCTGACCCTGATCGGCGGTGCCTTCCTTGGCTGGCAGCTGCCGGTCCAGCCAGTCGAGATCGGCATCGCCTTGTCGGTGCTGATCTCGGCCGTTCACGCGTGGCGTCCGCTCTTCGCGGGACGCGAGGCGATTGTTGCCGGCCTGTTCGGCCTCGTCCACGGCCTCGCCTTCGCAACGCTGATCGGACATCTCGGCATGGAGCCAGCGCAGAAGGCCAAAGCGATCCTCGGGTTCAATATCGGCATCGAACTGATCCAGCTGCTCGTCGTCGCGGCCGTCATGCCTGCTTTGATCATGCTCGCCCGTACGCGCTTCTACCCGCCCGTGCGCATGGCGGGCGCCGCGCTCGCCGGCACCGCCGCTCTCGCATGGCTCACCGAACGCTTGTTCCAAGTCGAAAACCCGATCGCCAGCGCCATCGACCAAGGGCTCAGCTACGCGCCCTGGCTGCTCGCCCTGCTGACCGTCGCCGCAGCCACCGCCTTCATGCTCGGCCGCAAAGCGCATGCCGCCTGAGTTTCAACCCATGCGTTGAGGCAGGTAGCTGTCGTCTATGAAGTCGCTGAACTTGGTGATGTTGCTTTCAAACTTCAGCCGCACCTTGCCCGTCGCGCCGTGGCGCTGTTTGGCGATGATCACTTCCGCCTTCTGGAACGCGTCCTGCATTTCCTGCACCCAGGCATTGTACGCCTCGGCCGTTTTTCCATCCTGACTGTCGCCCTTGGGCTCGCGCGCAGCGACATAATATTCCTCTCGATAGACGAAGAGCACGATGTCGGCGTCCTGCTCGATCGAGCCGGATTCACGAAGATCGGAGAGCTGTGGCCTTTTGTCCTCGCGCTGCTCGACGGCACGGCTGAGCTGCGACAGCGCCATCACTGGCACGTTCAGCTCCTTGGCGAGCGTCTTCAGGCCGCGGCTGATCTCGGAGATCTCCTGCACCCGATTGTCGCCGCTGCTCTTGCCGCCGCCGGTCAGCAGCTGGAGGTAGTCGACGATGATCAGGCCGATGCCATGCTTGCGCTTCATCCGCCGCGCGCGCGTCCTCAGCGCGGCGATGGTGAGGCCCGGCGTGTCGTCGATATAGAGCGGCAGATTCTCAAGCTCCGCCGCAGCGCGCGCGAACTGGTTGAACTCGTCGCGGCTGAGCGAACCCGAACGGATTTTGGAGCCGACCACACCCGAATTTTCCGCGAGGATACGAGTTGCCAACTGGTCGGCGGACATTTCGAGGCTGAAGAAAGCAACCGGTGCGCCGAGCGATTTGGCGGGATCGATCCCGTCCTCGATATCGCGCTGGTAACGCTGGGCGGCGTTGAAGGCGATGTTGGTGGCGAGCGAGGTCTTGCCCATGCCCGGGCGGCCGGCAAGGATCAGCAGGTCGGACCGCTGCAGGCCGCCGGTGCGATGGTTCAGATCCTCCAGGCCGGTCGTCACGCCTGAGATATGGCCGCCCGAGTTCTGCGCCTTCTCCGCTTGGGCGATCGCGATGCGCGCCGCCTGCAGGAAGCTTTTGGTGCCTCCCTGCTCGCCACCCTGTTCGGCGACGCGGTACAGCGCCACTTCGGCCTGTTCGATCTGGCTTTTCGGGTCGACCGCCTCCGACGTGTCGAGCGCATTCTCGACCATCTCGCGGCCCACGCCGACCAGCTCCCGTAGCAGCGCCAGGTCATAGACCTGCTCGGCGAAGTCGCGCGCGCCGATCAGGGCGGCACCGCTGCCGGTCAGCTGGGCGAGATAGGCGGGGCCGCCCAGATCCTTCATCGCCTCATCGCTGTCGAACATCGGCTTCAGCGTTACCGGATTGGCGACCATGTTGCGGTCGACCAGCTTCAGGATCGCGTCGTAGATCCGCCCGTGAATCGGCTCGAAGAAATGATCGGCCTTCAGCTTCAGCTGCACGTCTTCGACCAGGCGATTGTCGATCATCAGCGCGCCAAGCAGCGCCGCCTCTGCCTCGATATTATGCGGCAGGGTCTGGGGTTCGACGCTCGCGTCGTGAATCAGCTTGAGCTCGGGCATGGGCGCATCATGCGCGCCGCGTGACTCGCACTCAAGACAACAAGCCTGTGGATGCTTTGGTGAATGGATTCAGTCACTCCGGCTCAAGCGATCGTGTGCGACGAGCCGGGCGGGAAAGAGGATGGATTCCGGCTTTCGCGCAAATGACGAAGAGGGCTAGGACGAGCGGACATGAGCGATCCGCGCATCATCGACATCGAGCTGGACGAGCACACGATCCTGTGGCGCTCGGCCGATGTTGAACAGGAGCGGCGGATCGCCATATTCGACCTGCTAGAAGGCAATCATTTCGCGCCGCAGCGTGAGCATGCCGACGGCTATAAGGGCCCCTACCGGATCAAGCTGCGAGTCGAGGAAGGCCGGCTGGCGCTGGACATATACCGCGAGGACCGCACGCACCTTGAGACGTTGGTGCTGGCGCTCGGGCGCTTTCGCAGGCCGATCAAGGACTATTTCGCAATCTGCGACAGCTATTATCAGGCGATCCGGCAGGCCACGCCGCAGCAGATCGAGACGGTGGATATGGCCCGCCGCGCCGTTCACAACGAAGCCGCCGAGCTGCTGCAGGAGCGGCTCGCGGGCAAGATCGACGTGGATTTCGACACGGCGCGGCGCCTCTTCACGCTCATCTGCGTGCTGCACATCAAGGGGTGAGCGTCTCGCTTGACCTCCACTTTCCGTTCGTGTCGAGCGAAGTCGAGACACGGCTTCTCGACTGCGCTCGAAGCGAACGGAGATGAGGTGACAAGAAAAGAACTGATTGAAGCCGCTCGCGCGGCTGCACGCAACGCCCACGCGCCCTATTCGCGCTTCGGGGTCGGCGCGACGCTGCTGATGACGGACGGCAGCGTGGTCACCGGCTGCAATTTCGAGAATGCGAGCTACGGCTTGTCGCTCTGCGCCGAAACGGTGGCGCTCGCCAAGGCGAACAGCGAAGGACGCCTGCGCGACGTGGCGGAAGTCGCAGTGATTGGCGGCACGATCACACCCGAAGGGCTGAGGGGCGGCTCTGTCGTCAGCCCCTGCGGCCGCTGCCGTCAGGTGCTGAACGAAGCGGCGCAGCTGGGCGGTCGCGACTTGCCTATCCACTGCGCCTCTGCCGATGGTGCGCATGTCGAAAGCTATCGCCTGTCCGAACTGCTGCCGCATGCATTCGGGCCGGCCAATCTGGGGATGTGAATGTCGATCCTGTCCGACCGGTGGATACGCGAACAGGCGCTTGGGAACGGCATGATCGAGCCGTTCGTCGAGAGCCAGCGGCGTGAGGGCTGCATCAGCTATGGCCTGTCGAGCTATGGCTATGACGCGCGTGTGGCCGACGAGTTCAAGATTTTCACCAACGTCGACAATGCGATCGTCGACCCGAAGGACTTCGCCGCCAACAGCTTCGTCGACCGTAAGACGAACGTCTGCATCATTCCGCCGAACAGCTTCGCGCTGGCGCGCACCGTCGAATATTTCCGCGTGCCGCGCGATGTGCTCGTCATCTGCCTCGGCAAATCGACCTATGCACGTTGCGGCATCATCGTGAACGTGACGCCGCTTGAGCCCGGCTGGGAGGGGCATGTGACCCTGGAATTCTCCAACACCACGCCCCTCCCCGCCAAAATCTACGCCAACGAAGGCGCCTGCCAGTTCCTGTTCCTGCAGGGCAACGAACCGTGCGAAGTCAGCTACGCTGATCGCGCGGGCAAATATATGGGTCAACAAGGCGTAACCCTGCCAAGGTTGTAAAGACCTAATAAGAGCCCTATATTCCGGTCATGATCGATCCCATTCTCGCCAACGCCAGCGTCAGCATCAGCACGCTCAAGAAGAATCCCAGCGCCGTCATCAAGGCAGCGGAGGGGTTCCCGGTCGCCGTGCTCAATCACAACAAGCCGACAGCTTACATCGTGCCGGCAGAGGCATGGGAAGCACTGCTCGACCGGCTTGAGGATATCGAACTGGCAGAGATTGTTCGTCAGCGTGAAGGCGAGGTCGGCATCCGAGTCGACATAAATGACCTATGAGCTCGAGTTCCTTCCAAGCGCTCAGAAAGAGTGGCGCAAGCTAGGTTACACAGTTCGGGAGCAGTTCACGCGCAAGCTGCGGCGCGTCCTAGAAGAACCGCACCGTCCGGCCGCTCGCCTCCACGCGATGCCGGACTGCTACAAGATCAAGCTGAAGGACTCAGGGTATCGGCTTGTCTATCGAGTGATCGATCGGGTCGTAGTCGTGCAGGTTGTCGCCATCGGCAAACGTGATGGCGACGTGTACGATGACGCGATTGGCCGGCTTGACAGCTAAGCTCAATATACCCGCTTCTTCGGCTTGATGTATTCGGCGTCGTCGGTGAGCGTGTATTCGTGGACGGGGCGGTAGTCGATCGTCACCCCTTCCTTGGCCAGCGACACGCCGGGGGCGCCGCCGGCCGAGTTCAGCCAGGTCACCGTGTGCTTCATCCAGTTCGCGTCGTCGCGCTCGGGGAAGTCCTCGTGCATGTGCGCACCGCGGCTTTCCTTGCGGTTAGCGGCCGAGTGCATGGTCACCACTGCCTGGGCGAGCAGATTGTCGAGCTCCAGCGTCTCGACTAGGTCGGTGTTCCAGACCAGCGAGCGGTCGGTCACGTGCACGTCGTCGATCGAACGCGCGATGGCGTCGATCTTGGTCTGGCCTTCCGCCAGCAGCGCTGAATCGCGGAACACTGCGGCATGCGCCTGCATCGTCTTCTGCATGTCGCGGCGGATCTGAGCAGTCGGGGAGCCGCCCTTTGCATGGCGAAAGCGGTCGAGCCTTGTGAGAGCGAACTCTTCCGATCCCTTGGGCAGCGGATTGTGCGGCGTATTCGGCTTCTGGATGTCGGCGATGCGCAGGCCCGTCGCCCGGCCGAATACGACGAGGTCGATTAGCGAGTTGGAGCCGAGCCGGTTGGCCCCATGCACCGAGACGCAAGCCGCTTCGCCGACTGCGAACAGGCCAGGCACCACGCTGTCCGGATTGCCATCCTTCAGCGTGACGACTTCACCATGATAATTGGTCGGGATGCCGCCCATATTATAGTGCACGGTCGGCACCACCGGCAGCGCTTGGCGGGTCAGGTCGACATTGGCGAAGACCTTGCCGGTCTCGGTGATCCCGGGCAGCCGCTCGTGCAGCACCTTGGCGTCGATATGGTCGAGGTGAAGGAAGATGTGATCCTTCTCCTTGCCGACGCCGCGCCCTTCCCGAATCTCCATCGCCATCGAACGCGAGACGACATCGCGCGAGGCCAGGTCCTTGGCCGAGGGCGCATAGCGCTCCATGAAGCGCTCGCCCTCGGAGTTGGTGAGGTAACCGCCCTCACCGCGGGCGCCTTCGGTGATCAGCACGCCCGCGCCATAGATGCCGGTCGGGTGGAATTGGACAAACTCCATGTCCTGCAGCGGAAGCCCGGCGCGCAGCACCATCGCATTGCCATCGCCGGTGCAGGTGTGGGCGGATGTCGCCGAGAAATAGCAACGGCCATAGCCACCCGTAGCCAGCACCGTCTGATGGCTGCGGAAACGGTGGATCGTGCCGTCGTCCATGCACAAGGCGATCACGCCCCGGCAGGCGCCATTCTCCATGATCAAATCGAGCGCGAAATACTCGATGAAGAAGTCGGCATCATATTTGAGGCTCTGCTGGTAGAGCGTGTGCAGCATGGCGTGACCGGTGCGGTCCGCCGCGGCCGCCGTCCGCTGCACCGGCGGTCCCTCGCCCATATTCTGCATATGGCCGCCGAACGGGCGCTGGTAGATGGTGCCATTCTCGTTGCGGCTGAACGGCATGCCGGCATGTTCGAGCTCGTAAACCGCGGCAGGTGCCTCGCGGCACAGATATTCGATCGCGTCCTGATCGCCGAGCCAATCCGAGCCCTTGACCGTGTCGTACATGTGCCATGACCAATGGTCGGGCGAGTTGTTGCCGAGCGACGCCGCGATGCCGCCCTGTGCCGCGACAGTGTGGCTGCGGGTCGGGAACACCTTGGTAATGCAGGCGGTCTTCAGCCCGGCGCCGGCAATGCCCATCGTCGCTCGCAGGCCCGCGCCGCCTGCGCCGACCACCACCGCGTCATAGGTGTGATCGATGATCTTGTACGCGTCCGCCATCAGGCCGCACCCCCGCCAAAGGCGATCTTGAGAATGGAGAAGATCGCGAAGGCCGCCATCGCGATCACGTAGAAATTGAGCAGCACCAGCGCGACCACCCGCGTCTCGTCATGCTGGTAATCCTCGATCACCACCTGCAGGCCCATGCGGAAATGCCAGAAGACGCTGGCCACCAGCAGCATCATCGGCACCGCCGCCATCGGTGAGGACAACCAGGTGGTGATCGTCAGATAGTCGAACGCCGGCAGCCGCAGCAGCGAGATGAGCAGCCAGCTCATCAGCAGGAAGTTGGAGCCCGCGGTCAGCCGGTGCATCCACCAATGGTGCGCGCCGGTCTTGGCGGAGCCGAGCCCGCGGACGCGGCCGATTTCAGTGCCCGTGCCCATCAGTTCCTCCCCACGAGCAGAACTGCCCAGAAGATCAAGGTCATCAGGATCGAAAAGCCCCAGGTCAGCTGTGCCGAAAGCTTGTTGCTCTTCAGCTCGAAGTTGGCGCCGGTGTCCATCACCAGGTGGCGGATCCCCGAGGCCATGTGCTGGAACAGAGTGAGCGTCAGCCCGATGCCGAACAGATAGCCGAGAATGTTGAGCTCGCCCGATGACACCGTGAACACGTCGCGGAAGTTCGCATAAGCCTCTGGCCCGCTCGCCAGCGCAACCAGCCACCAGACGAGCAGGATGGCGCCAACCGTCGCCATGCCGGACCCAGTCACGCGGTGCAGGATCGAGACCGCCATGTGCGGCCCCCAGCGCCATATCGTCAGGTGCGGCGACAAGGGCCGGTTGCGGTTGCTGCTGCTCATCGGAGCCCCTCTTCCTGTTCTTCGGGGAAGCTCTTAGCCAATGCGCCGCCGCTTGCAATAATGCGGCTCCGTGGCGCCGATGTTTAACCCGGGCTTTACCAGCGGAGGCCTAGCAGGAGCCGGACGGCGTAGCGAAGGACGAAGCCAAGTGAGTTCTCAGAAAACTGCGAACACCAACCAACTTGCGGACACCATCGCGATCTCGGTACGCGAGCGGCTCAACGAATTCGACCGCGACGGCACTCTGACCAGCGATCTGCGCGAGGCGTATGAGGTTGTCGAGCCGAAGGCGGACGACATCTCCCGCCGCTTCTGGGAAGCCTTCAACCAGTCGAACTACGTGCAGCCGAAGGTCACGGGCGAGGCGCTGGAAAAAAGGATTGCGGCGAGCACCGCTTTCACGCGCGAGAAATTCATGAACTTGTCGGGCCAAGCCTGGGCCGACATGGCGCGCACCAATGCAGCTTTCTGCGAGCGCGCGGGCGTGCCGCTCTACGCTTCGCTTGCAGCTTTCGCCGCCGCCTACGATCTCGCGATGGAAACCGTCTTCCACGCCTGCAAGGACGACATCAGGAGACTCGCCCGCCTGACCCGTGCTATCCGCCGGGCGGCAATGATCGAGGCAGAAATCATGTCTGCCTTTGTAGCTGAGCTGCGCGCCCGCCAGGCGGCAGCAGGCCGGTCCGAACAAGCAGACCTGTTCCAGAACCGGGTCGCGTCGGAGGTCTCCACCACCGTTTCGCTAGGCGAGTCCCTGCGCACGCAGGCCGCCGATGCTTCGATCGCCGCGCGAGGGATGCTCGGCAAGGCCTCCGAAGTCGCCGCTGCCGCCGAACAGTCGGCCGTTGCGATGCGGGAAGCGGCCCACACCGCAGCCGGCCTGATCCGAGCGATTGAGGATGCCCGCACCGAAGTGGAAACCGCCGCGGGCATCGCCACGCGTGCCGCTGGCCAGGCGACCGCCGCCGTCGAGGTCTCCGAAGCCCTGTCGAACCATGCTCAGTCGATCGAGTCGATCCTCGGCCTCATCCGCGATATCGCCGGGCAGACCAACCTGCTGGCGCTCAACGCCACCATCGAAGCGGCGCGCGCCGGCGATGCCGGCCGCGGCTTCGCGGTCGTCGCTCAGGAAGTGAAGAGCCTCGCCAATCAGACGGCGCGTGCGACCGACGACATCGCCGCCAAGATTGCTGCCATCCAGGCCGCGACCCGTACCACGGTCGAAGCCAATGGCTCGATCCGCGACACGGTCGGCGAAGTCCAGCAATCCGCAGACCGCATCCGCGCAGCGATGGAGACGCAGGCGCAGACGGTCACCATGATCACCGCCGCGGTGGACGAGACCGCGCTGGCCGCGGACTCCATGTCCTCGACCATCGCCTCGATCCGACAAGACACCGAGACGGTCGCCAGCGAGATCGACGAACTCGAGACGGGCTTCCGCAAGGTCGACGACCAGCTGGGGCATTTGAAGTCGGCGGCGCAGGATTATGTGAAGCTGGTGGCGTAGTCAGAAGCGAAGAACAGGGCTTCGGACAGGCTCAGCCCGGACGGGTGGAGGAGAGATCGTCCCAAGCTCCGTTCGGGCTGAGCTTGTCGAAGCCCTGCTTTTCCTTTTACCGCCGCACCCATGACGAACATCCTCCTGACCGGGGCCTCGCGCGGGATCGGCGCGGCTTGCGCCGAGGCTTTCAGCGCCCACAATCTGATCGGCACGTCCAGCGCCGATGGCGACCTGGCCGATCCCGCGACCCCGCAGCGCATCTGGAACAGCGCGCTCGAGCGGTTGGACGGGCGGATCGACGTGCTCGTCAACAATGCAGGCGTGTTCGAAGCGGCGCCGGTGGACCTGGCTCACGACAAATGGGTCGGCGCCTGGGAGCGGACGATGCGGATCAACCTGACTGCTTCGGCCGAGCTCTGCCGGCTCGCCGTGCTCCACTTCCGCGAACAGGGCGGCGGCCGCATCGTCAACGTCGCCAGCCGCGCCGCCTATCGCGGCGACTCGCCGGCGCACTGGCATTACGCCGCGTCCAAGGCCGGCATGATCGGCATGACCAAATCGATCGCGCGCGGGTTCGCGGCCGAGAACATCCTCGCTTTCGCCGTCTGCCCCGGCTTCGTCATGACCGGCATGGCCGAGGATTATCTGGCGAGCCGCGGCGGCGACAAATTGCTCGCCGACATCCCGCTCGGCCGCGTCGCCACTCCGGACGAGGTTGCGTCCGCAGTGCGCTACCTGGCCCTCGAAGCGCCCGCCTCCATGACCGGCGCCGTGATCGACATCAACGGCGCGAGCTATGTCCGCTAGTACATGGAAGCTGACGCTGCCGTGCACGCGCGCGGAAGCCGAGGCCATCGACGCGGGCGCCATCGAGATCGACGCCGTGCTGATGACAACGGAGGTCGTCGAAGACGATGTCGAGCAGTGGCGGCTCGACGCCTATACGGAGGATGAGCCTGGGCCGGAGATGATCGCGGTCATTAGGGCCCTGGTGCCGAGCGCAGCTAACGTCACGCCCGACATCCAGCAGCTGAGCGACGAAGACTGGGTGGCGATGAGCCAGGCCGGGCTGGAGCCGATCCGCGAGGGCCGTTTCATCGTCCACACCGAAGCGCATCCGGTGGAGCCCCGCCCCGGCGAGCGCGCCTTCCTGATCAATGCGGGGCAAGCCTTCGGAACCGGCCACCACGGCACTACGGCCGGCTGCCTCGCAATGCTGGACAGGCTCGCGGGCGAAAGCTTCGATCGGGTCATCGACCTGGGCACCGGGACCGGCCTCCTCGCCTTCGCCGCCCGTCATCTCTGGCCCGGTGCGCAGGTGATCGCGACAGACATCGACCCGGTCGCGATCGACGTCACCGCCGAAAACGCGGAGACCAACGGCGTCCAGGGCGTCGAGCTGATCGTTGCCGACGGTGCTCGTTCGCCCGCGATCACCGGCAGCGCACCTTACGATCTGATCATCGCCAACATTCTCGCCGGCCCGCTGGTCGCAATGGCGCCGGAGATCGCCGCCATCGCCGCACCAAGTGCAACGATCGTGCTCGCCGGCCTGCTGACCAACCAGGCCGATAAGGTGCGCGCCGCCTATCGTGCGGTCGGCTGCTCGGTTGAAGAAATGGACGAGCGCGGCGACTGGACCATTCTACGGCTGCGGGCGGCTGCGGTTCCGGTCACCGATGCCAGGTCGGACGATGCTGGCCGCGAGAACTGGGCACGAGACATTTAGCCATGGCCGCAGAGGCGCCCTGGTGGAAACGCGCGGTTTTCTACCAGATTTATCCGCGCAGCTTTGCGGACGGGAATGGCAACGGCGTCGGCGACCTGGCCGGCATCATACACCGGCTGCCCTATATCGCCTCGCTCGGTATAGACGCGATCTGGCTGTCGCCCTTCTTCCGCTCGCCGATGAAGGATTATGGGTATGACGTCGCCGATTATCGCGACGTCGATCCGCTATTCGGCACCCTTTCCGACTTCGACAGGCTGCTTGAACACGCTCATTTACTCGGGCTCAAGCTGATCATCGACCAGGTCTGGTCGCACACGTCGGACCAGCATTCGTGGTTTAGGGACAGCGCCGCCCGGCGCGGCGGCTATGACGAATGGTATGTCTGGGCGGATGCGAAACCGGACGGCACGCCGCCCAACAATTGGCAAGCGAGCTTCGGCGGCCCGGCCTGGACCTGGCATCCGGGCCGCCGCCAATATTATCTGCACAACTTCCTTAGCTCGCAGCCCGACCTGAACTTCCACAATCCTGCCGTGCAGGATGCGATCTTGGACGTGGCTCGCTTCTGGCTCGATCGCGGCGTCGATGGCTTTCGGTTGGACGTGATCAACTATGTCGCGCACAATCCGGCACTGACCGACAATCCGGTCGCGCGTTACGCCGCCACTCCTCCGGCAACGATCCGCTTCCAGCGGCAGCGGCACAACAAATCCCAGCCGGAGGCGCTGGCCTTCGTCGCCCGGCTCCGCGCCCTGCTCGACGATTATGATGACAGGATGGCGGTCGGCGAGATCTTCGACGACGACATGCTGGCGCGGCAGCTGGAATATACCGATGGCCCGGACCGGCTGCACACCGCCTACAGCTTCCATCTCCTGAACGCGCGCAAGGCGACGCCGGACCTGTTTGCGGACGCCATAATGGCGTGGACCGATGCGGCGGGCTGGCCATCCTGGTCACTCGGCAATCACGACGTCCCGCGCTTTCCCACCCGGCTCGCCGCCGACGACCCGCGGCTCACCCGCAGCTCGATGCTCCTTCTGCTGTGCATGCGCGGCACACCCTTCCTCTACCAGGGCGACGAACTCGGCCTGCCCCAGGCGCGCGTGCCGTTCGAACGGCTGCGCGATCCTTTCGCCATCGCCAGCTGGACCGAAGACGCACAGGATGCCGGGCGCGACGGCGCCCGCACGCCCATGCCGTGGACCGAAGACATGCTCCGTACCGAGACCTGGTTGCCCATCGACTCGCGCCACCTGGCGCTCGCGGTGGAGCGGCAGGAGCGCGTTCCTCACTCGACGCTCCAGTTCACCCGGCGCTTGCTGGCCCTGCGGCGAGCACATCCGGCGCTGCAATATGGTGACGCCAGGCTGGTCGAAGCTCCCGCGGGCGTTCTCGCCTTCGAACGGCAACTCGGCGACCAGCGCCTACTGTGTCTGTTCGAACTGAGCGGGGCTGAATCCACCTACGACCTGCAGGGTCCGGGGGCGCTACTGGACACCGGTCTACCCGCTCAAGCCGCAGATGGACAGGTGACGCTGCCCGCCTACGGCGCAGCGATCCTGGCGCTGAGTCAGGCGCCTTGTTCGGCCTCGCCCTCCGCATCGGCCGCTGGCGTCAGGTAGTAGGGCTCGACCGGACCGGTCAGCTTGATGGTAAGTGGCCGGCCATGGCGGTCGACCTTCTTGCCGAGCGCCACGCGCACCCAGTTCTCCGAGACCGAATATTCCTCGACATCGGTGCGCTCATTGCCCTTGAAGCGAATGCCGATGCCGCGGCTCAGCACGTCCTGATTGAAGTGCGGGCTGCGCGGATCGTTCGAGAGGCGGTCGGGAGGCGTGTCGGTCATGGCCGAGGCGCATAGCCCGGACCCGCCCGACTTTGCAAAGGCTTGCGCACCGGCAGCGGCTATGGCCTGTTCGTCCGATCAAACGGGGGGACACTCATGAGGCTCGGCGTAGCGGCTTATAGATTTTTTGTGATGTCGCTCGCGCTTCGGACCGGTGCCGCCGCCTTCGACACCCTGTACAGCCATGCGGGCTGGTATGCCGATCCGGTCGCATGGACACGGCAGCCGATTAGTCCGCCGGGCGCGATGAACCCGTGGCCGATCCTGACCGTCTTGGCGGTCCTCGGAACGCTGACTGCCCTGATCGCCCTGTGGCGCGACCGTCGCATCAGGAGCCGCTCCGCCATCATTCCTCCACTCGGCCTTGTCGCGGTGCTGATCGCAACCGGCGTCTATTTTGTACCGACTTTAGTGGGGCTCGCGGATCACGCGAACTTGACCGACGCGCAGATCGTCGAGGCCGTCCGCCTCTGGATCACGCTCAACATCTTGCGCCTGCTCGCTTTGCTTGCGCTCTTTTACCTCGCTCTCGTCGCGCTGGGGCGGATGAGCAGCGACTAGGCGGCGAGGTCGCGCAGCCGCACGTTCGCCGTTTTCAGGTCCTCGACGAAGCGGCCGAATTCGTCCTCCGCCTTAGCCTTGTCCTGCAGCCGGAGCAGATAGCTTGGGTGGATCGTCACCCAGCATTCGCCGCCATCGGCCAGCTTGAGCGGCTGTCCGCGGCTGCCGGAAATCGTCACGACCTTGCCGAGCAGCGAGCGGGCGGCGGTGGCGCCGAGCGCGACAGTCACAGGCGGCCGGATCAGCACCCGCTCCTGATCGATCCACCAGCGGCAGGCGTCGATCTCCGAGCCGTTCGGCTTCGAATGGATGCGGCGCTTGCCGCGCTGCTCGAATTTGAAATGCTTCACCGCATTTGTGACATAGGTGTTCGAGCGGTCGACCCCCGCCTGCGCCAGCGCCTTGTCCAGCACCTGGCCGGCGGGCCCAACGAAGGGCTTGCCGGCCAGATCCTCCTGGTCGCCCGGCTGTTCGCCGACCAGCATCAGCTTGGCCGAGACTTCACCTTCGCCGAAGACGGTCTGCGTCGCGCACCTGTAGAGGTGGCAACGGGTGCACGCAGCCGCTTCGTCGCGCAGCGCTTCCCAGGCGACGCGCGCATTGCCGCCGATGTCCGCACGCGATGCCGCGACCATTCTAGCCTCCCGAGCCTGCGCCCCCGCGATCAGCTGCGGGACCAACGCGGTCTCCGGCATGTTTTTCCAATATTTGCGCGGCATCTCCTTCAGCATGGCGCCGACTTTCAGCCGTGCCGGGTTGAAGATCGAGCCGTAATAAGTGCGCCAGACCTCCTCTACGGCGTCGCCCTGCGGCGCATCCGCCTTGGTCGCGCCCGGACTTTCGGTGAGGCTCTCTCCATCCCAATGGATCGACAGTTCCGGCGTCAGGATCGACCAGTGCATCGACGCAAATCTTCTGACGAAGAAGCCGGCGTTGACGCGTACGATGTGATGCTCTGGCTCGAACCAGGCGACGAAGCGCGTGCCCTCCTCCGTCTCCACCTCGCGGAAGCGGACGAAGGCTCGCATCTTGTGCATGTCCCGCCGCACGCCTTTGGCCATCTCTTCCAGCCGCCGCAGCAGCGGATCAGCCCGGTCGTCCATGGCGCCAGGCTGGTCGCGCAGGCGCAACAGCATGCGGTAGAGCATGGCGAACCGCTCGGGATCGCTGTGCGCGACCACCGACTGGGCGAGCTCCACGAAGGGGCGCGGCACGCTGAAAGCCCCGGCAACTGCCTCCGGCACGGCTTCGTCGCCGAACAGATCGCCTGCCCGCTCGCCGACTTGCCAGACGACCTGGTCCGCCGGCACGCGCGCCGCCGCCAAGGCTCTCGCTGCGGTGCGCCAGCCGTCGAAGTCGTCCTCCGTCGCGAGCTGTGCGACCCTCACTCCCGCTCGTCGCTCCCGGGCGGATTGGCCTTGGCGTTCTCCAGCTCCGCCGGCTTGCGGTTCTCGTACACGCCCGCGAGTTCGCGCTCCTTGTGCTCGGACAGCACCTCCGAGGCGGCGGGGAACATCTCCTCCTCTTCCTCGTCGATATGGTGTTCGTAGCGGTGCCGGAGATGCTGGAACTTCGCATCCCATTCGGCAGAGGCGGCGTCCAGGTCCATCATCTCGGCGAGAATGTCGTCGACTTCCTTATGCTCGGCAACCGAGTGGCGGGCGTCGTCGCGCACCTCGGGCTTGGCCAACATCGTCGCATAGAGCGACTCTTCCTCCGCCGCCGCATGGGACTGGAGTTCCAGGCGGAACTCCTCGAACAGCTTGGCGCGGCCGTTGCCGCCTTCGCCAAGTCGGCGCAGCATATCCCGCTGCTTGTCGTGATCGCGCTTCAGCTTCGCGTAAATATCCTGATCGGCCATGCGGTCCTCCTTGCCCGGTCGAACGGATGATCAGGCAAACAGCTCCAGCTGTTCGCGTTTGGGCGCCACCAGCGGCTTCAACTCCGCCCTGTCGCTGAGCATTACCGGGCGCCAATCTTCGGCGACGATGAAAGGGCGAAGCTTGGCAATGGAAACGGTCAGCCGGGCGACATCGTCGAGGCGGAGCCGGCGCCATCGGCGGCTCGCGACGATGGCATTCACCGCCTTCACACCGAGGCCCGGCACGCGCAGCAGCAGCTCTTTTGGTGCGCGGTTCACATCAATTGGAAAGCTTTCGCGGTGTTTCAGCGCCCAGGCGAGCTTCGGATCAATGTCGAGCGGCAGCATGCCCGTTTCGTTCGCTGCCGCGACAACTTCCTGCGGCTGGAAACCGTAGAAACGCATCAGCCAGTCGGACTGGTAGAGCCGATGCTCGCGCATCAGCGGTGGGCGCTGGAGCGGCAGCACGGCGCTTGCGTCCGGAATCGGGCTGAAAGCAGAGTAATAGACGCGCCGCAGACTGTATTTGCCGTAGAGGGATGAGGCGCGCAGCACGATGTCCCCGTCGGTGGCGCTGTCCGCGCCGACAATCATCTGCGTCGACTGCCCTGCGGGCGCGAGGCGCGGCGCGTGCTTGTACTTCTTCGCCTCCGCGGCGTCGTCGATCGCGTGCTTCACATCGGCCATGGCGCTTTCGATGCGCGTCCCGTCTTTCTCTGGCGCCAAGCGTTTGAGCCCGCGTTCCGTCGGCAGCTCGATGTTGATCGACACGCGGTCGGCATGAACGCCGGCCAGCCGCACTAGCTCGGGATCAGCATCCGGAATGGTCTTCAGGTGAATATAGCCTCGGAAATCATGATCTTCGCGCAGGCTGCGCGCTACTTCGACGATCTGCTCCATCGTGTAGTCGGAGCTGCGGATAATCCCGGAGGAAAGGAACAGACCCTCGATATAGTTGCGCTTGTAAAAAGCGAGGGTGAGGTCGACGACTTCCTTGGCGGTAAAGCGCGCCCGCCGCACGTTCGAGCTCTTCCGGTTGATGCAGTAATGGCAGTCGAAGATGCAGCTGTTAGTCAGCAGGATCTTCAGCAGCGAAATGCAGCGCCCGTCCGGCGCATAGGCATGGCATATGCCCATGCCTTCCGTCGAGCCGATGCCCTTCCCGTCCCGGCTGTCCCGCTTCGACGTGCCCGAAGAGGCGCAGGACGCATCATATTTCGCCGCGTCCGCGAGAATTTCGAGCTTCTGACGGACGTCGAGTTGAGCCATGCGTTCTACTTATGTTCGGTAGCGCACAAACTCAAGTGCTTGATTGCGCAACTGTTCCCCGGCGCAGGCCGGGGCCCAGCCACCTTGGACCCCGGCCGTCGCCGGGGAACTGTTAGGCAGCAGCCTCCGGCGTCATCAGCTTGCGGACGAATCCGATCAGGCCGGTCTGGCGGCTGCGCTTCAGCCGCTCCGCCTCCAGGATGGTCTGGACTCGGCGGAAGCAGGCATGGGCATCATCGTTGACGAGCACATAGTCATAGCCGTCCCAATGGCCGATCTCGCTCGCGGCCCTCGCCATGCGCGCGGTGATCACTTCGTCGCTATCGGTGGCACGGGCGCGCAGGCGGCGCTCCAGTTCCTCCATCGACGGCGGCAGGATGAAGACGCGGACGACATCGCCGCCGGCGAGCTGGTGCAGCTGCTGCGCGCCCTGCCAATCGATGTCGAACAGCACGTCGTTGCCGGAGGCCAGAATGTCATCGACCGGCTTGGCGGGGGTGCCATAGCGGTGGCCGAAGACGTGCGCCCATTCCAGGAACTCTCCCGCCGCCACCATCTCCTTGAACCGCGCTAGGTCGGCAAAGTGATAATCGACACCGTCCTGCTCGCCGGGACGGATGGGCCGCGTCGTCACCGACACCGACATGCGCAGCGTCCGGTCCGACTCGAGCAGCATGCGCGAGATCGTCGACTTGCCCGCGCCCGAGGGCGAAGACAGCACGAACAGCACGCCGCGCCGGCGGAACTTGTGCGGATCGTCGGGGCGCGAGGCGGTCAGCGTGGTCGGGCGAAGCACGGCTGCGCTACTGGCCCGTGCCCGCCCTCGCGTCAACGTCAGTAGCGGCCGCGGCGGCGGTCCATCGCCTTCTTGGCGACATAAGCGCCGCCCAGGATCATGCCCAGGGGACCCATGCGCCGCAGCGCCCCGGCCGCCAATGCGCCGGTCAACATGCCGCTGCCGCCGCGCCCGCTGCGCCGTCCGAGTTCGCGCCCGACGAGCGCGCCGATCACCTTGCCGATCATCTCAATCTCCTTTTCGCGGAGGCATAACGCCGGAGCGGGATGCTTTCTCCGCAAGGCCGGAGACGCCCCTGCGCCGGTCCAGTTCCGCCAGGACATCGTCAAAACTCAGCCCCATGCTCTCCAGCAGCACGGCCAGATGGAAAAGCAGATCGGCGGCTTCCGAAGTCAGCCCTTCAGCATTCCCCTTGGTCGCGGCGATCACGGCTTCGACGGCCTCTTCGCCGACCTTCTGCGCGATCCGCTCGCGCCCTTTTGCGAGCAGCCGGGCCACGTAGGAGTCGGACGGGTCGGCGCCTCGCCGAGCACGGATGAGTTCCGACAGCTGAAGCAGCCGATCCTCAGTCATGACGCCGCACCGGATAGCCGGCCGCACCCAGCGCGGCGTGCGCTTCTGCGATCGTGTGATGGCCGAAATGGAAGATGGAGGCCGCGAGCACGGCGGAGGCATGGCCGTCCCTGACGCCCGCGACAAGATGCTCGAGTTCGCCGACGCCGCCGCTTGCGACCACCGGCACCTGCACGGCGTCTGCGATGGTTCGGGTCAGCGCCAAGTCATAGCCCCCCTGCGTGCCGTCCCGGTCCATCGAGGTGACGAGCAGTTCGCCGGCGCCAAGTTCCGCCAGCCGCAGCGCGTGTTCGACGGCATCGATGCCCGTCTCGCGGCGGCCGCCATGAGTGAAGATCTCCCACCGGTCCTTCGTCACCGCGCGGGCGTCGATCGAGGCGACCACGCATTGGCTGCCGAAGCGATCGGCCACCTCGGCGACCAGCTCCGGCCGGGCCACGGCAGCCGAGTTGACTGCGACCTTATCGGCACCGGCAAGCAGCAACGCTCGGGCATCCTCGACCGAGCGCACGCCGCCGCCGACGGTCAGCGGCATGAAGCAGACCTCGGCCGTGCGCCGCACAACCTCGACCATCGTGCCCCGCGCTTCGTGGCTGGCGGTGATGTCGAGGAAGCAGAGCTCGTCCGCGCCCGCCGCGTCATAGGCGCGCGCCTGCTCGACCGGATCGCCGGCATCCGCCAAGTCGACGAAGTTCACGCCCTTCACCACGCGCCCATTCGCGACGTCGAGGCAGGGGATGACTCGAACGCGGACGGTCATCTCGCGGCGGCCTCGATCGCGTCTGCGAGGTCGATGCGACCGTCGTAGATGGCGCGGCCGGTGATCACACCCTCGATGCCGGTATGAGGCTTCAGCGCTGCGATGTCCTCCATGCCGGCGAGGCCGCCGCTGGCAATCACCGGCAGCGACTGGCCATCGGCCAAGGCGACCGTCCCCTCGACGTTCACGCCCCGCAGCATGCCGTCCCGGCCCACGTCGGTGAACAGCAGCGCAGCTACCCCCACATCCTCGAAGCGGCGGGCAAGGTCTATAACGGGCACGTCGGACACATCGGCCCAACCGGCCGTCGCCACCATGCCGTCGCGTGCATCGACCGCGACGACGATCCGGCCGGGAAAGTCGCGCGCGGCGCCCTTCACCAGATCAGGGTCGGTGAGGGCGGCGGTGCCGATCACCGCCCGCACCACCCCGTAATCAAACCAGCGCTCGATCGCCTCGCGCGAGCGGATTCCCCCGCCGAGCTGCACATTGCCGCGGAAGGCGTTGACGATGCGGCGGACGGCTATGCCGTTGACGCTCTCGCCGGCAAAGGCGCCGTCCAGATCGACGACATGGATCCACTCCGCGCCGGCCGCGGCGAACCGCTCTGCCTGAGCTGCGGGGTCGTCGGCATAGACGGTGGCGCGGTCCATATCGCCCTCGGCGAGCCGCACCACCTGTCCGCCCTTCAGGTCGATGGCCGGAAAGACGATCATCTGATCCTCCCCGGCACGGGGAGGGGGACCGCGCCGCGCAACGGCGTGGTGGAGGGGGCCCAAAGGCTGGCACAGGCGGAGGGCCCCCTCCACCAGCCTGCGGCTGGTCCCCCTCCCCTTGCCGGGGAGGATTTCATCGCCGCCATGCCAGAAATCTCCTCAGCAGCTCGATCCCATAAAGCTGGCTTTTTTCCGGATGGAATTGCACGCCTGCCATATTGTCACGGCCGATCGCGGCGGTGACCGGACCGCCATGATCCGTGTCCGCCAGCACGCCTTCGCCTTCATAGGCATAGCCGTGAAGGAAATAGGCCTCCCCGTCCGCAATCAGCGGGTGCTCGGCGCGAGGGCGGACATCGTTCCAGCCCATATGCGGGACCTTAAGTTCCGGCGAAGCGGGCAACGCCCCCACCCGGCCCTTCATCCAGCCCAGGCCCGGCGTCGTCCCATGCTCCTCGCCGGCTTCCGCCATCAGCTGCATGCCGACGCAGACGCCGAGAAAGGGGCGGCCCTTTTCGACAACGACTTCGTTCAGCGCCTCGATCATGCCGGGCACGGCAGCCAGCGCCCGCATTGCCGCGCCGAACGCGCCCACGCCGGGCAGCACGATGCGGTCTGCCATGCGGATGCCGATCGGGTCGGCGGTGACCGCGATCCGCTCGGCTCCGGCTGCCCTCAGCGCGTTATGGACCGAAAAGAGATTGCCGGCGCCGTAATCGACCAGCGCGACCGTTTCAGCCACCAAGTGTACCCTTGGTGGACGGCACCGCATCGGCCTTGCGCGGATCGATCTCGACCGCCTGGCGCAGCGCCCGGGCAAGCGCCTTGAACGCGCTTTCGACCAGATGGTGATTGTTGCGGCCGTAAAGATTGTCGACATGGAGCGTCAGGCCGGCCGTCTGGGCAAAGCTGTGGAACCAGTGTTCGACCAGTTCAGTATCCCACTCGCCAAGCTTCTCCTGGGTGAACTCCAGCTTCCAGACGAGGAAGGGCCGTCCGGAAATGTCGAGCGCGCAGCGGGTCAACGCCTCGTCCATCGGCGCATAGGCGGTGCCATAGCGGGTGATGCCGCGCCGGTCTGCCAGTGCCTGGGAGATTGCCTCGCCGATCGCCAGCGCCGAATCTTCGGTTGTGTGGTGCTGATCGATATGCAGATCGCCTTCGACCGCGACGTCCAGGTCAATTAGCGAATGGCGGGACAGCTGTTCGAGCATGTGATCGAGAAAGCCTATGCCGGTCGCGACCCGATAGGCTCCCGTCCCATCGAGATTGACGGTCACCGCGATCTTCGTCTCGCTGGTGTTTCGGTTCACCGTGGCCGTGCGCATGGCGCGCCTATGCGAACAAGTGTTCCGCTTTGCAACGTGGCTTGACCCGCCCGCTCGCCCCTTTACGAGTCGAGGGGATGAGCGAGACTCCGCCCGACAGCCTGATTCCGTACGACGAGATCGTGCAGGAGGCGCTGCGCGCCGTCGTCGGTCGCGTGCTGGGCGAAGTGCAGGAATCGGGCGGGCTGCCCGGCGAGCATCATTTCTACATCACCTTCAAGACCGGTCATCCCGGCGTCGATCTGCCCAAGCACCTGACCGAACGCTTCCCCGACGAGATGACGATCGTGCTCCAGAATAAGTTCTGGGACCTGAAGGTCGGCGACCAGCATTTCGAGGTGGGGCTCAGCTTCAATCAGGTGCCCGCCAAGCTCTCGATTCCGTTCGCTGCGGTCACCGGCTTCGTCGATCCGGCGGTCAACTTCGCGCTGCAGTTCCAGGCGCAAGGCGAGGATGCCGGTCCCGAGCCGCACGAAGCCGCCGAGAATGACGGTCCCACTGTGACTCCGGCCGAAGATGGCTCGAACGTCGTGACGGTGGATTTCGGCCGGAAGAAATAAGTTCTACTCCGTTCGCTTCGAGCGACGTCGAGAAGCGTATCTCGACTTCGCTCGATACGCCGGAAGGAGGTCACCGAGGCGGCGGAGGCCCCTGGATCGTCGGCCCCAAGTTCTGCATCACCTCGCGCGCATCGAAGTCGCGAGCGTCGCGGGGACGGCCCTTGAACATCACGATCTCGGCAAAGGCTTCGAACCGGTCGATGGTACGGACGTCGATCGTGTCGGCCCAAAACGGGTCGTAACCCCAGGGATCCCACGCCCGCCAGCCAAAGCCGCCGCCATAATAGCGCCAGCTCGGTCCCCAATAGCCCCAAGGGCCGGCGCCGAACGGGCGCGGCGTGGTCTGCACCGATGTGCGGCGGTCAGTCTCACGGTCCACCAGGGTGAAGCCGTCATAGCCTTGCTGCACGGTCAGTTCCGCAGCGCGGAAGAGCAGGTAATTCTCCACCGTCTCGCGGGCGGTGAACTGGTTGCCCGCGAACATCACCCGGAACCGGTTTGCCTCGATCCGCTGTTCCGAGAAGCCGCCGCGGACGCCCGTAGGGGCGCCGAGCGGCTGGTACGGCGTCGGCGTGGCGCAGCCAGCGAGCAGCGCGGCCAGGCCAAGTGTAGCAAAAGTCAGGCGTTTCATTTCGTCGCGACCTCGTTTCCTTCCATCGTCAGAACAATGGGGGAGCGGACCCGTTCCACGCGATCAGTTGCAGGCGAAAACCCTCTTTAACTTAGGTGTCAGCAATGGCACTCTCCCCGGCAAACGAGACCGAGTCAGGAGAAGGATATGGCCACTCTCGCACAGCCGCCGGTCGAGAGTTTCACCGATCCGCTGGATGTCAGCCGGGCTGAAATCTACCGCGAGCATAAGTGGCACGAGCCGTTCCGCCGTCTGCGCACCGAGGCGCCGGTCTATAAGTGCGAACATAGCAGCTTCGGCCCCTATTGGTCGGTCTCGACCTACAAGCCGATCGTCCATGTCGAATCGCTGCCGGAGCTTTTCTCCTCGGAAGCAGGCGGCATCACCCTCGCCGACCGCCTGGCCGACGATTATGCGATGCCGATGTTCATCGCCCGCGACCGGCCGGTGCACACCGCCCAGCGCCGCACCGTCGCGCCAGCCTTCACTCCCAGCGAGATCGTCCGCATGTCGGGCGATGTCCGCCGCCGCACCGCGGAAATCCTGGACGAACTGCCCTGGGGCGAGACGTTCGACTGGGTCGACCGGGTCTCGATCGAGCTCACCACCCAGATGCTGGCGATCCTGTTCGATTTCCCGTGGGAGGACCGGCGCAAGCTGACCTTCTGGTCCGACTGGGCCGGCGATATCGAGCTGGTCCACAACGAGGCGACCCGCCAGGAGCGGCTCGGGCACATGTTCGAGTGCATGACCTATTTCAAGAAGCTGTGGGACTCGAAGCTCGGCAAGGAGCCGACGCCCGACCTCATCTCGATGATGATGCATTCCGAGGCCATGTCGAGCATGCCCGACAATGAGTTCATCGGGAACCTGATCCTGCTGATCGTCGGCGGCAACGACACCACGCGCAACTCGATGACCGGCGCCGTCTATGGCCTCGACAAATTTCCGGACGAGCGCGCGAAGCTCGAGCAGAATCCCGACCTGATCCACAATGCGGTGCAGGAAATCATCCGCTGGCAGACGCCGCTCGCCCATATGCGCCGCACCGCGAAGGAAGACACCGAACTCGAAGGGCAGCAGATCAAGGCCGGCGACAAGCTCGCGCTCTGGTACATCTCCGCCAATCGCGACGAGAGCGTCTTTCCCAATGCCGACAAATTGATCGTCGATCGCGAGAATGCGCGGCGGCACCTCGCCTTTGGTTACGGCATTCACCGCTGCGTCGGCGCCCGTCTCGCCGAGCTGCAGATCGCCGTGTTGCTGGAGGAAATGGCCAAGCGTCGGATGCGGGTGAACGTGATGGAGGAACCGGTGCGGGTGAGCGCCTGCTTCGTGAACGGCTATCGCACGTTGCCGGTCCAAATCAGCAAATATTGAAGCCGCGGCGCTGCTTCCCACGTAGCTGACCCCAAACAGCGCGAGCGGAGTTGCCATGATCGATCGTCGAATGCTTCTTGTATCCGGTGCCGCGGCCGCCGGTGCGATGTGGCTGGGCGGCGGCGCGAGCGCTGCATCCCCCGCCGCCGACCCGCGCTTCCGGCTGAGCCCGGCGGAATGGCGCAAGCGACTGAAGCCCGCCGTCTATGCCGTGTTGCGCGAGGAAGACACGGAGCGGCCGGGCACCAGCCCGCTGCTGAAGGAAAAACGCGCCGGCACCTTCGTCTGCGCCGGCTGCGCCCAGCCGCTTTTCTCGTCCAGGACGAAATATGAGAGCGGTACCGGCTGGCCGAGCTTCTGGGCAGCGCTCCCCGGCGCCACCGGCACCACCACCGACCGCAAATTAGGCTTCGAGCGGGTCGAGGAACATTGCCGCCGCTGCGGCGGGCATCTCGGCCATATCTTCGACGATGGCCCCAAGCCCACCGGCAAGCGCCACTGCATCAATGGTCTCGCGCTGCGGTTCGTGCCGGCCTGACATCACCCGAGCGCGGGCGCGGCCTGGGCCGGGCGCTCGGACATCGGACATGTCGGACACGCAATATGTTCATTTGCGCGTCCGATCGGAACCAGCTTCCAGCCCGGCGGGATGAGCAGCTCCGTCTCCTTGTGTTCGGTATAGCCCTCATCCCTGATCTGTTGATCCCGTAAACGACGCAGCTTGCGCATGATGCGCGCGATGACGTCTTCCTTCGAACCGTGCTGCGCCTCCTGCTCCGCTTCCAGCTCAGCCTCGATCTCGGCGCGGATCTCCTGCCGCAGGCGCAGCATCCGCTTCTTGCCCAGCGTCTTTTTGCCGCGCGACGCGCCGGCCTGCGGGCCATATTTCTCCGGGTTCGAGCCTTTGAGCAGCGTCTGCAGCAGCGCGTCGGAGCGCTTGACGCGCGTGCCGACATGCTTGCCGTAATGGATCACATCTTCCTCGATGCCGGTGACGGCGCGATCGAAGGCGGCCAGCTCGGCCACCGGCGCGATCACCTTCTGCGCCGCCAGGCACGCGGCCGCGAAGTTCGCATCCTCCTTCTGGTGCAGATAGATGGTCGAGCGGCTGACCGACGCCGCCCGCGCTGCCTCCGTCAGTGTCGCCCCTTTAGAAAGCGCTTTGAGAAACGTCTTCTTCCGCGCCGCATCGAACGCCCAACGCCGGGACGGCGTCGCATCCTGGGCGGCGTCTTCGAGCTGCTGCTCCCAGCTGGCGGGTTGTTCCTCGGGGAGATCGGGCGAATCGGACATAACCATTCTCCTTTGTTCAAAGGAGAGCAGTTTGACCTATTTGGTTGGTAATAGGACAGCGGGTTTTCGTTCGAGGCACTTTTTCGACGTATGAGTAGCTTACAACCCCACATCGCTGCCGCCGTTTCGCGGGCGACGATCAAACTCGCTGATGTTCGAGAAAAGATAGCCGACCATCCCGCCAACAAGTGCAGCCACGGTTGCACCGTCGATCAGCTTCTCGAGCGCCAATACGATTATGGAAGGCATAAAGGTGGCCGTGGCGATGACTTGCATAGCTCGGACGCCCAGCCCTCGTTTTGTTATCATGCGCTCGACGATGACCACCACGATCGTCAGGGGTATAGTCAGGATCGCGACTAACTCCACGATCTCACGTCCAGTCATGCACGCCCCCCACGTTCAAATTGTCGGCCACAGTGCCTGGATATTGTGGCACTCAGCCTCAATGTCCTTAAGCCGTTTGGCGGTAGCTTTCACGCCCGGAAAGACCTGCCCCGAACCAATATCAATAACTGGACAGAGGTGAGGCGCGACGATCTCTTCCCCTTCGATGACGAACGCACGCAGATACTCTTGAACGACGGCGGACACATATCCTGCGGATTCGCCGTCGTGACAGTGGGTTTTGGTGAAGTGCAGTTTGACGGCACCCACCATTTTTTGACCTTTCGGCCCATCCGCCCGCAGGATCACTTCAGGGCGCACGCTGATCTTCACGCCGTGGAATGTCAGCTTTTCCGGGTTCTGTGATCCAAACGTGGTGCTGGCGCCTTGTAGATCGATGTCGTCCAGCATGTCGCCGCTTGCCGACGATACCCTTGAGGCTCTGAACGGCGCGCTGGCGATCATCCACGCCATTGGCGATGCGGTGGTTATACCGGAACTCGAACTCGGCAAGATAACGGTGCAGGTGCTGCTCGGCACAGCAGATCGACGCCCTAATTGCGCGTTCGCCAGCGCTACCAGGCGGCAGCGTCCCCTCCCCGGTCCGCGACCCCCAAGCGCCGCCTCGTCCAACCACGCGCCGGCGCTTCTACGTAGCGGTAGGCGATGGCCGCGGCGGCGATGACCAGTGCCAGCGTCGCCAGGGTGATCGCGTCGGCTTGCCAGCCTTGGGCGGTGAGCCGGTCCGGTGATCCGGTCTCGGCGAGGCCGAGCCTGGCCAGTACCTCCATCAGCCGCGCCTGCACGAACGGGTGCACCATATAGATGCCGTAGGAGAGCGTGCCGAGCAGGGCGAAGGGGCGCAGCCTCAGCAGGCGGCTGACGAGGCCGGCATCATCGGCGAAGACGGCGACGGCGGCGGCGAACAGGATCGGGGCGAGGAGCGTGCGTGCGCCGCCCCAGACGAGCGACGCGAAGCCGATCACCGCCGCCACGAGCAATATCTCCGCCAGGGTCGCGAGCCAGACAGGCGGGCGCCAGTCGGACTCTCCGCGCAGCCGCCACACCAGCACGCCCAGCGAAAAGCCATAGAGGCAGCGCACGACCCCGAGATCGAAGCTGGCGTCGTGCAGGTCCGGGTGGGTGGCGAGCGTCGTCAGGCCGGCCGCCACCGCCATCAGGGCGAACGGCCAGACGCGCCGGGTGAGCGCCAGGGCGGCGAATGCGGCATAGGCCCAGAACTCGGCGGCGATGCTCCAGCTCGGGCCGTTCCAGACGAGGCGGTCCGTCGTCCCACTGGCATGGAGCAGCAGCAGCGAGCTGATGAAGTCGCCCACCGTGCGGCCGGGCGCGAAGGCGGCGCGGCCGCCGCCGACCAGCCACAGGCCGACCTCTCCCGCCAGCATCAGCAACAGCATCGCGAGGTGCAAAGGATAGATTCGGCCAAGCCTCAGGCCGAGGAAGCGCCAGGGCGACACGCCCCTGCCGATCCCGCTGAAATAGGCATGAGCGAGCACGAAGCCACTCAGCACGAAGAAAAAGTCGACGAACATCCAGCCGCGGCGGATCGCGGGCAGGTTCGTCAGCACGCCTTCGGTGCGGAAATGGAACAGCACCACCGCGACTGCGCACAGCCCGCGCAGGGCATCGAGCGCGGCGATGCGGTGCGGTTGCGTCAGCCTACCACCAGCGATCGGGCCGGGCGGTGAAGCCCGCCCGCTGCTCGAGCGCTAGGCCGGCGTTCAGCACGCCCTGCTCGTCAAACGCCTTGCCGATGATCTGCAGACCGAGCGGCAGCCCCTGCCCGTCCAGCCCCGCCGGCACCGACATGGCCGGCAGCCCGGCCAGCGACGAGGGCACGGTGAAGACGTCGTTCAGATACATGGCGATCGGGTCGGCCGACTTCTCGCCCAAGGCGAAGGCCGCCGACGGAGCGGTCGGGGTCAGCAGCAGGTCGCACTGCTCCCAGGCATCGTCGAAGTCGCGGGCGATCAGCGCACGGACCTTCTGCGCCTGGTTGTAATAAGCGTCGTAGAAGCCCGCGGAGAGCACATAGGTGCCGATCATCAGCCGACGCTTCACTTCGGCGCCGAAGCCGGCGGCGCGCGTCGCGGCATACATGTCCTGCAGGCCGGCGCCGTCGGGCAGCTCGCGCAGGCCGTAGCGGACGCCGTCATAGCGGGCGAGGTTCGACGAAGCTTCGGCAGGCGCGATAATGTAATAGGCCGGGAGCGCATACTTCGTGTGCGGCAGGGAGACTTCGACGATCTCGGCGCCCGCATCCCTCGCCCAGGCGATTCCCTGCTGCCACAGCGCGTCGATCTCGGCCGGCATATTGTCGACGCGGTACTCCTTGGGGATGCCGATGCGCTTGCCCTTGAGATCGGGCGACAGGCCCTGTTCCCAGGCGGGCACGGGCATGTCGAGCGACGTCGCGTCCTTCGGGTCGAAGCCGCTCATCGCCTCCAGCATGATCGCGCAATCGCGTACCGTGCGCGCCATCGGTCCGGCCTGGTCGAGCGAGGAGGCGAAGGCAACCACGCCCCAGCGCGAGCAGCGGCCATAGGTCGGCTTAATGCCCGAAATGCCGGTGAAAGCGGCGGGCTGGCGGATCGAACCGCCGGTGTCGGTACCGGTCGCGGCGGGGACGATCCGGGCCGCAACCGCTGCCGAGCTGCCGCCGGAGGAACCTCCGGGCGCGAGCGCGGCATTGCCGCCATCGCTCCGCCGCCAGGGCGAAATGACATTGCCGAATGCGCTCGTCTCGTTGGACGAGCCCATGGCGAACTGGTCCATGTTGAGCTTGCCGAGCATGCCGGCGCCCGCGCGCCACAGATTGGCGGTGACGGTGGACTCGTAAGTAGGCTTGAACCCGCCGAGGATGTTCGACGCGGCAGTCGTCTGCACGCCTTCGGTGCAGAACAGGTCCTTGATGCCCAATGGCACACCAGCGAGCGGCTTCGCCTCTTCTCCCGCGGCACGCGCCTTGTCGGCAGCGTCGGCGGCGGCGAGCGCATGGTCCGGCGTCTCGATCAGGAAGGCATTCAGGATCTTCGCGCCCGCGACGGCAGCATTGAATGCCTCCGCCGCCTCCCGCGCAGAGAAGGCGCCGCTGCGGAAGCCGTCGCGCAATTCGGCGACGGTGAGTTCGGTGAGTTCTGTCACTATTCGATCACCTTGGGCACGGCGAAGAAGCCGTGTTCGGCCTGGGGTGCGTTGGCCAGCACCTTGTCGCGGATATCACCGTCGGTGACTTCGTCGTCGCGCAGGCGGAGCGTGTTCGGGATCACTGCCGTCATCGGCTGGACGGACGAGGTGTCGACCTCCTGCAACTGCTCGATCCAGCCGAGGATATTGTTGAGCTCGGGCACCAAAGCCTCCGCCTCGACGTCGCTGATCGCGATGCGGGCGAGGCCGGCGACTTTCTTCACGGTGGACAGGTCGACGGACATGGCGGCGCGGCTAGCATCGGAGGGCCAAGGCGGCAAGGCGGGGTTGCGGATGGCGCGGGAGTGGCTACCTGCGCCGCGTGGATCGCAAATTCCTGTACATCGTCGCCGGGCTGATCGTGCTGGTGCTGGGCGCCGGAATCGCCTGGCAGCTGTGGAGCACGCAGCTGATCACCCGCGCCCTGGTGCCGACGGTCGCTTTCAAGGCGGAGCCGTCCCAGCCGAAGACAGCCTATGCGGACCCGCGCATGTGGTATTCGCGCCCGCCCAACAGCGCCAATGATCCGGCCTTGTGGGTGCCGGAAGGCTATGCGCCCAATCGCAAGCCGGAAGCCGCGCTGTTCTTCATCCACCCAACCAGCTTCCTCGACCGCAGCGCCTGGAACATGCCGCTCGACCACCCGGACGCCAGCCAGCGGGCGCGGCTGTTCATTCGAGGCCAGGCGAGCGCGTGGAACGAAGTCGCCGAGGTGTGGGCGCCCAAATACCGGCAGGCGACCTTCGGCGCCTTCCTGACCAACGCCGAAGACGCGAGCAAGGCTTTGGACCTCGCCTATCGCGATGTGGCGCTCGCGTTTGAGGAGTTCGTGCAGCAGGTGCCGAAGGATCGGCCGATCTTCCTTGCCGGCCATAGCCAGGGCGCGCTGCACCTGACGCGGCTGCTGCGCGAGAAGGTCGCCGGCACTCCGCTCGCGCGCCGGGTCGTTGCGGCGTACGTCGTCGGTTGGCCGGTGTCGCTGACCACCGACACCGAGGCGCTGGGGCTGCCCGCATGCGAGGCCGCGGACCAAGCCGGCTGCCTGCTCTCATGGCAGAGCTTCGGCGAACCGGCGGACCCCAAGCTCATCATCGACACCTATGACGCGACGACGGGCTTCAACGGCCAGCCGCGTAAGGACACGCCCTTCCTGTGCACCAACCCGATCACCGGCACGAAGGACGGAGAAGCGCCGGCGAGCGCCAATCTCGGCACCCTTTTCCCGAGCGACGATTTTGCAACCGCCGAACTGAGGCCGGGCGAAGTCCCGGCACGCTGCGACGGCCGCGGCATATTGCTGATCGGCCCGGGCCCGAAGCTCGGCCAGTACGTCCTGCCCGAGAACAATTACCACGTGTTCGACATCAGTCTGTTCTGGGCCAATGTCCGCGCCGATGCGAAGCGGCGGCTGGTGGCGTTCGCGAAGTGATCACCTCGCTGGCTTCCGAATTCCGCGCGGCGCTGCCGATGGGCGGGCGGCTGCTCGGACTGGACGTCGGCACCAAGACCATCGGCACGGCTCTGTGCGACGCTGGCTGGTCGATTGCGAGTCCGGCCGAGCTGATCAAGCGGACGAAATTCGGGGCCGACAAGGCGGCTCTCGGCAAGCTCATCGGCGCCCAGTCGGTGAAAGGGCTGGTGATTGGCCTGCCCTTGAACCTCGACGGCAGCGACAGTCCGCGCACGCAGTCCGTCCGCGCCTTCGCCCGCAACATGGCGCCTTCGGGCCTGCCGATCCTGCTCTGGGACGAACGATGGTCGACCCAGGCCGTCACCCGCACCCTGCTCGACGCCGATGCCAGCCGCGCCCGGCGAGCGGAGCTGGTCGACAAGATGGCCGCCGCCTACATTCTGCAAGGCGCGATCGACGCGCTGATGATGGGGTGAGACGTTTTTCGCTCGTCCCGAGCGAAGTCGAGGGGCGCCTGCTCCAGGCCACGCCCTTCGACTACGCTTCGCTCCGCTCAGGACGAGCGAAAATGAGATCTAATCCTGCAGCACCTTCATGCCGCGCTGCACTGCCGGCCGGCCACCGACGCGGTCCATCCAAGCTGCGACCGCAGGCGACTTCTCGATTGCGGCAGCGAGTGGCTCTTTCAGCATCGTCGTGGCGGCGACCATCCAGGGATAGCAGGCGATATCGGCGATCGAATAATCTCCGCCGAGATATTCCGCCCCCTGCAGCCTCTTCTCCATCACGCCGAACAGGCGCGTGCTTTCCTCGCTGAACCGACCAATCGCCAGCGGCAGCTTTTCCGGCGCGCGATTGGCAAAATAGCCGAGTTGGCCCAGCATCGGCCCCAGCCCGCCGATCTGCCAGTGCAGCCACTCGAGCGCCTTGAACCGCGCGTGGCCGGACGCGGGGAGCAGCTGACCGCTTTTCTCCGCCAAATAGGTCAGGATCGCGCCGCTTTCGAAGATCGACAGCGGCCCGCCCTCCGCATCGTGATCCACGATCGCCGGGATCTTATTGTTCGGACTGACTTTCAGAAAGTCGAGCGCGAACTGCTCGTCCTTGCCGATGTTGATCGGCTTGACTTCATAGGCCCAGCCAAGCTCCTCCAGCATGATCGCCGGCTTGCGGCCATTGGGCGTCGTCCAAGTGTAGAGCGTGATCAACGAGAGCCTCCGTTACGGAACCGGTCCGGTAGATAGGGAGCCGGGTCGATCTCCGCCACCTGGCGGCCGAGGAGCAGTGCGGCCGCCATTTTTGCAGCAGCGGGCGCGGTCTGGATGCCGAACCCGCCTTGAGCTGCGCACCAGAAGAAGCGCGGCTCCAGCGGGTCGAAGCCATAGACAGGCAGCCGATCCGGCGCGAAGCTGCGCAGGCCGGCCCAGCGGCGCTCCACGCGGCGGATCGGCCAACGCGCGGCTTTCTCGAACCGGTCGATCGCGACCGCCACGTCGAGCTCGTCGGCGGCGGCGTCGCACGGCGAATCGGGCGTTTCGTCATGCGGGCTGAGCCACAGGCGCCCGCCCGCCTCGGGCTTGAAGTAGAAGCTGCCGTCCATGGCCATGACCAGCGGCAGGTCGGCGGGCGCCGGGGGATCGACCTCGAGCTGCACGACCGTGCGGCGATAGGGCTGGATGCCGATCGGCGGTACGCCCGCGAGCGCCGCGACCTGATCGGCCCAAGCACCGGCGGCGGAGACCAGGACGCCTGCCTCGATCACCGGCCCTCCAGCTACGAGCCTCCAGCCCGAGCCCATGCGCTCCGCGCGCTCCAGCGGCGCGCCGCAGCGTAGCTCCGCGCCCGCCTGCCGCGCGCCCTTGAGGAAGAGCTGGTGCGCACCGGCGACGTCGATGTCGGTGCAGCTCGGCATCCAGAGCGCTTCCGCGAAATCGTTGGAAAGACCCGGAAGCCAGCGGCGTGCCTGCTCAACGGACCAGCGCTCCATGACCACGCGCCCGTTGAACGCGGCCATCATACGCTCGACCTCGCCCCATTCTGAGGCGCGGGCGAGGTAAAGTTCTCCGCGCGGCGTCAACAGGCCATGGTCCTGCAGCCAAGGACCGGAGGCGGAGGTGAGCGGCTGAATCAGCGGCCCGCCATAGGTCTCCGACCAGAAGGCGGCGGAGCGGCCGGTGGCGTGATAGCCCGGCTGGTCCTCAGCCTCGAGCATGAGCACAGAGGCGTGCGGCGCGACCTCCGCGGCAAGGCTGGCGCCGGCGATGCCCGCGCCGATGATGACGATGTCGAAGCGGCTCATGCCGGCGGAGCGCGCTCGCCCAGGAAGCGGTCGATTTCGGCAAGGGCAGCGTTCCGCACCTGGTTCGCCTCCCGCAAAATCTCGTGTGCCGACTCAGGCCCCCAGCTGCGCAGCGCTGCATTGGGCAAGCGCCCCGCTGAGCGGCGAATCGCGGCATAGTCCACCAGCCGGTCCTGCTCGGCACCCAGGATCAGGATAGGTGTAGCGATCCGTTCCAGTTTTCCCGGCTCTTCCAGCGACAAGGTCGAGCGATAGGCCTCGGCCACCCAGGCCCAGCTGGGCGGGCCCACGGCGATCTCTGGCTTCTCTGCCTTCCACCAAAGCTCGTCCTCGTAGCGCTCGCGGTCGTGCGTCAGCAGCGCGAGCCTGCCCTTCATCGGCACGCCGGGACGCTCGTTTGCTTTCCAGGCGAGCCGCTCGGGCTTGCCGATCCGGCACATCAGCCCGGCGACCTTGGCCGCGACTCGGGCGCCGAAGGGTGCGCTTTTCAGCCCCAGCATCGGCGCGACCAGCACTGCGGCATCCGGAGCGATCCGTTCTTCCGACAGCGCCCGAAGTGTCAGATGACCGCCCATGGAATGGGCAATGATCACGTGCAGGCTCGGCTCGCGTGTCCGCCACTGCTCCACAAAGGCGGCGAGATCGTCGATCCAGGGCGCAAAGGCGGCGGCATGCCCGCACTTCGGATCGGACGAGAGCCGCCCCGATCCGCCCTGCCCGCGCCAGTCGAAGCTGGAGACGGACCAGCCCGCGCGGTGCCAATGATCGAACGCCTCGAAATATTTTTCGAAAATGTCGCCGCGGCCGCCGAGGAACAGGATCGAGCCTCGCCCGCCGCCGCTCGGCCATTCGAAGGTGCGGTGCGGCCAGTCATCCGCCGCCTGCCAGCTTCCGATGATGGCGCCGTCCGGAACCGCTCGTCTGTTAAAGACCATGGTGGCTGGTTACGGTTAAGCAAGGTTCGGCGTCTAGACATTGTGGCATGGCTGGTCATGCCCTGCTCGCGATCCTTGCGCTTCTGCTGCTCTGGGCAGCCGCGACGGACCTGCGTTCGCGGACGATCGCCAATGGATTGAACCTGCTCATCGCGCTGCTCGCCCCGGTCTATTGGTGGGCGACCGAGATGGCCATTTGGCCCGACATGGCGGTGCAGCTGGCGCTCTCCGCCTGCGTGTTCGGGATGTTCGCTTTCCTGTTCGCGATGGGCTGGATGGGCGGCGGCGACGTGAAATTGCTCGCCGCGCTGGCACTGTGGCTGCCGCTGTTCGCGGTGGTGAAGCTGCTGGTCGCGATGTCGCTGCTCGGCGGGCTGCTGACCTTGAGCTTCCTGGCCGTGCACCGGCTGCGCAAGCTCAAGACAAACCTCGAAATTCCTTACGGTGTTGCAATCGCTTGTGCGGGTCTTTGGGTCATTGGCGAACGCTATCTTAACCAGTTTGCCTGAAAGCTGCGGGCGGGTCGCGAGACCCGAGTGGGAGTGAGCTGACGTGGATGTGAGAAAGATTGTCTTGCTGGTCGGCGCGCTGGTGATCGCTGGGGTCACCGCCGTCATGGCGCGCAGCCTGTTCAACACCGGCGGCACGCCCGTCGCAGCGGCCCCCGCAGAGCAGCCGACGGGCCCGCAAGTGCTGGTCGCGACTCGCGCCCTGCCTGTCGGCACCATCCTGCAGGTGGACAGCTTCCGTTATCAGCCCTGGCCCAAGGAGCTGATCCAGGAAGCCTATTATGTCCAGGGCGAGCAGGCCGCGCCGCAGCCCGGCACCGTCGTCCGCTATAATATCGCCGCCGGCCAGCCGATCCCGCAGGGCGCGCTGGTCAAGCCCGGCGACCGCGGCTTCCTGGCCGCCGCGCTCGGACCCGGCATGCGCGCCGTCACCGTTCCGGTCGATGCGAAGAGCGGCGTCGCCGGCTTCGTCTTCCCGGGAGACCGAATCGACCTGGTGCTGACCCAGACGATCGAAGGCCGCGATGGCGGCCCGGCGCTCAAGGCGGCCGAGACCTTCGTCCGCAACATCCGCGTGCTGGCGACCGACCAGCGCACCGAAGCGCAGACCAAGGACGGCAAGACCGAAGTCACCACTTTCTCCACCGTGACGCTCGAGGCGACGCCGCGCATCTCCGAGAAGATCGCGCTCGCCCAGGCGCTCGGTCAGCTGTCTCTGTCGCTGCGCTCCATCGCCGACAATAATGCAGAGCTGGAGCGGGCGATCGCCGCCGGCGAAGTCACCGTCGGCGACGGCAAGGATCCGAAGGCGGAAAGACAGATGCTGCTCGCCGTCGCGTCGCGCCCGATCGACAGCGACACCACTTTCGTCACCGGCGGCGACGTGTCGCGCTTCGCCCGGCGCACCGTGCCAGGGATGGGCGCGCCTGCCGCCGCGCCTGCAGCTTCGGCCGCGCCCGCCGCGCCGGTGCCGGGCTTTTCCACCGGACCCGTGGTGCGCGTCGCGCGCGGCAATGTGGTCGTCGAAGTTCCCGTAGGGGGTCGTTAAGATGCGTAACAAGCTCCTGATGGCGCGGCTGGCGCTGGTCTCCGCGGCCGCACTTGCCGCCGCCCAGCCAGCCCTCGCCGCCAAGCCGGCGCGTGTGGGACCGCTGCCCGCCGGCACGCAGCGGCCGAGCAGCGAAGTGCTGCTCTCCGTCGGCCAGGGCCAGCTCGTCACCCTGCCGCAGAGCGTCACCAATGTCTGGACGTCGAACGACAAGGTGGCCGACGTCTATGTGAGCAATCCGCGCCAGATCCACCTGTTCGGGAAGGAAAATGGCGAAGCGACGGTGTTCGCGACCACGGCTTCGGGCCAGGTCGTTTACGCCACCAACGTCCGCGTCAGCCAGAACATCACGTCGCTCGACAAGATGATGCGGCTGGCCTTTCCGGACGCCGACGTGACCGTCACCACGGCTGGGCAGCTCGCCGTCCTGACCGGCACGATCCGCTCGCCCGAAGACAGCGCCGCCGCCGAGCGGCTGGTGCTGACCGCGCTCAATCCTGGCGTGAATCTCGGCGATCCCAATGCCCAGCTGAAGATGGGCGTGATCAACCGGCTGAAGATGGCGACCCCGCTGCAGGTCAACCTGCAGGTCCGCATCGCCGAAGTCAGTCGCGACCTGGTCAAGGAAATCGGCGTCAACCTCCTCACCCGCGACCAGACCGGCGGCTTCCTGTTCGGCGTCGCGCAGGGGCGCAACTTCGGTTCGATCACCAACTTCGACGCCTCGGCCTTCCCGAAGCTGGACGCGTCGCAGCTGTTCGGACTCCCGGCGGGCTCGATCAGCCTGCCCTTCAACCCGGCGACCGGCCAGTTCATCAACCCGAACAGCGGCACGGCGTTCAACTTCAACAATCTGGGTCAAGGTGCCGGCAAGACGGCGATCGCACTCGCCGGCAAGCTGTTCGGCATCGACGTCGCTTCGGCCATCGACCTGGCCGAGACCCAGGGCCTGGTCGTCACCCTCGCAAACCCGAACCTAACGGCGCTGTCAGGCGAGACCGCGAGCTTCCTGGCCGGCGGCGAAATCCCGATTCCCTTGGCCCAGGGCCTCGGCACGATCGGCATCGAATACAAGCAATATGGCGTCAGCCTGGCCTTCACGCCGACGGTGCTCGGCGATGGCCGCATCTCGATGCGCGTGCGCCCGGAAGTATCCGAACTGAGCACCCAGGGCGCGATCACGATCAGCGGCTTCCAGGTGCCGGGCTTTTCGACCCGACGCGCAGAGACGACGGTGGAGCTCGGCTCCGGCCAGAGCTTCATGATCGGCGGCCTGCTGCAGAACAAGCATTTCAACCAGATCGAAAAGGCGCCGGGTCTGGGCGACGTGCCGATCCTCGGCTCACTGTTCCGCTCCAGCCGCTTCCGGCGCAGCGAGACCGAACTGGTCATCATCATCACGCCGTATCTGGTGAAGCCGACTTCCGGCACGCTGCCGCTGCCGACCGACGGCTACAAGGCGGCGACCGACGCCTCGCGGGTCTTCATGGGACAGAGCTTCAGCGGCGACAGCGGCGCGGCACGCCCGCGCCCGACGCTGGCGCCGCCGCAGACGCAGGTCACCGGCCAGCCCCAAGCGCAGGCCGTGGTGCCGGCGAAGCCCGAAAAACCGAAGCAGAGCGCGGCGGCCGTCCCGGCCCCCGGCTTCTCGATCAAGTGATGCGTGCGGAGAGCATGATGGCGCTGAAGATCCTTCCCCTGACCGCCCTGGCCTTGGCGCTTGCCGGCTGCGGCACCGTCAACCGCGGCATGGAGTCGGTGCACCAGCCGGTCGTGCAGCGCACCGACTATGTGATCGATCTCGCCAGCTCCGGCTCCGGTCTTGCCGCCGGCGAGCAGGAGCGGCTGGAAGGCTGGTTCCGCTCGATCGGCCTTGCCTATGGCGACCGGGTCGCGGTCGACGATCCGACCGGCGGCGCGAGCGGCGACGTCGCAGAGCTGCTCGCCCGGCGCGGCATGAGCATCTATGGCGCAGCGCCTGTCACCGCCGGCCGCGGCGCGGACGGGTCGGTCCGCGTCGTCGTCAGCCGCGCTTCGGCAACGGTGAGCGGCTGCCCGGACTGGAGCCGTCCCTCCGCTCCCGATTTCGTCGGTTCGACCATGTCTAATTACGGCTGCGCCAACAATGCGGCACTGGCTGCGATGGTCGCCGATCCGCAGGACCTGATCAGCGGCCGCGAGCCGGGCGCCGTCACCGACCCCGCCATCGCAACCAAAGCCATCGACGCCTTCCGCGCTGCTCGCCCGACCGGCGCGCAGGGCATCAAGACCGAATCCACATCCAAGGTTGGGAAGTAATGAACGCACCCTGGAGCCCCACCCGATCCGCAGCCCTGCGTGATCCGTTCGTCGCCTATGTGTGCGACGACAGCGCCGCCGATGCGATCCGGCCGGTGGCGGTCGAGATGGGCTGGTCGCCTGAGAAGGTCGTGCGCGGCGGCCTGCGCGCGGCGATCCAGAACCTCGCGATTTCGGCCAGCCCGAACATCCTTCTCGTCGACCTCTCGGAAACGGCCGATCCGCTGAACGACATCAATGCGCTCGCCGAAGTATGCGAGCCCGGCACAGTGGTGATCGCCACCGGCCTGATTAACGACGTGCGCCTCTACCGTAACCTGGTGGCGAGCGGCATTCAGGATTATCTGCTGAAGCCCTTTCATCCGGACCAGCTCCGCGACGCCTTCACCAACGCGCAGGCGGTGTTCAGCGCGCCCAAAAGCTTTGAGCCCAGCGCCGACCGGCCGCATCTGATGACGGCAGTGATCGGCTCGCGCGGCGGCGTCGGTGCATCCACCATCGCCGCCTCCCTGGCCTGGCTGTTCGGCGACAAGGACAAGCGCTCGACCGCCTTGGTCGATCTGGACGTGCATTTCGGCACGGATGCGCTGGCCTTGGACCTTGAGCCCGGCCGCGGCCTCACCGACGCGATCGAAAATCCAAGCCGCATCGACGGCCTGTTCATCGAACGCGCGCTGGTGCGGGTGAACGACAAGCTCGCCGTGCTGTCGGCCGAGGCGCCGATCAACCAGCCGCTGATGACCGACGGCTCCGCCTTCTATCAGCTGCAGGAAGAGATCCGCGCCGCCTTCGAGTGCACGGTCATCGACCTGCCGCGCCACATGCTGGTCCAGCATCCGATGCTGGTGCAGGACGTCAATACGGTCGTGCTGGTCACGGAGATCACGCTGGCGGCCGCGCGCGACTGCATCCGCTTCCTGTCCTGGTTCAAGACGCACGCCCCCCAAGCGTCAGTGGTGCTTGTCGCCAACCGCGTCGCGCCGGCCGGCGGAGCGGAGCTGAGCCGCAAGGACTTCGAGGACTCGGTCGAACGCAAGATCGACTTCGTCATCCCGCTTGACCAGAAGCTCGCAGCGCAGGCCGCCAAGCTCGGCAAGCCGCTCGCCGAAGCCGGCAAGACCGGCAAGATGGGCGTGGCGTTGCAGGCGCTCTCCGACCGCCTGATCTCGGCGGCGAGCGGCGACGCCGCTCCTTCGACCAAGGCAAGCGGCAAGTCGCTGCTCGGCAAGCTCGGCGAGTTCAAGCTGAAGCTGCCGAAGTCGGCCAAGTCGTGATCGCCGGCAGACGGACATGATGGAACTGCTCCTTCCGGCGTTCGGCGCGGGCGTCACCCTGGTGCTGCTCGTGCTGGCCTTTTCCGGCCCGTCCGAGGCAAAGGCGCAGAAGCGGCGCCTGGAAACGCTGCGGGAGCGGCACAGCGGCACGGCGATCGCTCCGGAAGAACGGCTCCGCCGCATCACCGGCGCGCAGGACACGAAGATCGACGATTTCGCGTCGCGCTTCCTGCCAAACCCGGCGCTGCTGAAGAAGCGACTGGCGATGACCGGCAAGGAATGGTCGGTCGGCCAATATGCCCTGATCAACCTGCTGCTGACGCTCGTCGTCGGCGCTCTCGCGCTCAGCCAGGGCGCGCCAACCCTGCTTGCCCTGTTCGGCGGCACGCTGATCGGGCTGGGTGGCCCTCACATGTATGTCGGCCTGATGATCAAGCGGCGAATCAAGCTGTTCACCGTCCGCTTTCCAGATGCGATCGAGCTGCTGGTCCGCGGCCTGCGCGCCGGCCTGCCGATATCCGAAACGCTGACCGTCGTCGCATCGGAGATTCCGGGGCCGGTCGGCGAAGAATTCCGCATCGTCACCGACAAGATGAAGATCGGCCGCACGATGGAAGCGGCGCTGCAGGAAACGGCCGACCGGCTCGGCACGCCCGAGTTCCAGTTCTTCTGCATCACGCTTGCCATCCAGAAGGAGACCGGCGGCAACTTAGCGGAAACCCTCAGCAACCTGGCCGACGTGCTGCGCAAGCGCGCGCAGATGAAGCTGAAGATCAAGGCGATGTCGTCGGAATCGAAGGCTTCCGCCTATATCGTCGGTGCCCTGCCCTTCATCGTCTTCGCGATGATCTGGATGATCAACCAACCCTATATGATGAACTTCGTGCAGGACGAGCGGCTGATGATCGCCGGCCTGGGCGGGCTCGTCTGGATGAGCATCGGTGCCTTCATCATGGCCAAGATGGTGAATTTCGAGATCTAGGGCCTGTCCTCAATGACCACATCAGACATGATCGTTTCGAGAGGTGCGCTGGCGAGGAGCGCAGCACAGACGCGTAGCAGGAGCTACGCGCAAGCAAGCGACGCGGCCAGCGCGCCTCTCGAAGCGACCGCGGAGCGGCGGGGCGTCTTTTGGTCTGTGGAGGGCGTCGCTCGATCGGTCACGATGTGGAACATCGCTCCCTCCTCGCTCCTACCCACAAACCAAAACTCGCCCCGTCATGCCGATGTGGTCATCGAGGACAGGCCCTGATGGAAGCGACCGGCCCCACTCTCCTTGGCATCGATGTTCTCTGGGTAGCGACGCTGCTGAGCGGCATCGCGACCTTCATGGTTCTGGTCGCGCTCTATGCGGTGACGACGGTGCGCGATCCGATGGCGCGGCGCGTCAAGGCGCTGGTCGACCGGCGCGAGCAGCTCAAGGCGGGCATCACCGCCTCCAGCTCGAAGCGGCGCGCCAAACTCAACGCCCGAAGCGAGACGACCGACCGCATGCGATCGCTGCTGTCGTCGCTGAAGGTGCTGCAGGACCAGCAGCTGAAGGCTGCCCAGATCAAGCTGATGCAGGCGGGCATCCGTTCCAAGGACGCCGCCATCGCCGTCATCTTCGGTCGCATGATGCTGCCGATCCTGTTCGGGCTGGGCGCCGTGGTGATGGTCTATCTGCTCGAATTCTGGCCCGAATGGGGCCCGTTCAAGCGGTTCATGGTGACTGCCGGCGCGCTGATCGGCAGCTACAAGGCGCCCGACATCTATCTGAAGAACCGGATCAGCAAGCGCAGCGACGCGATCCGCAAGGGACTGCCCGACGCGCTCGACCTGCTCGTGATCTGCGCCGAAGCCGGCCTGACGGTGGACGCCGCCTTCGGCCGCGTGGCACGGGAGTTGGGCAAGGGCTATCCCGAACTCGGCGACGAGTTCATGCTGACCTCCATTGAGCTCGGCTTCCTGACCGAGCGGCGCCAGGCTTTCGAGAACCTCGCCACGCGCGTCGATCTGGACGCGGTGCGCGGCGTGGTCACGACCATGATCCAGACCGAGAAATACGGCACCCCCCTCGCCTCTGCATTGCGCGTGTTGTCGGCCGAGTTCCGCAACGAACGGATGATGCGCGCAGAAGAAAAGGCTGCACGTCTGCCGGCGATCATGACCGTGCCGCTGATCTGCTTCATCCTGCCGGTGCTGTTCATCGTAATCCTCGGCCCGGCGGCCTGCTCGATCGCCGACAACTTCAAATGACGCGACCGTAGAGCCGCGTCATCCCGGCGCAGGCCGGGATCCACTCCACTATGGGCCCCGGCCTTCGCCGGGGAACAGAAAGGCGGAACGGCGGCGTCCTCTCCTTCGTTGTTCCAGCGGAACAGCGGGAGAGACGCCGTGGAGTTCACCACCGAAACCTGGATGATCCTGGGCCTGACGCTGGCCTTGGGCTGGCTGCTGGGGCTGATGTCCCGCTCAGGCGGCAAGAAATGGAAGCGCGAGCTGCACCGGGAACGCGAAGAGCATAAGTCCGCGATCCGCAACCGCGACGAGCAGATCGCCGCGCTGAAGAGCCGCGTGACCGGCTATGAGCGAACGCAGCCGGCGACGGCCTATCGAACCGACGCAGACGTGCGGGATAGCCGCCCAGACCTGCGACACGATGGCCGCGCCGACAATCTCGACTTGCGTCACCGCGAGCACGCGCCGCATGATCGCGATGCCGAGCTTCAGTCGCGCCGCAACCCGGACGGCACTCGGACCGTCCTGCCGCGCCCCTAAAGCACGTATTTCGAGAGATCGGTGTCGCGCGCGATCTCGCTCAACTGCGCTTCGACATAGGCGCGGTCGATCGTCAGCGTCTCTCCCTGACGATCTTCCGCGTCGAAGCTGACCTGCTCCAGCAGTTTTTCCATCACCGTCTGCAGGCGGCGCGCACCGATATTCTCGACCTGCGAGTTCACTTCGGCCGCGATGCGCGCAACGGCTGCAATGCCGTCGTCGGTGAAGTCGATCGTCACGCCTTCGGTGCCGAGCAGCGCCTTATACTGACCCGTCAGCGAGGCCTTGGTGTCGGTGAGGATGCGGACAAAGTCGGCTTCCGTCAGCGCCTTCAGCTCCACACGGATCGGCAGGCGGCCCTGCAGCTCCGGCAGCAGGTCGCTCGGTTTTGCAACATGGAAGGCACCTGACGCGATAAAGAGGATGTGATCGGTCTTCATCGGCCCGTATTTGGTCGCGACGGTCGTGCCCTCGATCAACGGCAGCAGGTCGCGTTGCACGCCCTCGCGGCTGACGGAGCCGCCGCGCACATCGCTGACTGCGATCTTGTCGATCTCGTCGAGGAACACGATGCCATTGGCTTCCGCATCGGCCAGCGCCTGGCGGCTGACTTCATCCTGATCGAGCCGCTTGTCAGCCTCTTCCTCCAGCAATTTGTCCCAGGCGGCACGGACGTTGAGCTTGCGCTTCTTCAGCTGCCCGCCGCCCAGCGCCTTGGACATCATGTCGGACAGGTTGATCATGCCGACCTGCCCGCCCATGCCTGGGATCTCGAACGGCATATTCGGCTGGGCCGATAGTTCGATCTCGACTTCCTTGTCGTCGAGCACGCCTTCATCGAAGCGCTGGCGGAAGGCGGCGCGGGTCGCCTCGGACGATCCCTTGCCGGTGAGCGCATCGAGCAGCCGCTCCATCGCGGCGGCCTCGGCCTTGTCGATCACGGCCTGGCGGCGGCGTTCCTTTTCCAGGCGGATTGCTTCCTCCACCAGATCGCGGGCGATCTGCTCCACGTCGCGGCCCACATAGCCCACCTCGGTGAACTTGGTCGCCTCGACCTTCACGAACGGGGCGTCGGCGAGCTTCGCCAAGCGCCGGCTGATCTCCGTCTTGCCGCAGCCGGTGGGCCCGATCATCAGGATGTTCTTGGGCGTGACTTCGTCCCGCAGCTCGGGGGGCAGCTTCTGCCGCCGCCAGCGATTGCGGAGCGCGACCGCAACGGCGCGCTTGGCGTCCGCCTGGCCGATGATGTGCGCATCCAGCGCAGCGACGATGGCTTTCGGGGTCAAACTGTCATTCATAACGAACACCGGCTGGCCTGAGCTTGTCGAAGGCCTGTCTTCGCGAGCTCAGAAAGGGAAAAGCAGGGCTTCGACAAGCTCAGCCCGGACGGAGCTTAGGTGGCGCTGTCCAGACTCTCGATCGTGAGCTGGTCGTTGGTGTAGACGCAGATATCGGCCGCGACGGCCATTGCCTTACGCGCGAGCGTTTCCGCATCCGGCTCATATTCTGCGAGCGCGCGGGCCGCAGCGAGCGCGTAATTGCCGCCAGAGCCGATCGCGGCAATGCCGTTCAGCGGTTCCAGCACATCGCCATTGCCGGTGAGGATCAGCGACACGTCCTTGTCGGCGACGATCATCAGCGCTTCGAGGTTGCGCAGATACTTGTCGGTCCGCCAGTCCTTGGCGAGTTCCACCGCGGCACGCAGCAGCTGCCCGTGATGCTGCTCCAGCTTACGCTCCAGCCGCTCGAAGAGGGTGAAGGCGTCCGCCGTCGCGCCGGCAAAGCCGCCGATGACGCTGCCGTCGCCAAGCTTCCTGACCTTGCGTGCATTGGGTTTCATGACCGTCTGGCCCATGGAGACCTGGCCGTCGCCGACGATGACGACCCTGCCGCCCTTGCGAACCGAAAGGATGGTGGTGCCGTGCCACTGCACGAGCCCGTGTTCATTCCCGCTCATGGCGCGCGATATGGGAGGGGTGCGGCGGCGCTGCAACGCCCCCAAAATTCCGCTGGCGAGCCGGCCACGGCTGTGCCACCCGGAGCCGCCGTGAGGGGAGCTATCACTTGAATCGCTATCTGATTGGGATTGCAGGCATTGTCCTGATCCTGGCCGTTGCGCTGCTGTTGTCGACCAATCGCCGGGCGATCCGGCTGCGCGTCGTGCTGCCGGCCTTTGCGCTGCAGGCCGGGTTCGCGTTGCTCGTGCTCGGCACAGAGTGGGGCCGAACGGTGATCGAAGCGATGTCGCGCGGCGTCTCCAACCTGCTCGGCTATGCCAAGGCGGGGACCGACTTCATCTTCGGCCCGCTCGCCTCGCCGGAGATGGGCGCGAACAGCTTCGCGATCGCCGCCCTCCCGGTCATCATCTTTTTCGCCTCGCTGATCTCGATCCTCTATTATCTCGGCGTCATGCAGCAGATCGTCCGCTGGGTCGGCGGCGCGATCCGGCTGGTGACCGGCATTACCCGCGTCGAGAGCCTGGGTTCGGCTGCGAACATCTTCGTCGGCCAGTCGGAAAGCCCGCTGGTCGTGCGGCCTTATCTGGCGAGCCTGACGCCGCCCCAGCTCTTCTGCCTGATGACGGTCGGCATGGCCGGCGTCGCCGGCACGATCCTGGGCGCCTATGCCTCGATGATCGGCGCGCAGCTGCTGCCTTATCTGCTGGCCGCCAGCTTCATGTCGGCGCCGGGCGGCGTGCTGATGGCCAAGATCATGATGCCGGACGAGAAGGCGACGCCCGAGCCCGACGAGATCGCGCTGCCGCACGCACGAGTCAGCGCCGAAGGTCCGGCGGCGCTCCTCCCCGAAGCCGCTCCGCATCCGACGCCGCCCGCACCGGAAGAGGAAGAGCGCCCGGCAAACATCATCATGGCGGCCGCGCAAGGGGCCCAAACAGGCGTGAAGCTTGCGGTCGCCGTCGGTGCGATGGTGCTGGCGTTCGTGGCGCTGGTGGCGCTCGCGAATGGACTGCTCGCGGGCGTCGGTGCCTGGTTCGGCCGTCCCGACCTCTCCTTCCAGATGCTGCTCGGCTATATCTTCCGTCCGGTCATGTTCATGCTGAACGTGCCTTGGAACGAAGCCGGCGTCGCCGGCGGCCTGTTCGGCACCAAGATGGTGTTGAACGAGTTCGTCGCCTTTATCGAACTCGGCAAGATCCAGAACACCCTCTCGCCGCAAACGGTGGCGGTGGTGACCTTCGCGCTGTGCGGCTTCGCTAACTTCAGCTCGATCGCCATCCAGATGGCGGTTACCGGCAATCTGGCGCCCAACCAGCGCCCGGTGATCGCTCGCCTCGGGCTGCGCGCCCTCGTTGCCGGCAGCCTCGCCAACCTGATGAGCGCCGCACTCGCCGGGTTGATCTTGGGCTAGACTACCAAAACCGCAGCCCCGTAGGCACCCAGGACGGTGTCAACAGTTAACAGTCTCATCGGCTCTGCTTGAGCTTGGGCGACCAGCAGGCGATCAAACGGATCGTTGTGAACAGGCGGCAGATGGTCGAGCATGGCTGCATGCTCTGCAGTCACGGAGAGGAGCGGCAAGCCCGCCCGACCGAGTTCATCAAGCAGCTCCTGACCCGACACGATTCCGCTCTGCCCTTCCCGCACTCGCTTGCTATGTTTGATCGCGACCTCCCAGACCGCCACGGCGCTACCAAAAACCTGGTTGCTCGGCTCCATCAGCAGATCGTGTGCACGGCGAGGAATTCGCTCGGGCTCGGTTACCAACCAGACTGCGAGATGCGTATCGAGCAGCAGCCTCAATCGGCGTCACCATAGAAGAGCTGGGCAATCTCTTCATTGTCCGCGTCAAAATCGCCGGGCAGAGAGAACTTTCCGCGTGCCAGGCCAAGGCGCAATGGCTTGCGCGCGGCGATCGGGACAATCCGGGCGGCCGGCCGGCCATTGCGCGCGAGCACGATTTCCGTTTCGACACCGCTCTCGATCGCATCGACCAGTTGCGATAGCCGGCTTTTCGCCTCGTGCATGTTCACATAGCCCATATGCGACACTTAGCTAAGTCGGACTAATCTTTCAAGCTTCTGCCACCAGCGGGGCCACCTGGCCGGCAAAGGCGGTGCGCTTCATCGTCAGCTTAGTGAGTTCGTTGAGGTCACCCTGGATCCGCGTGGGCGTGACACCGGTAAAGCGTTTGATTTCGCGGATGCAATGCGATTGATCGTAGAATCCCTGGGTCAGCAGCTCCGCAGTGCTCGCCTCGCCCTTCGCCAGCACCACGGCGGCCCGGAGCGCGCGGTATTTGCGGGAGAGGAGTTTGGGCGGGCAGCCGTAGAGGCGCTTGCATAGCCGCTCGACCTGGCGGCGAGAGAGGCGCGTGGCGGCAACGAGATCGTCCACTTCGGGGCTCAGGCTCGACTCAAGCCACTCGTCGACCGTGCGCGTGAACCAGCGCGGCAGCTCATTGCCCCGCTCTACAAGGGTGCGGACCAGCGCGTTGCCGATTGCCACGCGCTCTTCAAGCGTTTCCACCGCTCGGAGCTGATCGAGAACGTCGCGCACGTCGCGCCCGAACAGCTCCGTGCCATCGACGACCCGGTTCGTCAGCGTCGACGCATCGATTGCGATCATCGCACCCCAGCCGGACGGCAGCAGGCCGGCGCCGAACACTTCGGCCGGCCCATCAACGCAGACATGGGTGACGCCCATGGTGGGTCCGACGACCTGGATCTCCGGCGCTTCCTGCACATGACCGTCGGCGAAGCGGTAATGGCCGCTGCCTTTCAGCTGGAAGCGAAGCTGGGCCAGGTCGGCGCGATCGTCGTCTTCGAACCGCGGCACATTGACGCGGAAGTTGTAGAAGACGGAGACGAACTCCTTCAGCGCCGCATCCGGTGCGGCATAGTCCAGAGACACAGCATCCACGAAAAGGCGCGCCCCGTTTTGTTCTGGGACTGCCTGCATAGACGCTCAAAATGACTCAAAAAAGTGGCCCGGCTGAAACTGATTCAGCCGGGCCGTAAAGGAAAAGAACCCCCAAGATCGGGAGCCCTTCGGGTCGCATCTCCTGACTAACCGCAGCCAGGCCGAGTCGGATAGGACAGAATCGACATAAGTCGTGCTTTAACGCTCGATGAACCAACAAAATTGCAGCGGGAATGACAGGCGGTGCCGCTACGGCTAATGCACCCTTATGGCCACTGCATCGAAGCTTCCGCCCGAGACCCTGCCCGTTGATCTCGCCGACATTCAGGCAGCGGCGGCGCGGATCGGCGGGTCGGTGGTGCGTACGCCGACGCTGCACAGCCAGACCCTGTCGCAGCTGACCGGCGCCCGCGTCTGGCTGAAGTTCGAGAATCACCAATTCACCGCCGCTTACAAGGAGCGAGGCGCGCTCAACACGCTGCTGCAGATGAGCCCGGAAGCGCGCGCTAAGGGCGTGATCGCCGCCTCAGCCGGCAATCATGCGCAGGGCCTTGCCTATCACGGCCATCGGCTCGGTATTCCAGTGACGATCGTGATGCCGAAGCCGACGCCGACGGTGAAAGTCACGCAGACCGAAAGCCATCATGCGACGGTGATCCTCGAAGGCGAGACCTTCGACGCGGCCTATGCTCATGCGCGGCAGCTGGAAGCCGAGCGCGGGCTCACCTTCGTTCATCCCTTCGACCACCCGCACATCATCGCCGGCCAGGGCACGGTGGCGCTGGAGATGCTGGCCGACGCGCCAGGCATCGACACTTTGGTGGTGCCGATCGGCGGCGGTGGCTTGCTCTCCGGCATGGGAACGGCCGCCCGTGGGTTGAAGCCAGGTATCGAGCTGATCGGCGTCCAGGCGGAGCTCTATCCGTCCATGTACGCGGCGCTGAAGCAGGTGGACTTGCCCTGCGAAGGCGACACGCTGGCCGAAGGCATCGCCGTCAAGCAGCCGGGCACGCTGACGCGCCGCTTCGTCGAGGCGCTCGCCGACGAGATCCTGCTCGTGTCCGAACGCGACCTGGAGAAGTCGGTCAGCCTGCTCCTCCAGATCGAGAAGACGGTGGTCGAGGGCGCCGGCGCCGCCGGCCTTGCTGCCCTTCTCGCCCATCCCGAGCGATTCGCCGGACGTGAGGTCGGTATCGTGCTCTGCGGCGGCAATATCGACACGCGTCTGCTGGCGAACGTGCTGCTGCGCGACCTTGCGCGGTCGGGCCGCCTCGCTCGCCTGCGCGTGCGGCTGCAGGACCGGCCCGGCGCTCTATTCAACGTCGCCCGCATCTTCCACGAGCAGCAGGTCAACATCATCGAGGTCTATCACCAGCGTGTCTTCACCACGCTTCCGGCGAAAGGACTGATCACCGATATCGAGTGCGAAACCCGCGATTCCGCGCACCTCGATCGGCTGATGCAGGCGCTTCGGGCCGCCCACTACGAAGTCAGCACCGTCGAACTCGCCTGAAAGAGGGTAAACCGGCTTTTCATTGCATCGCCGGTAACCGATAGTGCGTTTGTAAATGCGTCGCCGGGGGAGGACACCCGCGCCAGAGAGGGCCTGACGTGAGCGCACCATTTCGCTTTCCGCGATTCTTCGTCACCAGCCCCAATCCGTGCCCCTATCTGCCCGGCAAGTTCGAGCGGAAGGTGTTCACCGAACTGAGCGGACCACACGCCGCGGAGCTGAACGATGCGCTTGGCCGGATCGGCTTCCGCCGCAGTCAAAGCGTCGCCTATCGTCCCAGCTGCCCGGACTGCCATGCCTGCGTTTCGATGCGCGTCGTTGCCGACGAATGGCAGCCGAGCGGGACGCAGAAGCGGATCCTGAAGCGCAATCGCGACCTGGAAGTGACCGCCTGCCGCCCATGGTCCACCGACGAGCAGTTCCAGCTGCTCCGGCGCTACCTTTCCGCTCGGCATCCCGGCGGCGGCATGTCGAACATGGACGAGATGGACTATGCCGACATGGTCGAGCAGACGCCCGTCAACACCCAGATCATCGAGTATCGCGAGCCGCGCAAGGGTTTCGCGCCCGGCCGCCTGATCGGCGCTTGCCTGACGGACACCCAATGCGACGGGCTGTCGATGATCTACAGCTTTTACGACGCCGACCATGAAGAGCGGCCGAGTCTTGGCAGCTTCATCATCATGGATCATATCCAGCGCGCCCGCGCAGCCGGCCTGCCCTATGTCTATCTGGGCTATTGGGTCCGCGGGTCCCGCCGCATGGCCTATAAGGCGCGCTTCCAGCCGGTCGAGCGGCTCGGCGGCGATGGCTGGGAACGTTTCGAGCCCGAGCAGGACGGCTGACGCCGAACGGTCACGAGTCCGTCAACCAACTGTTAACCATCCGACACGGTCCCGACTTCGAGCGCGCTGCCCCACCCTTGGCATGCGAATGGCAGGCCATCATCCAGGGGTATGACATGATACAAATTCTGAAAACGAGCGCAGCGATCGGCGGCGCGCTTCTTTTTTCGGCTGCCGGTGGCACCGCGGCCAGCGCCGCGATCATCCAGAATTTCGACAGCGGCTGGTACACCAACAGCGGCTTCACTGCCGGCGTGAACAACATCAACGTCGGGTCGAGCAACCTGAATGGTGCGGTGTACCGCAACTGGCTCGCCTTCAACATATCGGGTCTGGCACCCAATCAGAAGATCACGTCCGCCACTCTTACCTTCTATGGCGGTAATGGCGTTAACACGTCTTCGACCAGCGAGACCCTGGGCCTTTTCGATTACACCGGCAGCATCGCTTCCCTGATCGCGAACTCGCAGAATAACGTCGGCATCTTCACCGATCTTGGGGATGGCAGCAGCTATGGATCGGCCGTGGTTGCTCCCGGCGCCATCCAGCAATTTTCGATCCCGCTGAACCAGGCTGCGATTTCAAACCTGAACATAGCGGCGCAGAACAAGAGCGACTCCCGTTTCGTGATCGGCGGCTCCCTCCAGTCGATCAGCGGCCCGTTCGCCAACGAGCAGCTGTTCGCGATTTTTGGCCCGCGCGTGGCACTCACCCCAGCGGCGGCGCTGGAGATCGATATTGCGACCGTGCCGGAACCGGCGAGCTGGGCGATGATGATTGCGGGCTTTGGCATGGCCGGAACGGCAGTGCGCCGCCGTCAGACGAAAGTCCGTTTCGCCTGATTTCGGAACAGTGTTGGACGGGGGCGCGGCGCTGCCGCGCCCCCGTTCGCTTGCCGGGCATTGGAACGGGTCCGCGAATCGCGAGTTGAAATCGTCCGAACTAAGAAGACGGTCGACGATAAGGTTAACGACACGACAATATGGGTTAATGCACTTTAGCCATATTTCAGTTGTGCTAAGTTGAAAGCAGTTGAAATGGCGCCGTCGTGTAGAGGAGGTGCTGGTGCGTACTGAAACTGTTCAGCCGCTGAACCTGGTACAGCGTGGATATCAGGTGGTTTATCATCCGGGCGAGACGAACCGTTGCCCCGGCTGTGGCCATAGCAATTGGCTGATCGGGCGCGTTTCGGCGCAATGCGGCTTTTGCGGCACGGCGCTTGCCCTGGCGCTTACCGCACCCGGCCTGATGCTCCACGAAGAGCAATACGCCCTCGCCAGCTGATACGAAAAAGGCCGGCAGGTTGCCCCGCCGGCCCTTCCACCCCGCTCGGGTGATCGTCAGGCTGCGACCGTGACCGGCGCCTGTTCTTCCTGCGGATCCCGCAGCACGTAACCGCGGCCCCATACAGTCTCGATGTAATTGTCGCCGCCGCAGGCCAGGCTGAGCTTCTTGCGCAGCTTGCAGATGAAGACGTCGATGATCTTCAGTTCCGGCTCGTCCATGCCGCCGTAAAGGTGGTTCAGGAACATTTCCTTGGTGAGCGTGGTGCCCTTGCGGAGCGAGAGCAGCTCCAGCATCGCATATTCCTTGCCGGTCAGGTGCACGCGGGCCCCATCGACCTCGACCGTCTTGGCGTCGAGATTGACCGCCAGCTTGCCGGTGCGGATGACCGACTGGCTGTGACCCTTCGAGCGGCGGACCACCGCATGGATGCGTGCAACGAGCTCGTCACGATGGAAAGGCTTGGTGACGTAATCGTCGGCGCCGAAGCCGAACGAACGGACCTTCGAGTCCATCTCGGAAACGCCCGACAGGATCAGCACGGGCGTGGACACTTTCGACGTGCGAAGCTTCTTCAGCACGTCATAGCCGTGCATGTCCGGCAGGTTCAGATCGAGGAGGATGATGTCGTAATCATAGAGTTTGCCGAGATCGAGGCCTTCCTCGCCCAGGTCCGTCGTATAGACGTTCAGACCTTCGGCATTCAGCATCATCTCGATCGCCTTGGCGGTCGTCGGCTCGTCTTCAATCAGCAGAACGCGCATATTTGCTGCCCCTCAGCTACCGGGCGCGGCGACCCCGCTTACGCCCGTCTGCTTCATTAACCAGTTAACCTTTGAGCCGAAACCGTTAATATACGGTAAATCGATCACTTAGCGGCTACGGGGCAGAAACAGTCAGAACTGTTGCGCGCAAAGCACAGGGCCGAAAGCCTGCGGGCCGCTCTCGCCTGCACGCTAAAACGCTCTATCGACTCGGGAAAATGGTGGAGCCGAGGGGGATCGAACCCCTGACCTCGTCATTGCGAACGACGCGCTCTCCCAGCTGAGCTACGGCCCCGCACCATCATCATCGACGCGGCCGGACCGCGCGAAGCAGCGCCCTTACTCGCGCCTCCGGCCCGATGCAACACGCTTCGTCGCAGCACCAAACTCGTTCCGGAACCAACCTGTATCAGCATGCGCTTCTATCGCCGGAGGTGCGCGGGCGGCGCATGCCCGCGCCGTGCTTCCTCGACAATGCGAAGGAGAGCAAAAGTGGCAGACAGAGACGACCGGTATCGCGGCTATGGCAGCCCCAGCGGGCGCTATTACGAGAACCGCGAATATGATCGCGATGCGCGCGAACGTGGTTCCTATGGCGGCGATCGCGGCCGCGGCGAATGGCGCGGCGACGGACGCGACAATGACCGCGGCTTCTTCGAACGCGCAGGCGAGGAAATCCGCTCCTGGTTCTCCGACGATGACGATCGTGGCGGCCGCTATGGCGGCGAAGATGATCGGGGGCGTTCGCGCTCCGACGATCGCACCCGCGGCTATGGCTGGGGCAGCATGATGTCCGGCCAGGGCGGACGCGACCAGGACCGGGATGATCGTCCTCCCCAGACTTATCGCGGCGAACCGACGAGCGGCGGTTATGATTACAGCCGCAGCGAGTGGCGTGGCCGCAGCGGCGGCTATGAGGCCGGGGGTTCGCGCTATGGTGCGACTTCGGGTTACGGGGCCGGCTCCGCCGGGAACCAGTTCAGCCGGGGCGACGATCGCGGCTCGCTCCCGCATGACGACCATTATCGGGAATGGCGCAATCATCAGCTGTCCGAGTTCGACCGCGACTATGAGGAATATCGCCGTGAGAACCGCGACAAATTTCACAGCGAGTTCTCGAACTGGCGCGGTCAGCGCCAGCAGCAACGCTCCAGCCTGCGCCAAGCCAAGGAACATATGGAAGTGGTCGGGTCGGACGGGCAGCCGGTCGGCACGGTCGACAAGATCGCCGGAGACAAGATCATCCTGACCAAGAGCGGCGCCGGGGCCGGTGGCCACCACCACTCGATTCCCTGCTCGTGGATCCAGTCGGTCGATGACAAGGTGACGATCAACAAGACGGCCGAGCAGGCCCGCCAGCAATGGACAGACGAGGAGAATCGTCGCGCACTGTTCGAGAGTGACGAACAGCGTCAAAACGACGGCCCACACATTCTCGATCGCAGCTTCTCGGGGACATACGAGCGCTAAGCCAAAGAGCATGAAGAGGGGCCCGGAGCATGCTTCCGGGCCTCATTCCTGTCATCCCGAACTTGTTTCGGGATAAGCTGGCCGCCTAGAAACCGCTGGACCCCTTATGCTGAAACAAGTTCAGCATGACGGAATGGGAGAGGCGATGCAGCGCGAGCTTGTCCAGCTGTGATTCGAGTCGAACCGAGCAAACAGGTCTGTGGCGCTACGGTCACCGGCATCGACCTGCGCCGTCCACTCGCGCCAGACGATGTGTGCGCGATCCGCGCCGCCTGGCTGGAGCATCACGTTCTCGCCTTTCCAGACCAGCCGATCGGCGATGACGATCTCGAACGGTTCACCCTCGCGTTCGGCGGGTTCGGCGAGGACCCGTTCATCGCACCGATCCCCGGTCGCGAGCACATCATCGCGGTCAAGCGGCTGGCCGGTGAGACGCGCCCGCTCTTCGCGGAGAACTGGCATACCGACTGGAGCTTCCAGCCCCGTCCGCCCGCCGGCACCTGCCTCTACGGCATCACCATCCCGCCGCACGGCGGCGATACGCTTTTCGCCGACCAGCACGCAGCTCTGGACGCCATGCCGTCACAACTCCGTGCCCGGTGCGAAGACCTGGTGGCGATCCATTCGGCCGGCAACGCCTATGCGCCGTCAGGCTTCTATGGAGAAGCCGACATAGGGCGGAGCATGGATATTCGCCCCTCAGACACCGCCCGCGCGACCCAGCGCCATCCGCTCATCCGCAATCATCCCGAAACCGGCCGCCCCGGCCTGTTCGGCTGCGTCGGCTATATCATCGGCTTTGAAGGACTGGACCAGAAGGAAAGCCGCGCGCTGCTGATCGAGCTGCTGCAATGGCAGACGCAGGATCGCTTCGTCTATCGGCACCGGTGGCAGCCGAACATGCTGGTGATGTGGGACAATCGCTCGTTGCTGCATCGCGCCACCGGCGGCTATGACGACCATGACCGCCTTCTTCACCGCACCACAATCGCGGACGATCCGGCTTTCTATCTCGCCGCAGCCTAGACCGCGCCGCTGAAGGTGTCGCACACCGCCGGGTTACCACTCTCCAGCCCGCGGCGGAGCCAGGCCATGCGCTGTTCAGCCGAGCCATGGGTGAAGCTTTCCGGCACGACCCGGCCCTGTCCCGCCTTCTGCAGCGTGTCGTCACCGATTTGGTGTGCGGCGCGCAGCCCTTCCTCGACGTCGCCGGGCTCCAGCCGCGCTCGGTTCTGCGCGGCCCACACGCCGGCATAGCAATCCGCCTGCAGTTCGACGCGGACCTGCATGGCGTTGCCCTCGGCCTGGCTCGCGCGTTGCTGGAAATCGTGCGATTTCTGCAACGTGCCCTGCAGCCCCTGCACGTGATGTCCGACTTCGTGCGCGATCACATAGGCTTGAGCAAAGTCGCCGGCCGCTCCGAACTTCTGCGACAGCTCGCGATAGAAGTCCGTGTCGAGATAGATGCTCTGATCGGTCGGACAATAGAATGGCCCCATCGCCGATTGTGCCGCACCGCAGCCGGACTGGCCGCGGCCGCTATAGAATTGAAGTTTCGTCGGCGTGTAGCTCTGGCCGGCCTGCTGGTAGAGCCGCGCCCAGGTGTCTTCCGTGCTGGCGAGCACCTGACAGGAAAAGCGGCTCGCTGCATCGACCGAGCAGATCTCCGCGGGAGTCTTGCCGCCCTGCTGCTGTGCGGGAGAGATGGCGCGCTGCCCACCGCCACCGAACAGGCCGAGCATCCAAGCGCCGATCAGCACCACTGCGACGCCGCCGATGCCGAAGCGCGAGCCGACCAGGCTTAAGATCAAGCCGAGCCCGCCGCCCAGCCCTCCTCCGAAACCGCCGCCGCCCATGCCGCGCTGATCGCCGACATTGCTGCTGGTCCGATAATCGTCGAGGCGCATGGGCGAAGCTCCTGAGGTTCGCGGCTAGAATGCGTAGGCAGCCCTCCCAGTTGCAAGCGCACAACGAATGACGGATTGGTGCTTCCACACGCATGGAGAAGCTATGTTCCTGAAAGGCAAAACCGCACTCGTCACCGGCTCCACGTCCGGCATCGGCCTTGCCTATGCCAAGGCGCTGGCGGCCGAGGGCGCGGCGGTGATGATCAACGGCTTCGGCGACGCGCAGACGATCGAACGCGAGCGCGCCCAGTTGACGGAGGCAAGCGGCGCCCAGGCGCTCTATTCCGACGCTGACATGAGCGACCCGCAGGCGATCGCCGCCATGGTGCAGCGCTGCGCCGAGGAGCTGGGCGGGCCGGACATCGTCATTTCCAATGCGGGCATTCAGCACGTTTCTCCGGTCGACCAGTTTCCGGTCGACAGATGGGATGCGATCATCGCGATCAACCTGAGCTCGACCTTTCACCTGATGCGCGCCGCCGTTCCGCTGATGCGCGCCAAGGGCTGGGGGCGAATCATCACCACGGCATCGGCCCATTCGCTGGTCGCGAGCCCCAACAAGTCGGCCTATGTGGCGGCCAAGCACGGCGTGGTTGGCCTGACGAAATCGGTTGCCCTCGAGGCGGCGAAGACCGGCGTCACCGTCAACTGCATCAGCCCGGGCTATGTCTGGACGCCTTTGGTCGAAAATCAGATCCCCGACACGATGCGCACTCGCGGCCTCACCCGCGACCAGGTGATCAACGATGTGCTGCTGGCGGCGCAGCCGACGAAGCAGTTCGTCCAGCCCGAACAAGTCGCCGCGCTCGCCCTGTTTCTGTGCCGCGACGAGGCGGCACAGATCACCGGCGCCAATCTGTCGGTCGATGGCGGCTGGACGGCCGCCTGACCGGGCTGACTCTCGCTTTCCGCTTCACTAGAGTGAGCGAAAAGAGAGGTCGCATGAACAAGGCTGTGCTGATTGCCGCCTGCGCGTTGCTGGTTGGCTGCGCGCGTGGCGGTGCCGTGGAGAGTGCTGCGAGCGCCGTGCCCGACTGGAGGAACGTCGCGACGCCGGCCGACCGCGCGCGCCTGCGCGGGTGGCGAACGGCTTTCGTCACCGGCCTGAATCAGGCGCGATCCGCTGGTCATGCAGCGGAGATCGCTCGGGAAGGTCCGCTGCTTGACCCCGATGCCGGGCGGACCGCACGGCCTGCCACCGGCGACTATCGCTGCCGTGTCATCAAGCTCGGCGTAAAGGGGCAAGGCGGTCTCCCCTATGTCGCTTACCCGCCCTTCATGTGCCGGATCGATGATGAGGGCGGGGTCGCGAGCTTTACCAAACTGACCGGCTCGCAGCGGCCTGTCGGCGTGATCCTTGGCAGCCCGCAGCGGCATGTTTTCCTCGGCACGCTGGTGCTCGGCGACGAGAAGCGCGCGCTGGACTATGGCCGCGACCATGAGCGAGACCTGATCGGCGCCGTCGAAGCGCTGCCCGACGGCCGCTGGCGCCTGATCATGCCCTACCCCCATTACGAAAGCCTGATCGACGTGATCGAGCTGGTGCCTACCTCGCCAACTCCTGAACACCGTCCGGGCTGAGCCTGTCGAAGCCCTGTTCTTCTTTACGACCGAGCAAGGAAGTGCAGGCCTTCGACAAGCTCAGGACGAATGGGCTAAGTTGGCAGCATCCTTTCTGGAGACCCTTGTGCGTTCCTTAGCCCTCCTCCCCCTCCTCTTCGCCGCTCCCGCTTTCGCCCAGCCCGACATCCGCGCGGACGTTGCGAAGGACCTGCAGTCGCTGATCACCATCTACCGCGACCTCCACGCCAATCCCGAGCTGTCGGGGCAGGAGAAGCGCTCAGCCGCCATCCTAGCCGCCGAAGCGAAGAAGGCGGGCTTCGAGGTGACGACCGGTGTCGGCGGGCACGGTGTGGTTGCCGTCATGAAGAACGGTCCTGGCCCGGTTGTCATGCTCCGCGCCGACATGGACGCGTTGCCGGTGGCGGAGCAGACCGGTCTACCCTTCGCCAGCAAGGTCAAGGCGGCGGGCGGCGATGGCCAGCCGACGCCGGTGATGCACGCCTGCGGCCACGACACGCACATGTCCGCATGGATCGGCACTGCCCGGCGCATGGCGGCGCTTAAGGGAAGCTGGTCCGGCACCCTCGTGATGATCGGCCAGCCGGCCGAGGAGACGATCGAGGGCGCGAAGGCGATGCTGAAGGACGGGCTGTTCACCCGCTTCCCCAAGCCGCAATTCGTCATCGGCTTCCACGACTCGGCTTCGCTGCCGGCCGGCACGGTTGGCTACACGGCGGGCTATGCGCTCGCTGCCGTCGACTCGATCGACATATTGGTAAAGGGCGTCGGCGGCCATGGCGCGGCGCCGGCGACCGCCAAGGACCCGATCGTGCTCGCATCTCGGATCGTCACCACATTGCAGACGCTCGCTGCGCGTGAGATCGACCCGCAGGACGCGGTGGTGGTCACGGTCGGCTCCATTCATGGCGGCACCAAGCACAACATCATCCCGTCAGAAGTGAAGCTGCAGCTGACGGTCCGCAGTTATTCGCCCGAGACGCGCACCAAACTGCTCGACGGCATCAAGCGCATCGCGCGCGGCGAAGCGATCGCGGCGGGCCTGCCCGACGAGTTGATGCCGGTCGTGTCCAGCTTTGGCCCTGCGGGCGTCTCCACCTTCAACTCCGAAGAACTGACGAACCGCCTGGGCAAGGTCTTCGCCACCCGCTTCGGACAGAACCGTGTGCAGGCAATCAAGGCGTCGATGGTGAGCGAGGACTTTCCCGAGTTCCGCCTCGCCGATCCGGACAACATCCAGTCGACCATCTTCTGGGTCGGCGGGGTTCCCCGCGCCAAATGGGACGCGGTGAACGGCGATCCCGCGCGACTGCCGTCGCTCCACAGCCCGTTCTGGGCGCCCGACGCCGAGGCCGTAATCGGCACCGCGACGGAGGCGATGACCGCGGCGGCAACCGAGGTGCTGGGGAAGAGATGAGTGCAAGCCCCTCCCCTGAAGGGGAGGGGTGAGAGGCTCAGAACCGCGTGCTCACCGTCACGCCATAGGTCCGCGGGTCGCCAGGCTGACCGACGATCAGCCCGGTATTGCCCGGCTGCAGCGCCAACAGGTCATAATAGTTCACGTCGAAGGCGTTGCGCACCCAGCCAAAGACGTTCCACTTGTCGTCGGAACGCCAGCCGAAGCGCAGGTTGGTCAGCGCATAGCCCTTCACATCGGTGAAGCGGGATCGCGACGGATTGGCCGAGAATTTGGAGCGATAGCTGCCGTCCACGCCGGCATAGAGCTGACCGTCCAGCCCGCCGAAGGTGACTGGCACATTATATTCCGCGCCATAGGAGGTCGCCCATTTGGAGATGCCGGGCAGCCATTGGCCGGAAATGTCGCAATTCGGGATCGTGCCACCAACCAGCTCCGGCGGACAGGGCGCGTCGGTGAAGCGGACATATTGGTGATCGGTATAGGCACCGCTCGCATAAACGCGCAGCCTCTCGGACGGGCGGGCGGACAGGTCGGCTTCAAGTCCGCGCACCCGCACCTTGTCGGCGTTGGCGAGATAGCCGCGCACCACCGCGAACTGGCCGTTGGTGACGGTCGCCTGATAGTCGCTCGTCTCCGTCCAGAAGCCGGCAAGGTTAAGCGTCACGCGCTTGTCCCAGAACTGCGTCTTCAGGCCCAGTTCGAAATGATCGACCTTCTCCGGCCGCACGGTCACGGCGCCCAGGATCGGCTGATTGTTGGCATCGAGCGGCAGGCCCGACAGGTTGATGCCGCCCGACTTGAAGCTGCGCGCGTAAGTGGCATAGCCGAGCACATCGTCCGTGAACTGGTAGGCTAGGGTGAGGTCGCCCGACACGTTCCAGTCGCTGAACTTCGGCTTGTAGCTTTGCGGCGCGAGGGTGGCGCATTGGTCCCGCACCACTGAGTTGGTCGGCGCCGGGTTGCAGACGATCGCCTGACCGGCGCCATTGGTCACCACTGCCTCATAGGAGCCGCTCTTGCGGTCGTAATTGACGCGCAGCCCCGGCTGGATCTCCAGTCGGTCGGCCACGTGCCAGGTCAGGCGCCCGAAGGCGGCCAGGCTCGTATTCCTGAAGCTGATGTCGTTCGTCGAGGTGAGGCCGTCCAGCACCGCCGGATTGCTCGCGTTGGCACTGGTCGGGTTCAGCGTGTAGCGCGAGGCGGCAGCTCCCTGGCTCTGCCGCCCCTGCGTCGCGATTGTCTGGTGAAAGGCGAACAGGCCGATCACATAGTCGATCGTCCGCTCGCCGTTCGAAGCGAAGCGAAGCTCCTGCGTATATTGCCGCTGCTGCGACGGATTTGCCGAAACGGTCGTGATCGGCAGCCCGATAAAGTCGCGGTCGTTCGACGGCTTCCAATCCCAATAGCGGAACGCCGTCACCGAAGTGAGCGTGCCGAGCCCCAGGTCCCATTCGGCAAGGATGGAGGCGCCGCCGAGTTCCTGTCGGGCGCGCAGTCCGACATCAATGTCGGTCAGCCGGTCGAAGGCGTTCAGGCTGGGCGGCGCATAGCCGAAAGCGGCGGCGAGCGCCGGAAACTGGCGGTTCGCCGGGCGCTGGGTGGTGCCGATCCGCGCCGGGATCTGCACGCAGCAATTCGGGTTCTGCAGGTTGAAATCGGCGGACAGCGTGATGTCGAGCCGGTCGGTCGCGCGCCAAAGCAGCGACCCGCGCACGCCGATATTGTTCAGCTCATTCTGCCATTCGCGCGTGCGCACATTGTAGATCGTGCCGCGCCGATCGCTGGACGCGACGCCGATCCGGAACGCCACTGCGTCGCTGAGCGGGCCTGAGATCGATCCCTTGCTCTGGACATAGTCGAGATTGCCAAGGCTCAGCTCGGCCCGGCCCTCCCATTCAAAGCTGGGCCGTGTCGTGGTGATGTTGATGGCGCCGGCGGTCGTGTTCTTGCCGTAGAGCGTGCCCTGAGGCCCGCGCAGCACCTCGATCCGGTCGACGTCGATGAAGTCGAAGGTCGCGGCGGCGATGCGCGAATAATAGACCTGGTCGACATAGATGCCGACGCCCTGCTCGATGCCGTCGTTTGTGAGGCCGAACGGGGCACCCAACCCGCGAATGTTGGCGGCGGAGTTGCGGGGATTGGTCGAATAGAATTGCAGCGATGGCTGCAGCTGCGTCAGCCGCCCGACGGAGTTGGAGCCGGTCGCGGCGAGCGTCGCACCCGTGATGGCGGCGACAGCGATTGGCACGTTCTGGATACTTTCCTCGCGTCGACGCGCGGTCACGATCAGGTCGCCGTCGGTGACGACCTCCACCTCGGCAGGCGGCTGCGCATTTTCTTGCGCGCGCGCAGGAGCGGCGAGCAGCAGCCCCGTGCTCATCAGCAGAATCACCCGCATGGCATGGTTCCTTCCGCTGAGCAGTTTCTCAACTGGTCGAGTAGAGAACGAGAAAGATTTAGTTTCACCCGCCTTCCAGGCGCCTTAGTCTGCCGCTCAGGAGGCACGGATGACCGCATACGACACCATCGAGACAGTCACAGACGACGGGGTCATGACGATCACGCTGAACCGGCCCGACCGGCTCAACGCTTTCACGCCCGTCATGATGAAAGAGCTGATTGCGGCGTTCGACGAGGCCGATGCCGATGACGCGGTCCGCGCGGTGATCATGACCGGGGCGGGCCGCGCCTATTGCGCCGGGGCGGACCTGGGTGCGGGCGGCGCCACATTCGACTATGCCAAGCGGGCCGACCGGCTGGAGCAGGGCTCGCCGGTGCGCGAGGATGGCAGCGTCGACTATTCGCATCCCGGTGTCCGCGATGGCGGCGGCCGCCTCACCCTGCGCATCTTCAACTGCCGGAAGCCGGTGATCGGCGCGATCAACGGTCCCGCGGTCGGGATCGGCGCCACAATGACGCTGCCAATGGACTTCCGGCTGGCCAGCGACACCGCGAAGTTCGGCTTCGTTTTCGCGCGGCGCGGCATCGTGCCGGAGGCAGCCTCGAGCTGGTTCCTACCGCGGCTGGTCGGTATCAGCCAGGCGCTCGACTGGTGCTATTCAGGGCGCGTGTTCGGTGCGGAAGAGGCGCTGAAGGGCGGCCTGATCCGCTCGATCCATGCGCCCGACGAGCTGCTGGAGGCCGCGCGCAAGCTCGCCTGGGAACTGACTGCCCAGAGTGCTCCTGTGTCCATTGCCCTCACGCGCCAGATGATGTGGCGCATGATGGGCGCCGAACACCCGATGATCGCCCACCGCCTCGACAGCCGCGCCATCTGGTCGCGCGGCCAGAGCGGGGATGCCAAGGAGGGCGTGTCGTCCTTTCTCGAGAAACGCGAGGCGAGCTATCCTGACCGCGTTTCTGCCGATTTTCCGGATTTCGGCGAGCTGCTGAGCGATCCGGGATATAGATGAGGCTTATACCAGACCCGTTCGGGCTGAGCTTGTCGAAGCCCTCCCTTCTTTCTACCAGTTCGGGATAACAGAAAGGGAGGGCTTCGACAGGCTCAGCCCGAACGGAGTGGGGGCATCTCGATGAGCAAACTACTGCGCCGCAAGGCGATCGTCGCGGCGGAGGATCAGCCGCAGGAGCATCGCCTCGCCCGCACGCTCTCATGGCCGCACCTCGTCGCGCTTGGTGTCGGCGCGATCGTCGGCACGGGCATCCTGACGCTGATCGGCGTGGGCGCGGACCGCGCTGGGCCCGCCGTCCTGCTAAGCTTCGTCGTCGCCGGCGCGATCTGCGCTGCCGCTGCGCTCTGCTATGCCGAGATGGCGACGATGATCCCTGCCTCGGGCAGCGCTTACACCTACAGCTATTCGGTGTTGGGCGAGGTGTTCGCCTGGGTGGTCGGCTGGAGCCTGATCCTGGAATATTCGCTAGTAGTAGCGACGGTCGCGGTCGGCTGGTCCGGCTATGCCGTCGGCTTCCTGTCGGGCCTCGGCATCGTGCTGCCCGATGTGCTCACTCACGGCCCCACGGTGGTCGGCAATCTGGCTGACGGCTTCACCATCACCGAAGCCGGCATCAACCTGCCGGCCATCTTCATCATCGCGGTGGTCGCCGGCCTGCTGATGCTCGGAACGCGCGAAAGTGCGACGGTCAATACTGCGCTCGTCGTCCTGAAGATCGTCACCCTCGCGCTGTTTGTCGCGGTCGCACTGCCCTATTTCGACCCCGCGAATCTCGAGCCCTTCGCGCCGAAGGGCTATGGCAGCGTCGAAGGCGATGGCGGCGTCAAATATGGCGTGATGGGTGCCGCGGCGATCATCTTCTTCGCTTTCTACGGCTTCGACGCGATTTCGACCGCGGCTGAGGAAGCAAAGAACCCGGAGCGGGATCTCGCCATCGGCATCGTCGGTTCGATGGCGGCCTGCACCCTTATCTACATGATCGTGGCGGCCGCCGCCGTCGGCGCGCTAAACTACGCGCAGTTCGCGAACAGCCCCGAGCCGCTGGCGCTAATTTTGCGCGAGATCGGACGGCCGGGCATCGCGACCATCATCGCCGCCGCAGCGGCCATCGCGCTGCCGACTGTGCTGCTCGCCTTCCTTTATGGCCAGACCCGCATCTTCATGGTGATGGCGCGCGACGGCTTCCTGCCGACCTCCTGGGCGCGCGTGTCGAAGCGCGGCACGCCGGCGGTTATCACACTGGTGACGGCGATCTTCGTCGCGATCATCGCCGCGGTGACCCCGCTCGACCTGATCGCCTCGCTTGCCAATGCCGGCACGCTCTGCGCCTTCATCGCCGTCGCCCTCTGCGTGCTGGTGATGCGCAAGCGTGCGCCGGACATTCGCCGCGGCTTCCGCACGCCGGCAGCCTGGATCGTCGCGCCCTTGGCGATCCTCGGCTGCATCTATCTCTTCACCAGCCTGCAGTCGGTGACGCAGGTGAGCTTCTTCGTCTGGAACGGGATCGGCCTGCTGATCTACCTGATCTACGGCCTGGCGCGCAGCCGCGCTACTTTGCCTTCGTCCAAGTAACCGACCGGCAGAAGATCGCCACGCAGCCAGTGAGCCTCAGCGTTCCGGGCCCGGTGCGCTGGAGAGTCGTCTTGTAGCTCTTTCCGTTCTTCGGGTCGTAGGCGGTACCGCGCCACAGATTGCCGTCCTCCGCAAAGCCGGTCAGCACCGGCATGCCCAGGATCGGCCGTCCGCGCAGCCTTGCGTCTGGATTGTTGACGTCGGTGCCGGGCGGCTTGATCGGCACCAGGCTCCTGACCAGCCGCCCGCACAAACGCTGGCCGCACGGTGCGATCTCGATCAGCCCGTCCTTGGTGTCGGTCAGCCACGTTCCGGTGACTGCCTCTGCGGCGCGAGATGGAGAGGCGGCGAAGACCAGAAGGATGAATGTCCAGCGCATTTCATCTCCGTTTGTATCGAGCGAAGTCGAGATACGTTTCTCGACTGCGCTCGAAACGAACGGATTGATGGGTGTTGTCAACTGCGCGGAGCAGGGTAGCTTACATTCATGACAGCATTAGCCCTCGCCCTGCTCGCGACCATAACGGTCTCTCCCGGCCCCGACGCTCAGGAACGGCTGCAGGCCGCCCTGATCGAGGCTGCTCCAGGAGACACGGTCCGGCTCGGGCCCGGCCGCTTCGAACTGACCGACGGCCTTTCGCTGGACGTAGACAAGGTCACCGTCCGCGGCGCCGGGCGCGATGCGACGGTGCTGAGCTTCAAGGGTCAGAAAGGCGCCGGCGAAGGCCTGCTGGTCACGTCGGACGATGTGGTGCTGCGCGATTTCGCGGTCGAGGACAGCAAGGGCGACGGCATCAAGTCGAAAGGCGCCGACCGCATCGTCTATTACAATCTCCGCGTCGAATGGACGGGCGGGCCCAAGGAAACCAACGGCGCCTATGGCGTCTATCCGGTCAGCTCGACCGATGTGCTGGTCGACAAGGTGCTGGTCCGCGGCGCCTCGGACGCGGGCATCTATGTCGGGCAATCCAAGAACATCGTCGTCCGCAACTCGGTCGCGGAGAAGAACGTCGCCGGCATCGAGATCGAGAACAGCTATTATGCGGACGTTCATGGCAATGTCGCACGCCACAATACCGGTGGCATTCTGGTCTTCGATCTGCCGAACTTGCCGCAGATGGGCGGCCATTCGATTCGCGTGTTCGACAATCAAGTGACGGACAACGACACGCCCAACTTCGCGCCCAAGGGCAACATCGTCGCCTCGGTTCCGATGGGCACCGGCGTGATGGTCATGGCCAACCGCAACGTGCACGTGTTCGGCAACACGCTGGCGAACAATGCCAGCTCCAACGTGATGCTGATCGGCTATCGCCAGCCATTCGATGACAAGAACTACAACCCGCTGATCCGGCAGGTGGTGATCCGCGATAACAAGCATGGCCGCGCCGGCTTTGCGCCGAGCTTCCCGGGCGGAGCGCAGCTCGCGGGCGCGATGGGCGGCGCCTTGCCGCCGGTCTTCTGGGACGGCACCGGCGAAGCTGTGGTCGTCGCCGAGACGGATGTGCCGACGCTGACCCTGGGTCTCCCCTCGCCGTCCACGCCGCTCGACCAAGCCAAGCCTTCGCTCGCCAAGTTCGACGCAGCTCGCGCGGCGGAACCCGCGCCGGTGGTGCTGCCCGCGTCGATGGAGGCGGCGATCCGGTGAGAGTGACGTTAGCGCTGGCCGTCCTGGCGCTGCTGACCAGCGCCGCGCCGCCAGGCGTCGATGACGCGCTGATCACCGGCGACACGCTGCCGCCGAAGCTCTCCAATTTCCGCTTTTTCGTGAACGGCAAGCCGAACGGACGCGTCGCGCCCTACACGCTCACCACTCCACTCTTTTCCGATTACGCGGACAAGGACCGGTTCATCTATGTGCCGGCCGGGCAAAAGGCGCGGCACACAGGCGACGGGCTGATCGAGTTTCCGATAGGCTCGGCGCTGATCAAGACGTTCAGCTATCCCGGCCAGACGCTCGAAACACGCGTACTGCTAAAGCGGGCGAGCGGCTGGGTGGCGCTGCCCTATGTGTGGGAAGGCAGCGATGCGGTGTTGAAGCGCGGCGGCAAGCGCATCGAGGTGGCAGCTCTCGGCCAGACGATCAGCTACGCCGTGCCGAACCAGAATCAGTGCAAGGAATGCCACCAGTCCTCGGGCGCGGTCGAGCCGATTGGTCCCAAGGCGCGCAACCTCGGCGCGGCGCAGCTACAGAAGCTGGTCACAGCCGGTGTGCTCGACCGCGCGCCAGCCGGCTATACGCTCCCCCGCTGGGACGATCGGCGCGTGCCGGTCGCACAGCGGGCCCGCGCCTATCTCGACGTCAATTGCGGCCACTGCCATTCACGCACCGGCATTGCCAACAACAGTGGCTTGTTCCTGACCTGGGAGGAAGCCGATCCGGTGGCGTTCGGCGTCGGCAAACGCCCGGTAGCGGCGGGACGCGGCAGCGGCGGCCATGACTTCGCCATCGCGCCTGGCGAGCCCGACAAGTCGATCCTGCTCTACCGGATGAACAGCACCGATCCGGGCGTCGCCATGCCGGAACTCGGCCGGTCCTTGGTGCACAAGGAAGGCGTGGCGCTGGTGCGGGAATATATCGCCAGCATGCACCCGCATCCCTAAGTCCGTTCGGCCTGAGCTTGTCGAAGGCCTCCCTTTCTGTACACGGAACCCAGAAGAAGGGAGGGCTTCGACAAGCTCAGCCCGAACGGAGTTAGAATGGACTGGTTCATTGGGGTGCTGGGAGGTTCCGGGCTCTATGCCGTCGACGATCTCGAAGGCGCGGAATGGCAGACCGTCGACACACCTTGGGGAACTCCCTCCGACCAGATACTGACCGGCACCATCGCAGGCATCCGCTTCGCCTTCCTCCCTCGTCACGGTCGCGGTCACCGGCTTTCCCCGACCGAGCTCAACTATCCCGCCAATATCGATGCGCTGAAGCGGATTGGGTGCACCGACCTGCTGGCGCTCTCCGCGGTCGGATCGCTGCGCGAGGAGCTGGCACCGGGCCGCTTCGTGGTCGCCGACCAGTTCATCGACAACACAAGGCACCGCGCCGCCAGCTTTTTCGGTACGGGCCTTGTCGCCCATGTTTCGCTCGCTGATCCGGTTTGTCCGCGCCTCTCCAGCCTTGCCGCCGCGGCAGCGACACGTGCCCGAGCCGAAGTGAGCGAAGGCGGCACCTATATCGCGATCGAGGGGCCTCAGTTCAGCAGCCGCGCGGAAAGCCACATGTACCGCACCTGGGGCGCCGACATCATCGGCATGACCGGCATGCCCGAGGCGAAGCTCGCCCGCGAGGCAGAGCTGCCTTATGCGCTGATCGGCATGGTCACCGACTATGACTGCTGGCGCGAAGGAGAGGCGCATGTCGAGGTCAGCGAAGTGCTCCGCGTCATGCACGACAATGCCGGCAAGGCACGGCGGACCATCGTGGAACTCGCCAAGCTGTTGCCCGCAAGGCGAGAGCCGAGCCCGATCGACACATGCCTAGATCACGCGATCGTGACGGCGCCCGACGCGCGCGATCCTGCCTTGATTCGAAAGCTTGATGCCATTGCCGGGAGAGTGTTGCGATGACCATTCGACTGTTTGACTATTTCCGCTCCTCGGCCAGCTACCGGGTGCGGATCGGTCTCAACCTTAAGGGGGCCGAGTATGAACGCATCGACCTGTCGCTGCTCGACGGCAAACATCGCGAGGCGGACAATCTCGCGCGCAACCCGCAAGGCTTCGTGCCGACGCTGGAGTTCGACGGCCATCAGCTGACTCAATCGCTCGCGATTCTCGACTATCTGGACGCGCGCTTTCCCGAACCGCCCTTCGTTTCCAAAGACCCGGCGCGCCGTTCGAAGACGCTCGCCCAGGCGCTGCTGATCGCCTGCGACATCCACCCGATCAACAATCTGCGCGTCCTCAAATATCTGAAAGGCGAGCTCGGCGCGTCCGACGAGGCGCGGGACGACTGGTATCGTCACTGGGTGCGCGAGGGGTTCGTCGCGCTGGAGACGATGGCGGAAGGCAGCGGCCGCTATCTTGGCGGCGATGCGCCAGACTTGGCCGACATCTGCCTGGTGCCGCAGATGTTCAATGCACGGCGCTTCAACCTAGACCTGACGCCCTTCCCGACCCTAGTGCGGATCGACGCAGCACTGCAGGAGCTGGACGCCTTCGCCGCAGCGAGCCCGGAGCGGGTCAGCCAGTCATCCTAAACTCCGTTCGGCCTGAGCTTATCGAAGGCCTGCCTTTCTACAGCAAAAAGAAGAACAGGGCTTCGACAAGCTCGGCCCGAACGGAGTAGGGGAGCGCGTGCTTCTATACCTCCTTCTCCAATCCGCCGAACCTGCCATTGTCGTTACCGGCCGCGGTCTCGCCGAAGCACCCGGCGACGCCGCCTATGATATTGTCACCATCAATCGCGACCGGCTGACCTCCAGCGCTAGCGGCCGGCTCGAGGATGTCCTGCGCGATATGGCGGGCCTGCAGCAATTCCGCCGCTCCGATGCGCGCTCCGCCAATCCGACCAGCCAGGGCGTGACGCTGCGCGGCCTCGGCGGCAATGCCGCGAGCCGGGCGCTGCTGATTCTCGACGGCGTGCCGCAAGCCGATCCGTTCGGCGGCTGGGTCGCCTTTCCGGCCTATGCGCCGGAGCGGCTAGGCCAGGTGCGGGTCACGCGTGGGGGCGGCAGCGGCCTCTTCGGACCGGGAGCGCTCGCCGGCACCATCGAGCTGTCGAGCGCCACGCCAGGCGAGCTGCCGCGGCTCGGAGGCGGGATAGCCTATGGCAGCCGCGAGAGCCTTGACGCGGACATCATAGGCAGCGGCCGGTTGGGCGCGGGCTTCGCAGTGCTGTCGGCTGATTATGCGCGCGGCAGCGGCTTCAATCCGATCATCCGCTCTCAACGTGGCCCCGCCGACCGCCCGGCCGATTACGAGCAGGGCAGCGTCTCCGCCCGTGCGGTGGTGCCGATTGCCGCCGACACAGAGCTGCAGGCCAATCTCCTCGCCTTCGCCGACCGGCGGGAACGCGGCACGCGCTTCACCGACAATGGCAGTGACGGCGCCGATGCAAGCCTGCGGCTAGTCGGCCGAGGTCGCTGGGGATTTTCCGCGCTCGCCTATATCCAGACCCGCAGCTTCCGCAGCGAATTCGCCTCGATCAGCGCCGGACGGGAAACCGCAACGCAGACGCTGGACCAGTACAACACGCCGGCGACCGGACTCGGTGCCCGGGTCGAGATCGCTCCGCCCATTGGGGCCGATATCGATCTCCGCATCGGCAGCGACTGGCGCCGCACAAGCGGGCGCACCGAGGAACTCTTCACCTTCGTCAATGCAGCACCGACGCGGCAGCGGCTGGCCGGCGGCGTGACCGGAACGATTGGAGCCTTTGCCGACCTGTCCTGGAGAACCGGAGATCTGGTGCTGAGCGTCGGCGGCCGGGTCGATCGCTGGGCCATCCGCGACGGGCTCCTGCGCGAGACCACGCTCGGCTCTGGCGCGGTGCTGACCGACAGCCGCTTCGCCGATCGTAGCGGCTGGGAGCCGACCGGACGCGCAGGCCTCGCCTGGCGCGCCAATGACGCGCTGACCCTTCGCGCCGCCGCCTATGCCGGCTGGCGGCTGCCGACCCTGAACGAGCTCTACCGTCCATTCCGCGTGGGTGCCGATGCGACGGCACCCAATGCTGGCCTTTTGCCGGAGCGCCTGCATGGGGCCGAGCTTGGAGCGGAGTTCCGTCCCGCTCAAGGCGTACGGCTGGCTGCGACGCTGTTCGATAACCGGCTCGACAATGCCATTGCCAATGTCACCGTTGCGCGCGGACCCGGCACCTTCCCCGGCGTAGGGTTCGTGTCCGGCGCCGGCTTCTACCGTGTGCGGCACAATCTGGACCGCGTCCGCGCGCGCGGCGTGGAGCTGGACGGCGCCGTGCAGATGGGCGTCTGGGGCCTGACCGCCTCCTACGCCTATACAGACTCACGCATACGCGCCTCCGGCCAAGCGGCCTCGCTGGACAGCCTTCGTCCCGCGCAGACGCCTCGGCACACAGCCTCCGCTACCCTCAGCTGGTTGCCGGGGCGCGCACGCGCCTCGGTTACGATGCGCTATGTGTCGGGTCAGTTCGAGGACGATCAGAATAGCCGTACGCTCGAAGATGCGCCGACCATCGACGCCGCATTGGCCCTGCCGATCTCCACCTCGCTGAGCCTTGAGGCGCGCGGCGTGAACCTTGCCGACGCCCGAGTTGAAGCAGCGATCTCCGGCGACGGCGTGATCGAGCGGGCGAGCCCGCGGACGCTCTGGCTGGGGCTCCGCTTCGGCCGCTAGGGCACGAAGCGCTTCACCAGGGCGCGCCCGCGGTCCATTAGTTCAGGCGGCGCGATCTTCCAGCAGAGGATCGCGGTGATCATGCCCAACAAGGCACCGCTCGCCCACCAGCGCCAGTCGCTATAGTCGAGCGCGGCCGAAATGACGGCACCCGCCAGCATCGGCAACGCGACGAGCCCTATCAATGGCGCCGGGTTCAGCCTCCGCCGCGCCGCCCACCAGAGCAGCAGGAAATCGACCGAGCAGCGGAATGCGAACACGGCCGCGCAGCCAATCAGTCCGAACCATTTCATCCCGAAATAGAGCAGCACTAGATAAGGCGGGATCTGCGCGAGCAGGCATTTGGTGACAAGGTCGGGCCGTCCCATGCCTTGCAACCAGCTATAGGGAACGACGGCAAAGGCGTTCGCCCAATAGCCGAACACGATCAGCACGCCAACATCGGCTGCCGGGCGGCCGATTTCGCTGCCGACCCACAGGTCCAGAAACGGATGCAGCACGTAGATGGCGCCGAGGATCGGCAGGCTGATGCCGGCGAGCAGCACGCGGACGGCCTTGTCGCTCAAGGCCGCGCGCTCCTCTGGCGAAGCGGTCGGCAGGCGCGGGAAAACGGCGGTCACCAGAGCGTTGGGGAAGATGGTAATGCGCTGGGCGAGTTGGAACGGCACCGTGTAGATCGTCACCGCCTTAGCGCCGAGCACGGCGCCGATGGCGAACCGGTCGAGGATGACGAGGATCGGCCCGAACAATCCGGTGACCGTTACCCAACCACCATAGCCGAGCAGCTCCTTGATCTGGCTGCGGTCGAAGCGCGCTTTCTGCCCTTTGGTGATGAACAAATGGCAGCGCCACCACAGCACCGCGATTGCGATGGCGCGCGCTGCCACCGACGCGAGCAGCAACAGGCTGAGATTGGGCCCGAACGCGAGCGCCACGAACAGGGGCAGCAGCTGAAACAGGCTGGTCGACAGGACCGAGACCATGTTGGTCTCAAGAAACCGGTCGCGCGCCTGCAAGGCGCCGCTCAGCACGCCTGTCATCGTCGCGATGGGCACAGCGAGCGCCAGGAACGGCACAGCTGCCGAGATTTCGGGTCGCAGCGCCGGGTCGACCTTGAATATCTGATCGAAGAAGAAGGCGGCGGCGCCCCACAGCACCAGTGCACCCAGGACGCCCATGAGCACATTGGTCAGGATCGCGGTCCAGAACACATCGGCGCGATCCTGCGCGGGAGCGTCCTTCAACGCGGCGATGCTGTAGGTCGTCGCGCGGCCCAGTCCCAGATCGAACAGCCCGAAATAGCCGAGCAGCAGCCAGGCAATGGCAAGCACCCCATAACGGTCGGTGCCCACGAGCTTCAGGTAGATGGGGACGGTGACGAGCGCGAGCAGGATCGGGAGCACCGCCCCGATCAGGTTATAGGTCGCGTTCCGGCTGACGCTCATTGATTGGCCATCACATCGTCATTGCGAGGATGGAAGCGACGAAGCAATCCATCAGGCGGCGCCGGACCTGGATTGCTTCGCTCCGCTCGCAATGACGTGCGTTAAGCGACCTTCTGCTCGAGCGGCGCTTCCACGCCGGCGACGCCGCGTCCGACGCCGAAATAGGTCATGCCCGCCTTCTCGGCCTCGGCCGGGTTATAGACGTTGCGCAGGTCGACCAGCACCGGCTGGCGCATCGATCCGGCGAGCCGCTTGAGATCCAGCGCGCGGAACGCGTCCCATTCGGTGACCAGCACGAGAACGTCGGCGCCTTCGGCCACTTGATAGGCATTGGCCCTGTAGTCGAGCTCGCCCAGCATCGCGCGGGCTTGTTCCACGCCTTCCGGATCATAGGCGGCGATGTCCGCGCCGGCCTCACGCAGCACCCGCACGATGTCCAGCGAAGGCGCGTCGCGCATGTCGTCAGTGTTGGGCTTGAAGGTCAGGCCGAGCAGCCCGACCCGCTTGCCCTTGGCCGAGCCACCCAGCACTTCGATGACCTTATGGCCCATTGCTTCCTTGCGCAGGTCGTTCGCCTCGACCGTCGCATGCACGATGCGCAGCGGCACGCCATAATCCTCGGCCGTCTTCAGCAGTGCCAGCGTGTCTTTGGGGAAGCAGGAGCCGCCATAGCCCGGGCCCGCGTGCAGGAACTTGGAGCCGATGCGGTTGTCGAGGCCGATGCCGCGTGACACATCCTTGACGTCCGCGCCGACCTGCTCGGCCAGGTCGGCAAGCTCGTTGATGAAGCTGATCTTGGTCGCAAGGAACGCATTCGCCGCGTATTTGATCAGCTCGGCGGTGCGCCGGCCGGTGAACAGCAAAGGCGCGGCGTTCAGGTAGAGCGGACGATAGACCTCGCGCATCACATCCTGAGCATGCGCGTCCTCAGTTCCGACGACGATACGGTCGGGCCGCTTGAAATCGCCGATCGCTGCGCCCTCGCGCAGGAACTCCGGATTGGAAACGACTGCCCAGGCGAAGTTGGGGCGGGTTTCCTTAAGAATGGCTTCGACCTTGTCGCCTGTGCCGACGGGCACCGTCGATTTGGTGACGACGACGCACGGCTTGTCGGCGGCCTGGGCGATCTCCTTGGCCGCCGCGAACACATAGGACAGGTCGGCATGACCGTCGCCCCGGCGCGACGGCGTGCCGACGGCGATGAACACCGCGTCGGCGCCGGCGATGCCAGCCTTCAGATCAGTGGTGAATGACAGGCGCCCGGCCTTCACGTTCGACGCGACCAGCTGGTCCAGGCCCGGCTCGAAGATCGGCATGCGGCCGGCTTCCAGCGCCTTGATCTTGCCCGCATCCTTGTCGACGCAGACCACGTCATGGCCGAAATCGGACAGGCAGGCTCCCGAAACGAGGCCGACATAGCCCGAGCCGATCATCGTAATCTTCATCATGTCACCCTGAACTTGAAGCGGCGCCGCCTTAGCCGCCGCCGCTTATCGTTACCACCGGATAAAGGGTTAAGCGCGCGCCAGGAACTGCGCCGTCGACGCAGCCACCGTCTCCCCCGCCGGCTCGCACCGGCCGCCCAAATTGGCGGCCAAGAACTCCTCCGTGATCGCGTTGAAGGCGATGTTGTTTTCCGGACGCGCGAAGCCGTGCCCCTCGTCCGGAAAAAGCACATAGGTGACGGGAATGTTCCCGGCCTTCATTGCGGACACGATCTGGTCGGATTCGGCCTGCTTGACGCGGGGATCATTGGCGCCCTGGCCGATCAGCAGCGGTCGCACGATCCGGTCGGCCTTGTAGAGGGGCGACCGGTCCTTGAGCAGCTGCAGCCCTTCCGGCGTTTCGGGATTGCCCATGCGCCGATGAAATTGCTGCACCACCGGCTTCCAATAAGGCGGGATGGTCTGCAGCAGCGTTTCCAGGTTGGACGGCCCGACGATGTCGACGCCGCAGGCGAACAGTTCCGGCGTGAAGGTCAGCCCGGCAAGCGTCGCATAGCCGCCATAAGAACCGCCCATGATCGCGATCCGGTCTCGGTCGGCGATGCCCTCCGCCACAGCCCACTCGACTGCATCGACAAGGTCGTCATGCATCTTCGCGCCCCATTGGAGGTCGCCGGCCGAGATGAAGCTCTTGCCGAAGCCCGTCGAGCCGCGGAAGTTAACCGACAGCACCGCATAGCCACGGTTCGCCAGCCATTGATGATACGGGTTGTAGCCGTGATGGTCGCGCGCCCAGGGGCCGCCATGGACGAGCAACACCATAGGCAGCGGCCGGTCGGGAATGCTCTCCTTGGCCGTTGCCGCTCCATTGGGCAGGGACAGATAGGCGGTCAGCGTCAGCCCATCGCGCGTCCGCAGCTCCAGCGGGTGCATCGGCACCAAAGGCGCATGCTCCAGCTCCGGTCGTGACACGTAGAACAGCTCCAGCCGGTCCGCGTCGCGATCATAGAGGTAAACGGCGGGCGGCCCGGTCACCGGGTCCACCGCGACCGTCCACTGGCGATCGTCATCGGTGCGCGACGTGATCTCGATATCGCCTTTAAGCCGCTCGCGCAGGCGCTTCAGCGTCGCGCCGATTTCCTGATCGAGGCCCACCCACTCCTTAGTCAGGTAATCGACCGAATAGGCCTCCACTTCGCCGGTGAGCGGGTGAGAAAGCGTGCCGCCGATATCCGCGCGCGGGTCCTCGGCGATGACGCGCCGGCCGCCGGTCGCCATGTCCTCGGCGATCAGCGCCGCCGTATCCCGGCCGCGGCTGTCGACCCAGTAGAGCGTCGCCCCGTCGGTCGTGAAGCCGGCGGGCTGGGTAGTGAGCGAGTCCTCGAGCGTGGTGGCGGCGAACGGCGCCTCCTCCACTCTGCCGTCCTCAACGCGATGGAAGTCCATGCCGCCCTCGGCATTGGGGCGCACCGCGATCCGCAGCTTCAGCGCATCATCGGCAAGGAAGCCGGCAAAGCTGTCGCCGCGCATGACCTCGGTCAGCTGTCCAGTCGCCAGGTCGAGCGAATGCACATCGTGCCATTGCGGGTCGCGATTGTTGAGGCCGACAAGAATGCGGCCGCGCTCCGTCACCGAGGTGCCCATGATCAGCACGCGTGTGTTCTCATAGGGGGTGAGGCATGCTTCGGCACCGCTCTTGATATCGACACGGTAGAGCAGAAAATTCTCATCGCCGCCCTTGTCCTGCACATAGAGAAGTGACTGGCTGTCCGGCGCCCAGAGGTATTGGCTGATCGGACGAACCTTCTCCGCCGTCATCGGCCGGGCGTCGGAAGGCGCATCGGAAGGCGCCAGCCACAGGTTCATCACGCCATCGCGGGGCGCGAGCCAGGACAGCCAACGTCCATCGGGGCTGACCCGCCCTTGCGCGCGCGTGGGATTGCCGAACAGCTTTGCCCGCTCGATCAGGGGAACTTCTGGAGTATGCGTCATGGCCGCTGCTTTACGGCCTCGGCGCTCCGCCTCAAGCGCCCTCGTTGACGTCAGTGCGCCAAATCGCCGAGCAAGCGGCACGTTTCCTTGATCTCGCCAAGGAGCCGATGCTGTTCGTCCCGGGTCAGCATCACTGCGCGCTCGCGCCAGGCGACAATGATCCGCTCGCGCAGGTCGGTGATCTCGCCCAGCATCTCATCGGCACTGAACGCGTCGAGCTGATAGACATTTTTGCGTTCCTGGTCAGGCATAGATGCCTCCCGTGAGAAGCGGGAGCGTGCCAAAGACTCTCATGGCGCGCGCTTCGATGCAAAATGCGCCAATGCCCTCTCTATAGCCTGGTTCGGCATGGAATGTCCATGATTCCGCCTGATCCAGGTTAAAGCGCCACCATCTTATAGTGGTGCCAGGCGAAAATCGCGGCGGCGCCCCGGTGCGGGCGCCAAGCTTCGGCAAGTTCGCGCGTGCGCTTCTCGTTTGGGCGCTCGGGCAGCCCAAGCAGGACGCCGACTTCGCGCATCACCGCCAGATCGCCAGCGGGCCAGATGTCGGGCCGCCCTTCCGCGAACAGCAGGTAAATCTCCGCCGACCAGCGGCCGATACCTTTGATCTTGGTCAGCGCGGCGATGGCTTCCTCATCGTCTTCAGGCAGGTTGGACAGGTCCAACTCGCCGCTGACCACCAGCTGGGCCAGGCTGCGCGCATAGCCGCTCTTCTGCCGCGACAGTCCCGCCGCGCGGAGGTCCTCGTCGGAGGCGGCGAGCAGCCGTTGCGGGTCGGTCGTGTCGCCGAGCAACGCCGCGAGCTTGTTCCACATCGATGCGGCCGCCGCGACGCTGACCTGCTGGCCGACGATGGTGCGCAGCAGCGTCTCATAGCCCGGCTCGCGGATGCGCGGCTCGGGATAGCCGGCCCGGGCGATCGCTTCGGCGAAGACCGGTTCGCGCGCCGCGAGCGCGTCCAGCGACTCCTTCAGCTGCTCGGCCGAAAGCCCCATGCTTGACCCTCCCCCGCTCTCGCGACATTGCGTGCGCAAAGCCTCGCTAGGCTGAACGGAAAGGGAACACAATGCCGAAGCTGGTGGTGGTGACGCGGGACGGAAGCGAGCGGGCGGTCGACGGCGATGTCGGCCTGTCGGTCATGGAAGTGATCCGCGAGAACGGCTTCGACGAACTGCTCGCGCTATGCGGCGGCTGCTGCAGCTGCGCCACCTGCCATGTCCATGTCGATGCGGACTGGGCCGAGCGGCTGCCGAAGATGAGCGAGGATGAGAACGACCTGCTCGAATCGAGCGATCACCGGAACGAGAGCTCGCGCCTGTCTTGCCAGATTCCGTTCACCCAGGATCTGGACGGCCTGCGGGTGACCATCGCGCCGGAGGATTGACGCTCATCCGTCATTGCGAGTGCAGCGAAGCAATCCAGTGGAGTCTACGAGCGGCTGGATTGCCGCGTCGCTCCGCTCCTCGCGATGACGGCCTAGTGCAGCCGCAGCACCGCTGTTGGCGCATCACGCGTCAGCGGCGACACTTTCCAGGTCAGCGTCTTGCGCGGACCGGCCGTTCCCGGGCCCTCTTCATTGTTGGTGCTGACCAGCTCGGCATCGGTTTCCAGCACGAACGTTCCGTCCAGCTTGTCGCTGGAATCGGCGGCGCCGCTCATCGGGCCCAGCTCGTCCTTGCTTTCATTGGCGAAACCGGGCGCCTTCACCCGCACCGTGCCATTGCCGCGCAGCTCGACAGCGACAAAGGGCACGATCGCCTGCCCGTCCAGATTGAACGGGTAGATGAAGTTGTGCGTGAGCGTGCCGGAGACCTGATAGTCGATCGCGAATGCGCCATCGCCCAGATAGCGGACCGAGCGATAGCCCGCTTCCTTGGAGAGCGCATCGGCGATGGCACGCGCCTTCACCTCGGCCTTGCGCTTGTCGTCGGCGCTGACCGGCTCCTTGCCTGGCTTCATCTGCTCCGGGTCGAGCGCATGCACTTCGCCGACATAAGAATAGGTGAAGCTGCGATCGGCGTTGATCAGTAGCCGCGAGGTGAACTTGCCGGGCGTCAGCAGGCAGCCGGCGAGCAGCAGCGGCAGGCACAAGGCCGCCGCCAGTCGAACGAACACCCCCATATGCCCTCCCTCAGCTTCGGGTCGCCGCCGCATAGAGCGCGATCGCCGCGGCGTTCGACACGTTCAGGCTTTCTACCCTGTCGCTGATCGGAAGTCGCGCCAGTTCGTCGCAGTGCGCGGCCGTGTTCTGCCGCATGCCCTCGCCCTCGGCGCCAAGCACCAGCGCGACCTTGGCGGACCCAAGCGTCTCGGAAAGCGTCCGCTCCGCCTCTCCGGCCATGCCGATCCGCCAGAAACCGGCCTCGCCGATCTCGTCCAGGGCGCGCGCGAGGTTCACGACCCGCACCCATGGCACCACTTCCAGCGCGCCCGATGCGGCACGGGCAAGCGCCCCCGACTCGGGTGGACTGTGACGGTCCTGAGTGACGATCCCCGCGGCATCGAACGCGGCGGCCGATCGCAGGATCGCGCCGACATTGTGCGGGTCCGTCACCTGATCGAGAACCAGCAGCGGCCGATTGCCCTCGCCGGTCAACAGCTCGTCCAGGAACACGTCCTCCAGCGGCTCGACTTCGAGCACCACGCCCTGATGCGGCGCGTCCTGGGGCACCAGCCGGCCGAGGTCTGCCACGTCGGCGAAGGTGACGGTCAGTTCCTTCGGCAGCTCCATCCGTGCCGCGGCCTCACGCGTCGCCCAGAGCTTGACCGCACGACGTCCGGGGTTGGCAAGCGCGGCGCTGACCGCGTGGCGGCCCCAGAATCTCGGACGGCCGGACGCGGCGGCGGCGGGGCGGTGGCGCTTCTTCATGGGCGGCGCCTCTACAGCAAAGTGAAGGCGTTGACAGGCCGCGCCGCGTTCGTCATTGGCGTCGCCTCCGCTCAACCCGGCTTGACCGGAACCTGTGGACAGGTGGCCGAGTGGTTAAAGGCAGCAGACTGTAAATCTGCCGGGCTTCGCCCTACGCTAGTTCGAATCTAGCCCTGTCCACCACACCCCTTCACAGACCTTGGCTCGTTCGTCATCCCGAGCGCAGCCAAGCAATCCAGTGCCAGTATTGAGTCAGCTGGATTGCTTCGTCCCTTCGCTCCTCGCGATGATGATGGAAACTCAGGCGCCAGACGCCTCTGACGGTCAGCGCAGCTTATTGCGGAAATGCTGCCGCTCGAGGGCGCGGCGACGGCGCGACTTCCAGACCGTCTGATGAAAAATCAAGGCTCCGATGGAGCCGACACCGGCCAGCAAAAGCGCGACCAGCAGCGGGAGAATATCGTCCACTTTGTGCCTTATCGTACCCGAAGTTTGGGCGAGAGCTACCGCCTCGCCTCTTCGGAATCAACGTCGCGCGTTATGGTTTGCGTTCCTTCACTCACTTCCGTCGTGCTGTGGCGTCGGTTCGTCGCCTGCTGTCCAGCTTCATCGACACGCATTCCCCTGTGGTCGACAGCACAGCGACCTTTTCTACCCAGAAGCTAGAGCGCCTCCATCGCCGCCAGGGGGGCGGCGAATCGGATGAAAGGACAGTCACATGACCGCAGACGCTCTGCGCACCACCGCGACCTGGCTCGCGGCGTTGTTCGTCGGCACATTGTTCGTTGCCGCCTCGACCTCGTTCGTCGGCATCGCCTAAGTGGGCCGCTCAAGGGAGGCCCAGCTTTTCGGTCAGCGTATCGATATAGCTGGGCCCCACCTGAACATGGGCGCCATCGTCGAGCACCAGAGTGAGGCTCCGATTGGCGCGGCGGACTTCCGCCACCTTCTCCGGCCGCACAAAGGCCGATCGATGCACCCGCATCAACCCCGTTCCATCCAACTTTTCTTCCAGCGCCGCCATCGTCGCCCGCAGCATGTGGCTGCGCGTTTCGGTGTGCAACAGCACATAATCGCGCGCCGCTTCGATCCAGCCGATCGCCTCGATCGGGACCCAGCGATGGCCGTGCCGCTCGGGCACCCAGAAGCCGGCATCGTCGCTGCGGCTGCCGCCGCTCTTCGAGCGCAGCGCCTCCACTTCCTCCAGTAACTTGCCGCTCTGCTCTGCCTGCTCGCGCAACTCGCGGCGGCGGCGGGCGCGGTTGACGGCCTGGCGGAGCCGGTCGAACCGCACGGGTTTAAGCAGATAGTCCGCGGCATCCACTTCGAACGCGTCCGGCGCGTAATGTTCGTGCGCGGTGACGAAAATGATCTCCGGCCGCTTCTCCGGCTCTAGCGCGGCAGCGGTGCGCAGACCGTTGCGGCCGGGCATCTGGATGTCGAGGATGACGAGATCGGGCCCGAGCGCCTCGATCTGCTCCAGCGCCATGTCGCCATCGGTCGCCTGACCGATCACGTCGACATCCTCGATATCGGCGAACAGGGTTCGCAAGCGGTCAAGCGCCAGCGCTTCGTCATCGACCAGCAACACACGCATGCAGCAATCCCCCGAGGCTTTTCCGTCTCTTATCGGACAGCCGGGCCGATCGCTCAAGGGCTTCAGCGGGTGGGCGGCGGCTTGACCGGCATACGAATGACGGAAGCATAGCCCGGATCCCGCGGGCCGGCGGCGACGGATGCGAGCTCTCCATAGAGCGCCGACAAGCGCCGGCGCACATTCTGCAGCCCGACGCCGGTGCCCCCAGGCGCGACGGCATTGGCCGCCCCCTTGCCATCGTCCTCAACGGTCACGATCAGTTCGTCGCCGTCGCGGCGCCCCGTTACGCGGATATTCACCGGCTCCAGCGAAGGCGCGACGCCATATTTGATCGCGTTTTCAACCAGCGGCTGGAGCAGGAAGCTGGGGATCGGCACGCTGCACGCGTCCGACGCGCAGTCGATTTCGACATGCAGCCGCTCGCCGAAGCGGATCGACTCGATCTCCAGATAATCCTCGATCAGCGTCAGCTCCTGATCGAGCGGCACCAACTCGGTCGGGTCTGACGCCAGCGAGGCACGCAGAAAGCTCGACAGCTTGTCGGTCATCAGCTCCGCCTCGTCATTGCGGCGGGTGACGATCATCGCGGAGATGGCGTTCAGCGTGTTGAACAGAAAGTGGGGATTAAGCTGATACCGGAGCGCCGCCAGCTGGGCGTGCTGCGCGGCCGACAGCGCCTGAGCCAGTTCCTTCGCCTGAGACAGCTCGTGCCGGCGCGAGTTGACGAGGTGGAATAGCGCCACGTTGACGCCGAACACGCACACATAGTTGAAGGTCGCGCGATAGGCGCGGCCAAGATCCGTCGGCAGATTCTCCCACGCCGTGTCCACTCGGTTGGCGATCAGGCCCGTGTAGAGCAGGTCGAAACAGACCTGGACGATCGCGGCCGCCAGCACCGCGCCGCCCAGCGCAAGCACCCGGCGCGGCACTTCCCATTCCTCCGTCGCGCGGAACAGTGCGAACAGCGGCATGGCAAGCGCCATGGACAGCAGCAGCGTCACTTCGTCGAGCGCGACGCTGACCCAACCTTCGCCCGGGTGGCGATCGATCAGGATCGGCAGGTAGATGATCGCGACGAAGGTCCAGAGCGCGACCGTCAGCAGAATCGCTTCGCGCCACCCCGCTCCGCCTGCCTGAAAACTGGTCGGCGCCGGCGTGGCCGCGGCGCGGGAAGACCCAAGCAACGACATCCGATCAGCCATCAACACCGTCGCCAAAACCGCACTGCCCCGCTCGATTCGCCCCACAGTGCAGGCTGATCGCGGGCTGGGGCGCGGACCATATCGGCGGGACGAAACTGCGCCCGCACGCGATAAGAACGCCGACGATCATGACGCTGCGGCGAAAGCGGCCAGCGCCGCGCGGGCGATCGGCTCGCCCCATTCCTGCACGAAATGCCCTGCCTCGGGCACGATCATCGGCTCCGGGCAGCCGCAAATGTGCCGCCTTACGCCTTGCATCGCCTCGACGGAGATCACCGGATCGGCGCCTCCCACTGCCATGAAGCTTTGACCCTGCCATTCGTTCGACCACCAGTCGCGGGCTCGGCGCGACGTTTCCGCGCCGGGAGCGAGGAGCCGGTCCGGCACCAGTTCGGGGAAGCGGCGCACACCGGCCTTGTAGCGCATGTCCGGATAGGGCGCGGCATAGGCGGCTGCCTCCGCATCGCTCAGGATCGGGGTCGCACGCTGCATCAGCGCCTTGATGTCGAGATCGGGCTGGGAGCGGTTATAGGCCTTCCACGCCTCGAAGCCCGGCCCAAGCGGACGATCGCCAGTCGCGAAGCCGGTGTTCATCACGATCAGCCTCCGATAGCGCTGCGGCGCCTCCATCGGCAGTGTCAGGCCCAGCAGCCCGCCCCAGTCCTGGCACACGAGCGTAACGTCCTGCAGGTCGAGCGCCTCGACCAGCGCGAGCAACGCGCCCCGATGAAAGTCGAAGGTATAGACCTGGTCGTCGACCGGCTTGTCGGAGCGGCCGAAGCCGTAAAGGTCCGGCGCGATCACCCGGCCCGCCTTGGCAAAGACCGGCAGCATCTTGCGGTAGAGATAGGACCAGCTGGGCTGCCCATGCAGGCAGAGGAACACCGGTCCGCCTCGCGTCCCCTCGTCCAGATAGTGGATGCGCAGCCCCTCATAACCGGGCAGGTCGTCGCGATAATGAGGCGCGAAGCCATAGCCCGGCAGCCCGTCGAACCGCTTGTCCGGAGTGCGCAACGCCTCGATCATCGGACTTTCCCCGCCATCACCCACGCCGATATGCCGGTTGACGAGCGCGTCGTCCACGTGGCAGTCGCGGCGCACCCCGAGCGGGTATAGTTCAATGGTAGAACATCAGCCTTCCAAGCTGAATACGCGGGTTCGATTCCCGCTACCCGCTCCACGCAGTTGACTGCCGGAAAGCTTTGGTTTGCGAAGTCTGGCCGACAGGTCTGGTTCGAACTTTTCTGGGCGAATATGGCGGCTTCGTGGCGAGCTGCGGTGACATGCGAGCCTTTGCCTCCCGGCTTGAGGGAGGAGTTGAAGAGACGAGACCAACGTTTCAACATCATCATCCTGTTCGGGGCGGGAAGTGAAAACACGCAGCGTTCGGCTGTGCCGGATTGCGCTCTAGGCGTTCATGGCCTCGGGCACCGCCTAGTCTGGCGAAGGGGTCTCCTGCTTTAGCAGCGAAGGCACTCGCCTCTTGCACCGGCCCCGATCCCCGCAACCGGATCGGAAAGAACTTGGCAGGTGACGCAACAAAGCAACACCGTGCGGCAAAAGAGACACGCGCATGTCAGCTCCACCTTCTCGCGTCTGAAGCCGGCGCTATTGATGCGCCATAGACACATTCAAGGGAGAGTTGCTCATGTCTCGCATTGCACGCCGGACGGCATTGCTGGCTGGAACCTCGTTGCTGCTGACCATATTGTCCACGCCATCGTTGGCACAATCGAGCGCACAGGGTGCCGGAGCCGAACTGGCTGAGGATAATGCCGACATCATCGTGACGGCAACCAAGCGAGCCACTTCGCTGCAGGACGTGCCGTTCTCTATCAATGCGCAGACGCAGGAGGACATCCAGCGCTCGGGCGCGGGAACGCTCGAAGACCTCTCGCGCAATGTTGCCGGTCTGACGATCCAGAATCTGGGACCCGGCCAGAGCCAGGTCTCGATCCGCGGCGTGTCGGCCGGTCAGATCGTCCGTGATCAGCCGGGGGTCAAGGAGCAGGTCGGCGTTTACCTCGACGAAAGCGTCGTGTCGCTTTCGCTGTTCACGCCTGATCTCGACCTATTCGACCTGAACCGCGTTGAGACGCTGCGCGGCCCCCAGGGCACTCTGTTCGGCTCGGGCTCGGTTGGCGGCACTGTCCGCTACATCACAAACCAGCCGACGACCGACAGGATGGAAGGGCAGGTAGAGGCCAATATCAACACGATCGACGGCGGGTCGGTTGGCGGCTCTTTGAAGGGCGCGGTCAACCTGCCGGTCAATGAGCAGATCGCGGTCCGCGCCGTAGGCTATTACACGCGCTATGGCGGCTTTATCGATGCACTGGGTGAAGGCGGTGCAGTCGATCGCAATGTGAATGACGGGGAGCGTTACGGCGGCCGTCTTTCGGTCCTTTTCCAACCGACGGAAAACATCTCCATCACGCCGCGCGTGGTCTATCAGAAGATCACTACGGACGGGTTCAACCGGCAAGAAGTCTATAACCTTTTCGCCAATCCGTTTACGACCAGCCGGCCGACGATCCAGCTCGGCAAGCGCCAGCAATATCTGCTACTCGATGAAGGCTTCCGCGACGAAACCCTGCTCGGCGACTTGACGGCGAACGTGGACATCGGCGCGGTGACGCTCACCTCCGTCACCACCTACATAAATCGCGACATTCTCGTATCGCGCGATGCCAGCGCGCTCACCGGATCGGTCTCGGTCGATCTGGCATTCCCCAGCGCAGCAGTGCTGCTGCCATCCAATCTGCGCGACACCACGGATCTGGAAACCTGGACGCAGGAAGTGCGGCTTGCGTCCAACAACTCCAGCCCATTCCAATGGCTGATCGGCGGCTTCTATTCCAAGATCGACCGCGTTTACGCTCAGCGGCTGCCGACGCCAGGCTATGACGCGTTCACCGATGCGCGTTTGGGAGCGGGCACCTCAGCAGCGGTAGCCAACGGCTTCCCGCTCAACTCCCCCTACAATGCCGATATCCCGTACGATATCGAGCAGAAGGCGGTGTTCGGCGAAGCCAGCTACGATTTCGGAGAGGTTCGGCTGACTGCAGGCGGCCGTTACTACGACTTTAGCGAGAAGCGCGACTTCATCTCTGGCGGCCTGTTCTCAAATGGCGACAGGCGCATTGCCGACCGTACCAAGTCGGACGGCTTCACACCCCGCTTCATCGCCACCTGGGAACCGAGCGCGAACGTGTCGGTCAACCTGCAGGCTGCCAAGGGCTTCCGCCTTGGCGGTGTGAATGATCCGCTGAACCTTCCACTCTGTTCCGGCGGAGCGACGGGTCCGGACGCGCAGATCTACGGCAATCGTCCAACTTACGAGGACGAGACGCTGTGGAACTATGAACTGGGCTTCAAGAGCCAGTTCGGCGGGCTGACCTTCAATGCGTCCGCTTTCCACAACGACATCAAGAACCTGCAGGTAACTGCCGATGCTGGCAGCTGCTCGTCACGCGTCGTCTTCAACGTGCCCGAGGCGCATGCGACCGGCCTCGAGGTCGAGCTGTCCGCTCGCCCGGCGGAGGGGCTAAGCTTCAGTCTCAATGGCACCTATGTCGATTCCAAGTTCGACAGTAGCGTGCTCGACGCCACCGGCGCGGTGATCGCCGGTATCCGCGATGGCAATCGCCTGCCGACCGTTCCCAAGTTCCAGATGTCCGCAAGCGGAAACTACGAGTTCCCGCTCGGCGCCGACTGGACGGGGTTCGTCAGCGGCAGCGTGCAATATGTGGGCGATCGCTTCACCCAGGCCGGCGACCAGGAAAGCAACCCGCGCACCTTTGTCCACGGCCTGCCCTTTGGCGGTGCGCCGGCGAACGCGTCCACCACGCTGGACCTGAAGCTGCCGGACTACACCCTCGTCAACTTCAGCCTTGGCGTATCGACCGAGGGCGGTTTCGAAGTGCAGGCCTATGTGAACAACCTGTTCGACGAAAACCCGCTGCTCTCGTTTGACCGCGAACGTGGCGGTCGCGCGCGGCTTGGCTTCAACATCGGCCAACCGCGTACATTCGGCATCACTGCACGCCAACGCTTCTAATGGCAACGGTCGGGCTGGAACGTGATCCAGCCCGACCGACCGCGGAGATAGCTGACACCTACACGAGCTTCGCTAGCGATAGTCGCGATCTCCGGTCGTGCTTTCTGCGTCCGCGATGCACCCCATACCGCCACATCGGAAAGGAACTGCTCGAGCCTACTCGCTTAAGCGCTCAAGCGCCTTGCTCTCTACTCCTCACATAATCAGCCCATGGTCGGGATAACGAACGCGTCCTGAATGCGGCTAGGGCCGCCGTCTTCCGAGCCCTTGGGCAGGGCCGAGCCGTCAGGCCAGCGCTGCGTCACCGTCTTGGTCTTGGTCCAGAAGCGCACGCCTTCCATGCCGTGCTGGTTGATGTCGCCAAAGGCCGAGCGCTTCCAGCCGCCGAAGCTGTGATAGGCGACTGGCACCGGGATCGGCACGTTGATGCCGACCATGCCGACATTGACCCGCGACGCGAACTCGCGCGCGGCATGGCCGTTGCGGGTGAAGATGGCGACGCCATTGCCATACTGGTGCTCGCTCGGGAGCCTGAGCGCCGTCTCGAAGTCGGGCGCGCGGACGATCTGCAGGACCGGCCCGAAGATTTCCTCCTGGTACGACTTCATCGTCGGCTTGACGTGGTCGAACAGGCTCGGCCCAATGAAGAAGCCTTGTTCATGCCCCTGCAGCGAGAAGCCGCGGCCATCGACGACCAGCTCCGCGCCCTCGTCGACGCCGGTCTGGATCCAGTTCTCGACCCGCTGCTTGTGCGCAGCGTTCACGACCGGCCCGTAATGCGCGTCATTGTCGGTGGAGACGCCGACCCGCAGCGAGGCGATCGCCGGCAGCAGCGCCTCGCGCAGTTCGTTGGCGGTCTTGTCCGTCACCGGCACCACCACCGGGAGGGCCATGCAGCGCTCGCCCGCCGAGCCGAAGGCCGCGCCGGACAGGTCCTTCACCACCTGGTCGATATCGGCGTCCGGCATGACGATGCCGTGGTTCTTGGCGCCGCCCATCGCCTGGACGCGCTTGCCCGCCTCGACGCCGCGCCGATAGACATAGTGCGCGATGTCGGACGAGCCGACAAAGCTCACCGCGCTGATCGCCGGATGATCGAGAATGGCGTCTACCATCTCCTTGTCGCCATGCACGACCTGCAAAATGCCCTCGGGCGCGCCCGCCTCCAGCATCAGCTCGGCCAGCCGCACCGGCACGGTCGGGTCGCGCTCGGAGGGCTTTAGGATGAAGGCGTTGCCGGTCGCGATGGCGACGCCGAACATCCACATGGGGATCATCGCCGGGAAGTTGAACGGCGTGATGCCGGCGCCGATGCCCAGCGGCTGGCGCATCGAATAAACGTCGATGCCGGGGCCCGCCCCTTGCGTATATTCGCCCTTCAGAACATGCGGGATGCCGCAGCAGAACTCGATAACCTCGAGCCCGCGCTGGATGTCGCCCTTCGAGTCCGCAATCACCTTGCCGTGTTCGGACGACAGGATGCGCGCCAGCTCGTCCATGTTCGCTTCAACAAGCGCCTTGAAGTTGAACATGACGCGGGCCCGGCGCTGCGGGTTGGTCGCCGCCCAGGCGGGTTGCGCGGTCTGCGCGGCCGCAATGGCGCGCTCCAGCGTCTCAGCCGTGCCCAGCGGCACGCGCGCCTGCACCGCCCCCGAGTTCGGATCGAACACCTCGCCGAATCGGCTCGCGGCCGCACCCGGGCCGCCGACGATGAAATGATCGATGTCGCGCATGTTGATCTCCGTTCTCCTGGCGCCGCCTAGCGCCAAGAGAGCCGTGCGCACAAGGCGCGGCGGACCTCAGGGGATCAGTTGCGCGATGATCGCGTCGGCCGCCTGCTCGGGTGTCATGGACGTGGTATCGATGCGGATTTCGGGCCGCTCGGGCGGTTCATAGGGGCTGTCGATGCCGGTGAAGTTCTCCAGCTGACCCGCGCGCGCCTTGGCATAAAGGCCCTTCACGTCGCGCCGCTCGGCCTCGGCAAGCGGCGTGTCGATATGGATCTCGAAGAACTCGCCCTCCGGCAGCATCGCCCGGACCATATCGCGTTCGGCGCGGAACGGCGAAATGAAGGCGGTGATGACGATCAGGCCGGCATCGGCCATCAGCCTCGCAACCTCGCCGATGCGGCGGATATTCTCGACCCGGTCGGCATCGGTGAAGCCGAGATCCTTGTTGAGGCCGTGGCGCACATTGTCGCCATCGAGCAGGAAGGTGTGGCGGTTCATCCGCGCCAGCTTCTTTTCGACGAGATTGGCGATGGTCGATTTGCCCGCGCCCGACAGTCCGGTCAGCCACAGCACGGCAGGCCGCTGGTTCTTCAGTTCGGCGCGGCGTTCCCGCGTGACGTCCAACGGCTGCCAATGGACGTTCTGCGCCCGGCGCAGCGCGAAATGGATCAGGCCCGCAGCGACAGTCGCGTTGGTGAATTTGTCGATCAGGATGAAGCCGCCGAGCGTGCGATTGCGTTCATAGGGTTCGAAGACGATCGGCCGGTCGGTCGACAGGTTGGCGACGCCAATCGCATTCAGCTCCAGCGTCTTCGCCGCGACATGTTCGAGCGTGTTGACGTTGACCTGATATTTGGGCGCCTGAACATTGGCGGTGACCGTCTGGGTGCCGAGCTTCAGCCAATAGCTGCGGCCGGGCAGCATCGGCTCGTCGGCCATCCAGATAATCGTCGCCTCGAACTGGTCGGCAGCCTCGGGCGGATCGCCCGCCGACGCGATCACGTCGCCGCGCGAGCAATCGATCTCGTCTTCAAGAGTGAGGGTGACGGATTGCCCCGCCACTGCTTCGTCAAGGTCGCCCTCCAGCGTGACGATCCGCGCGATCCGCGACGTCTTGCCCGAAGGCAACGCGCGCACCTCTTCACCGGCCCGGACGCTGCCGCTGGCGATCAGGCCGGCAAAGCCGCGAAAGTCGAGATTGGGCCGGTTCACCCATTGCACCGGCATTCGGAATGGCCTCGCCCCTTCCGCAGTGACATCGAGTTCGACCGTCTCCAGATGCTCGATCAGCGGCGGCCCATCATACCACGGCGTGTTTGCGGACCGCGCCGTGATGTTGTCGCCCTTGAATCCGGAAATCGGCATGGCGACGAATCCGCCGATCCCGATCGAAGCGGCGAAGGCACGATAGTCGGCAACGATCGCGTCGAAGACGGCCCGGTCATAGCTAACCAGGTCCATCTTGTTCACGGCCAGCACGATGTTGCGGATGCCGATCAGGTGGGCAAGATAGCTGTGCCGCCGCGTCTGGGTGAGCACGCCCTTGCGCGCGTCGACCAGAATGACGGCGAGGTCGGCGGTCGAGGCGCCCGTCACCATGTTGCGGGTATATTGCTCGTGGCCCGGCGTATCGGCGACGATGAACTTCCGCTTTTCCGTCGCGAAGAAGCGGTAGGCGACATCGATGGTGATGCCCTGCTCGCGCTCGGCCGCGAGACCGTCGACCAGCAGCGCGAAGTCGATTTCCTGCCCCTGCGTTCCGACCCGCTTCGAATCCGCTTCGAGCGCGGCGAGCTGATCCTCGAAGATCATCTTCGAATCGTAGAGCAGCCGCCCGATCAGCGTGGACTTGCCGTCATCGACCGACCCGCAGGTGATGAAGCGCAGCAGCGACTTATGCTGATGCCGATGAAGATAGGCATCGATGTCTCGCGCGATGAGGTCGTCGGCGCGGTAGCTATGGTCGGTCACGTATTCACTCCGTCACCCCGGCCTTGAGCCGGGGTCCCGCTTTTCTTTTGGAGCCAAAGGCAGCTGGACCCCGGCTCAAGGCCGGGGTTGACGTGGACTTCACGCTTCGCATGACGTTCCACGTCAAAAATAGCCCTCCTGCTTCTTCTTCTCCATCGACGCATCGCCCGCGTCCTTGTCGATCGCGCGGCCCTGTCGCTCCGAGGTGGTGGTGAGCAGCATTTCCTGGATGACCTCCGGCAAAGTCCGCGCCTCGCTTTCGACCGCCCCTGTCAGCGGATAGCAACCGAGGGTACGGAAGCGGACGGAGCGGGTGACCGGCTGCTCGCCCGGCGCCAGGCGGAAGCGGACGTCATCGACCATCAGGATCAGCCCATCCCGTTCCACCGTCGGCCGCGGCGCCGCGAAATAGAGCGGCACGATCTCGATGCCTTCGAGATGAATATACTGCCAGATGTCGAGTTCGGTCCAATTGGAGATCGGAAAGACGCGGATGCTTTCGCCCCTGTTCTTGCGGGCATTGTAGAGGTTCCACAGCTCCGGCCGCTGGTTCTTTGGGTCCCAGCGATGATTGGCCGAGCGAAAGGAAAAGACGCGTTCCTTCGCTCGGCTCTTCTCCTCGTCACGCCGGGCGCCGCCGAACGCCGCGTCGAAGCCATGTTTGTCGAGCGCCTGCTTCAGACCTTCCGTCTTCCACATGTCGGTGTGGAGCGGGCCATGATCGAACGGATTGATACCCCGCTGCTCGGCTTCCGGGTTCCGGTGGACCAGCAGCTCCATGCCCGCGTCGCGCGCGGCCTTCTCGCGCAGCGCATACATGTCGCGGAACTTCCAGGTCGTATCGACATGAAGCAGCGGGAAAGGCGGCGGCGCAGGGAAGAAGGCCTTCCTGGCAAGATGCAGCATCACCGCTGAGTCTTTACCGATCGAATAGAGCATCACCGGGCGCTCGGCCTCGGCGACCACCTCGCGCATGATGTGGATGCTCTCGGCCTCCAGCCGCTCGAGATGTGTCAGGTTCCTGCCCACGCCCGTCCTTTCGCAGCCCGACTTAAGCCGACGCGCCGCGCCCATGAAGAAACTTTTCCCTGCCCCGCCTCAAGCAGCGGCGACAGGATAGCGCGCCACGAACGCTTGGCCAGTTGCCCTTGCGCTCACGAGAGCTACGAGGCGGACATGACGAATGCAGCGGCTAAATGGCATTTCTGGATCGATCGCGGCGGCACCTTCACCGACATCGTCGCGCTGAGGCCGGACGGAGAGATCGTCACCCATAAGCTGCTCTCCGCAAATCCTGAGCGATACAAGGACTCCGCCATCCAAGGCATCCGCGGTCTGCTCGGGCTGGCTGACGGGGCGCCGCTCCCCACCGAGCGCATCGGCAGCGTCAAGATGGGCACGACGGTCGCCTCCAATGCGCTTCTGGAGCGCGCGGGCGAGCC
>NZ_DASZBC010000011.1:0-180701 GCF_035944535.1 Sphingomonas sp.
GGCCATAGCGTCTGTGACCCACCCGATCCCATCCCGAACTCGGACGTGAAACCAGACAGCGCCAATGGTACTACTGCCTAAGCAGTGGAAGAGTAGGTCGCCGCCAGGCTTTGAAGCCAGCACAAACAAAACCCATTCACAACGACACGCCCACGGCCCCGCGAGCAGCAGCTTGCGGGGCCGGTTGCGTTTGAGGGCCGATGGAGGGAGGGGCCCCCGTTCCCCCTGTTTCCAGCGGAGGCCCCTCGGGCCCGTCGGCAGGAGGACCAAGGGTGCCGCCGACGGAATGCCATGCAAGCTACTGTGCCGCAGCGGGAAAGCCCATTAGGCCGAATGGCCTAGCCGCGCTTGACAGCCGCGCCCGCAGTCCCGGATAGCTGGGCCGGGGAGACCGGCGTGAAGGCGGCGCATCGCGATCAGATCCTCGTCAACGAGGTTCGCACCGAACTGAAGGGGAGCGTCGCCGCCTGGATCGGCCTGGCGTCGGTTACGGCGTTCCTGGCCTGGGAGTTCGCCGCGCTTCGGGACCAGATCGGCTACCAGCTCTGGTTCGGCACCATGACCGTCTTCCTGACCGGCTGGCTGATCGCCTGGACGCGCTTCGTGACGCGCCCGCCCCCCGAGGACGCGATCGTTTCGACCTGGATACCCTGCGCGAAGGCCGGCATGATGCTGTGCAATCTGGCGACCGCTGCCAGCGTCTGGGTGTTTCTACCCGCATCGCCGCCCGAACTCCGGGCGTTGATGATCATTCTATACGCCTGGTATCTGATCATCCAGTTCGCAGCAGCCAGCGAAGCGACGCAGGTGCTGACGAGCGCAGTCGTCATGGTGCTGGGTTCGCTCACTGCCTGGCTGCTGGTGGCGCGGCCGCCTTATGCGCTGCCGCTCGCCTGTTTCCTGCCGCTGTTCGGCGCAACGTTGATCGCGGTGCGGAGGTTCATCCGTCAGGCAGTGGTGGCGGCGACAGCGGCGCGCGCGGAGACCGAGGAAGCGCGCGGCGAACTTGCCCTCGCCTTGACGGCCGTCGCCCGCGAGCGGGACGCCAAGACCCAGTTCATCCGCGCTGCTTCGCACGACCTGCAGCAGCCGCTCCAGGCGGCCGCCCTGTTCCTCGACCGCATCAAGCCGGGTGGCCGCGCCGCCGAACAGGCGCCCTCGATCGGCGGCCTGCGCCAGGCGCTGACTGCAGCGCGCGCCCTTGTCACCGCCATGCTCGAGCATCTGAAGCTGGAAGGCGGTGTGATCCGCCCGCGCATCGAGCGGCTGACAGCCGGTGACGTGTTCGACCGCGTGCTCCTGACCCAAGGGCCCGTTGCCGCTGCCGCGGGCATCCGCATCCGCCGGGCCGGTTCGCGTGTCGTGCTTACGGCCGATCCGGCACTGCTCGCCCGCGCGTTGGAAAACCTCATTGCGAACGCTGTCCGCCATGCCGAAGCGCGGCGGATCCTGCTCGGCTGCCGCCGCGAGCGTGGCAGCGTGCGCCTCTGGGTGATCGATGACGGCAAGGGGCTGGGCGAAGGCGACGAAGCGCGCATCTTCAGCCCGTTCGAACAGGGTGCCCATGTCGGCGCGTCCGGCGGCTTCGGATTGGGCCTTGCCTCGACGCGGGGGCTTGTCGCGCTGATGGATGGGCAATGTGGCGTCGCCAAGATGATCCGCGGAGCTGCCTTCTACATCTCTCTGCCAGTTACGACCGGTACAGAAGCCGAGGATCTGCGTTGCGCTGCCTGATTGGTGACGATCATCCGCTGATGAGGCAGGCGCTCGCCGCGACGCTCACCGGCCGCTGGCCGGAGCTGTCGGTCGATCAGGCGGCGGGCTTTCCAGAGACCTGGGCGCTGGCGGGAGGCGGCCCCGACTTCTGCCTTGTCGACTTGGCCATGCCCGGCGCCGAGCCGGTCCAAGGCGTGCAGCGGCTGCGGGACATGGCGCCCGACCTGCCGATCATGGTGGTCACCGGCCTGACCGATCCCGCCCTGCTCGACGCGATCCGCGCCTGCGGCGTCATCGGCATCCTTTCGAAGACGTTCGACGCAGAGGAGCTGCTCGACCCGCTCCAACATGCTCTGGGCCTGCCGAATGGTGCCGACGAGCCAAGTCTCACCGACCGCCAGCGTGACGTGCTGCGGCTGATGGGCAGCGGCCTCACCAACAAGGAGATCGGTCTCCGCCTTGGCATCGCGCCGGCGACCGTCAAGATCCACGTTTCCCGCATCATCGCCTTGCTCGGCGCCGCCAACCGCACCGACGCAGTGTCGCGAGCGGAGAAGCGGGGACTTTCATCAACAGCTTAGCGGCCTCGCGGGAATGACAAGGGTAGACGGACGCCTTAATCCGCTCTCATGACCGATCTCGCCGATCCGTTCGATGCCATTGCCGACGCGCCTTTCGATAGCGCGTTGTCGGAGCGCTATCTTGTTTACGCCCTGTCCACGATCACCGCGCGTTCGCTGCCGGACCTGCGCGACGGTCTGAAGCCGGTCCATCGGCGGCTGCTCTGGGCCATGCGGTTGCTGCGGCTCGACCCGGCGGCGGGATACAAGAAGTGCGCACGCGTCGTCGGCGACGTCATCGGCAAATATCACCCGCATGGCGACCAGTCGGTCTATGACGCGATGGTTCGCCTGGCGCAGACCTTCGCGCTGCGCTATCCGCTCGTCGACGGGCAGGGCAACTTCGGCAACATCGACGGTGATAATGCCGCTGCCTACCGTTACACCGAAGCGCGGCTGACCCAAGTCGCGATCGACCTGATGGCCGGCCTCGACGAAGGCACGGTCGATTTCCGCCCGACCTATAATGGCGAAGAGGAAGAGCCGGAGATCATGCCCGGCCTCTTCCCCAACCTGCTCGCCAATGGCGCGAGCGGGATCGCGGTGGGCATGGCGACCAGCATTCCGCCGCACAATGCGGCCGAAGTGCTTGATGCCGCCATGCTGCTGATCGACGAGCCGGACGCTGAGCCGGCACGGCTGCTGGAGCATGTGAAGGGACCTGACTTCCCCACCGGCGGCGTCATCATCGACGGGCCCGGCGCGATCGCCGAAGCTTATGCGACCGGGCGCGGCGCCTTCCGGGTGCGGGCGCGTTGGACGAAGGAGGATACCGGCCGCGGCACCTGGGTCGCGGTGGTGACCGAGATTCCTTATGGCGTGCAGAAGGGCAAGTTGATCGAAGAGATCGCGGCTCTGGTCAACGACAAGAAGCTGCCGATCCTGGAGGATATTCGCGACGAGTCCGACGCCGAGATCCGGATCGTATTGGAGCCGCGCAGCCGCACCGTCGACCCCGACATGCTGATGGACAGCCTGTTTCGCTTGAGCGACCTGGAAGTGCGGGTCCCGCTCAACATGAACGTGCTAGACGCGCACCACACGCCCCGCGTGCTGGGGCTGAAGCCGGTGCTCGAAGGCTGGCTCGCCCATCAGTTCGTCGTGCTGGTCCGCCGCTCCGAGCATCGGCTCGCCCGGATCGACGATCGGATCGAGCTGCTCGACGGCTATCTGATCGCCTATCTGAACCTCGACCGCGTGATCGAGATCATCCGTACCGAGGACGAGCCCAAGCCGGTGATGATGGCGGAGTTCGCGCTGAATGACCGGCAGGCCGAAGCCATTCTCAACATGCGCCTGCGCTCGCTGCGGCGCCTGGAGGAGATGGAGATCAAGGGCGAGCGCGCCAAGCTCGACGAGGAGCGGGAAGGGCTGCGCGCGCTGCTCGCCAGCCCCGCTCGTCAGAAGACGCGGATGAAGCGTGATCTTGCGAAGCTACGCGATCGCTACGGCCTGGAGACGACGCTTGGCGCCCGCCGGACGTCGATCGAGGAAGCCGGCCCGGCGCGCGAATATTCGCGCGAGGCGATGATCGACAAGGAGCCGATCACCGTTGTGCTGTCGCAGCGCGGCTGGATCCGTGCGCTGAAAGGCCATGCCGAGCTTGCCTCGGCCGAGACGATGAAGTTCAAGGAAGGCGACGGCCCGGCCTTCGCCTTTCACGCCTACACCACCGACAAGATCCTGATCGCGGCGGAGAATGGCCGCTTCTACACGCTGGCCGGCGACAGGCTGCCTGGCGGCCGCGGCTTTGGCGAGCCGATCGGGCTGATGATCGATCTGGATGGCCAGATCGGCGTCGCCGCCTGTTTCGCGGCAGGCGCCGGCCGCCTGTTGCTCGCTTCGTCGGACGGTCGTGGGTTCATCGCCAAGGTGGACGAGGTCGTCGCCGAGACCCGGAAGGGCAAGCAGGTCGTCAACATCCGCACCGGCGCCAAGCTGCGCATCGTCCGCCGCATCGCCGAGGATGCCGATTATGTCGCAGTCGTCGGCGACAATCGAAAACTCGTTCTCTTCCCCTTGACGGAGCTCCCTGAGATGGGCCGCGGCCAGGGCGTGACCCTGCAGCGCTACCGGGACGGCGGCCTGTCGGACGCGGTCGCGCTCAAGTTCGCGGACGGGCTCAGCTGGTCGATGGCCGGCGGCAGCGGACGTACGCGGACCGAAGCGGACCTCACACCCTGGCGCAGCGCACGAGGCGCGGCTGGTCGCATGGCGCCGATCGGCTTCCCGCGCGACAATCGCTTCGGCTGACGCCTACCAAAGGGAACACCGCCTTAACCATTCGCGTCTAGGGCAGAGGCCGAATGGCTCTCGCCCGCAAGCTCGCAAGCGCCCCCTCGGCGCATCCTCTCTCGCTGGTCGAGAGCGCGCCGCTTGCCCGAGCCGCGGACCAGTTGCGGCGCCCCTTCCTCGAGGCGCTGCCGATCGCAGCCGCGATCCTGGAGACCGATGACGCGAGCGACCTGCGCATCGTCGATGCCAATGATGCATTTAGCCTGTTGGGCGAAGATTTGCTGTCCCGCTGCGACTTTGCCGGCCAGGTACGTGACTTCCTGCAAGGTTCGGGAGCGATCCTGGAGTGCGATTGGAGCGACGGCGACCCGATCGCCGGCCGCTGTTACAGCATCCGTGCTGCCCGGCTCGCCCGCATTCAGGGTATCAAGCCGCGCTGCTTGCTGACCTTGCTGGACCGCACCGCCGAACGCGCGACGGAAAAAAGCCTCAGGCGCGAGATGTTCAGCGACAGCCTGACCGGCCTGCCGAACCGCGCCGGTTTCAGCGAAGCGCTGGAGACCGCGCTCGCCGGTGCGGAGCCCGGCTCGCATGCGGTACTGATCATCGATCTCGTCCGCTTCAGCCGCATCAACGAGTCGATCGGCCCAGTGGCTGGCGACGAGTTGCTGATCACCATCGCCCGCCGCATGCTATCCGCGATCCGCATCGGCGACACCCTCGCCCGGACCGGCGGCAACGAGTTCGGCGTCTGCGTGAAGCTGAGCGATGGGCCGGAGGAAGCACTCGCCGTCGCGCGGCGGCTCGCCGACGTGCTCGTCGCTCCGTGCCGCTTGTCAGATCTGGAAATTCGGATGGACTGCGCCATCGGCTGCGCGGTGCTCGAACCGGGCTGCGATGGCGACGAGCTCGTCCGCCGCGCCCAGTTCGCGGTGAAGCGTGCTAAAGCGAGCGGCGATGTGGAGCTTTACCAGCCCCGCGCCTTTGACCTTGCGCGTCATCATTTCTCACTGGAGACCTCGCTCAGGCGCGCGATCGAGGCGGAGCGGCTGACTCTAGCCTTTCAGCCGATCGTCGATCTGCAGACCGGCCGCGTCGAAAGTTTCGAAGCCCTGGCCCGCTGGCAGGAAGCGGGGCGCGACGTGCCTCCCAGCAGCTTCATCCCTGTGGCGGAGGAGTCGGGTCTCATCGTGCCGCTCGGCCGATGGGCGTTGGAGGCGGCGCTTCGCACCTTGCGCGGCTGGGACGAGCGCGCAGGCGGGCGCTCCTCTCCGCGCGTCAACGTCAATCTGTCGTCCATCCAGATCACGCGCGACGACGTGCCCCAGCTTGTCACCGGCCTGCTTGCCACCCACGACCTCGATCCGGCGCGTCTGACCTTGGAGATCACCGAAAGCGCCATTATCGCCGAGCCGGAGCGCGCGGCGCGCATGCTCCATCAGCTGCGCGACATCGGTGCGACGCTCGCGCTGGACGATTTCGGCACCGGCTATTCCAACCTGGCCTATCTGCAGCGCCTGCCGATCGGCGTGCTGAAGGTCGACCAGAGCTTTGTTACCAACATGCTGGGCGACAGGGACAAGGTCGCGATCGTGCGTGCAATCATTTCGCTGGCAGACGCGCTCGGCCTGAAGACCACCGCGGAAGGCGTCGAGACCAGCGAGCTGTCGCAGACTTTAGCCGCGCTCGGCTGCACCCGCGGTCAGGGCTATCTCTATGCAGCGCCGCTGGACCCCGAAGCCGCGTTCGACTTCTGGTCGCGGAGCGTGGCCGCGACCTCGTCCGCGAGCTGATCGACCCGCGCAAGCGGCGGGAAACCTTCTGCTACCCAACGATCCTCGACCATCCTGAGGGCCCGCGCGACGGCCGGTCCGGCGTCCAGCCCGCGCTTCACTAAGGCGCCGCCGGAAATAGGCAGGCGCGGCGGGTTCCAAGCGGCAATCGTAGCGGCCGCCTCTGCGTCGCCGTCGAGCAGCAGCCGGTCGATCGCCCCTTCCACACCGATGCGGTAGGCGAGTTCCTGCGATCCGGCGGCCGGTGCGGTGAGGGCCGCGGCGATGCGCTTGCGCTGCGCGTTCGACAGCTTCAGCCGCGCCGCGATCCCCTCTGCCTTGTCCGCGTCTTGCGGCCCGAGCGCGCTCAGCCGCCGGACCGGGTCGCCCGGTAGTTGCGCCGCCCGCTCCGCCCGAACCAGCGCTTCCAGCCGCTCCAATCCGGCTTGATCGAACTCGGGCAGCACTGGCTTGAATATGTCGGCGTTCAACATGTGCCCGATTGCCTGCGCCGGGTCGGCGGTGCCGAGCAGCTTCAGCAATTCATCGGCGATCCGCTCTCGGCTGAGCGCCATCAGGTCGTTCGCCCGTGCCTTACACGCCGCATAGGCGGCTTGCTCCGGCGCGCCGCGGCCGAAGCGTGCATGGAAGCGGAAGAAGCGCAGGATGCGCAGGTGATCCTCCGCGATGCGCTGCAGCGGGTCGCCGATGAAGCGCACCACCCCCGCCGCCAAATCGTCACCTCCGCCGAAATGGTCGAACACTTGCCCGGTCACCGGGTCGGCGGACAATGCGTTGATCGTGAAGTCGCGCCGCGCCGCGTCTTCTTGCCAGCCCCGGGTGAAGGCGACGGTCGCCCGCCGCCCATCCGTGCTGACGTCCCGCCGCAGCGTCGTGACCTCGACGGGCTTGCCGCCCACGACCACCCCCACCGTCCCATGCGCGATGCCGGAGGGACTGGACCACACCGTCAATCCAGCCGCTTCTGCTCGCGCCTTGACCTCCTCCGGCAACAGTTGCGTACCGATGTCGAGATCGCCGGGCTGCACTCCGGCGAGCGTGTCGCGCACCCAGCCGCCGATATAGCGGCTGCGGCCCTCGCCGAAGCCGATCGCCTCGCCCAGGCGCGCCAGCGCCTCGCCGTCCCAGCCGGCGGGCGGAACCGGAACATAGTTGATCGATGTGCTCAAAGCTTACCTCGTCATTCCCGCGAAAGCGGGAACCCAGTTGCTGCATCGGAGCAACCCGCTGGCCGATCAAGAAGAAGCTGGGTTCCCGCTTGCGCGGGAGTGACGAGAAGGATGTTCAGTCGCGCAGCCGATGCGCCAGATTGACGATCATCGCCGCCGTCGCGCCCCAGATCCGCCGCCCATTCCACAGGATTTCGTAATAGCGGCGCCGCTGACCCTGCCAATCGACTTCGCGATCCTGGTGATTGGCCGGGTCGAGCAGAAAGGCGAGCGGCGCCTCGAACCAGTCCGCCACCTCTGCCGCAGCGGGCGTCAGCGGCAGGTCGGGTGGCACCACGCCGATCACCGGCGTAACCTGGAACCCCGTGACGGTCACATAGCGGTCGACCGGCCCCACGACCTGGACACGGTCTCGCGGCAAGGCGATCTCCTCTTCCGCCTCGCGCAGCGCAGCCGCGACCGCGTCCTCGCCCGGATCGATCCGACCCCCCGGAAAGGCCACCTGTCCGGCATGTTTGCGCAGCGTTTCGGTCCGCTGCGTCAGGATCACGCCCGGCTCCTCGCGATCGGTGACGGCCACCAGCACGGCCGCCGGGGTAAGGCCGGTGACCGGCTCCAGCACCGCGTCACGCATGTCGCTCGACAGCGGCACAGGCTCGCGTCCGGAGCCGCGTGCCAGCGCCTCCGCCAGCCGCTCGGCCAGGCTCATCCGGCGATCGGGAAGAAGACGCCGTCGCTCCACAAGCCCGGCGGATCGGCCGCTTCCTCGATTGCGGCGTTGGCGAGCTCGTAATAGACCGAGCGCGCGACGAGAGCCTCCAGGCCATCACGCACCACCAGATAGGGATGAGGCCCGTCCGCCTTTTCTTCGAAGCGCAGCGGGTGATCGGGCCCGGCGACGATCAAATCGCCGGTGTTCAGCCGGAAGGCGAGCCGCCGGGCTTGCCCCTCGCCTTCGCTCTTCAGCTCGACGGCGACGAACGGCGCGTCCTCGACCGCAATGTCGAGCTTCTCGACAGGAGTAACCAGCACATAGGAGCCGTCCGGCTCGCGGCGGAGGATGGTCGAGAAAAGCTTGACCATCGCCTGCCGTCCGATCGGCGATCCTTGGTGAAACCAGGTGCCGTCGCGCGCGATCCGCATTTCGCTGTCGCCGCAGTGGCTGGGGTTCCAGCTCGCGACCGGCGGCAGCTTCGCCTCGCCGGCCAGCTTGGCGATCTCGGCGAGGGACAGTCCGGACAGGTCGGCAGGAGGGGCAGGCATGGGCATGGGTTTCGCCTAACTCACAATCCCGTCATGCTGAACTTGTTTCGGCATAACCGGTGAACCGACGGTGCGTTGGAGGGCTTATCTCGAAACAAGTTCGGGATGACGAACAGAGATGAGCTGCCCCTGGGCCCCCACTGTCCGCCTCAGCCGCGCCAGCAGACGATGCTGCTCGTACGGCCCCGCTTCGATCCGCCAGCGACCCGTCTGCTCGGCCGTGAAGCCCCAACGGCCATAATAGTCAGGGTCGCCGATCATCATCAGGGCGTCGGCACGTTCGGTTTCCGCGGCAGCAATCAGGGCGTCCATCAGCGCCGTGCCGACGCCTTGCCCCTGCGCCTCCGGCAAGACGGCGACTGGGCCGACCATCACCAGGCGCTCGACGTGCACGGCCGTGCGCAAAGCGACTGGCCAGCTCTGCAACGAACCGACCAGCCGGCTCCCATCCCAAGCCGCAAAGCTCAACTCGCCCAGCGACGCGGTCCCCTCCCGCAGCCGATAGGCGGTGCGGCCGTGCCGGTCGGCACCGAAGGCGGAATCGAGCAAGGCTTCGACCTCCTGCGGTTTGGCTTCGGTCAGGGGAGACAGGCGAAGGTTCAATCGTTGGTCCTCAAGACCGGGCATGGACGCCCGGAGCGGCGCGCTTTAGCGTTGCGGCGCCGCAATGGAAGCGAGATTCACTTGGGGGCAGGGAGGTTCCGCCTTTGAAGCTTTATGACGCCGTCTGGGCGCCGAACCCGCGCCGTGTCCGCATGTATCTGGCCGAAAAGGGATTGGAGATCGAACGGCGCATGGTCGATCTCGCCAATGGCGAGAATCTGCGCGATCCCTTTATCGGCTTGAACCCTCGCGGCACGGTGCCGGTCCTTCAGCTGGACAGCGGCGAGTGCATCGCGGACTCGGTCGCCATCTGCCGTTATCTCGAGGTGCTGCACCCCGACCCGCCCTTGTTCGGTCGCGATGCGCTGGAGATCGCCCGGATCGAAGCCTGGACCCGCAAGATCGAGGCGGAGGGCTATGCCGGCGTCGTCTACGCCTTCCGCAACCGCAACAAGCATATGACCGACCGCGCACTGTCGGGCCGCTGGCCGCCGGTTCCGCAGCTTCCCGAACTGGTGATGCGCGGCCAGAATATGTGGGCCTGGTTCCTGGAGACGCTGGACGAGCATCTGCGGGACCGCGACTGGATCGCGACGGACGCGTATAGCTTTGCCGACCTGACGGGGTTGATGACGGTCGATTTCGCCAAGGCCACGCGCCTGTCCGACGGCGACTTCCCGCCAGCTGTCGCGGCGTGGCATGCGCGCGTCTCCGCCCGGCCGAGCGCGACTGCGTGACGGCGGAGTTCGGCCAACCGCGCACTGCGATCGTCACGGGCGGCGCACGGCGCATCGGCTGCTCGATCAGCCGCGCCCTGGCGGCCGATGGCTGGCACGTCCTGATCCATCACCATAGCTCGACTCGCGAAGCCGCCGAACTCGCGGATGAACTCGGCGCCTCGACTGTTCAAGCTGATCTGGCCGACCCCGCGACTCCCTCCCGCATCGTTGCGGCGCTGGATGGGCTGCCGCCGCCCGCCCTGCTGGTGAACAGCGCAGCGGGCTTCGAACTCGATCAGTTCGACGATTTCACCGCCGAGCATTGGGACCGGCATATGTCGGTCAACGCCCGCGCCCCTGCCTTGCTCACCCAAGCCTTCGCCAAGGCAGTGCCGGAGGGGCAGAATGCGCTTGTCGTGAACTTGCTCGACGCCAAGCTCGCACAGCCCAATCCGGACTTCTTCACCTACACCATCGCCAAGGCGGCCTTCGCTGCGGTGACTGAGCTAAGCGCCCGCGTGCTCGCCGCGCGCAACATCCGCGTCTGCGCGATCGCACCTTCGGTCACTCTGGTGTCGGGTCTGCAGACCCGCGAGAATTTCGATCAGGTCCACCGCCTGAACGCGCTTGGCCGCGGGGTCACGGTCGAGCAGATCGTGGAGGCGCTCCGCTTCGTCATTGCGACGCCCACGCTCACCGGCCAGACGATCACGCTAGACGGTGGCCAGCGCTTCCTGGGCCTGCAAAGGGACGTGCAGTTTCTCTAGCAATCGTCATCCCGAACTTGTTTCGGGATAAGGGTGGAGCCGCTCGGACGCAGTCGATCAGCCGACTGAAGTCAGAGCGCCGGAAGGCTTATCCCGAAGCAAGTTTGGAATGACCTTTCTTCATCACTTCTGCGTCTTCAGCCAGGCGATCAGCTTCGCCCGCTTCGCCTTATCGGGCATGCCGACATAGATCATGCGCGTGCCGGGCACCTTCGCGCGCGGATTGGCGATATAAGCATCGAGTTCCGCTTCGCTCCAGACGCCCTTCTGCGCCTTGAGCGCCGGGGAGTAATTGAAGTTCGGCACGGCCGCCTTCTTCGCGCCGACGATCCGGTGCAGCGTCGGCCCCAATCGATTCTGACCCGGCTTGACGGTGTGGCACGCGGCGCAAGGGGCGAATGACGGATCGTTCTGCGCCTGCGCAGCGCCAGCCATGGTCATTGCTAATGCGAACAGAACCAAGCGCATCCGAAATCCCCGCCGCTTCAGCCTCGATGCCGCGCTCCTAAGCCGCTGAACATGAATGGCAAGTGACGTCGTTATTCGTCACCTTACCACTTCCGCAACTGCGAAATAAATCTGTTCGCACCTGCACAATTTTCATTGACCCAAATGTCATTGCTGTGAAACATTCGTGCAGGGGAACAAAGGGGACTGCGCATGAAGCTCGTCACCGCGATTATCAAACCCTTCAAGCTGGACCAGGTCCGCGAGGCGCTCACCGCGCTTGGCGTGTCCGGCCTCACCGTCACCGAGGTCCAGGGGTTTGGCCGGCAAAAGGGTCAGAAGGAAATCTACCGGGGCGCCGAATACACCACCAACACCGTGCCTAAGATCAAGGTCGAGGTGGTCTGCCCCTCCAATCAACTCGATCGGGTCGTCGAGGCGATCCAGCAGGCGGCCCACACCGGATCGATCGGCGACGGCAAGATCTTCGTCATCGAAGTCGGCCACGCCATCCGCATCCGCACCGGGGAGACGAACGATGCGGCGATCTGAACAGGGGGATCTCACGATGAAGCTGAAGCTTGCAGTGGCCGCCTTGCTCGGCCTGGGTGCGGAGCCCGCCTGGGCGCAGGGCGGGCCGGTCAAGGCGCCGACACCCGAGCAGATGGCGACTATGGTCGACAAGGGCGACGTCGCCTGGATGCTGGTCTCCTCCGCCCTGGTGCTGATGATGTCGGTACCGGCGCTCGCGCTCTTCTATGGCGGGCTGGTGCGCACCAAGAACATGCTGAGCCTGTTGATGCAGGTGCTGATGATCGTCTGCGTGGCGGCGCTCGTCTGGGTGTCCTGGGGCTATAGCCTCGCCTTCACAGGCGGCTCGCCCTTCATCGGCAATCTGTCCAAGGCATTCCTGCAGGGGGTGTCGACCAGCACCTACGCGGCGACTTTCAGCAACAACGTCTATCTGCCCGAATATGTCTATGTCGTCTTCCAGATGACCTTTGCCTGCATCACGCCGGCGCTGATCGTCGGCGCCTTTGCAGAGCGGGTGAAGTTCACCTCGCTGATGGTCTTCGTCGTCGCCTGGCTGACCCTCGTCTATTTCCCGATCGCGCACATGGTCTGGTATTTCGCCGGGCCGGACTTCCTATCCGACGCACCAACCGACGCCGGCTATCTCTATGGCATGGGTGCGCTGGACTTCGCCGGTGGCACGGTCGTGCACATCAACGCCGGCATTGCGGGTCTCGTCGGTGCGATCATGATCGGCAAGCGGATCGGCTGGCCGCGCGAGGCGACGCCGCCCCATTCGCTGACCATGACGATGATCGGCGCTAGCCTGCTCTGGGTCGGCTGGTTCGGTTTTAATGCCGGCTCCAACCTAGAGGCAAACGGCGTCGGCGCGCTCGCCTTCCTGAACACCTTCGTCGCAACGGCAGCCGCCGGGATCAGCTGGGCCGTCGTCGAGCAGATCAAGCATGGCAAGCCCTCGATGCTGGGCGCTGCGACGGGCGCCGTTGCAGGCCTCGTCGCGATCACCCCGGCAGCCGGCTTCGCGGCGCCTGGCACCTCGATCCTGCTTGGCCTCGCCGTCTCGCCGATCTGCTTCTTCTTCGTGTCGACGGTGAAGAACCGGCTGAAGTATGACGACACGCTTGACGTGTTCGGCGTCCACTGTGTCGGCGGCATCGTGGGCGCGATCGGCACGGCCATCGTCGCGGATCCGGCGCTCGGCGGGCAGGGCTGGTTCGACTATACGCAGTTTCCGGCCGTGCCCGGCGCCTATGACATGGCCGGGCAGCTCGTCACCCAGATCAAGGCGGTGCTGATCACGCTCGTCTGGTCCGGTCTTGTATCGGCGATCCTCTATTTCGTCATCGGCAAGACCCTGGGCCTGCGGCCAAGCGAGGATGCCGAGCGCGAAGGCCTCGACCTCTCCGCACACGGCGAGCGCGCCTACAACTACTGACGAGGTCCACCTGCGAGGGACTGACTGGCCGGCGGGGCGACTCGCCGGCCTCTTTTTTGTTGCAGTGCAGCATTTTTGTTCTTGTGCGCCGCGAAAAGCCTGTCATCATCCTGTCACGGCGGCACAGGCCCGAATGAGGCCCGAACCCGCCGGCGCAGGCTGGACGTGACGATAACCCAAGCAAGGTGGGGTATTATGCGCACGTCTTTCCAGGCTCTGACCATGGGCCTTCTTCTCGTCTCTTCGGCGGCTCACGCGCAGGAAGAGGAAGCTTCCGGCTTCACAATCAGCGGCAGCGTCGTCGGCGTGTCCGATTATCGTTTCCGCGGCGTCTCCCAATCTGACAAGGATCCGGCCGTCCAAGGTACGATCACGGTCACGCACAAGAGCGGGCTTTATGTCGGCGTGTTCGGATCGAACCTGGCGGGCTGGGGCACGTTCGGTGGCCCGAACCTCGAGTCCGACATATTCGGCGGCTATAAATTCCCGATCGGCGAGAGCGCATCGATCGACGTTGGGCTCACCTGGTACATGTATGCCGGCGGCGTCAACAAGACCGACTTCGCCGAGCCTTATGTGAAGGTGAACGGCACCGTTGGACCCGTCGCGCTCACCGCCGGCGTCGCCTATGCGCCGAGCCAAGAAGCGCTCGGCCGCTGGTATCGGACCGGTGCCGAGTTTGTCGCCGGCACACCGTCCGATCCGGGTGACAAGGAAGACAATCTCTATATCTGGGGCGATGCCGCGGCGGCGGTCCCGGGCACGCCGCTCACTGTCAAGGGGCATCTCGGCTATTCGGACGGCAATTCCGGCCTGGGTCCGAACGGGACCAGCGTGGCGCCGACCGGCAAGTATCTTGATTGGCTGCTGGGCATCGATGGGACCTGGAAGAACCTGACCCTGGGCGTCGCCTATGTCGACACTGACATCAGCAACGCGGACCGGCTGCCGCTGCTGCCCAATTTCGGCACGGTCGCAAGCGGCAAGTCGATCTCGGATTCCACAGTGGTGTTCTCGATCACGGCGGCATTCTGAAAAGTTAATCGCTTAACGGACCGTTAGCCAGGCAAGCCTATGAACCTCCGGTTCTTGTGGAGGTTCGCGCTTGCATCTCTGGCACTGGTCCGACTTGAAGGCATGGAGCGCGTCGTCCGCCGACCTGGTCGAAGCGCAATTGCGCTCGGTCGCGCGCTCCTACCCGCTCACCTTTGCGGCTACGGCCGCGGTGAGCGGAAGCTTCATCTGGGCGCTAAGCGATCTGCCAAACCACAAGTGGATCGTCGCGGGAGCGATGCTGCACCTGCTGGTCAGTTGCGCCGTCCTGTCGCGCTGGCTGATCCAGCGCCGATCAGGCTGGCGGGTGATCGACGCCGCCCGACAGGCTCGCGCGATCACGATCGAGTCAGGCTGCGTCGCCGCCGGCTGGTTCCTTTTCCTTTCCGTGGCCGGTATGGAGGCGTCGCCCGCAGACCAGGTGCTGGTCACGACGGTCATGGCGGGTGTGATGGCGGTGGGGGCGCTGCGTTATGCTGCCATTCCCGCCGCCGGGCTCGTCTTTCTCCTGATCGCTGGCGGCATAGCCGGCATTTTCGCGATTGCTTCGGCCATCCCGCTGACCGTCTATTTCTGCCTTGCCGTCTTTGTTCTGATGCTGGCCCGCACGGTGCTGGCTCAAGGCACCGCACTGCGCTTTCAGCATGAAGTCGGCGCAGACCTCGAACGCGCCGCGCGTGAGCGCGATCTGTTGGCCAATGAAGCGAGGATCGCTGCCGCCCAGGCTCAGCTGCGGGAGGCGGAGGAACTGAACCGCCGACGCGAGGCGCAGGACGCCGCGCGCCTGAAACTCAACGAAGAAATCGCGGCGAAGCTGAAGGCCTCGATCTTGCTGGCGCTGGACGAACTCAGTTGCGGTGCCGAGCAGACCGGCGCCAATGCGCAGGCGCTGGCCGCGCAGTCAGCACAAACATCGGATCAGATCGTCAGTCTTGCGGCCCGTGCTCGCAGCGCCGATGTGGATGCGGGCCATCTGCTCCGCTCGACCCAGGAGCTTGGCGCCGCGCTTGCCCTGGTCTTGTCGCGGGCCGACGAACAAAGGCGCACCACGCTCAAGATGCAGAGGCTGGCCTCCGAAGCCGACCATACCCTCCGCAACTTTATCGAGGCGGCAGCCAGCATCTCATCCATCGTGGATGCGATTTCGGGCTTTGCGCAGCAGACCAATCTGCTGGCTCTGAATGCGACGATCGAAGCGGCGCGGGCCGGTGAGTCGGGGCGCGGTTTTGCCGTCGTTGCCAATGAAGTGAAGGCGTTGGCGAACCAGGCGGCAGCCGCGACCGACGACGTGAAGGGCCGCTTTTCAACGCTCTCGACAGCGGTCGGTCGGACCTCCGACATTGTCGAGGAGATTAGGGGCAGCTTCGACCTGCTGCAGGAAGTGGCAGAGCTCGTCTCATCGGCAACCGAGAACCAGCAGCGCTTGGTGCAGACCATCCACCTTTACGCCGATGCCGCCGCCTCCGTCGCCTCCGAACTCCAGACCGGCGCCGCCCGCGCCGAGGAGGCGGCGAACGGCACCACCGGCCTGATCACGAGCGTCGAATCTTCGATCGCCCAACTCACCGCGCACGCCCACAAACTTCAGCGCGAGGCGCAGTCCTTCGTCGCCGAACTAAAGGCGGCGTGAGGGCGCGGCCGGTAAACGCTAGCGCACCCTCAAACGTCACCCCGTGGTCGACACGGGGCTCGGCTACTTCTTTGTCTTCAAACGCAGATATCATCCGCTTGGCTGATCGGCCATTTCGCGCAACGGATCAAAGCCAAGCCCCTGTCAAGCATGGGATGACTGGTTGAGTGATGGGGATTGCTGCGGCGAACGGAACGCCTCCAAACCATTCCTGACGGACCTCCAGGGCACGAGGCGAGGTGCCGCTGGCCTACTTACCCCGGGCCATGTCCGCCTGCTGCTCCAGCTTTTCTGCCTGCTCCTCGGCCGCCTCGCGGGCGGCGTCGGCTTGTTCCTCGAGCGCGTCGGCCTGGGCCTCGCGCGCGTCGTTGACGGCGTCCTCAGCCTGGTCCTGGCGTTCGCCCATGGTCTCGGCGGGGCCGCTCTGGATCGAGTCCTCGCTCTCGACCGCTCCCGACGCGTTGTCGGCCTTTTCGCCCGCCTGTTCGCGCGGGCCGTCGCAAGCGGCGATGGAAAGGGCGGCCAAAGTGGCCAGGCTGATCCGGATCATGCGTCGACCTCCCTGTTGATCTTGTGGAGCCGTTACGCGCTGAGTCCCTCACTCGTTCCATCGGCGATGCCCATGTCGCGGAAGGGGCGCGGCTCTGCCGGTGCGTCGTCGCAGTCGTTCAGCTGGAGCTGCCAAATGCCCACGTCGATCCAGCGCCCTTCCTTCCAGCCAACCCGTGGGTTGATACCGGCTCGCCTGAACCCAAGTCTCTCGTGCAACCGCAAGGACGCTGCGTTCGGCAAGGCAATGATCGCGATGGCTTGCCTGAAGCCCTGCGCGCGCAACATATTCAGCAGGGCTTCGTAAAGCCGGCGGCCTACGCCCCGGCCTTGCGCCTCCTCCGCGACATAGATGGTCGTCTCTGCCGCAAACCGATAGGCTGCGCGCGCGCGGAACGGCCCCGCATAGGCATAGCCGAGCACCACGCCATGCTCTTCGGCGACCAGCCACGGGTAGAGCCCTCCGGCTCTGTCCATCCGCACGCGCATTTCAGCCGCATCGGGCGCCCGTTCCTCGAAGGAGACGGCTCCCTTGGTGACATAGGGTGTGTAGATGGCAGCGATCCGCGCCGCATCCTCGGGAGCGGCGGCGCGAAGGCGCATCAGCGCGCCAGCTTCGCGAGCAGCCAGGCAAACAGCCCCGGGCTCGGCCGGACGCCAGAGGCGGTCGTGCCGCATTCGAGACAGCGCGCCTGGATCGACCCGCCGCCGGTCGCAAGCCGCCGCGCATCCTCGATCGCGCTCCAGGCTAGAGCCGTCTGGCGCGCGCCCAGCATCGCCAGCACATCGCCGCTACCGCCCTCGTCACTTGGCCGGCTCCAGTCGGCGGCGATCCGCTCGACCCAGCTTGGCGCCCGCTCCAGATAGACGAGATCGACATCGTCCGCGCTCAGCTTCGCGCGCCGCGCCGCCTCGCGCACGGCATCGTCGAACGATCCAAAGGCGTCGACCAGTCCCAGCTGCCGGGCGCTGCCGCCATCCCACACCCGGCCCTGCGCGATCTCGTCAACCCGCGCCGGCGGCAGCTTGCGCGTCGTGGCGACCAGTTCGACGAAGCGCCGGTACATGTCTTCGACGCCGGTCTGGGCCAGCCGGTCGAACTCCGGCGTGGTGCCGCCGAACAGATCGGGCTGGCCGCTGAGCGGAGTGGTCCGCACGCCGTCGCTGGTAACGCCGATCTTGGCCAGGGCATTCTCGAAGGTCGGCAACACGCCGAACACGCCGATGGACCCGGTGATGGTTGTCGGCTCGGCGAAAATGCGGTCGCCAGCCATCGCGACCCAATAGCCGCCGGAGGCCGCGACGGACCCCATCGAAACGACCACCGGCAAGCCCGCCTGCTTCGCTTCGATCAGCGCCGATCGAATCCGCTCCGACGCGAGCGCCGATCCGCCCGGCGAGTCGACGCGGACGACCAGTGCCTTCAGGTCGCCCCGGGCCAGACCCTGGCGTACGGCCTTGGCGATCGTCTCGCCGCCGGCCGCGCCAGGTCCGGCCTCGCCGTCTTGGATCGTGCCCGCGACCGTCACCACGCCGACATTACCGCCGGTATGTTTGACCGGATTGGCCGCGACCCAATCCTCCAGCCGCACGGCCTTGTAGCTGCCGCGCCTGGTGTCGCTGCCGGCGATCTTCGCCACGCGTTCGGCGAAGGCCTCGCGCTCGCCCAGTCTGTCGACCAGCCCTCTCTCCACCGCCGCATCGGCGAGCCGCCCGGCCCCTGCCGGGTTGGCAATCGATTCCGCCAGCCTCGCCTTGGCCCGGGCCGCGCTCACATGCCGCAGCCAGCCATTCCACAGCGATCCCGCCAGCGCCCGGTTCGCCTGCTCGGCCTCTGGCGACTGATCGGAGCGGAGATAAGGCTCGACCGCCGACTTGTAGCTGCCGACGCGATAGACATGCGCATTCACGCCCAGGCGGTCGAGCAGTCCCTTATAGTAAAGCCGCGACCCGCCCGGCCCGGTGAAGGCAACCGCGCCCATCGGGCTCAGCCACACTTCATTGGCGTGGGCCGCGAGCAGATAGCCGTCGTCGGTATAGCCGGTCGCGTAGGCGAGCACCGGCTTGCCGGCGTGCTTCACCCGGTCGAGCGCCTCGCCGACCTGCTCCAGCGCGACCTGGCCGCCGCCCAGAAAGCTGTCGAGATCGAGCACCACCGCCTTGATGTCGCCATCGCTACGCGCCGCGTCGAGCGCGCGGATCACGTCGCGCAGCCGGTGCTCGCGCGTGACGGGGCCGCCGCCGAGCGAGTCGAGCAGGCTGCGCTCGGCCGGCTGCTCGACAATCGTGCCATCGAGGTCCAGCAGCAGCGCGCCCGATCCGGTGGTCCGTGCCGGGCTCCAGGTCAGTGCCGCGTGCAGGGCCGCGAAGAACAGCAGCAGGAAGACGAGCACCAGCCCGTCCTTGATGCCCACGAGCAGCCGCCAGAAACCGGCAAGAAGGCGCATTCGATATTCTCCGATCGGTTGGCGCGAAGGTCGGCGGCACGCCGCCCCTTTGCAACCCCGTTCCGATTGTCGCGCAGGCGAAACTTTCTATCCGTTCAGCCTTGAAGCCCGATTTCGACCGGCATATATGACCGCTGCTGGCACTCGCGGCAGGTGAGTGCCAACAGCCATTACATACCGGAGGGACTAACGAAATGAACTTTCGTCCGCTGCACGATCGTGTGCTCGTCCGCCGCGTCGAAGCCGAAGAAAAGACGGCCGGCGGCATCATCATTCCCGACACCGCCAAGGAAAAGCCGCAGGAAGGCGAAGTGATCGCCGTCGGCGGCGGCGCCAAGTCGGAAGAGGGCAAGGTGACCCCGCTCGACGTCAAGGCCGGCGACCGCATTCTGTTCGGCAAATGGTCCGGCACCGAGGTCAAGGTCAACGGCGAAGACCTGATCATCATGAAAGAGTCCGACATCCTTGGGATTGTCGGCTGAGCTTTCAACGAACTCTGAGAAGGAACTGACACATGGCAGCTAAAGACGTCCGTTTCGCGCGCGACGCTCGCGAGCGCATCCTCCGCGGCGTGGATATCCTCGCCGACGCGGTGAAGGTGACCCTGGGCCCCAAGGGCCGCAACGTCGTCATCGACAAGAGCTTCGGCGCGCCCCGCATCACCAAGGACGGCGTGACCGTCGCCAAGGAGATCGAGCTCAAGGACAAGTTCGAGAATATGGGCGCGCAGATGCTGCGCGAGGTCGCGTCGAAGACCAACGACCTGGCCGGCGACGGCACCACCACCGCCACCGTGCTCGCCCAGGCGATCGTGCGTGAAGGCATGAAGTCGGTTGCGGCCGGCATGAACCCGATGGACCTGAAGCGCGGCATCGATCTCGCCGTCACCAAGGTCGTCGAGGACCTGAAGAAGCGCTCCAAGCCGGTCGCCGGCAGCCAGGAAATCGCCCAGGTCGGCATCATCTCGGCCAATGGCGACACCGAAGTCGGCCAGAAGATCGCGGAGGCGATGGAGAAGGTCGGCAAGGAAGGCGTGATCACCGTCGAGGAAGCCAAGGGTCTCGAGTTCGAGCTCGACGTCGTCGAAGGCATGCAGTTCGATCGCGGTTATCTCTCGCCCTATTTCATCACCAATCCGGAGAAGATGCAGGTCGAGCTGAACGACCCGTACATCCTGATCCACGAGAAGAAGCTCTCGAACCTGCAGGCGATGCTGCCGATCCTCGAAGCCGTGGTGCAGAGCGGCCGTCCGCTCCTCATCATCGCCGAGGACATCGAGGGCGAGGCGCTGGCCACGCTCGTCGTCAACAAGCTGCGCGGCGGCCTCAAGGTCGCGGCCGTCAAGGCACCGGGCTTCGGCGATCGCCGCAAGGCGATGCTCGAGGACATCGCGATCCTCACCAAGGGCGAGATGATCTCGGAAGACCTGGGCATCAAGCTCGAGTCCGTCACGCTCGGCATGCTCGGCCAGGCCAAGCGCGTCACCATCGACAAGGACAACACCACGATCGTCGATGGCGCCGGCGATGCGGAAGCCATTAAGGGCCGCACCGAGGCGATCCGCCAGCAGATCGAAGTCACCACCAGCGACTATGACCGCGAGAAGCTCCAGGAGCGTCTCGCCAAGCTCGCCGGCGGCGTGGCCGTGATCAAGGTCGGCGGCGCGTCCGAAGTCGAGGTCAAGGAGCGCAAGGACCGCGTCGACGACGCTCTCCACGCCACCCGCGCCGCGGTCGAAGAAGGCATCGTCCCAGGCGGCGGCACCGCGCTGCTCTACGCCACCAAGGCGCTTGAGGGCCTGAAGGGTCAGAACGACGATCAGACCCGCGGTATCGACATCATCCGCAAGGCGATCACCGCCCCGGTCAAGCAGATCGCGCAGAATGCCGGCGTCGATGGCGCCGTCGTCTCGGGCAACCTGCTCCGCGAAGGCGACGAGACCCAGGGCTTCAACGCTCAGACCGAGACCTATGAAAACCTGGTCCAGGCCGGCGTGATCGATCCGACAAAGGTCGTCCGCACCGCGCTCCAGGACGCCGCGTCCGTGGCCGGTCTCCTGATCACCACCGAGGCGACCATCGCCGAGCTGCCGCAGGATGAAAAGGCTCCGGCCGGCATGCCCGGCGGCATGGGCGGCATGGGCGGCATGGACTTCTGAGCCGGATGACGGCCGGAGCTAGCGCAAGCTAGCTCCGGACTCGTCACCGGCCGGCCGGCGGGTCGCCCAAGGGCGATCCCGACCGACGAGGCGGCGGCTTCGCCGTCGCCGGTCCACACCAAAGCCAAAGCAAAGGGCCGGAGCACAACCGCTCCGGCCCTTTCGCTTGCAACCAACCTTGAAGAACTAGCCCCATCACCAAACACCGTTCGGGCTGAGCCTGTCGAAGCCTTCCCTTTCTACTTGCCTTAAGAGAACAGAAGGAAGGGCGTCGACAGGCTCAGCCTAGGCGGAGATACGGGCGGCGCAGGCTGGATGAGCACAGGTGCTCGCTTTGCCGAAGCGAGGCGCTGCAGCCAACTTAGCGCCGATTACCCTAGAGGATCAGCGCTCCCATGCGCTCCGATCAAGCGACCGCATCGCCTCGGTGATCGCCACCGTATCTATGCTGACTCGCACCACTTTCGCGAGCAGCGCGATCATACTCTCTTTATAATCGGCGAACCGATAGGTGTTGAACTTCTCGCGGATGGTCGGGTCGCGCGGCGTCTTCTCCTTGTGCTGATCGAGCACCCAGTCGATTGCCGAGCGGTTGCCGAGCCGATAGTTCCAGGCCTCGCGTGGAATGCCGGTGATCTGCGTGTCCTCGTCGACGCGGACCAGTCCTTGCTCCGGCACGGACTTGAGGATTGGCTTGGGGTGTGTGCCCTCGGCGCGCTTCGGGTTGGGCGTGTCGATCCGCTCGATCGGCCAAGGCTCCACCTCCTCATAGCCGATATGCATCGCCATCAGCGCCTGCCCCCAAGCCACCCAGCGCGCGAAGTCGGGATAGAAGGGGATGCGCGGAAACTCGCGCTTCAGGTTGAGCGCATAGGTCTCGCGATAAATGGGATCGTGAAGGACGGCATAGACATAGTGGAAGATCGCGTCCTTGCTGACGCCCTTCTTGCCATAATGCGCGACGAACTTGTTGAGCGCCCAATCGGTGATGTTGTCGACCCGCTCGCCGGATTTTGTGTAACGGTAGCGGGGGAGCACGTTTGTCCCGGCGCCCGCTCCGACGAGATGCAAATCGGGTACCACGTCACTCGCTAAAGACATCCAAGGCTTCTGAGAGCCCGGCCCAGTCATGGCGAGGTATGGGTTCGGCACCTCTGTACCAAATGGGAAAAACCGATGCTGTTGGTACGGTCGATGGCTTATAATCGGCGCAAAATGTGTCACCACCTTTGTAAATGGGCGATAGAGTGCGCACCGCTTTAGTTTTCGTGAACTATGTAGGCGTTTCGGCTGCTTCAAATAGGCTTCAAGCTCACTGGTCCATTTAATCGAACGATCCACCCAATCTCCTGTCCGATTGGGCATTCCTTCCCTTCGCCATCGCCGATGCTCCCGGTTGAACGCGTTGACAAAGAAGCGAACCTTTTTGGCCAGCGTCAACGTGTTCCTGTCATAAACCCAGTCATCGCGATTGGTAGCAACTCCCAGGGAAAATAGCTTAAAGATTGCTCGATCACGCGAACCATCCTTCAGCTTGTTCTTTTTATCGACGAGCGGAATAAGGGCCGATGTCTCGGCTTCCGGAATATCGATCCAAGCTGCGTCTGGCCTATCACTAAGCACCTGCGACCTGGCAGTAGAAAGATCATGTGTGCTTACCCACGTTAGCTTTTCTTCCGCACTACCACTTGGCGCAGCGAGATAAGCCAAGCGGGCTGGCGCGCGATTCCCTCTCCGTTTGACCCAAAAGCTAACCGCGACGCCCGTGCCAATTCCAAAAACATTCCCCGAGCCGCCGACGCCCTGTTTTTTGTAGTCGCCGCCAAGGTCGACAATCCACGCCTCGGAGAAGTCTTCCGACACGATGCGTCGAAAACCGTCAGCTGTGTGGGCGTCAATGAAGCTCCGGTTGGTGATAAACGCGACGACGCCCTCGTCGCCGATGCGGTCACTCGCCCAACGAAAGAAGCGAACATACATGTCGTAGAGCTTCGTCTTCTGCGCTGTGCTCGCCTTGATGTAGGTGTTCTTTATGCGCGCATCGATGTGCGCATAGGTGCGGTTCTTGTTGTTGTCGTTTTCGTTCTGCTGGTTGGCGTTGTAGGGTGGGTTGCCAATGATGACGCTGATCTTGCGGCGGTTCTGGCGCTTGACGCGCTCCATGTTCTCGTCGGCCAACCCGCCGAGCAGGTCGAACTGATGGCCTGAATGGATCCCCAGCGCATCGACGTTATCCAGCGTGTCGACGAAGCACAGATTCTCGAACTCGGCGAATTGACCGGTGATCGCCTGGTAGGTCGCCTCGATGTTCAGGTTGGCGACGTAATAAGGCAGGATGGCCACTTCGTTGGCGTGCAGCTCTTCCTTGTATTTGTGCCTCAGTTTGTCGTGGTTGCCGCGGAAATGCTCGAGCAGCTCGACGATGAAGGTGCCGGTGCCGGTCGCAGGATCGAGGATCTCGACGCCCCGATCGATTAGGTTTTTGCCGAAATGCTTTTCGCACAGCCAGTCGGCCGATCAGATCATGAAGCGCACGATCTCGCCCGGCGTATAGACTACGCCCAGCCGGTCGGCGGCCTTCCTGTTATACGCCTTGTAGAAATCCTCGTAGAGCGCCTTCAGAAAACCCTGCTTCTCCGAATGGCTCTGGATCAGCGCGGCGGTGGAGGCGATTCCGGAATAATAGGGCGCAAGCGCCCGGAGCAGCTCCGCCTTTTCGCGCCCGGCGAACAATTTGTCCTCCAGCTTGTAGAGCTCGGCCGCGACATTGTTCTTGCGGTGGAAATCCGGGTCGTCGAACACCTTGGCGAAGATGCCTTCGGTCAAAATGTGCTGGATCAGCATCTCCCGCACGTCATCTTCGCTGACCGCCGGGTTGATCGCGTCGCGGGCGTGCTTCAGGAACGCCTGCACGGCGCCTGCGAACTCCGCCGACTGCGCGTTCTTCTCGGCGATGCGGTCGCGGAGCGCCGCCAGGATGTGCGGCAGGTCGGTCGCGAACTGCTTCACCGCCTTGTTGAAGTCGGCAATCTCCTGCCGCTCGTGCCCGAAGAAGCAGGTGAGGAGCTTCAGCAGGCTGTCATCGTCGGCCTGCATGGCGGCGCGCATCACCTCGCCGCCATTCTGGTAGAGCACCGCCGTCACGTCGTCGGTGAAGACGATATTGTCCTTCGGATAGCCTTTGCGGAATTTGGCCTCGATCTCGGCGGCAAGATCGTCATTCTCGTCCTTCGCTTCCCAATAGCCAAAGGGCACGCGCAGGCCGTGGAGCAGCGCGCCATCCACATAGATGCGCGTCATCTGCTTGGTCAGGATGTCGTGCTCGGCGATGAACTGAAGGTCGTGCGCGCGGCCCCAGCGCTTCAGCAGGTCCTTGAACGCCTCCCGCAGAACACTTTCACGGCGACTGCCGGAAACGGCGCGCAGCCGATCCAGTTCGGCTCGATATTCATTGATCAACTGACGGCTCAAGCGATGCCTCCCCTTAGTTACCTAAGCACAGGCCCCCGCTTGGGGGACAGCAAAAACTCACTGTCCTACATCCAACCATATAGGATAACTGATTCGCCTTCATCAGAAGGAGAATGGTTATGCCCGATTTCCCTAGCCCGCAGGGGCCCGCCGAACAGCCCATCCTCGCCCCCGAGCAGCCAGTCGACCCCGATGCCGGCTGGATGGCGGAGTTCGGCGACGACCCGGCGCAGGAAGAGCCTTCCCGCCGCGGCAGCTTCGATCGGGCGCGCAAGAAGCTGTTCCTGAAGGCGCTCGCCCGCGGTGCGACCATGGCGGAGGCGTCGCGGGCGGCGCGGATCGGCAAGCGCACCGTCTATGAACATGTCGAGCGGGACCGCACCTTTGCCGCCGCGTGCAGGGCGGCGACCGAGGTCGTCGCGCCGGTGATCGAGCTGGAGGCGTTCAAGCGCGGCGTCACCGGCATCGAGGAGGATGTGATCAGCTATGGCAAGCATGTCGGCACGCGCGTCAAACGCTCTGACGCTATCCTGCAGACGCTGCTCAAAGGCTCCAACCCGGACAAATATGGTCCGCATGCCGGCTCCGCCCGCGCCAAAGTCGGCAAGCGCAAGTGGCGGGAACGGGAACGGCAGCGCATCCGCGAAGAGCTGATCGCCGAGCAGGACACGAACCAGGAGGATCCGCAGGTCTTTCGAGACCGCATCGCGCGCCGGCTCGACCGGGTCTGCGAGCAGGTCGCCAAGGCACTCGTGGAGCAATTCGGTTGGGTCCGGCACGAGGAAACCGATCGGCTCGTGCCGCCCGGCTGGCGCCTGGTGCGGGATGAAGATTCACTAATTGCACGTGCAGAATGTGCGGATGGTGCGGAATGTGCGGATCGTGCGGAAGGCATCGACTACACGCGGCGCCCCAACTGGTCCGATGACGAGCTGGCGGAACTCAGCCCCATCACCATGGGCCAGCTGATCATGCAGCTGATGTGATGCTTGGCCCCGCCGTTCCCTTTCTCGGCCCCAGGCGTTAGGTGCCCGCCATGCCTCTTCCCACCGTTGCGATCGTCGGCCGGCCCAATGTCGGCAAATCCACTTTGTTCAACCGGCTGGTGGGCAAGAAGCTGGCCTTGGTCGACGACCGGCCCGGCGTCACCCGCGACCGGCGGGAAGGGGAAGCGCATCTGCTCGGCCTCGACTTCCGCGTGATCGACACCGCCGGCTTCGAGGACGAGGATCCCCAGTCGCTTCCCGGCCGGATGCGTGCGCAGACCGAGGCGGCGGTGCGGGAGGCGGATGTCGCCTTGTTTCTGGTCGATGCCCGCGCCGGCGTCGTGCCGCTCGACGAGGAGATCGGCCGCTGGCTGCGGGCGGAGGACACGCCGGTCGTGCTCGCGGTCAACAAGGCCGAGGGGCGGGCAGGAGAGCAGGGCGCTCTCGAGGCGCTGGCAATGGGCTTTGGCGATCCGATCCAGATCTCCGCCGAACATGGCGAGGGCCTCGCCGACCTGTTCGAGATGCTGCTCCCCCATCTGGAGCGCGGCGAGGAGGAAGAGCCGGACTTTGATGAGGACGATCCTTCGGCGCCCTTGAAGCTCGCCATCGTCGGCCGCCCGAATGCCGGCAAGTCCACTCTGGTCAATCGCATCCTTGGTCAGGAGCGGATGATCACCGGGCCGGAAGCCGGCATTACCCGCGACTCAATCGCGATCGACATGGAATGGGAGGGGCGGCCCATCCGTCTCATCGACACCGCCGGCATGCGCAAGCGGGCGAACGTGCAGGACAAGCTTGAAAAGCTGTCGGTGGCGGACGCCAGGCGCGCGGTCGATTTCGCCGAAGTCGTGGTGCTGCTGCTCGACGCGACGCGGGGGCTGGAGGCGCAGGACCTCCGCATCGCCGACGCCGTTCTACAGGAAGGCCGCGCGCTGATGATCGCGCTCAACAAATGGGACGTGGCCGAAAACGCGTCCTCGCTGTTCAATGGCGTCAAGGCGGCGCTGGAAGAGGGGCTAAGCCAGGTGAAGGGCCTGCCGGTCCTCACCGTCTCCGCGGCGACCGGCAAGGGCGTCGACACGCTGCTCAAGGTGGCGTTCGAAACGCGCGAGGCCTGGTCGCGCCGCGTGCCGACGGGCGAGCTCAACCGCTGGTTCGAAAACGCGCTGGAGAAAAACCCGCCGCCCGCGCCCGGCGGCAAGCGGATCAAGCCGCGCTACATCACTCAGGCCAAAACGCGGCCGCCCGGCTTTATCCTGTTCGGCACGCGCGTCGACCTGCTGCCGGAAAGCTATCGCCGCTACCTCGTCAACGGCATCCGCCGCGACTTGGGCTTCGGCGCGGTCCCGGTCCGCCTGACCATGCGCGCACCGAAGAACCCGTTCGATCGCGAGAAGAGCTAAGCATCCCGCCGAGCCGCAAAGCCCGCAAGCAAAAGCGCACACTGGTGGCGAGAGGCAGCGTAGTGACCGCGTATTCCAGGACGCTGAGGCCTTACACCTCTCTGCGAGATGATGAAGAAATGCCTTCTTCGTCGTGTCGTCGAACAGCTTCCGCCCCGGCGGCGCCTGCACCTGCATCCGCCGTCCCTTGTTCGCAATGATTCGCTTGGGCTCCCCCGCCATGCAACCCTCCAAAAGAAAAGGCGGCACGGCAAACGCCGACCGACCACACGACTCTCAGGGTGTAGGCATTTACCGGATCAGCGTGACGATTTCAAGGCGTTTTCACCTAATCGGTTCAATCCAAACGCAGTGACGTTACTCTGCCTTGGACCAGTAGCATGCGTCGAAGTCTGGAAAACTCACCTCACATAGCCCTGCAGGAATTCCATGCACGAAACCGCGGCCGGCCGGATCCGTGTGGCCTGTATGGAGCGATCCGTCTGGCGCCCGAACTTCCCAGGCGACTCCTGGTACGGGGTAGCCGTCCTCGTCACTAAGCGATATCCCGATCCATGTTACCTTGCAGGGTTCGATGGTGGACCCGCTTCTCGGTGTCAGCGAAGAGAGTTGCTTTGAGTGTAACCTAAGCATCTCAGGCCGTATCCGAAGCCGAACGAGTCTTGTGATCCTGACGGTCGTAGAGAACCATTCGGTTCGGGCACCTTTTATCGATCTCGTTATAGGCCCAGCATTGTTGATACGGCTGCGATACGCCAAAGGAGAGATAGCGGCATCGGACTACTTCAGAATTGACGGCTCCCCCATAACGTGCGGCGCAGGGAAGAAGCTTTGGAGTATTATTGCGCGGAAAAAAGGAGGCGTGACTGGCCACCAAGCCGGGGTCCATATCCTTCAAGCCTCGCTCGTTAAAGATTTCTATATGACAATGAGTAGGGTTAGCCCAGTTGCTTGAATTGCTATCGTGAAACCCTTGTCTGCCTACTAGCGCGATAAGGTCTCCGGCTTTCACAGGATTCTTGAACGGAGAGCTATCGCAGCTTATACTTCCTATGTTCGTTTGCGCGTGGAGGTAGATTACTTTAGAAACTTCTACACGCCACGGGCGAAGTTCTCGCTTCTGGAACTCACCACCGAACTTCTTTAGTTCTCCCCCGCACATGGCGAAGACAGGATCGCCCTCGTATCCTGCTACATCAATGCCGCCATGCATTCTTCGCCTAGATCTTTGTCTAATTTGAGCTTCCGTTGCTGTTGTAGGCCAGTTCTTCCTCTCTGGAGGCTCCATATAATACCACTCGGTCCACCTCGCCAACGGGTTCCCGGCCTCATTCTCTTCCCAGTAGATAGATCCCCACGTGAGGCGTGCTTCTCCGCTCCCCGGACAGCCTTGCTTACGGTGTTTGGAAAGGGTCGCCTCCGCGTCAACGACCTCACCTCTGAAAACCTGAAACTGCTGATTACTATGTCGGCGAACGGTGTATCGGGTTCCCTCGGGCGCGGCCGTTGAGAGAGAGGCAGCCTGTGCTCGGCAGAATGCCTGATCACCCACGATCTGAGTGCTCAGCGGCTTCCATAGGATCAACTGATCCGTTCCTAAACGCTGAAAGCGGAGCACGGGCAGGTCGAACGTCCCGCTCCGACCATTTCTTCCAAACTCTCCGTATCTCAAGGCCGAGAGGCCAGATGAAACCCGGGTCGGGACGAGCAATGTCGGACCACCCTGGCTGTTGAGAGCGGCGCCGGGGGCCACTGGGTAATCTCCGTCTGCGAGAAAATACTTCGCTAATGGTTGATATTTATCGGCGCCTTTGGGTTCAAACCACGTTGGTTGACACCAGACTAATGCGAGAATGCGACGAGTAATCCTACGAGACTGTCTAAAAGAGACTACTTCACTCACGGGAACCTGGAAGCCAGAAATGAAGTTGTTTAACGGATAATTCGCTCCACTATTGAATACTACCGACCAAGCGGAGACCGCTTCTCTTGATCCTGGTATATCCCGACTATGAACTAAGCTTCGGTCTAAGACGGGTATGCCTATCGAGTATTCTCGATCCGGGTAAGGGTAAGAAAACTTGAGATGTAGTAGCTCAAAATCCACATCTATGCTCTCCAGATTAAGAAACGTTGTGGAGAAATGAAACACTCCGCTCTCATCGGACTTCAAGCCTCGGCGTTCTGCCTCTCGCATAAGCAGCTTAGTTTCGTCACCCTCTTCCCCGCATGCTGCCGCTCGCAGCTTTTCCAAATCAACTTCAGCTTCATCCAGCGAAGCCTCTGGCGGCAACCTTTTCATGGCAACAAGAAGCGCTCGCGCCCATTCTACCCATTTTGATCGGGCTTTTGCTCTGCTGCGAGCGGCGCCGAACGCCTTCCTCCGTTTGTCCTTTTCTGTAATCTTTTGCCGTGAAAGAAGCCGATCTTTCGCCACCTGAACCTTCTCATCATCTGATAATGGAGCGGCATAGGGGGGCGGCTGCATGGGGTTCGGAGAACCGTCGACAAGGTGTGCGACCACTACCCCATTTATGCGGCATTTGCGCACATAAGCATGGGGAACAGCTCTCCCGGTCACTAAGTCTACTACTCTGATCTCGAGGCGATCTGCGACAGTGATCGTGCAACTAATGGGCACGTCATTTCCGTGAACCAAAGCTGCAGGAGCAGCAGTCGGTGTGCTTAGGACCGAGGCGGACGTATTACCGGGAGTCATTCTTCGCCTGGAACATGCGGTAAAATGTCCTCATCGGGCAATGGTAGGTCGCAAACTCCCGGAATGCGACTGTAATCAGGCTCTGCTCTACTGGGGTCTGGGCGCTCAGGTTCTCCACTCAGTCGGTGCCAGTCGTGCTCGGTCCTCAGAAAGCTGATTAAGTCCGGCCCAACCGCGCCATCGCCGAAAAGCTCAAGCTTCCCACGGTCTAACAGGAAATTGATCAAGGCTGCGCGTGTCTTGGGCCCGAATATTCCATCCGCAAACCCAACCTCATATCCGAGGTTTGCTAGCCTGTTTTGAATTCCCGTCATGGTATTCGCCGGGTCGAGGGATCCAATATTTACATCCACATCCCCCCACGGCAGCTTTAAAACAGCAAGGCGCGCGTCGGGGTGGGCCCAAGTTCTTGCGCGACCATTTGCGTCTGTCCTATCGGGGCTCTTGAACAGCCATCCACCACGAAGGTGTAATCGATATCACGCAGAGGATTGCCAGACGAGTCCTTAAGAACTACTACAATTTTAGCTCTACCTGGAACTTTAAAGGGATGCAGTCTTCCAGTTTGGCATTCTTCGCTTCTTGTAACCTTGTCGGGGATGTATAGTGGGTCGCCAGGCATCAAAATGTTAGGCGTGACCCTCTTCCGCTTTAGGTTGGCATTGAAGCCATGTTCCCAAATCTTCTGCCAGCGCATGTACAGGGAAGCTGCGATTGACGATACACACTCGCCCTGTCTGACTACATGAATTGCCATCACGGGAGCCGAGAGCAAATAGTGGGCAGTTTCCGCGCACAATCGCACGGGTGTCGAACTGACATGTTGCTCCCCCTGAGCGCAACGTCGTTAGCTAACTTCTACCTTGTTCTGCGTTCGCTTCAAGTCAGCATTCCGCGCCGGAAGTCGGCCAATCTTACGTCCGCTGCCTGATGCGGCTTGCTTGCTCCACATGAAGCAGAGCCCGATATAATCATGAGCCCAAATCCTAGCTCTTCTGGGTTTCGCGCCGACTTGCTAGCCGTATCGGGCGGACCTGACTCGCTCGCGCTCCTCCTGCTCGTCCCAGCGGAGAGCTACGTCCGCGCCGCGACCGTCGATCACGGCCTCCGCCCCGAATCCCGTGCCGAGGCGGAGCACGTCGCCGCCATCTGCGCGGCGCGCGGCATTGCGCACGATATCCTCACCCTCTCGCTCCCGCCCGGCACCGGCCAGGCGCAGGCGCGGGAAGCGCGATATGCGGCGCTCGGAGAATGGTGCCGGGCGCACGGGCTGACGCATCTCGCCACCGGGCATCATGCCGACGATCAGGCCGAGACGTTGCTGATGCGGCTGGCGCGCGGGGCGGGGCTGGCGGGGCTGGCCGGCATCCGGGCGGAGCGGGCGCTGGGCGGGGGCGTAACGCTGGTGCGGCCGCTGCTCGGCTATCGCAAGGCGGAGCTGGAGGCGATCGTCGCCGCGGCGGGCCTTACCCCCGTCCGCGATCCCTCCAACACCGATCCACGCTATGACCGCACCGCCGCGCGGGCGCTGCTGGCGGCGACGCCCTGGCTCGATCCGGCGCGGCTGGCGCGCAGCGCGGCGCATCTGGCGGAGGCCGAAGCCGCGCTCGAATGGGCCATTGACCGGCTGGGGGCGGAGCGGATGGGGGCTGAAGCAGGAGAGGAGAGCCTCAGCCTCGACCCCACCGGCCTCCCGCCCGAGTTGCTCCGCCGCCTGATGCGCCGCATCTTCGCCCGCTTCGGCGAGGAGCCGCGCGGCCCCGAACTCGCGCGCCTCACCGCCGCGCTGCACGAGGGCCGCACCGCCACCCTTGGCACCGTCAAAGCCACCCCTGGCCGCCGCTGGACCTTCAACCGCGCGCCGCCCCGCCGTGCTTCCGCGAAGGACTGAGACGGTGAGACGGTGATCACTTGGGCTTCTTGTTCTTGTTTTTATTCTTCGCCTCAGCTTCAGCCTCGACTGCTCCGGCCGCATCGGCCTCGTCTTCGGCCACATCGTTCGCCGGCGGGTGCACTTCGCTCGTGTCCCCCGCGCTGGGTTCGGTGAGCAGCTTGTCGGCCCTGGCAAGCGCCAGGCCCTGCAGCTTGTCGTCCACTTCCTTGATGTCTTCGAGGATCTCGGCGCGGCGCGATTCGTCGCTCTCTGACGTTCCCGTGATCTGCTTGCGTAAGGCCAGCAGATCACGCCTCCGTTCCCGAAGCTCCTCGATGGCACGGTCGCGCGACCGGCTCTCCAGCGCCGAAGTGGCGCCTTTCGCGTCGGTGGCGGCGTCGATCAGGACCTGCAACCCGTGCTCGAAGGAGCATGCGTGATGGTAGCGATTCACTGCCATGATCATCTCGTCCACGCTATGCGCGTCGATGCTTTGTGTGCGGGAGGAGTTGATTCCCTCGAGTAGCCGCGACCGTTCCTGGTCGATTGACCGCCCGATCGCGGTCGTCAGCTGGTTGCGATAGAAGGTCGCGTTCACATTGTCCTGGGTTCCGGCGCTGAGCGTGGCCAAGCCCGACAAGATCGACTTCGCCCGATCACCACCGACGATGGTCGACGCTCCCGAGAAACTCTGGGTCAGAAAGCTCAGCAGGAAATTGCTGCTGGATTGCACCGCCACCAGGCGGCCCTTCTCGATCTTGCAGGCATCGTCGGCATGCTTCAGCAACACGGCCGCGAGCCGGTTGCGGTCGAACCGCGCGCGATCGAGCATGGCCGCTTTCTTGTCAGCGTCGGTTTCCTTTAGCGCGTCGAAGCCGCTGGCCAGATCATAGGCAGGTCGGGTGCGGTCGTCGGGGAAGGCAAAGCAGTCGAGGTCGATGGCTCCTTGCTTGCTGTCGTACACGCCGCCGGTGAGGATGCACGGCGTCCGGAGCACTCTCCTGCCGTCCCTGCCCGCTTCGACTCTTGTAGGAGAAGGGGCTGCATCAATGGAGGCCTTATCCGCGTTCGAGTCCCAGGCGGTGCCGGGATAATAAGCGATGCTGCTGGGGTTGATCCGAGCACGGGCGCCCAGCCATGTGCACGCCGGCAGCGTCATCACCATCCCGGCAATCAGCAAGGTTCGAAGCATCGATCATCCCCCCGTTTCCAGCTCAGAGATCAGCGGTTCGGACATTGGCGGGCAAGCAGGACCTGATCCATTTCGGACGAAGCGGCTTAACGCGCGCACGGCTCGGCCCCCCGCCATTGTCGGTTAACACCTCCGCACCTATGTTGAGCGGGCCCATTCCCGAAAGATTCGAGCGCGATGAACGACAAGAAGGATCCGAACGCCCCCAATCCCTGGATGAAGAGCCTGTTGATCTGGCTCGGGGTGGTGCTCGCATTGGTGCTGTTCGTGTCGATGTTCGATTCGAAGACGCGCACCGTCGGCGGCGAGGGCATTCCCTATTCGGAGTTCCTGCAGCGGGTCGATGAAGGACAGGTCAAGGAAGTCGCGATCGCCGACAATATCGTCAGCGGCAGCTTCACCAACGATTCGACCTTCCGCACCCAGGCGCCGGACGATCCCCGGCTGATCGACCGCCTGATCTCCAAGGGCGTGAAATTTTCCGCTCAGGCCAAGGAAGAGCCGAGCTTCTGGATGATCCTGCTCTACCAGTCGCTGCCCTTCCTGCTGATCCTGGGCGTCGCCTTTTTCGTCATCCGCCAGATGCAGAAGAATGCTGGCTCGGGCGCGATGGGCTTTGGTAAGTCCAAGGCCAAGATGCTGACCGAGAAGCACGGCAAGGTGACGTTCGACGATGTCGCCGGCATCGACGAGGCGCGCGAGGAACTGCAGGAGATCGTCGATTTCCTGAAGGATCCGACCAAGTTCGCGCGGCTCGGCGGTAAGATCCCGAAGGGCGCGCTGCTGGTCGGCTCGCCCGGGACCGGCAAGACCCTGCTCGCTCGTGCCATCGCCGGCGAGGCGGGCGTGCCCTTTTTTACGATCTCCGGTTCCGACTTCGTAGAAATGTTTGTCGGCGTCGGCGCGTCACGCGTCCGCGACATGTTCGAACAGGCGAAGAAAAACGCCCCCTGCATCGTCTTCATCGACGAGATCGATGCGGTTGGGCGGCATCGTGGTGCCGGCCTCGGCAACGGCAATGACGAGCGCGAGCAGACGCTGAACCAGCTGCTCGTCGAAATGGACGGCTTCGAGGCCAACGAAGGCATCATCATCGTCGCCGCGACCAATCGGCCGGACGTGCTCGATCCCGCGCTGCTGCGCCCCGGCCGCTTTGACCGCCAGGTCGTGGTGCCGCGCCCGGACATTGAAGGGCGCGAGAAGATCCTCGCCGTTCACACCAAGAAGCTGCCGCTCGCTCCCGATGTGGATCCGCGCACCATCGCGCGCGGTACCCCCGGCTTTTCGGGTGCCGACCTCGCCAATCTGGCCAACGAAGCGGCGTTGCTCGCCGCTCGCAAGGGCAAGCGCCTCGTCTCGATGAAGGATTTCGAGGAGGCCAAGGACAAGGTCATGATGGGCGCCGAGCGCAAGTCCATGGTCATGACCGAGGACGAGAAGAAGGCGACTGCGTACCACGAAGCGGGCCACGCGCTCGTCTCGCTGCACGTGCCCGGCTGCGATCCGCTGCACAAGGTCACGATTATTCCGCGCGGCCGTGCGCTGGGCGTCACCTGGAACCTGCCGGAGCGCGACCGTTACTCCATGTCCATGAAGCAGATGAAGGCGCGGCTCGCGCTCTGTTTCGGCGGCCGCATCGCCGAGCAGCTCATCTACGGCAAGGACGAGCTCAACACCGGCGCGTCCAACGACATCCAGCAGGCCACCGACATGGCCCGTGCGATGGTCATGGAATATGGCATGAGCGAAAAGCTCGGCTGGCTCCGCTACCGGGACAATCAGGACGAGGTGTTCCTTGGCCACTCGGTTGCGCGGTCGCAGAACGTGTCCGAGGAGACAGCGCGCCTGATCGACCAGGAAGTCCGCCGGATCATCGAGGAAGCCGAAGCGACCGCGCGCGCGGTGCTGACCGATAATCTCGACGAGCTCCATCGCCTCGCCGAAGCCCTGCTCGAATATGAGACGCTTTCGGGCGAGGAGGCCAAGCGGGCGATCAAGGGCGAAGACATTGGCCGCGAGGACAAGAACAAGGGCGGCGTGTCGCCGATTGCGGCTGCCGGCACGTCGATCCCGAAGACCAAGCCCAATAAGCCTGGTCCATTCACCGATCCGGCACCGCAAGGCGCCTGATCACCAAAAACGGCGCCGGAGCAATCCGGCGCCGTTTTTCTTTAGGCGAGCGCGGCAGCTGATTGGAGCCGGCCCATGCTTGAAGCGACGTCTCCGGCGATAACCAACCTTTCCTGGGGGCGGATCGAAGTCGAGGGGCTGCCTGCCGGCAAGGATTACAAGCTCTTCCCTGGGGGAGGGCGCTAGTGGGACTGGCGTGAGACGGGGACGCGGCATGTGCCCGGCGTCCAGGTCACGGACGTGCAGGAGCTGATCGACAACGGCAGCGAGGTCGTGATCCTCAGCAGGGGCATGCACCTCGTCCTCCAGACACCGCCGGAAACCATCGACTATCTGTCCCAGCGGGGGTCGAGGTGCACGTTCTCGAAACCAAGGCCGCTGTGGCGCTCTATGGCGAGATCCGTACCTCGCGTGCGGTGAGAGCAGTCTTGCATTCCACCTGCTGATGAGCGGTCAGATGTCTTCGGTCGGTCAACCGGAGCCTTTCCAGATGCTACGGATGAAGAGAGAGCCAAGCTCCGTGTCAAACACGGGGCGACGATGCTTGAAGAACGATTGGTACGCAAAAAAAGGCGGTCCCTTGCGGGACCGTCCTTCTTGTTCTTCGGCCGTGGATCTTAGCGCTTTGAGAACTGGAAGCTGCGGCGCGCCTTGGCGCGGCCGTACTTCTTGCGCTCCACGACGCGCGGGTCGCGGGTCAGGAAGCCAGCCTTCTTGACCGTGGTGCGCAGGGCCGGCTCGAAGCGGGTCAGCGCAGTCGAGATGCCATGGCGGACCGCACCAGCCTGGCCGGAAAGGCCGCCGCCCTTCACGGTCGCGATCACGTCATATTGCTCGCGGCGTTCCGTGATGTCGAACACCTGGTTGATGATCAGGCGCAGCGTCGGACGCGCGAAATAGACGGTCTGGTCGCGGCCGTTGATCACGATCTTGCCGCTGCCCGGCTTGATCCAGACGCGCGCAACGGCGTCCTTGCGGCGGCCGGTCGCATAGGCGCGGCCGTACTTGTCGAGCTGCTGCTCGCGCAGCACCGCCTGGATCTGGTTCTGCTGGGGAGCCGCAGGAGCCGTGTCGCCGCCGGTGGCGACGGGGGCCACGCCCTGGGTGAGGTTGCCGAGGTCGGCGAGGGACTGACGCGTATCGGACATTATGCGCCCACCTTGTTCTTGCGGTTCATCGAGGCGACATCGAGCACCTCGGGGTTCTGCGCCTCATGGTCGTGGTTCGGACCGGCGAAGAGGCGTAGGTTGCGCATTTGCTGGCGGCCAAGCGGGCCGCGCGGGATCATGCGCTCCACGGCCTTTTCGAGCACGCGCTCGGGAAAGCGACCCTCGAGAATCTTGCCAGCCGGAGTCTCCTTCAAGCCACCCGGATAGCCGGTGTGCTTGTAGTAGATCTTGTCCTTCAGCTTCTTGCCGGTGAACTTCACCTTGTCCGCATTGATCACGATGACATTGTCACCGCAGTCGATATGCGGCGTGAAGCTCGGCTTGTGCTTGCCGCGCAGGATGTTGGCGATAATGGAGGCGAGACGCCCAACCACCAGCCCGTCGGCATCGATCAGATGCCATTTCTTCTCGACCGTCGCCGGCGTCGCCGACTTGGTCGTCTTCATGAGCGCCTTCATGGCTGCCCTCCGACGTTGAAACGAACTGCGCCGCCCGATCAGGGGCGGCGCTGACGCGGCGGCATTTGCGGCGGAGGAGGCGAAAAGTCAAGCAAACATGGGGTTTCCTGACGGGTATTCATTTACCAGCAGTTCTCGTCATCGAGAACTTGGTTCAGGACGAGGGTTAGGGCGAGCTCCAAGTTGGAAGGGGAGATTACCCCCCTTGAGCGAGCTGAACGCTTATCCCGAACCAAGTTCGGGATGACGGATGGGGGCTAGAACTCCCTCAGCATCGCCAGCTTGCGGGGTGCGATCAGCGACCAGCTGCTGGCGATGCGGTCCCCGACGCGCTCCCAATCCACGGCACCCTCCAGCCGCATGCCGATCCAGCCGCTCGGGCCGAAATAGGCGGGACGGTAATAAGCGTCGGGGTCTTGATCGATCAGCTGGGCCTGCTCGTCGGGTCCGCTCGTCTTGGCGATGATCGCGATGATGCCGTCACCGTGATGGTCCTCGGTGAAATAGCAGAACATCTTGCCACCCTGGACGCGGAAGCAGGACATGCCGTGGGAGACTGCTTCTTCTGCGCCGGGGAGTGCCATCGCCAGTTCCCGCACCCGCTGGAGCAAGGCTTCCGGCGTCCTGTCGCGCATCACCAAGTCAGCCAAAGCGCGCGGATAGAGCTGGTGCTCGGCGATCAGCACGCGGGCGGCGAGGCTGTCCGGCGTATCGCCCGGCAGCACGGCAACCTCAACCTGACCCAGTATGGGTCCGTCATCCAGCTCGGGCGTGACGACATGCACCGAACAGCCGGCGATCAGGTCCTTGGCTTCGAGCGCCCGCTTATGGGTATCGAGGCCCTTATATCTGGGCAGCAAAGACGGATGGATGTTGACGATCCGCCCCTCCCAGGCGGCGACGAAGTCCGGGGGCAGAATGCGCATGAAACCCGCCAGCGCGACGAACTCCGCACCGGATGAGCGAAGGGCCTGGTCTAGCGCCGCGAACAGCTCCGCCTTCTTCAGACCGGCCGGCGCCGCAAAAATCGGCACCGCTTCCGCTTCGGCGAGCTTCAACCCAGCGGCGTGACCCTTGTCGCTGGCGACCAGCACGATCTCATAAGGACAGTCCGTCAGCCGCGAGGCGTAGAGCAGCGCGGCCATGTTCGAGCCGCGCCCGGAGATCAGGACGGCGACGCGGGCCTTCGTTCCCGTGCTCACTTCGTCTTCGTCATTCCCGCGAAAGCGGGAACCCAGACGACTCGGGGCCGAGAAGAAAAAGCTGGGTCCCCGCTTTCGCGGGGATGACGGCTTGAGAGGCTAGCCAAGGTGCATGGCCTCCCAAGCCTGGCGTGCGCTCCAGGTTTCGTCGGAACCGGTGACGGTGCAGCCGCGCTGACCCGGTTCGACGCGACCGATCACGAACACCGTCTCGCCCGCTGCTTCGAGCGCTGCCTTAACCGCTTGCTCCTGCTCCGGCGCCACCACAGCGATCATGCCGACGCCGCAATTGAAGGTCCGCGCCATCTCGGCCGGCTCGATCGCGCCCTGGGCTTGCAGGAATGCCATGAGCCTTGGCTGCGGCCAGGCGTCGGCATCGATGCGGGCGTGCAAGCCTTCGGGCAGCACGCGCGGCACATTCTCGAGCAGTCCGCCGCCGGTGATATGCGCGAGCGCGGCGATCCTGCCCTCGCGGACAAGCGGCAGCAGCGATTTCACATAGATACGGGTCGGCGCCATCAACGCGTCGACCAGGATCACGTCCTGATCGAACAGGGCAGGGCGATTAAGTTTCCACTCCTTGTCGGCCGCGAGACGGCGCACCAGCGAATAGCCGTTCGAATGCACGCCCGACGAAGCGAGGCCCAGGATCATGTATCCGGCCTTCACCTGGTTGCCGGTCAGCGCCTGGTCGCGCTCCACTGCGCCGACGCAAAAGCCGGCGAGGTCGTAATCGCCATCGGCATACATGCCCGGCATCTCGGCCGTCTCGCCGCCGATCAGCGCGCAGCCGGCCTGGCGGCAGCCTTCCGCGATGCCGGCAATGACCCGCTCGGCAACGCCGCTCTCCAGCTTGCCGGTGGCGTAATAGTCGAGGAAGAACAGGGGCTCGGCACCCTGCACGATCAGGTCGTTCGCGCACATGGCGACGAGGTCGATGCCGACGCCGTCGTGCCGGTCATGTTCGATCGCAAGCTTCAGCTTGGTGCCGACCCCGTCGTTCGCGGCCACCAGCAGTGGATCGCTATAGCCTGCCGCCTTCAAGTCGAAGAAGCCGCCGAAGCCGCCGAGTTCAGCATCGGCGCCCGGGCGGCGGGTGGACTTGGCAAGCGGCCCGATCGCCTTCACCAGCGCATTGCCCGCAGCGATCGACACGCCCGCCTGGGCATAGGTGTAGGATTGGCCCTCGCTCATCGTGCCCGCCTAGCCACAACATGCTTGGATTTCCACCGGGGACACGCCAGAAGGGCCTCCGTGATCGCGCTTCACCGTTTTTCCGTGCCCCTGCCGCTCGTCCTGATCTTCGCGATGGCGCTTGGCCTCGCGGCGATGCTGCGCGCCCAGATCGAGGGCGGCGAGCGCGGCGTGCCTCCGATCGACAGCTCCTCGAGCTTCGAGGTATCAGGCATCGAGGTCGACGCTTATGGGCCCAACGCCGATGCCGCGCGGCTGGCGGGCTGGCGGGCGGCGCAGCGCAAAGGCTGGGACGCGCTCTGGGCGCGCACCCATGGCGGGGCGAGAGGGCCGGGTCTCTCCGACTCGGCGCTCGACGCGATCGTTGCCGGCATCATCGTGGAAGACGAGCAGATCGGCCCCCGCCGCTACATCGCGCGATTGGGCGTGCTGTTTGACCGTGCGCGGGCCGGTTCGATCCTGGGCACCTCCGGCAATCTGCTGAGATCGGCGCCGATGCTCGTGATCCCGGTGCAATGGTCCGGCGGCACGCCGCAATCCTTCGAGACGCGCACCGAATGGCAAAAGGCCTGGGCGCGCTTCCGCACCGGTAACAGCCCGGTCGATTATGTGCGGCCGACCGGCACCGGCGTCGATTCCCTGATGCTGACACCGGCGCAGACCTGGCGTCCGGGCCGGACCTGGTGGCGGCTGCTGATCGATGGCTATGGGGCCGCCGATGTGCTGATCCCTCAGGTGCAGATCGAGCGGCAATGGCCGGGCGGGCCGGTGATCGGGCGCTTCTCCGCTTTCCACGGACCGGACCGGGAGTATCTCGGCGGCTTTGTGCTGCGCGTTGGCGCGGCCGATGGCCTGCCGAAGCTGATGGACGAGGGTGTAAGGCGCATGGACGCGCTGTTCGTCCGCGCGCTGCAGGAAGGCCGCCTTGTTCCCGATCCGTCGCTGATCGTCGAACCCGAAGCGACCGAAGAGGAGTTGGAGGAGCTGGAAGAGGGCATTCCCGAAGAGACGGCGACGATCGAGTCCGATCAGCCGACGGCGGGCCTCTCCAGCTTCAACATCCAATACGACACCCCGGATGTCGGCTCCGTCAACGCCGGCGAGGCGGTGCTGCGCGGCATCCCGGGTGTCCGCTCCGCCCAGACAGCGAGCCTGGCACTGGGCGGCGTGTCGGTCATGCGGGTGACTTACGAAGGCGATATCGGCGCGCTGGCCTCGGCACTGAGCGCGCGTGGGTTCCAGGTCCAGCAGGGGCTGGGCACGCTCCGCATCCGCCGTGGCGGAGCCGCCCCTGCGGCTGCTCCAGCGCCAATACCGAGCCCCAGCGGCACGCCCGCCCGCAAATGAACCAGATCGCCTTGCCGCTCGGTTGGCCGGCCGACGAGCGTCAGGAAGATTTCATCGTCTCCGACAGCAACGCGCGCGCCGTCCGGCACCTGGAGCATTGGGGCACCTGGCCGGTCATGGCGACCATCCTGACAGGTCCGCGCAAGTCGGGCCGCAGCTTGCTTGGCCGGCTGTTCGCGAAGAAGTCGGGTGGGCGGGTGATCGACGATGCCGACCGCAAGCCCGAGGAGGAACTGTTCCATGCCTGGAACGCCGCGCAGGAAACGCATCGGCCCTTATTGATCGTCGCCGATGAGGCGCCGCCCGCCTGGAAGGTCAGGTTGCCCGATCTCCGGACCCGGCTCTCCGCCACTCCCGTAATCGCGCTCGGCGATCCGGACGACAGCCTTACAGCCGGGCTGATCGAGAAACTGCTGCTTCAGCGCAACCTGCAGGTGCCGCCCGGGTTGGTCCCCTGGCTGGCGCCGCGGATCGAGCGGACGCATGTCGGGATCATTCAGGCGGTGGATGCGCTCGACGAAGCGGCGCTCGCCAAGCGGGTTCGCTTATCTGTAAAGCTGGCGCGCGATACCTTCGGGGCCAGACAGGAGGATTTGTTTTGATGCGCCCTGAACCGATCCTGCGGGAGGAGGCGTCCCCGAGCGACGGGCAGCGCTATTTCAACCGCGAGCTGAGCTGGCTCGCCTTCAACCGGCGGGTGCTGGAAGAAGCGTGCAACCGCAACCACCCGCTATTGGAGCGGCTGCGTTTCCTGTCGATCTCGGGCAATAATCTCGACGAATTCTTCATGGTCCGTGTTGCGGGCCTGAAGGGGCAACAGTTGCAGTCGGTCGAGGAGCGGTCGCCCGACGGCCTCACCGTCTCTCAGCAGCTCGCCGCCGTCACGCGCGAGGCGGAGAGCCTGATGGAGAGCCAGGACCGGGTCTGGGCCGATCTTCAGGCGGCACTCGCCGAGGCTGGCATCCACGTCGTCCGCGAGGACGCGCTGCCGCTTGACTCGCGCGTCTGGCTGGAGGGCCATTTTCGCGAGCATATCTTCCCGATCATCACGCCTCAGGCGCTCGACCCGGCGCACCCGTTTCCCTTTATCCCCAATAAGGGCTTGAGCCTCATCTTCGATCTGGTGCGGCTGTCGGATGGCGAGGCGATCCGCGAGCTCGTGATGATCCCGCCCAGCCTGCCGCCCTTCATCCGCATCCCGGGCGAGAGGGCCTGCTTCATCGCAATCGAATCGGTGCTGCGTTGCTTTACCGGGCTGCTTTTCCCCGGCTATGAGGTGAAGGGCTCCGGCGCCTTCCGGATCATCCGCGACAGCGACATCGAAATCGAGGAGGAAGCGGAAGACCTGGTCCGCTACTTCCGCAGCGCGATCAAGCGCCGCCGCCGCGGCCGCGTCATCCGGCTCGAACTGGAAGAGGGTATCCCCGAAGCGCTGGAGCGACAGGTGCGCAGCGAACTGGCCGGTGCCGACGCGATCGTCACCGTTACCGGCGGACTGCTCGGCATCGGCGACCTGGAAGCGCTGGTCGAGGAGGATCGGCCAGACCTGAAATGGGACCCCTATTCGCCGCGCTTCCCGGAGCGCATCCGTGAATATGGCGGCGACTGCTTCGCCGCCATCAAGGCCAAAGACATCGTCGTCCACCACCCTTATGAGACGTTCGACGTTGTGCTCGCTTTCCTGCAGCAGGCGGCTGCCGACCCGGACGTGGTCGCGATCAAGCAGACGCTCTACCGCGCCGGCAAGCAGTCCGCCGTCATCCAGGCGCTGATTGCCGCCGCCGAGGCGGGCAAGTCGGTCACTGCGGTTGTCGAGCTCAAGGCGCGGTTCGATGAGGAGCAGAATCTGCTCTGGGCCTCCGCTCTGGAGCGTGCCGGCGTGCAGGTCGTCTACGGGTTTATCGAGTGGAAGACCCATGCCAAGGTCTCGATGGTCGTGCGGCGCGAAGGGGAGGGCTACCGCACCTATTGCCACTTCGGCACCGGCAACTACCACCCGATCACCGCGCGCATCTACACCGATATCAGCTTCTTCACCGCCGATCCGCGCGCGGGGCGCGATGCCGCGCAGCTGTTCAATTACATCACGGGCTATGTCGAGCCGGCGCAGCTGGAACTGCTCACCATGTCGCCGCTCGACATGCGCGACCGCCTGTCCGAGCTGATCGAGGCAGAGATCGCGCACGCTCGCGCCGGCCGGCCCTCAGGCATATGGGCCAAGATGAACTCGTTGGTCGACCCGGCGATGATCGAGAAGCTGTACGAGGCGAGCCAGGCGGGCGTACCCGTCGACCTAATCATTCGCGGCATTTGCTGCCTGCGGCCTGGCGTGCCGGTCTTATCCGAGAATATCCGCGTCAAGTCGATCGTTGGCCGCTTTCTCGAGCACAGCCGCATTTTCGCCTTCGGCAATGGCGGCGACCTGCCCAACGACAAGGCAAAAGTCTTCATCTCCTCGGCCGACTGGATGCCGCGCAATTTCGACCGGCGGGTCGAATATATGCTGCCTATCTCCAACCCGACGGTGCACGACCAGATCGTCGATCAGGTGCTGGTCGCCAACCTCATCGACAATGAACAAAGCTGGGAGCTGCATGCCGACGGCTCCTATGTTCGCGAAGCACCCGGCGAGCGGCCATTTAACCTGCACCGCTATTTCATGACCAACCCCTCCCTCTCGGGCCGCGGCAAGTCGCTCGCGAACAGCGATGCCGTGCCGAAGCTGAGCGTCAGGCGGCGCAGGTGAGCGAAGCCGATCTTCTGGAGTATCCGGACGTCGCGGCTGGAACCGGTGTGATGGAGCGGCAGGCGATCATCGACATCGGGTCGAACTCGATCCGCCTCGTGGTCTATGGCGGCCCGACGCGCGTGCCTGCTACGCTGTTCAACGAAAAGGTAATGGCGGGCCTCGGCCGCAGCCTCGACGCCACCGGCCGTATTCCGGACTCGTCGATCGAGGCGGCGGTGCGCGCGCTCGCCCGCTTCAGCCGGCTCGCCGAGGTCATGGGCGTGAAGCAACTTCGCACCGTCGCCACTGCCGCGGTCCGCGACGCCTCCAACGGCGGCGAACTGCTCGACCGGGCTGCGAAGCTTGGCTTGGACGTCGAGTTGCTGTCCGGCGAAGAGGAGGCCGAGGCCGCGGCGCTCGGCGTATTGGCGGCGATCCCCGAGGCTGACGGGATCGTCGGCGATCTGGGTGGCGGCAGCCTGGAACTGTCGCGGGTCGCCGGCGGCCAGGTGCTGGACCGAGTCTCGTTTCCGCTCGGCGTGCTGCGAATTGCACCGGTGCGCGGCACCAGGGGTGCGCTCGAAAAGCTGGTCAAGGAGCAACTTGCGCGGGCGCCCTGGCTCAGGCGGGCCAAGGGGCTGCCGCTCTATCTGGTCGGCGGGTCGTGGCGGGCGCTGGCGCGGGTGGACATGGCGCTCAGTGCCTATCCGCTTCCGATCATCCACCAATATGTGATGGCGCCCAGCGCCGTGCCGCGCCTCGCCCGCACCGTGCTTGAAACGAGCCGCGAGCAGCTGCGCATGCTCCCGTCGCTGTCGGGCTCCCGCATCGCGATGCTGGGTGAAGCGGCGTCGCTGCTGGCGGTCCTCGTGCGCGAATTGCACACCGGCAGCCTCGTCGTCTCGGCCTATGGACTTCGAGAGGGCCTACTCTTCGGCCGCTTGCCGCCCGAGCTTCGCCGCGAAGACCCGCTCCTCGCCGCCTGCCGCGAAGAGGCGGACGTCCAGGGCCGTTTTCCGGAGCATGGCGAGCTGCTCGACCGCTGGATCGCTCCGCTCTTCCCCGGCGGCACAGACGCAAGGCTGAGGCTCGCTGCCTGCCTGCTTGCCGACACCGGGTGGCGCGCCAATCCCGAGTTCCGGGCCGAGCGCGCGTTCGAGACGGGGGTGCACGGGAACTGGGTGGGGATCGACGCGCGGGGCCGGGTGCTACTCGGCCAAGCGCTGTTCACCGCCTTTGGCGGCGGCGCCAATGCGCTGGGCGAGCTCGCTGGGCTGGCCGGCGAGCAGGATTTGCGGAGGGCGGTCCGCTGGGGCCTCGCGATCCGCTTGGGCCAGCGTCTCAGCGGCGGCGTCGCCGACCCGCTGCGCCGTTCCTCGGTGCGCAGCGAAGGCAAGGCGCTGATCCTCAGCCTGTCGGGCGAAGACCGGCACCTCTATGGCGACGCGGTCGAAAAGCGCCTTCGCCAACTCGCCGCCGAAATGGGGCTGGAGGCGCGGCTCGCGTCCTGACCTCACCCCAGCGACAGGTGACGTGGCCGAGATACCAGCTTTCGCTGGCATTACGGCGTCACCTATTCCTCCGCGCGCGTCATCTTGAGCTTGCCGTTCTTGACGGCGAAGGCGAGACGGCCTTCGACCAGGTCGAGCGCGTCCTTTCCGAACTGTTCGCAGCGCCAGCCCTGGAGGATGGCAAGTCCGTCACGCTTGCCCGCGGCGAGCAGCTCCAGCTCATCGGTGCGGGCGAGCAGGCGCGGGGCGACATCGATTTCGCGCGCGCGGATCTTGAGCAGCAGCTTCAGCAGGTCCGCGACAAGCGATCCTTCCTTGCCGAGCCCAGGCTTGCGCTCCTCTCGCGGCAGTTCGTCTGGGCCGAGTGGCTTGGCCTCTGAGAGCGCCTTCATCAGCCGCGCGCCGATGTCATTGCCCCCCCAGCTGGCGGAAAGGCCGCGCACGCGCCCGAGATCGCTCTGCTCACGGGGTGGGTGGGCGGCGATATCGGCCAGCGTCTCGTCCTTGACGATGCGGCCGCGGGGCAGGTTCTTGCCGCGCGCCTCCCGCTCCCGCCAGGCAGCCAGCGCCTTCAGCCGGCCGAGCACGTCGGGCTTGCGGCCGGGAATCTTAACTCGCTGCCAGGCAAGTTCCGGCTCGTTGACGTAATTGGCCGGGTCGGCGAGCTTCTCCATCTCCTCGTCGAGCCAGTCGCCGCGGCCCTGCTTGACCAATCGCTTGACGATCATGGGAAAGATTTTGACGAGGTGGGTCACGTCGCCGATCGCATAGTCGATCTGGCGCCGGTCGAGCGGGCGGCGAGCCCAGTCGGTGAAGCGCGCGCCCTTGTCGAGCTGGATGCCGAGCCAGCAATCGACCAGATTGCCATAGCCGATCTGCTCGCCCTGGCCGAGCGCCATGGCGGCGATCTGGGTGTCGAAAATCGGGTGCGGCGTCTTGCCGGTCAGATTGAAGACGATCTCCACATCCTGGCCTCCGGCATGGAAGACCTTCAGCACATCCTCATTGTCGACCAGCAGGTCGAGCAAAGGCTGCAGGTCGAGGCCCTCGGCCTTGGGGTCGATCGCCGCCGCTTCATTCTCATCCGCAATCTGGATCAGGCAGAGATCGGGCCAATAGGTGTTCTCGCGCATGAACTCGGTGTCCACCGCCACGAAGTCGGACTTGGCGAGGCGGACGCAGAGCTGGGCGAGGTCGTCGCTGTTCGTGATCAGCGGATGGATTTGCATCAGCGTGCAATAGCTTGGCCGCGCGCCTTGACAATATGGGCGCGGATGAAGATGCGCGCGGCTTTGTTTTGATCGTCATTCCCGCGAAAGCGGGAACCCAGCCCTTACTACCTGCGGCAGGGCAACTGGGTCCCCGCTTTCGCGGGGATGACGAAGAGGGAAAAGCTGACCATGCACGCCTACCGCACTCACAATTGCGGCGCGCTCCGCGCCTCCCATGTCGGCGAGACAGTTCGCCTGTCGGGTTGGGTGCACCGCAAGCGCGACCATGGCGGCGTGCTGTTCGTTGATCTGCGCGATCATTATGGCATCACTCAAGTGGTAGCCGACGTGGATTCACCCGCGCTGCCGATCCTTGAAGGTCTTCGTGCCGAATCCGTTGTCACCATCGACGGTGTGGTGAAGGCGAGGGCGGCGGGCACGACCAATGCGAACCTGCCGACCGGGGAGATCGAGGTCTTCGCCAAAGGCGTGGCAGTGCAGTCGGCTGCGCATGAACTGCCGCTGCCGGTGGCTGGCGAGGCCGATTATCCAGAGGACATCCGCCTTCGTTACCGTTTCCTCGACCTTCGCCGCGAGCGCATCCACCAGAACATCGTGCTGCGATCGAACGTGATCAGCTCGATTCGACGGCGGATGATCGATCAGGCCTTTACCGAGTTCCAGACGCCGATCCTGACTGCGTCGAGCCCGGAGGGTGCGCGCGATTATCTGGTACCGAGCCGCGTGCATCCGGGCAAATTCTACGCGCTCCCGCAGGCGCCTCAGATGTTCAAGCAGCTGATCATGGTGGCCGGCTTCGACCGTTATTTCCAGATCGCCCCCTGCTTCCGCGACGAGGACGCACGGGCCGACCGTTCGCCGGGCGAGTTCTACCAGCTCGATTTCGAAATGAGCTTCGTCACCCAGGACGATGTGTTCGCGGCGATCGAGCCGGTGCTGCACGGCGTCTTCGAGGAGTTCGCGAACGGCCGCCAGGTCAGCGCGGCGCCGTTCCCGCGCATTCCATATCGGGAGGCGATGCTGAAATATGGCTCGGACAAGCCGGACCTGCGCAACCCCATCGTGATCAGCGACGTGTCGGAGCATTTCAAGGGCTCAGGCTTTGGCCTGTTTGCGCGTCTTGTCGAAGGCGGCTCGGTCGTTCGCGCCATCCCGGCGCCGAACACCGCCGGGCACAGCCGCAAATTCTTCGACGACATGAATGACTGGGCGCGATCGGAAGGCCATGCCGGACTCGGCTACATCACGCAGAAGGGCGGGGAGCTCGGCGGGCCGATCGCCAAGAACCATGGCGAGGAAGCCACGCGCAAGCTGGTCGCGGGACTCGGCCTTGGGCCCGATGACGGCATCTTCTTCGCGGCGGGTAAGGAGGCCCAGGCAGCCAAGCTCGCCGGCGCCGCCCGCACTCGCGTCGGCGAGCAGCTCGGCCTGATCGACCAGAACAGGTTTGAGTTCTGCTGGATCGTTGACTTCCCCATGTTCGAATATGACGAGGAAGCGAAGAAGGTCGATTTCTCGCACAATCCCTTTTCGATGCCGCAGGGCGAGTTGGAGGCGCTGGAGACCAAGGATCCTTTGGACATTCTCGCCTACCAATATGACATCGTCTGCAACGGCGTGGAGCTGTCTTCGGGCGCGATCCGGAACCACCGGCCGGAGATCATGTACAAGGCGTTCGAGATTGCCGGTTACAGCAAGGAAGACGTCGACACGAACTTTGCCGGCATGATCAACGCCTTCAAGTTCGGCGCGCCGCCGCACGGCGGCTCCGCGCCGGGTATCGACCGGATCGTCATGCTGCTGGCCGACGAGCCGAACATCCGCGAAGTGATCCTTTTTCCGATGAACCAGCGGGCCGAGGACCTGATGATGGGAGCGCCGAGCCAGGTCACGCCCAAGCAGCTGCGCGAACTCCACATTCGCACGGTGGACGGGCCGGGTACGAAGGAGGCGAAGGCTCCCGCGGCGGTGGTTGCCCCGGAATAGGACATTTTAGCGCGGTTCGGGCTGAGCATGTCGAAGCCCTCCCTTGTTCTTGCTGAGGTGTAGGAAGAGAAGGGAGGCCTTCGACAAGCTCAGGCCGAACGGTATTCATGGCGATCGACCTTTCCGACTACGAACGCGGCGCCCCTTACCCCGGCAACTATTCGGCCGATCTCGCCGCGTTGCAGGAGCGGCTCGCGCGCATCCAGGTCGCTCATATCGTGCACAAGCGTCGCGCGATCGTGCTGCTCGAAGGGTGGGACGCGGCGGGGAAGGGCGGCATCATCCAGCGGCTGACCGCCAAATGGGACCCGCGCTATTTCGACGTCTTCCCGATCTCCGCGCCGACCGCGGAAGAGAAGGACAAGCATTTCCTCTGGCGCTTCTGGCGGAAGCTGCCGGCGTCGGGCGAGATCGCGGTGTTCGACCGGAGTTGGTATGGTCGCGTGCTGGTCGAGCGGGTCGAAGGGTTCGCGTCCGAGCCCGACTGGCGGCGTGGCTATGACGAGATCAACGAGTTCGAGGCGCAGCAGCGCGACTGCGGCACGACAATCGTCAAGCTGTTCGTCCATGTGACGCAGGAGGAGCAGGACAAGAGACTGAAGAAGCGCTTCGAAGACCCGTGGAAGCGCTGGAAGACGGGGGCCGACGACTATCGCAACCGCGTCAGGCGGCCCGCCTATCTCGACGCGATCGACGACATGTTCCGGATGACGAACACCCGCTGGGCACCATGGACGGTAATCGACGGCAACGACAAGAAGGCCGCGCGGATCGCATCGCTCACTGCGATTGCCGACCAGCTGGAGGCGCATGTGCCGATGGAGCCGCTACCTCTCGATCCGGAGCTGGAGCAAATGGTCAGAAGGGAGCTCGGTTAAGCCGTCATCCCGAACTTGTTTCGGCATAAGCTATCCGCCTCTCCAGGCCGGTGCGGAACGGCCGGCATCCGTCGCTTCGACGCTTATCCCGAACCAAGTTGGGGATGACGGAGTCAGGGATATCGGACCTCCAAAACCTCATACTCCTTTTCGCCGCCGGGCAGTGCGATTCGGCGCACGTCTGCGATTGCAGCCCCCCGTAGCGCACGCGCGATCGGAGAGTCCCAGCCGACCAGGCCGCGCCCGGCGTCCGCTTCGTCATTGCCGACGATCGTGATCGTCCGCCGATTATCGTCTTCGTCGGCGATGGTGACGGTCGCGCCGAAAAAGACACGCGACTTGTCGGGCTGCGCGGCCGGGTCGACGACCTTGGCTGCCTTCATCTTGGCGGAGAGCCGCCCGAGCGTACGATCTATCTCGCGCAGCCTTTTGCGGCCGTAGATGTAATCGCCGTTCTCCGAGCGGTCGCCGTTCCCGGCCGCCCAGCTGATCGTCTCGACCAGCTTTGGGCGCTCGTCGCCGAACAGCCGGTCGTATTCGGCGCGCAGCGCAGCGAAGCCGGCGGGAGTGATGTAATTGGGGCGGTCCATGCCTCATCTGTACCCCGGCGTAGGCCGGGGTCCAGTCTGGGCCCCGGCCTACGCCGGGGAACGTCAACCCCGCGTATTCTTGCCCAGATATGCGCTGAGCAAGGCCGGTCCGCGCTTATGCGCCTTGTCCGGGTTCAGCGTGTCGTAGACGACCGCGTTCTCCAGCACGCGCTGCACATAGTTGCGCGTCTCGTAGATCGGGATCTCCTCGATCCAGCGAACAATGTCGGCGCCGGGCAGGCGCGGGTCGCCATTGGACCGGATCCACTTGTTCACATTGCCTGGCCCGGCATTATACGCCGCCACCGCCAAGGGGTAATTGCCACCATAATAGCTGAGCATCCGCTGAAAATAGCCGGAGCCGAGCTGGATATTGTAGTTGGTGTCGCTCGTCAGTGCGGGCGCGTCATAGCTTAGGCCGATCTTGCCCGCCTGCTCCCGCGCCGTGCCAGGCATCAGCTGCATTAGCCCTCTTGCGCCTGCATGGCTGACCGCCGCCTTGTCGAACTGGCTTTCCTGGCGCGCAATGGCGTGGATGATCGTTGTCCAGGCCTCCTGGCCCTGCGGCACGCGGACCAGCGGGTAGCCGGCGCGCACGGACGAGGACGCGCCATTGATCCGGGCGTTGCGGCCGACCATCACGGCCAGATCGGGCCGGCCGATGCCTTGGGCGAGTTCGGTGGCCAGCGCATGCTCTGCATCGCTCTCCACGCTCGCCGCGATCGCGCGGACGAACAGGCTCTGGTCGGTCCAGCGGCCCTGCTGACCGAGAATGCGGGCTGCGCGCACGATCTCACGCTGGTTGAATGCCAGCCGCTCCTGTGTGGTCGGAGCGGTGGCGCCCTGCGAGCCGGGCGCGGGAATCGGCCGGTTCAGCCGCTCGAGCGCGAGCTGGCCGTAAAACTGATCCGGGTGCGTCGCTGCCATAGCGAAGAGCCGCTGCGACTCCTCTGCCCGGCCAGCGACCTGTGCCGCGCGCGCGGCCCAATATTGTCCCTTGGCCTGTGTCTGGGGGGACTTGGCGGCGCGGCCATAGCGTTCGAACATGCCGATCGCTTCGGCGGCGCGGCCGCTCTTCAGCGCGTTCCAGCCTGCGAGCCAGACCAGGCTGGTGTAATCGTCCCGTTCGCCGATCGGCCGCTCACGAACCTCGACGCCCGGCGCATAGGTGCCGTCGACCAGCCGGGCGATCCGGTAGGCGGCGGCGACATCGCCAGCGGCAACCGCTTCGCGAGCCCCGGACAGCAGCAGCTCGAACCAGCGCTCGACTTCCGCCGGGCGGCCGGTGAGCGTGCGGTTCTGCGCCAGCCAGCCGCGCGCCGCAGCTGGAGAAGAGGCGCGCAGCCAGATCGCCTTGTCGGCAACGAAGCCGGCATCGTTCTGGAACGCACTCGGCAAGGCATCGGCGATCGACTGCGCATCGGGAGCGTTGGTGCGGAGCGCCAGCCGCGCCTCGTAGAGCGCCCGTCTGGCGGCAGAGGTCAGCGGTAGCTGACGGGCGGCGGCCGTCGTCTTGCCGGCCCAGAGCAGCCGGTCCATCCGCTCGTCCTGGTCGGCGGTGGTGAAGCTTGCTCCGAACCGATCGAAGATGGCTGTCTCGTCGGTCGCGTTCAGCGATCCTGACGTCCAGGCCTTGCGCGCCGAGATCAGCGCGTCCGAACGGCGGCCTACCAAGAGCAAGGCCTCGGCATAGCGCGCGTGACCCGTGTTTGTGAGCGGCGGGAATTTGTCGAAATAGGCGACGATCCGTCCCGGCGCGACGATGCCCGGCTGCAGCGCGCGCTCGGCAGTGCGGCGCATCGCCTGCTCGCCGGGCCAGCCCGGATGAGCGATCAGGAAGCTGGCATAGCTGTCGAACGGCAGATTGTCGGTCTGGCGCAGCGCGTTCCACTGCGAAATGGCCGAAGCCACGCCGTCGTTTGCGCTGTAGAGCGGCTGCGGCGCCGCCGGCTGGGTCGGAACCAGCTGGGTCGGATCGGCCACCACTGACGTCGCGCCAAGGCCGAACAGCAGCGCGGAGGGCAGGACAAGTCGCTTGCTCATGCTGGACAGTCTAGGCGCCTGATCCTTATTGCGCGGTGAACCGGCCATACGCGAACCCCTTACATGGTCGACCATGCCCGAACCGGCCGCTCGGGTGAAGGAGAGAAATGATGTTTTCCGGCTCGATTCCGGCACTTGTGACCCCTTTCCGCGACGGACAGGTAGACGAAGCCGGTTTCAAGGCTTTCGTTGAATGGCAGGTGAGCGAGGGCAGCCATGGCCTGGTGCCCTGTGGCACCACCGGTGAATCGGCGACACTCAGCTACGACGAACATTACCGCGTGATCGACCTGTGCGTGGAAGCGGCCGCTGGCCGGGTGCCGGTGATCGCCGGCTGCGGCTCCAACGACACCGCGACCGCCAAGCGGCACATGGCGCACGCCAAGGCGGCGGGGGCGGCGGCAGCCCTGGTCGTGATGCCGTACTACAACCGGCCGAACCAGGAGGGGCTCTATGCGCATTTCGCGAGCCTGGCCGAAGCGAGCGACTTACCGATCATCCTGTACAACGTACCCGGCCGCACGGTCGCCGATATGACGGTCGACACAATGGCGCGATTGGCCGAAATCCCGACGATCATCGGCGTGAAGGATGCGACGGGCAATGTCGCGCGCGTGACGGCGCAGCGGCTTGCCTGCGGCGCGGACTTCGTGCAGCTGTCGGGCAATGACGACATGGCGCTCGGCTTCAACGCAATGGGCGGCGTCGGCTGCATCTCCGTCACCGCAAATGTCGCGCCCAAGCTCTGCGCCGAGTTCCAGCAGGCGTGCCTGGCTGGTGACTGGACCAGGGCGCTCGAGCTGCAGGACCGGCTTTATTCGCTCCACGCGGCGCTCTTTAGCGACGCCTCGCCGGGCCCCGCCAAATATGCGCTCAACAGACTGAAGCCGGAACTCTCGGCCGAATTGCGACTTCCTATGACCCTTCCCGGGGAGGCAAGCCGCCGCGCTGTGGATGCGGCGCTGAAGCACGCAGGATTGATCTAATTTGGCCCGTCCCCGCCCGACCGAGTTCGACAAGAAGAAGATCGTCGCCGAGAACCGGCGCGCGCGGTTCGACTATTTTATCGATCAGGTGTTCGAAGCCGGCATCGTGCTGACCGGCACCGAAGTGAAGTCGCTGCGCTTCGGCGAGGGCTCGATCGCGGAGAGCTATGCCGAGGTGAAGGACGGCGAAGTCTGGCTCGTCAACTCGAACGTGCCGGAGTTCAGCCATGGCAACCGCCACAACCATGAGCCCAAGCGCCCGCGCAAGCTGCTGTTGAAAGAGCGCGAAATCAACAAGATGCACGGCGCCGTCGCGCGCGAAGGCATGACGTTGGTGCCCTTGTCCGTGTATTTCAACGGGCGAGGCCGGGCCAAGGTCGAACTTGCACTGGCCAAGGGCAAGAAGGCGCATGACAAGCGCGAGACGATCAAGGAACGCGATTGGAAGCGGGAGCAGTCACGGCTGCTGCGCGGCGGGTAAAACGCCTCCTCCTTCGTCATCCCCGCGGAAGCGGGGACCCAGCTTCTACTTCGTTCACTTCACCTCTGGGTTCCCGCTTTCGCGGGAATGACGAAAGGTGAGTTTCGTCCACGGCCTGAACCGCAAGCGTTTCCAAGCGTAATCAGCGCGTGCGCCCAGGTCTCTTTCCCAGCTTCTTCCTTTCCGGCTTCGAATGCTCGACCTTTCTGTGGAAGGACAAGGGCCGGCGCGACCTGACCGCCGAGCTGCAGCATTGCCGCCATGCGGATGAGGATTATGCGATGTTCCGCCCGCTGGGCATCGCGGTCGCTCGCGAAGGCATTCCCTGGCCGCTGGTCGATCGCAGTGGCGATTATGATTTCTCCTGCATCGATCCTTTCCTGGAGGCGCAGCGGCGGCACGGCATGCTGCCGATCTGGGACCTGTGCCATTATGGCTATCCGGACGATCTCGACCCGCACTCCGATGGCTTTGTAGATCGCTTCGCCGCTTACGCGCGCGCCGCCGCACACTATGTCGCCGAGCGCGCGCATCACGGGCCCTTGTTCTTCACGCCGGTCAACGAGCCGACCTTCTGGGGCTATATGGGCGGGGAGTGGTCCTGGTGTGCGCCCTTCGGCAAGGATGCCGAATGCCGCCGCCGCTTCACGACGATGCTGGCCCGCGCCGACATCGCGGCCGTGAAGGCAATACGCGCCGACTTCCCCGAAGCGCGAATGGTCCATATCGATCCGCTGATCTGGGTCGTCCCGCCGCGCGACCGGCCCGACCTCGCCGAGGCCGCGCAGCGCGAGAGCTATGACGATGCCTATATCGCCTGGGACATCATCTCGGGACTAAAGAACCCGGAATATGGCGGCAGCCCGGAGATCATCGATATCCTGGGCTTCAACAATTACAGTTTCGGCCAGATGGAGTATCGAGAGGGCGGCCCGCACGTCGCGCTGGAGCCGGGCGACGACCGCATCCGATCCGTCTGCGATTTGGTCGAGGAGGCCTGGGCCAAGTATAAGCGCCCCTGCATCATCGCCGAGACATCGGGCCGCGGACAGGGCCGCTCGCACTGGCTGAACGACATCGCGTCCGAGTGCCTGTCCGCCATCCGCCGCGGCGTCGACCTGCACGGCATCTGCCTTTTTCCCGCCGTCGACATGACCGATTGGCACACGGGCGAGTGGCTTCGCATGGGTTTGGCCGATACGGAGCCGTTGCCCGATGGCACATTGATGCGTGTGCCCAGTCGCGACTATGCCGAGACTTTGCGTCGATGGCAGTGCCTGCTGGAAGATGCCGGCGCGCTCGATGAGGATCCCTATAGCGATCCGATCGACCTAGACCGGATCGCCGACATAGCGGAGCGGCACCAGCTTACCGCCGACGCGGACTGGCACTAATGCCGCTGCCATCGAGAAGCGTTCCGCCTTGGGACAGAATCTTAAGGTTAATCCGCCCTTAAGAGCACTTGACGGGGGCCTGGAATCCGGGAACGCTGCCTCCATAGCGCCGAGGGGTGTCGGCGCACATCGAATGGGGGTTTCAATGCAAACTTTGGTGAAGCGTTCGGCGAGTGTGCTCGCCTTTGTGTCTGCGACCACGATGCTCGCGGGTGTCGCGCATGCGCAGAACATGGCCGTCAGCAAAGACGGCCGCTGGACGGCGGTCAGCGAGATTGTGGGCCAGACCGCGACGTCTTCGGTCGTTGCGCCAGCCGGCGGCGGCGGCGGCGATCCGATCTATATCCCGACGCCGGGCAAATACGCTGGCACGGTCGGGCTGCGGATGGTCTTCACCAATGCGAACAACGTCCAAAGCGCCTTTGTGTGCTCGGGCAGCCTGGTCAACGGAAACACGATCGTGACCGCGGCGCACTGCATGGTCAATCCGGGCGCCGGGACGTTCACCAGCGCTTCCGCTTTCTTCCACAACGGTCCAGACGGGCCGACTGTGTACAACCCGGCGCTCTCCGGTTCGACCGAAGTGGCGGTGGTGAAGGCCATCGCCCATCAGAGCTACACTGGGCAGGTCGTCGACGAAAACGATATCGCGATCTTCAAGCTCAACAGCGCGCTGCCGAGCTTTGCCAAGGCCTATCAGCTGTCGTCGCTGACCGACCTGACCGGCGTCGATCACACGATTGCCGGCTATGGCGCGCGTTCCACCGCCGGCGGCTCGACCGGCACGCTGGCGGTCAGCAATGCGAACACCGGTCGCCTGCGTGACGCCGACAATCGCTTCGACTTCCGCTTCGGCGATCCCGACTTCGAAGGCTATTTCGACAATGCCTTCGGCCCTCCGGGCGTTCCGGGAGCCTCGGCCAAGAACGTCTGGGTCTCCGACTTCGACAATGGCACTGCGTTCCGCGACAACTCGTGCAATCTCGCTGGGTTCGAGGCCTCGAGCGCACCGGCCATCTTCAACAAGCCGGTCTTCTCGACGAGCAAATATTGCGATCTCGGGCGCGGCGCGCGTGAAGGCATCGGTGCCGGCGGCGACTCGGGTACGGGCTATTTCGTGAACGGCAAGCTGGCTGCGGTCCACTCCTTTGCACTTTGGTATCGCAACGACGAGTCGGCCAATCGCTTTGGCCAGTTCAAGGGTGCAGTCTCGGTAGACTTCCACCGTGCCTTCATCAACGCTGGCATGCTGGAGGCCGTGCCGGAGCCGGCCACCTGGGCGATGATGATCGGCGGGTTCGGCCTCGCCGGCGCCGCAATGCGCCGCCGTGCGCGTACTGCCGTCACCTTCGCCTAAGCGTCGGACGACAAGATGGAAGCGCCGCCGGTCTCACGACCGGCGGCGCTTCCTTTATGGGCGACCTTTCAGAACGGCAGGATTGTCGCAGTACGCAAACACAACTTCCTTGCTCAAAGGGGAGCGTCGCCCCGTGCTTGACACGGGGCTTGGCTAATTTTGCCTCCGGCGCCGAGAGCCACAGATCGGGCCATTCCGCACCGGCTCGACAGCGGAGAAAAGCCAAGCCCCGTGTCAAGCACGGGGCGACGGCGGTGGAAGGCTCGATGTTGGAGCATAACGAAACGTCCGATCCCTTTCACTAGCGGACGTTCAGAACGGCAAGATTGTCTCGTACTGCGCGAGCGGCGGCGCGCCGCGCACATGGGCGCCTTGCCGGAGCAGGAAGGCGTGGCGGACGATCTCGGCCTGCTGCTCTAGGCCGTAACGCTCCAGCGGCCAGCCGGGCTTGATGGCGTAGTCGTAGCGGCAGAAGGGGTGGCGGGCGAGGGGGAGCCAGACGCCCCGCTGATGCTGCCAGACATGCGTCATTTCGTGGATGAAGAGGCCCTGCTCGCTTAAGGTCCGTTCGGCATAATTCTCGTGGAACAGCCCTCCTTCGGGGTGGAACCAGATATGGCCATCCGGCGACATAGCGACGCGGCGGGGCTGGAACGGCCACCATTTGGCGGCGTGGATGCGGACCTGTCCATAGTCGATGGATGCGCCGAACATGGCGGCGGCGATGTTGCGCTCGCCTTCGGTGAGGGGGCGGCCTTGGCTCCTGCTCATATCGTCATCCCGAATTTGTGTCGGGATAAGGATGGTGTCGTCGCGACGCCGCGAGTTCGCGGGATGTGCGGACCGAGCTCATCGTCGAGCCTCCCGCGGCGGACGCCTTATCCCGAAACGAGTTCGGGATGACGATCATTTCTGGGTCGGCGCAGGCTCACCTGCGGCGACCAGCGGCGCATCCGCCTGGATCCGCTCTCCGTTCGAAAAGGAAAAGGTGAGGGTGATCCGCTTGGGCGGCTTGATGCCGGGGTTGATGCTCCACAGCATCACATGCTTGCCGCCGGGCTCGAACTTCACTTCGCTGCCCGCCGGAACCTGGACGCTGGTGACCGGCTTCATTGCCGCCATGCCCTGTTGGCCCGCCATGGTCTCGTGCATCTCGCTGCGGATCGCGACCTCGGTCGAGACCCCGATCAGGCTCACATCCTGGGGCCCGCCCCGGACGGTGAAATAGGCGGCCGAAGGATTCTCCCGCACCGGCGAGTAGCGCACCCAGGCGTCCGTAACGCGGAGCTGCTCTTCCTTGGCGCAGCCGGCGAGTGCGATCAGAAACAGCGCGGAGAGGGAGCGGATCATGAGCGGACAACCTCCATCGTAACGGCTGCGTTCCCCTACGTCCGTGCTCTCCTTGCGGCAAGAACAAGCGCACCTATATCGCAGCCGTAACTGGGCGGTCGCCTCTTTTGGGGCCGCCTGATCAATGGTTTGAACTTTAGGGGCAGACAGAGGAAAAATGGCCAAAGTTATCGGGATCGATCTCGGCACCACCAACAGCTGCGTTGCGGTGATGGAGGGCGGCAAGCCCAAGGTGATCGAGAATGCCGAAGGCGCGCGCACCACGCCTTCCGTCGTCGCTTTCACCAAGGACGGCGAACGCCTGATCGGTCAGCCGGCCAAGCGCCAGGCGGTGACCAATGGCGACAATACCATCTTCGCGGTCAAGCGCCTGATCGGCCGCCGCTTCGACGATCCGGTGACCAAGAAGGACACCGAGCTGGTCCCGTACCAGATCGTCAAGGGCAAGAATGGCGACGCCTGGGTGAAGGCAGGCGGCGAGGATTATTCGCCGTCGCAGATCAGCGCCTTCACGCTCCAGAAGATGAAGGAAACCGCCGAGGCCTATCTCGGTGAAACCGTCACCCAGGCGGTGATTACGGTTCCGGCCTATTTCAACGACGCGCAGCGCCAGGCGACCAAGGACGCCGGCCAGATCGCGGGTCTTGAAGTGCTGCGCATCATCAACGAGCCGACCGCGGCTGCGCTCGCCTATGGGCTTGAGAAGCAGGACGGCAAGACGATCGCGGTTTACGATCTTGGCGGCGGCACATTCGACGTGTCGATCCTGGAGATCGGCGACGGCGTGTTCGAGGTGAAGTCGACCAACGGCGACACCTTCCTGGGCGGCGAGGACTTCGACGCCAAGCTGGTCGAGTATCTGGCCGACAAGTTCAAGGCCAAGGAGCAGATGGATCTGCGCACCGACAAGCTCGCGCTCCAGCGGCTGAAGGAAGCGGCCGAGAAGGCGAAGATCGAGCTGTCCTCCACCCAGACGACCGAAATCAACCTGCCGTTCATCACCGCCCGCATGGAAGGCGGCGCGACGACGCCGCTCCATCTGGTAGAGACGATCACCCGCGCCGATCTCGAAAAGATGGTCGCCGACCTGATCGAGCGCACCAAGGCGCCGATGAAGAAGGCGCTCGAAGATGCCGGGATCAAGGCGTCCGACGTGGACGAGGTCGTGCTCGTCGGCGGCATGACCCGCATGCCCAAGGTCCGCGAGGCGGTGAAGGAGTTCTTCGGCAAGGAACCGCATACCGGCGTCAACCCGGACGAAGTCGTCGCCATGGGCGCGGCGATCCAGGCGGGCGTGCTGCAGGGCGACGTCAAGGACGTGCTGCTGCTGGACGTGACGCCGCTGTCCTTGGGCATCGAGACGCTGGGTGGCGTCTTCACCCGGATGATCGACCGCAATACGACGATCCCGACCAAGAAGACGCAGACCTATTCGACCGCCGACGACAATCAGCAGGCGGTGACGATCCGCGTGTTCCAGGGCGAGCGCGAAATGGCGGCGGACAATAAGCTGCTCGGCCAGTTCGACCTGGTCGGCATCCCGCCGGCGCCGCGCGGCGTGCCGCAGATCGAAGTCACCTTCGACATCGACGCGAACGGTATCGTCAACGTGTCGGCGCGCGACAAGGGCACTGGTAAGGAACAGCAGATCCGCATCCAGGCCTCGGGCGGCCTGTCGGACTCGGATATCGAGCAGATGGTCCGGGACGCCGAGAAGTTCGCCGAGGAGGACAAGAAGCGGCGTGCCGCGGCCGAGGCTAAGAACAACGCCGAGTCGTTGATCCACACGACCGAGCGCCAGCTGGCCGAGCATGGCGACAAGGTCGACGAGTCGGTCAAGTCGGAGATCGAGACGGCGATCGCCGATGCCAAGTCGGCGGTTGAGAGCAATGACACCGATCGGATGACTTCGGCGACTCAGACGCTTGCCCAGGCGGCGATGAAGCTCGGCCAGGCGATCTACGAGAAGGAACAGGCAGCGGCGGCGTCACCGGGCGCCGATGCTCCGGAGAGCGCCAACGACGATGTCGTCGATGCCGAATTCTCGGAAGTGGACGAGAACAAGGGTTAAGCCATGACCCCCCTTCGTCATTCCCGCGGAAGTGGGAACCCAGCTTTTCTTCCGGATGAGGACAAGCTGGGCCCCCGCTTTCGCGGGGGTGACGAAGGAAGGGCGGACGATCTCGAGGCGGAGCCCCGATGAGCACCGATGTAGATTATTACGAGCTGCTCGGGGTCGAGCGCACCGCGGACGACGCGACTATCAAGGCCGCGTATCGCAAGCTCGCGATGAAATATCACCCGGACAAGAATGGCGGGTGCAAGGATCATGAAGCCAAGTTCAAGGCCGTCAATGAGGCCTATGACTGTTTGAAGGACCCGCAGAAGCGCGCTGCCTATGACCGCTTCGGCAAGGCGGCGTTCCAGAATGGCGGCATGGGTGGGGGCGGCTTTCGCGGCGACCCTGGCTTTGAAGGTTTTTCGGACATCTTCGAAAGCATCTTCGGCATGGGCAGACAGGGTCCGCGTGGTCCCCAGCGCGGCGCCGATCTTCGCTACGATCTCGAGATCACGCTGGAAGACGCCTATCACGGCAAGCAGACCGAAGTCGCGATCGAGGTCTCGACCCAATGCGGCACCTGCGCTGGCACAGGCGCCAAGGCGGGCGCCGGCGCGCGTGCCTGCAACACCTGCGGCGGCATGGGCAAGGTCCGCGCGCAGCAGGGCTTCTTCGTCGTCGAGCGGACCTGCCCGACCTGCCACGGTGCGGGCGAAGTCATCTCCGACCCGTGCAATGTCTGTTATGGCGAGGGCCGCGTCGACAAGCAGAAGACACTGAGCGTCAACATCCCACCAGGCGTGGACGAGGGTACGCGCATTCGCCTGTCAGGCGAAGGCGAGTGCGGCCCGCGTGGCGCGCCCTGCGGCGACCTCTATATCTTCCTGCACGTGAAGCGGCACCCGATCTTCGAGCGCGAAGGCACGACGCTCTATTGCCGATGCCCCATCAGCTTCACCACGGCGGCACTGGGCGGTACCATCGACGTGCCCGGCCTCGACAAGCAGACGCACGAGATCCGCATCCCGGCCGGAATTCAGTCGGGCAAGCAGTTGCGGCAACGCGGTGCCGGAATGCCGGTGCTGAACGGCCGCGGCCATGGCGACATGGTCGTGCAGGTTGAGGTTGAAACGCCGACCAAGCTGACCGCGAAGCAGAAGGCACTTCTGGAGGAGTTCCGCGCTACCGAAACGGGTGACGAGTGTCCGCAGAGCCGTGGCTTCTTCGACAAGCTGAAGGCCGCTATCGGCGGCTGATCGCGGGGTCGCGCCGGCTGGCGCGATCACGGTGCCTGGCTTAGGATTATGGTCCTGACAGGGGACCGCCATGCAATATGTCAATCAGCGCTGGTTTGACCGGCACGACGCCTTGCTGATGGCGCGGGGCGCCAGTTCGCGAAATCCGATTGTCGATCCGAAGGGAGAGGTGGTCGCCTGGGTGATGAACGGCGGTATCAAGGCGCCTCTCCGCACGGTGCTGCAGCCGTCCGAGCGCCTGGTGCGGCTCGGTCAATCAGGAATGCCGAGTCAGGTCGTTCAGGGCGCCTGGTGGCTGCGGTTCAGCGAGTATCGGAAAGTAGAGCTATTTGCCAATCGCAGGCAGCTCCCGATGCAAGTGGCGGTGCGTCTGCTGTGCGCGGTTCCGCTGGAGTGGAGCTCCATGGACACGGTGGTGCAAGCGCGGGTCAAGTCACCCCTGCTCGCCTATGAAGGGGTCGGAGCACCTGCCATCCAGCGGCACCAGAAGACCAAGACGGTCGAGTTCCTGGACGCCTTGGCTGAAGGTGCCGGTAATCCCGTCTCGCAGCTCTTCATTCCCGGGCTCGGCAGCGGCGATGTGCGGCATGATGCCCTGATGGTCGAGGGCTATGGTCATCTTCCCCCCGAACAGTCGCGCTCCGGCTACATCATTCGGCCTTGCTGAAGGAGTCAGGACTGCCCGAACACCCGTTCGAAGATCGTGTCGACGTGCTTTAGATGATAGTCCAGGTCGAATTTGTCGGCGATCTGGTCAGGGCTGAGGAGCGCCGTCACTTCGGCATCAGACTTGAGCAGCTCTTCGAGAGACAGGGCGCCATCCGAGTCCCAGACTCTCATCGCGTTGCGTTGAACGAGGCGATAGGCGTCTTCGCGTGACGCGCCGGCCTGGGTGAGGGCGAGCAGAACGCGCTGCGAGTGGACGAGCCCGCCCATGCGGTTCATGTTCTTCGCCATCCGCTCCGGATAGACGAGCAGTTTGTCCATCACGCCGGTCAGACGGGCGAGCGCGAAGTCCAATGTGATCGTCGCGTCGGGCCCGATATAGCGCTCGACGGAGGAGTGGCTGATGTCGCGCTCATGCCACAGTGCGACATTTTCGAGGGCGGGGATCACATAGCCGCGCACCATTCGGGCCAGGCCGGTCAGGTTCTCGGTCAGCACCGGATTGCGCTTGTGCGGCATTGCCGACGAGCCCTTTTGGCCGGGCGAGAAATATTCCTCTGCCTCGAGTACTTCCGTGCGCTGCAGATGCCGCACTTCGGTGGCGAGCCGCTCGATCGAAGAGGCGATCACGCCCAAGGTCGCGAAGAACATCGCGTGGCGGTCGCGCGGGATCACCTGGGTGGAGACCGGCTCAACGGTGAGGCCGAGCCTGTCGGCGACATATTGCTCCACGCGCGGATCGATGTTCGCGAAAGTGCCGACCGCGCCCGATATGGCGCAGGTGGCGACGTCCAGCCGCGCGGCCATAAGCCGGGCCTTGTTGCGGGTGAACTCCGCATAGGCCTCTGCCATCTTCAGACCGAAAGTGACCGGTTCGGCGTGGATGCCATGGCTGCGGCCGATGGTCGGGGTGAGCTTGTGCTCGAAGGCCCGTCGCTTCAGCACCTCCAGCAGGGCGTCTAGGTCCGAGAGGAGGATGTCGGCGGCGCGGGACAGCTGCACGGCCAGGCAGGTGTCGAGCACGTCGGAGCTGGTCATGCCCTGATGCAGGAAGCGTGCTTCCGGTCCGGTCCGCTCCGCGACGTGGGTGAGGAAAGCGATCACATCATGCTTCGTCTCAGCCTCGATCGCATCGATGCGCGCGATGTCGAAGGGCGGCGCTTGCTTGTGCGCTTCCCAAACCTTTGCCGCCGCTTCCTTGGGCACGATCCCCAGCTCGGCCATCGCGTCGAGTGCGTGCGCCTCGATCTCGAACCAGATCTGGAAGCGAGTCTCGGGCGCCCAGATGGCGACCATCTCGGGTCTGGAGTAACGCGGGATCATCGTTTTTCTTTCAGTCGAAGGATCGGCGGCTCGGTAGCAGCGTCCCCGGCGCGGGCCTAGAGGCGCAGGCCGCTGAGTTGGTTCAGGCCCAGCATCAGGTTCAGGTTCTGGACGGCGGCGCCTGCCGCTCCCTTGCCGAGATTGTCGAGCACGGCGACGAGCCGCGACTGGCGGCGCTCTTCGTTGCCGAAGACGAACAGCTCCAGGCGATCGGTGCCCGCCTGGCGCTCTATCGTGAGGAGGGACATGGCTTCGCACTCCTCCCGCGCAGTCACAGTCACCAGGGGACTAGAGGCGTATGCCTCTTTCAGCGCCGCCCGGATCTCCTCCAGCGGCGGTGCGGCGGGCAGCGGCACTTCCACCACCATCCCACGATAGGTGCGAGCGACCGCGGGGGCGAACAGGGGAGGGTGGGTCAGCCCTGCATGGCCTTGCATTTCCGCCACATGCTTGTGGCCAAGCGTCAGGGCGTAGAGGCGAAAGGCCGTGTCGGTTGCGTCCGGCGCCTGCGGGTCCTCGAACGCTGCGATCATCGCCTTGCCCCCCCCCGAATAGCCAGAGGTGGCGTTGACCGTCAGCGGCACATCGGGCGCGAGCAGGCCGGCGCGGACCAATGGGCGAACCAAGGCCAGAAAGCCCGTCGGATAACAGCCGGGGTTCGACACGCGGGTCGAGCCAGCGATGCGCGCGGCGCCGTCGGGTTCGAGTTCCGCAAACCCGTAGGTCCAACCCGGCGCGATCCGGTGGGCGGTAGAGGCGTCGACGACGCGGGTCCGCGGATTGTCGATCAGCGATACGGCCTCGCGGGCTGCATCGTCCGGCAGGCAGAGAATGACTGCGTCGGCGTCGTTCAGCGCTTCGCGGCGGGCCGCGGGGTCCTTACGGCGCGACTCGTCGAGCACGACCAGCGACAAATCGTCACGGCCGGCAAGCCGATCGGCGATCTCCAGCCCAGTGGTGCCTGCCGCCCCGTCGATGAAGACCTGAGCAGTCACGGTGCCCGGTCCAGCGCGGCGACGGGCACATAACCGACCCGGCCATCGCTTTCCTGAAAACCCCAGGCCCAGTCGCCGGCAATCTCCAGAACGGCGAAACTTTCGCCTGCGGCAATGTCGCCGAGCGCCTCGCCCTCCCGAGCCGCGTGAAGCGTGCACCCATTCGTGCAGGTCCAGCTCTCTGCCACTGCGTAATGCGGCGCGAACCAGCGGCCCGCCAAGCGGACATCGGCCAGGTCGCGGCGCGCGGCGTTATGGGTCAGGTCGAGCGGCCGAGAGGGCCCGGAAAGAGAGAAACGCTTCCGCTCAGGCGTGGGCTGGCTCGCGTGTTTCGGCGCGATGACTGCTGCGCTTTTCGCTGCCGCCATTGCCGTTGCCGCTCCCGCTGCCGATGAGCGATTTGAAGTGCTCAAGAAAATCCGCCCCTTCGCGCGTCGGTGCGACGAAGATGTTGCGGCGGTCCGCATCGTCGCGCTGGCGGCGCAGATAGCCCAGCGCACCAAGTCTGTTCAAGGCGCGGGTGACCACGGGCTTGGACACGTTCAGCGCCTTGGCCAGACCCCGGACCGTATGCGGACCGGGCTTCAGGTAAACCAACAAAAGCAACGCCATTTGCCGGTTCGTCAGATCCGGATCGCCGGATCGGACATAGCTCAAGAGAGTTCGCATCCAGGAATGCAGGCCGGTTTCCGCCACGGACATTCTCCTCGGCCATCCGGGCATCTGCTGCTGTCGATCCGGATGGCTTTACATCTTGGAGACTCGAACGCGTGTCGGTGGCGTCGGTTTCGCCAAAGAATCGAAAATTAACCAGCCGCGACCGAAAGGTAGCGGCGGCGAAGCAGTTCCCAGCAGGCGCGTAGCCCTAGCGCCTCGCCTCCCTTGGGCCGACCGGGCTTGGCTGCAGAGCGCCAGGCGAAGGTATCCAGATGCGCCCAAGGCGTGCCCGGATCGACGAAGCGCTGGAGGAAAAGCGCGGCCGTGATCGCGCCGGCCATGCCGCCTTCGGGAGCATTGTCGAGGTCGGCGATGTCGGACCGAAGCATCTCGTCATAGCCAGGCCAGAGCGGCAGGCGCCATAAAGGGTCCGCTTCATCCTTGCCGGCGACGAGCAGTTCGTCCGCTAGCGCGTCGTCATTGACGAACGTCGCGGGCAGATCGGGGCCGAGCGCCACCCGCGCCGCGCCGGTCAGGGTCGCGAAATCGATAATCAGCTCCGGCGACTCCTCGCCTGCCCGGGTGAGCGCGTCCGCGAGGATCAGCCGGCCCTCGGCATCCGTGTTGCTGACTTCGACGCTCAGCCCCTTGCGGCTGCGCAGCACGTCGCCGGGACGCATGGCGTTGCCGGCGATCGCATTCTCGACCGCTGGGATCAGTAGGTGAACACGGATGGGGAGGCGATTCTGCATCACCAGTTGCGCCAAGGCCAGCGCATGGGCTGCGCCGCCCATGTCTTTCTTCATCAGCCGCATGCCCGAGGACGGCTTGATGTCGAGCCCACCCGTATCGAAGCAGACGCCCTTGCCGACGATCGCCACCCGCGGGTGGGACGGGTTGCCCCATTCCAGCTCGATCAGCCGGGGCGCACGGTCGCTTGCAGCGGCACGGCCCACGGCGTGGACCAGCGGATAGCCGCCCGCAAGCTCGTCGCCCTTGGTCACGCGCACGGTGGCGCCGCCCGCCCTGGCGACCGCTTGGGCCTGAGCTTCGAGCTGGACCGGCCCCATGTCCTCCGTCGGAGTATTCACCAGGTCCCGCACCAGAGCCACGGCGCCTGCAAGGCGGATGGCGTCCTCCATGCGCGCCGGATCGGAGGTGACCAGCACTCGGGGCCCGGACGACGCTTCGGACTTACGGTATCGCTCAAAACGATGCTGCGCGAGCAGCCAGCCGAGCAGGGCCTGGCCCGGCGTTCCGTCCAGCCGGTAACTGCCTTCGGGCAAGGCTTCGGCCGCCTTGGCCAAGCTCCACGGTCCGAGCGTTCCGGATTGTTCGACGCCGACGGCCGCCGACCAGTCTTCCGGATCATCGCCCGACAGGATCGCCAGTTCGCCAGCCTTGCCGGCGAAACGCTGGGCCGTCGCGGCAGAGCGCGCGCGCGGCGGCAGGCCTTTCAGCCACTCGTCGAAGCCTTCAGCGTCGACCAGATTAAGGGAGCGGGCGGGCTGGCCGCGATCGGGCTGCAAAAGTTCGCTGAAAGAGTTCACTAACCCTGTTCCGAAACCAAGAGGTCAGGGCTCCTCGCATATAGCAAGGCGACCGCAAAGCGCGGTTCTGCAATGTGCGAGTAGCGTATGCGTAAGCTGATCCGGGCAGTGCCGCTTCTTTTGTGCCTTGGCGCTGGCCCGGCAGTTGCCGGACCCAAGCTGCTGGTGCCGGTGACGAGCAACGACCAGGTCGGCGTGGCGGTGACCGGCAAGGCTCAGGGCAGCCGCGGCCTCGCCGCGATGTTCGGCATGTGGAGCGAAGATGGCGCGCTGGAGCTGGGCGGGTTCCAACACGGCAACCGGATCGATCCGGCAACCGCCCGTGCCGCGGCGATTGTTTCGGGCAAGGCGATGCAATCACGCGGCGTGCGGGTCACCGGCTCCTTCTATCGCCGACAGAACTCCAAGGGCGCTGGCTGGACCCTGTCTGTCGATGCCCGGCAGCAGGAAGTGAGCGATGTCGGCGCGGCGCTGGCCGGTGCATGGCGCACCGCCAGCGACTCGCGCCTGACGTTCGGCGGCAAGCTCCGCTTTTAGGCGTTGGTGCCTTCGAGGGCGTGCTTCAGGTCACGTACGCGGTCATGGCCGCGGCGGACCGAGTCGTAAGCCTGCTGCACGACTTGACGGGCGTCTGCCGACAAGGCGGTGTCATTCAGCGCGGCTTCGTATTTGTGCTTGATATGATCCTCGCCGCGCTCGACTTCGTTGATCACGGCCTTGTCGTCGCGGCCGGTGATCGCCGACTTCAGGTCGACAAAGGTGCGGTGGGCGGCGGCGAGAGTGGTGCCGTCGTCCTCGGGATTGCCGCCCATGCGCGCAACGGCGGCCTGAAGCTGCGGCAGAACCTGCTGGCGGTCGCGGGCGAGTTCCTGAAACATCTCGCGGAACTGCGGATTCTCGACGGCGTCGGCCGATTCCTGGTAGCCGTTGATGCTGTCAATCGTCGTCGCGATGAGCGAGTTGAGCGTAGTGACGTCCGTGTTCGAGCCGATCATCATGTGTCTCCTTGTTGGATCGGCTGAACAACGAGCGTGAGGCGGAAAGGGTGCAGATGACAGCCTATGTGGCGCTGCTGCGCGCGGTGAATGTCGGCGGGCTAACGCTGCCGATGGCGGAGCTGAAGGCGATTTGCGACGCGGCAGGGTTTGCGAATGCCCGAACCTACATCGCCAGCGGCAATGCCGTCTTCGCGTCCGATCTGACGGAGAGTGAAGTCAAGACCCAGCTCGAGCCGCCGCTTGCCGCCTTTGCGGGCAAGCCGATCCCGGTCATTCTTCGGACCGCAGAAGAGATGAAGCAGGTGCTTGACGCCAATCCGTTCCCAGTCGCGGAGCCGAAGTTCAACTATGTACTCTTCCTCGATTCAGCGCCTGCGCCGGACGCCATTAGCAGCATACGGCACAGGACGGCTGAAGAAATCAGTGCCGGGACGCGCGAGCTCTACATCCACTATCCGACAGGGATGGGGAAATCCAAGCTGGTCGTGCCGACTGCCCGGAGCGGTACGGCGCGCAACATGAACACTGTCGCGAGGCTGGCCGAGATGGCGGCTGAGTTGGGTTGAGTCCAGGAACGCACCGGAGCACTCACCTTCGTCATTGCGAGGAGCATAGCGACGAAGCAATCCAGCGCCGGCCGCAGCCCGATTGGATTGCTTCGCTACGCTCGCAATGACGAGATTGGCTAAACGTTAACCGCGGACCAGCAAACCGTGGTTCTTCTTGCCGGCGGAGATGCGCACAGGCTGGTCGCCGATGCCGATGGCCATGGCTTCGTCCTCGACCCGCTCGCCCTCGACGCGTGCACCGCCGCCCTTGATCAGCCGGCGCGCTTCGTTCTTCGAAGCGGCGAGGCCGAGAGCAACAAGCGCATCGACGATGCCGATCGTGCCGCCCGCGACACTATGAGTCGGCAAGGCCTCGCCGGCGGCGCCTTCCTCGAAGGTCCGGCGCGCGGTGTCGGCCGCTTCCTCGGCGGCCGCGCGGCCCCGGCACATGGCGGTAGCCTCGTTCGCGAGCAGCTTCTTGGCTTCGTTGATCTCGGCGCCTTCGAGGGTCTCGAGCCGTGCGATCTCGTCCAGTGGTAGGTCGGTGAACAGGCGCAGGAATCGGCCGACGTCGCGGTCGTCGGTGTTCCGCCAGAACTGCCAATAGTCGTATGCGGAGAGCTGGTCTTCGTTCAGCCAGACGGCGCCCGACATGGTCTTGCCCATCTTGCCGCCATCGGCGGTGGTGATCAGGGGGGTGGTGACGCCGAACACCTCGACGCCGTCGACGCGGCGCGTCAGCTCGATGCCGTTGACGATGTTGCCCCATTGGTCCGAGCCGCCCATTTGCAGCCGGCAGCCGAACCGCCGCGACAGCTCGCGAAAGTCATAGGCTTGCAGGATCATGTAGTTGAACTCGAGGAAGGACAGCGACTGCTCCCGGTCCAGCCGCAGCTTTACGGAGTCGAAGCTCAGCATCCGGTTGACCGAGAAATGCTGGCCGATGTCGCGCAGGAACGGGATATATTCGAGGCGTTCGAGCCATTCGGCATTGTCGACCATCACCGCGTCGGTCGGCCCTTCGCCGAAGGCCAGAAAGCGCTCGAACACCGTCTTGATCGAAGCGACGTTGGACCGGATGGTCTCGTCCGTCATCAGCTTGCGTGCTTCGTCCTTGAAGCTCGGATCGCCGATCTTCCCGGTGCCGCCGCCCATCAGCACGATCGGCTTGTGCCCCGCCTGCTGCAACCGCCGCAGCAGCATGATCTGCACTAGGCTGCCGACATGGAGCGACGGCGCGGTGGGATCAAAACCGATATAGCCTGGAACAACCTGCTTCGAGGCGAGCGCATCGAGCGCGGCCGCGTCCGTCGCCTGATGGATATAGCCCCGTGAGGAGAGCAGGTTTAGGAGGTCGGACTGGTATTCGGTCATGGCGGCTGGGGTGTTAGCCGATATTCCGCAGTCTTCCACCCACTCGGTTCGGGCTGAGCTTGTCGAAGCCCTCCCTTTCTTCTTTACCGAGAGGATGAGCTTTTGGACTTACATGATCCAATGTGACGACCGCACACTCTATGTCGGTCATACCAACAATCTGGAGCAGCGATGGTCCGAGCATCAGTCGGGCATCCATGAAGGATACACATCGGCTCGTCATCCTCTTCATCTCGTCTGGAGCCAGGAGTTCGGCACTCGGAACGAAGCGCTGGAGGCCGAGCGGCGGATCAAGGGCTGGAGCAGGGCCAAGAAGCTTGCTCTGATCAGGGGAGATTGGGACCTGATTTCTGCTCTTGCGGCATCACCGAAGAAAGAAGGGAGGGCTTCGACAGGCTCAGCCCGAACCGGTGGAGAGGGCGGAGAACTCTTCCTGCACCCACACCTTGCCCAACTGCCCAGCCAACCGTTCGGCCTTGAAGTCGATCTGAAGCGATTGGTTGACCGTCTTCGCGTGCGCTTCCGTCTTCTCGGCGGAATCGAGGCCGTTCGTGTCCCGGCCGCGGCTGCGCCAGCTCGCCGCGACAATCTTTGGCAGCACACGTGCTTCGAAGTCTTTGCGCAGACTGCGGGTGGCTACATCGAGTTCAACCTTTCGCCCTCGACCGAATGGGCGGCCTACGGCTTCACCGGCTATCGCGAGGGGATGACCGAGCTCGCAACCGAGGCGCCCTCGATCCACGTCGATCGGAGTGAGCATCGGTTGCAGTTGACCGCCGAACTGGTGCTTCCGGCCGGCGTCACCCGTGTCGGCCTCTCCGCCGTCATCGAGGAACTGGACGGCTCCAAATCCTATTGGGCGCTCCGCCACCCTCCCGGCGACAAGCCCGATTTCCATCATCCGGATTGCTTTGCGCTCGAACTCCCGCCAGCAAGCGACGCATGAAATTCGGCATCGATCGGCTGCTCGCCGACCCTGATCTGCGCAAGCCGCTCGAAGGCAAGCGCGTGGCGCTGCTCGCGCATCCGGCGTCCGTCACCGAGGACCTGACCCACTCGCTCGACGCGCTGGTCGCTGCCGGGCTGAACGTCTCGGCGATGTTCGGGCCGCAGCATGGCGTCCGCGGCGACCTGCAGGACAATATGATGGAGTCGCCGGACTTCACCGATCCGACCTATGGCATCCCGGTTTTCAGCCTTTATGGCGAGGTGCGGCGGCCGACCGGTCAGTCGATGCACACGTTCGACGTGATGCTGGTCGACCTGCAGGATCTGGGCTGCCGCATCTACACCTATGTGACGACGCTCCTCTACGTCCTCCAGGCGGCTGCCGAGCATGGCAAGGAAGTATGGGTGCTCGACCGCCCCAACCCGGCGGGGCGCCCGATAGAAGGCCTGACGCTGCGGCCAGGCTGGGAGAGCTTCGTCGGCGCCGGGCCGATGCCGATGCGGCATGGCCTGACTTTGGGCGAACTCGGCCGCTGGTTCATCGCGCACTACAAGCTCGACGTCGCGTACCGCGTGATCGAGATGGAGGGCTATGCGCCCGATGCGGCGCCAGGCTTTGGCTGGCCGACGGATCGCATCTGGATAAATCCGAGCCCAAACGCCGCCAATCTCAACATGGCACGCGCTTATGCCGGCACGGTGATGCTTGAGGGGGCGACGCTGTCGGAAGGGCGGGGCACGACGCGACCGCTGGAGCTGTTCGGCGCGCCTGACATCGATGCAAAGGCCGTGCTGGCGGAGATGCGCCGGCTCGCGCCCGAATGGCTGGGCGGCTGCGCGCTGCGGGAGATCTGGTTCGAGCCGACCTTCCACAAGCATGTGAAGACGCTGTGCAGCGGGCTGCACATCCATGCCGAGGGAAGATTCTACGATCACGGGGCGTTCAAGCCGTGGCGGTTGCAGGCGCTCGCGTTCAAGGCGATCAGGCGGCTCTATCCCGACTATCCCCTGTGGCGCGATTTCCCGTACGAATATGAGTTCGACAAGCTCGCCATAGACGTGATCAACGGCGGCCCGGCGCTCCGCGAATGGGCCGACGATCCGGCTTCGCAGCCGGGCGATCTCGACTCGCTCAGCCGAGCCGATGAAGCTGCCTGGTCCGAGGAGCGCGCGCCCTTCCTGCTTTATTGAGGAAGCGTTCCGTAACTGAACCGAAACGTGCTGGAATCCCGACGAAATGATTTCTGCCGCTCTTCGAGAATCTTCGGGGCCGGTTTAACCATCATTTTACGTTTGCGGGGCAGCATTCGTTCGAGGGCGATGGGGATCGCTTTTGAGCGCCGGGGAGAGGTCGCTGTGGAATCGAACGGTCGTTATTACATGCGTCGCGCTGCATTCGAAGCTGCTGCCGCCCGCCAGGCGGTGACGCCGGAGGCGGCGATGCGCCGGCAGGCGCTGGCCGAGAATTTCGCCCGCAAGGCCCGCGAACTCTGCGGCGCCTGATCTGACTGTTGGCGGCCCGATCGGGGGTCGCTAAGCCGCGCGCATGGCCAAGCAGCGCGCCGACCAGCTTCTCGTCGACCGTGCCCTGGCCGAAAGCCGCACCCGCGCTCAGGCCCTGATCCTCGCGGGTCTAGTCTTCTCCGGCGAGCGGCGGATCGACAAACCCGGACAAACTCTCGCTGACGACGTACCGATGGAGGTGCGCGGCCGCGATCATCCATGGGTATCGCGCGGCGGGGTCAAGCTGGCCCACGGCCTGGACCATTTCGGCTGGGACGTATCGGGCGCGCTCGCTATTGATGTCGGATCATCGACGGGCGGCTTCACCGATGTGCTGCTCACCAACGGCGCTGCGCGGGTCTATGCGGTCGACAGCGGCACCAACCAGCTGGCCTGGAAGCTGCGGCAAGATCCGCGGGTGGTCGTGCTGGAGCAATTGAGCGCCCGCCTGCTGACACACGCGCACATTCCCGAGCCAATCGACCTGATCGTCTGCGACGCGAGCTTCATCTCGCTTGCGAAAGTGCTGGAGGTGCCGCTCGGCTTTGCGCGTGCAGGCGCCCGTCTGATGGCGCTCATCAAGCCACAGTTCGAGGCCGGACGCGACGAAGTCGGCAAGGGCGGCGTCATCCGCGATCCGCTCGTACACGAACGCGTTTGCGACGTGGTGCGCAGCTGGCTGGAAAGCGCGGGCTGGCCGGTCGAGGGTGTGGTGCAAAGCCCGATCACTGGCCCTGAAGGTAATATCGAGTTCCTGATCGCCGCCAGAAAAGGCTGATGTTGCTGGTCGAAAGCGGTTGCCGCTGGTCGAAAACGTCGCGCCGCAGGGAGCGGAGACGGTGAAGAGGCGCAATGCGTTTCCTCCTGTCGAGCGCGGCCGTTGCCGCCCTGATCGCGCCGTCTGCCGCTTTCGCTCAGCGGACCGACGACAACGCCACCACCCAGTCCACTGACGCGTTCGGCAAGAGCGTCGGGGACGAGCGGATCGGCATCTACGACCCGTATAATGTCCGGGGCTTTTCGGCGGTCGAAGCGGGCAACACCCGCATGGAGGGACTCTATTTCTTCCAGCAGGCTAACCCGACGGACCGGCTGGTGGATGGCTCGACGATGCGCGTCGGCATCGCCGCGCAGGGCTATCCCTTTCCGGCGCCCACCGGGATCGCAGACTATTCGCTGCGCAAGCCCGGCGCCAAGCCGCTGGTCAGCGTCGTCGGCCGCTTGGGACCCTACAATGCTAAGGTCGGCCAGCTGGACGTTCAGCTACCTCTCGACGGCGAGCGGCTGGGGGTCGCGGCGGCGGTCGGATATTTCGACGAGCCGCAGCATTTCGGCGGCACGCCAAAATATCTTTCGATGGCGGTCACGCCGGTGTGGCGGCCGCGCGAAGATGTCGAGGTGATCGGCTTCTGGAGCTCGATCCAGACCAGCTCCCAGGAAGCGCAGACGCTCGCCTTCACGCAGAATAATGCGTTCCTGCCTCCGCGCGTGAAGCGCAAGGTGTTCGCTGGCCAGCCCTGGGCGACGACGGAGGGCACCAACTGGAATATGGGCGCGATCGTCAAGGCGCCGGTGCTCGGCTTCGATCTGGCCGCCGGCGCGTTTCGCTCGGTCGTCCATGACGACCAGAATATCCTCGACCTGATCACCAACATCGACCGTGAAGGCAACGGCCAGCGGCTGACCATTGCCGATCAGAACAACGTCTTCGCCACTAACTCCGGAGAAGTTCGCCTGTCGCGGAACTTTGACGAGGGCACCCGGCGGCACACTGTGCTGGGAACGGTCAGGATACGCGAGCAGCGGCGCCGTTATGGGGGAACGGCCGTGCTGCCCCTCGGCGACGCAGTCTATGGCGAGCCCAAATTCCTGCCGCGCCCGAACTTCGTATTCGGAGAGAAGACGCGCGACCAAGTCAGCCAGAAGACTTTCGGCCTCGGCTATCAGCTGCGCTGGGCCAAAGTCGGCGAGTTCGGGGTCGGCATCCAGAAGTCACACTATTCGAAGGCGGTCGATTTCCCCGACCGTGAGGATATCGAAAGCAAGTCCTCGCCTTGGCTGCCGACCGCGAATGTGGCCCTCAACCTGAGCGACAGCATCGCCATCTATGCCAGCTATTCGAAGGGCCTCGAGGAAAGCCCCGTCGCGCCCGAAGCGGCCGTCAACCGGAACGAAGCGCCGCCGGCGATCCTGACCGAGCAGAAGGATGCAGGCATCCGCTGGGCTGTGTCGCCTCGATTTACTGCCATCGTCGGCGTCTTCGAGATCACCAAGCCTTACTACAATCTCGACATGGAGTCGCGCTTCCGCAACCTGGGGCAATTGCGTCACCGAGGCGTCGAGATTTCGGTCGCGGGTCAGGTGCTGCCGGGCCTCAATATGGTCGCCGGCACGCTGTTCCTCGACGCCGATGTGAGCGGCGAACTGGTCGATGCGGGCACCATCGGCCGCAAGCCGGTCGCCTCGATCAAGCGCCGAAGCATCGGCAGCATCGATTATCGTTTTCCCAACAGCCCTTTCTCGATCGACGCTATCGTGGAGGAGACGGACGAACGGGTCGCCAACATCAAGAACACCGTCGTCGTGCCGCCGCGCGCCGTGCTCTCGATGGGCGGCCGCTACCGGTTCAAGGTCGGCAAGGCCAATGCGCTGGTCCGCGCCCAGGTCGGCAACGTTTTCAACAACTTCGGCTGGGGCGTCGGCGGCAGCGGCTTCTATATCTACAATCTGCCGAGGCGCTACAGCATCACCCTCTCGGCCGACATCTGACTCGACTCTGGTCGCCGCCGCGCTAGGGAGCCGCGCGACAGGGTGGAGGTTCGGTTGAGCGAGATCGCGTCGCGTGAACAATTGAGAGGCGCGCTGTTGCGCCGTGCGCTGGTGACGGTGCCGGCCGTGTTGCTGCTCGGCATGTTGTCCGGTCGGCTGGCCAACTCCGGCTATGACAATCAGTGGTTCGCGATGCTGACCAAGCCGGAGGCGATGCCGCCGGGCTGGGCATTCGGCGCGGCCTGGACTGTCCTCTATATCCTGCAGGGCCTTGCTCTGGCGATGATCCTGAACGCCCGCGGTAATCGGCTGCGCGGGTCCGCCGTCACCTTGTTCGTCGTTCAGCTGGCCTTGAACCTTGCCTGGTCCCCGCTCTTCTTCGGTTTGCACCAGGTGACGGCGGCCTTGTGGCTGATCGGCGCAATCTTCCTGGCGGCACTGGCGACGACGCTCGTCTTCGGCCGCATCCGGCCGCTCGCGGCCTGGCTGATGCTGCCCTACCTCGCCTGGCTGTGCTTCGCGGCGGCGCTGAACAACGACATTCGCCGGCTGAACCCGGACGCCGAACAGCTTGTGCCGGGCTTCGCCAGCACCCAGATAGAGCGTTGACCAGGAGCGACCATGCAGACCGAAAACCGTTTTTTCGACGATCTCGCCAAAATGCTGAACGGCGTTGCCGGCACCGTTGCTGGGATGGGCCGCGAGGCGGAAGGCTCGATGCGCGAGCGGATGAAGGAATGGATCGGCGGCATGGACTTCGTCAGCCGCGAGGAATTCGAGGCGGTGAAGGCAATGGCGGCCGCTGCCCGAGACGAGGCGGAGGCACTGCGCGCGCGGGTCGCGTCGTTGGAGGCCTCACTCCCGGGGGCGCAACAGCCGCCAGTTATTTGAACAGCTTGTTCCAACGCTATCCACAGCTTTATGAACTCGCCCACAGGGGCGCGCTTGTCGGCCTGACCGCACGCTGCGATCATGACCGGCATGGGGCTGCTACCGGGGATCGGCCATGATGACGCTTGAAGATTTCGAAGAAGCCGAAGGCGAAACCGCCGCCCCGATTGAAATGCTGGAAAGCTATTACGCCGCGCATGGCTGGTCCTACGAGCGCTCCGCCGACGACGAGATCATCGCGACGGTGAAGGGCAGCTGGACCGAATATGAGCTGCGGGGCGTCTGGCGCGACGAAGACCGGGTCCTGCAGTTCCTCGCGCTGCCGGACATCAAGGTGCCGCAAGACAAAAGGGCGGCGCTCTACGAGACGATCGGGCTCGTCAACGAACAACTGTGGCTCGGCCATTTCGAGCTGTGGTCGGCAAGCGGCATCCTGCTGTTCCGCCACGCCGCGCTGCTTGAAGGCGATGAGCCGAGCATGTCGCTGCCGCAGACGGAGAGCATCATCGAGTCCGCGATCGACGAGTGCGAGCGCTACTACCCGGTGTTCCAGTTCGTACTATGGGGCGGCAAATCGCCCCGCGAGGCGATCGCCGCCGCCTTGATCGAAACTCAGGGCGAGGCCTGAGCCTCAGCCCGCCAGCTCGACGCGATTTCGGCCCTGCTGCTTGGCCCGGTAAAGAGCCTGATCTGCCGCCCGCAGCATCGTGCGTCCGGTCTCACCTTCGGAAAGTTCCGCCACCCCGGCCGAGAAGCTGACGCGACCGATCGGCTCGCCCGATTGCTTCGCCACCAGCCGGCGCTCCTCCAGATCGACGCGGACCGTGTCGACGATCTTGTAGGCCTGATCTGCGGTTAGGCCTTCGAACAGCATTACGAACTCCTCGCCGCCATGCCGCGCGACGAAGCAGTTGTTGCCGGACGCGGAGGCTAGGCGCTGGGCGACGAACTTCAGGATGCGGTCGCCGACATCATGGCCGTGCGTGTCGTTGATCTGCTTGAAATGATCGATGTCGCAAAAGGCGAGCGCCAGCGGCTTGGCCGTTTCCCGCGCCTGAATGATCGCCCGGCGCAGACGGTTCTCGAAGGCGCGGCGGTTGGCGAGGCCGGTCAGCTGATCGCTCTCCGCAAGTCGGCGCGCTTCGGCCAGGCTGCCGCGCAGCTGATTCATCTGCTTGCCGGCGTCGCGCAGCTGCTGTTCGGCGGAGCGCGTCTTCTCGATCATCGAGCCGGTAAGCTCGACCAGGGCGGCGATCGTCTCGTCGGGCGATCCGCCCTTCAGGTCGGCGACCTTCGTCTCCAGCGCTTGGCCATAGGCCTTGGCATCGGCTCCCGACTGGCGGGCGAGGCCGGCGATGTGGGTCAGGCCGGACTGCGCCTTGTCGATCAGCCCTGCGAGCATCTCCGCCGACATGTCAGTGCGAACTTCGCTCAGGATCAGTTCCGCCGTTTCGGGCGTCAGCCGACCGAGCCGGGCGATGGCTCTGTCCACCGCCTCGACCAGCTTGCGGTCGACCTTGGTCAGATAGCCATGGACCAGTTCATAGTGCGGCGGCGTCGGCTCGAGCTGATGCGCGTCGAGGAACATGCCGATCTGCTGGAACAGCGACGGCTCCGAGGCATCATTTGCCTCTTCCTTGCCGAACCAGCTGCGCACGGCCTGCGATAACCGCCCACCGCGCTGGCGGGCGTCATCCTGGTGCGGGGTACGCCGGTTCACCCCCGGCTCGGCATCGATTGGAACGGCGCGGGCGGAGGGGACGGGCGTGCTCATGTCGATCTATACGGCAGCAGCGCCGGGTTCTTGAGGGCCGGGTCTAGAAAAAAATGGCAAGGGAACTTGCCGTCTGCGCCCGCCGCTCGCTACGCGCCTGGCATGGACTGGCCCACGGACGCCCCCATCTGGCTGATCGGCTGCGGGAACATGGCAGGCGCCATGCTGCGCCGCTGGCTCGAGGTTGGCCTGCCGCCGTCGGCGATAACGGTGGTGCGGCCGAGCGGCGAGCCTCCCGCGGCCGGTGTCCGGACCTTGACGCAGTTTCCGAAAGGCGAGCCGCCGCCCAGCCTGTTGCTGCTCGGCGTGAAGCCGCAAAAGCTCGACGAAGTGGCGGCGGAGGTTGCCGAGGTCGTCGGCCCGGGGACGATGCTGGTGTCGATTCTCGCCGGAACCAAGCTCGACGCGCTCAGACAACGGTTTCCCGGCGCCGGACCGGTCATTCGCGCAATGCCGAACACACCGGTAGCGCTCGGCCGCGGTGTCGTGCTGCTGCACGGGCCCGCGGGTGAGAGGCGGAACGGGTTGGAGAAGCTGTTCGCCCCCTTGGGATCGAGCGAATGGCTCGCGGACGAGACCCTGTTCGACGCTGCCAGCGCGCTGACCGCCAGCGGCCCGGCCTTCGTGTTCCGCTTTATCGCCGCGCTCGGGTCCGCGGGAGAAGCGCTCGGGATCGATGCGGATCAGGCACTAAGATTGGCGCTGGCCACCACGGACGGCGCAGCGGGATTGGCGCTGGTGTCAGGCGAGCACCCGGATCAGCTTGCGGATCGCGTGGCCAGTGCGGGCGGCATGACCCGCAAGGGGTTGGACGTGCTCGACACGGACCAGGCGCTGACGGCACTGATAGCGAAGACGATCGCGGCCGCCGAGCAACGCGCGCGGGAACTGGGTCAGGAAACGTCTAGCTGAGGCCTTCGAGCACCGACCAGAAGCCGCCGACTGCCTGCTGGCCGGCCTTGGCATAAGCAGAGGCGAGGCGTTCCCGCATCGCCTCGAACAGCTCACCTTCGAGCGCGCGCCCGCTCTCCGTCAGCCGCAGCAGCCGCTGGCGCCGGTCGTCGCGGCCGACCCGTGCTTCCACCAGCCCCCGCTCCAGCAATTCGGTCAGCGTGCGATTGAGGGATTGTTTGGTGACTCCCAGCTTCCCCAGTAGCGCCCCGACGGTCTGGTCGGGCTGGCGGCCAATATAATAGAGCGCCCGCTGGTGCGGCCGGCCGAGGTTCGCTGCAGCCAGGATCGGCGCCACGGCACGTGCGAGTTCGGCCTGACCTGCGAACATCAGTTCGAGCCCGCGGCGCACTTCGGCCTCGCGAAGGAACAGGGCGGATGGGAAGGACGCCATTGCCTTCGCCATGCCATTGGCCCTAGGCGGCGGCAAGCAAGAGGGGACGATGAGCCTGACCTTCGAATACCAGCCCAACCCGACGCCGGTGGCGCCCGGCGAACGAGACGCCATGCTCGCCGATCCCGGTTTCGGACGCGTCTTCACGGACCATATGGCGCTGGTGCGCTATTCGGACGGTAAGGGCTGGCATGACCCGCGCATCCAGCCGCGAGGTCCGATCGCGACCGACCCTGCCACCGCCGTGCTTCATTACGCGCAGGAGATATTCGAAGGCTTGAAAGCCTATCGCCTGCCCGATGGAGGCATAGCCCTGTTCCGGCCCGACGCTAATGCTCGCCGCCTCCAGGACTCCGCGCGCCGCATGGCGATGCCGGAGCTGCCGGAGGAGATTTTCCGCGAGTCGCTGCGCGCGCTGGTTCGCGCCGACAAGGATTGGGTGCCGCGCATTCCCGAGGGCGCTCTCTACCTGCGCCCCTTCGTCATCGCGAGCGAAGTGTTTCTGGGGGTGAAGCCCTCGTCCGAGTATATTTATGCGGTGATCGCCTCGTCAGTTGGCTCCTACTGGAAGGGCGGGGTGAAGGCGGTGACGCTTTGGGTTTCGCGCAACTACACCCGCGCGGCGCCTGGCGGCACTGGCGCGGCCAAGTGCGGCGGCAACTACGCTGCCAGCCTGGTGGCGCTCGCCGAGGCGCAGCGTCAGGGCTGCGACCAAGTCGTGTTCCTCGATGCGGTCGAGCGGCGCTGGATCGAAGAGCTGGGCGGCATGAACGTTTTCTTCGTGTTCGAAGACGGGCGGCTGTGCACGCCCCCGCTCGGCGGCACGATCCTGGCCGGGATCACGCGCGACTCGCTGATCCGCTTGGCCCGCGACCAGGGACTGACGGTCGAGGAGGAACCTTATTCCATCGACCAGTGGCAGGCGGATGCAGCGAGCGGACGGCTCACCGAGGCCTTTGCCTGCGGCACTGCCGCGGTCGTGACGCCGATCGGCCGGGTCAAGGCCGACAATCTCGACTTCACCGTAGGCAGCGGCGGACCGGGCCAGGTCACCGAGAGCTTGCGCCAACAGCTGACCGACATCCAGTTCGGACGCGCGCCCGATCCGCATGGCTGGATGGAACGCATCGTCTAGCGATTAGAGGGTTTTCACCGCATCGGCGGCCGCTATAGAGGCGCCCGCCTGCTGGGGCGTCGCCAAGCGGTAAGGCACCGGTTTTTGGTACCGGCATTCGGAGGTTCGAATCCTCCCGCCCCAGCCAGTTCCTTGATCTTCAGGGCCGTGCCCAGCGGAGCGTCTGCGCCAGCCCCAGCGTGCCGGCGCGGATGAGCGGCTTCAGCGGCGCGGGCGTGGCAAGGCCGTGCATCCGCTGCGCCCACCCGGGCAGCAGGTCGATCGCCGCCTGCATCGTCAGACGCAGCGCCGGCTCGAGCGCACGGCGCTGCGCCGGCGGGTTCAGAACCAGCGCCGACACCTCGCGTGTGCGATCGTCCACCTTGAGCTGCGGCCGCATTGCCGCGATCACCGCCTGAGCTTCGGTGCGGTTGCGCGGAACCGGGTCGGCGCCGAGGGCCGTGCCAAGCACCGCCATCTCCGCGAAATAGCGATCCTGATCCGCCGCGCTCATGCCCGGCTCGGCATAGCGGCGCCAGGCAGCGAGGAAGCTGATGGTCTCTGTCACATGTACCCAGGCGAGCAGTTCGGGATCGTCCGCACGATAGGGGGTGCCGTCCGGCAACGTGCCGCCGACATAGGCGTGGATCGCTCGCACTCGCGCGATCGCGGCCTCGGCGTCCCCGCGTCCGCCATAGCTGGTGAGTGCGATGAACCGGGCGGTTCGGCGGAGCCGGCCATGCATGTCGGTCCGGAAGTTCGAATGGTCCCACACGCCCGCGAGCACGCTAGGGTGGAGCATCTGCAGCAGGAGGCTGGCGATGCCGCCGACCATCATCGACGTGACGTCGCCATGTACGCGCCAGGTGACCGAAGCGGGCCCGAACAGCCCATCATTCTGCCGAACCACCGGGCGTTCGCTCCGTGGGCCATCGTTGAAGATCGCAACCACTTCGCGCGCGATCCGCTCCTTGATCAAGCTGCTGAACGGCAGGTTCGGCAGAGGGAGAGCAAGCATTCGCACCATGACACGCATTTAGTGTCGCCGCGGCTGCTTGCCAGCGCCGCGAGCCGCTGATAAGCGCGCGCTTCCCAAGCCAGGGCCGCTTTAGCTCAGTTGGTAGAGCATCGCATTCGTAATGCGGGGGTCACAGGTTCGAGTCCTGTAAGCGGCACCACTCCCTGAGACGAGGTCGAAATCTTCGTCGCACTGGTTGACGATCTCCGAAGAAGGACTTCGGCTCTGTGCCACTGCGGCAGTGAATGCATCACTCTCTAGCAGCTTTGTGAACACGGCAGAGATTATTGGGTGGCGCTACCCTATGCGGGCGTCAGTTCATCCAGCTTGGCCGCAAGTTCCGAGTTGCGAAACGGTTTGGTCAGGCGCGGCAGGTCGGGGGTGACGCCATCGGCCTCTGCATAGCCGGACACGATCAGAACCGGCAGGTCGGGCCGGGTCTCCCGCAGCTTGCGCGCAAGCTCCGCTCCGCTCATGCCCGGCATCAGATGGTCGGTGATGACGATGTCCGGCTTCGCGCCGGTCTCAACGGCGTGCCAGGCGTCCTCGGCAGAGCCCGCCTCGACCACGTCGAAGCCAAGGTCGATGAGCATCTCGGCGGTGCTCATCCGCACCAGTTCCTCGTCGTCGACAAGCAGGGCCGTGCCGCGGCTGCGGTGGTCCTCCGCAGGTGCCGCGGCGCCCTCCAGCACCTTCACCGGGTCGGCGCTGATCGGCAGCCAGAGTTCGATGCTGGTGCCCTGGCCGGGCGCACTGTCGATTGTCAGCCCGCCGCCAAGCTGGGCGACCAGGCCGTGCACCATGCTGAGGCCCAGACCTGTGCCCTTGCCGATACCCTTGGTGGAGAAGAAGGGCTCCACCGCCCGCGCGCGGGTCGCCTCGTCCATGCCGACGCCGGTGTCGGCCACGCTCAATACGACATAGTCGCCGCGGTCCAGCTTGGCCTCATGCTGCCGACCCACGTTCCGGCGCTTGGCCGCGATCGTTAGTGCGCCGCCCTCCGGCATCGCGTCCCGCGCATTCACAGCGAGATTGAGGAGTGCCATTTCAAGCTGGTTTGGATCTGCGGTGACCGGCGGCAGGTCGGGGCCGAGGTCGACGCGGACGTCGATGGCTGGTCCTAATGTCGAAGCCATCAGGCCAGCCATGCCCTCGACCACCGTGCGAAGGTCGACCGCCATCGGCTGCAGCGGTTGGCGTCGAGCGAAGGCGAGCAGCCGTTGCACCAGCATCCTGGCGCGCTCGCCCGATTGCAGCGCCCCGTCGATCAGACGGCGCTCCCGTTCGCTGCCGATGCCCTTGCGCATCAGCATGTCCAGCGAGCCGATGATCGGCGTCAGCAAATTGTTGAAGTCATGCGCCACCCCGCCCGTCAGCTGGCCCATGGCTTCGAGCTTCTGACTTTGGCGGAGCTGCTCCTCGGCCACGAGCTGTGCCGTCAGGTCGCGGCTGGACCCGATCAGCCGCACAATCTTGCCATCGGCATCGCGGACTGGAACGAGCACCGTGTCCCAATGGCTGGTCCTGCCGTTGAGCTCGAAAGTCTCGCGATATTGGTAGACGCCGCCTTCGGCGATCACCCGGCGATAATGGTCGATCACCGTCGCCGCTACCTCGGGCGGGAGGATGTCGTCCAGCCGCTTCCCCTTCACCTCGTCCAGCGGCAGTCCGATGCTGGCCTGGTGCGCGGGGTTAAGGTCCTCGACCGTGAAGCCGCCATCATCGAGCACGTTGACGACGAACAGCGCCTCGGCCGTATTCTCGAAATAGGCGCGGTAGAGCGCGTCGGCTTCGCGGCGCGCCGCCTCCGCTTCGGCGAGCTGCCGCTGTTCCGTGATTCTTTGGGTCACGTCATAGACGAACTGATAAGCGCCGATCAGCTCGCCTTCGGCGTCGCGCAGCACATTATACTTCATCTCGTAGAAGCGCCGATCACGGCCTGGATCGCCAAACTCGCCGATCTCGGTGAAGCTCTCGCCCGCCAGCGCGCGGCTCCAGACAGCGCGCACCGCGTCGCGATGTTCCGGCTGGTCGCCGAGCACCTCCAGCATGGACTGGCCCACCACTGGCCGGACGCCGAAAATGCGGTCGAACTCGTCGGCGGCGGCCCTGTTGATCGCCAGCCAGCGGAACTCCGCGTCGACGACCTGAACGAAGGCGTCGGTGCCTTCGACAATGTCGGCGAGCAACTTCCTTTCGGCGAGCGCTTCCGCGACCCTGCGCTCCAGCGTCTCGTTCAGCTCACGCAGGCGCTCCTCCACGGCCTTGCGCGCGGTGATGTCGATCACCGTTCCGATCACGCGCAGGCAGCGCGCCGCCGCGCCTGGGCCATCGAACACGCCTCGTCCTTTTGCCGCCACCCAACGGATACGACCGTCTTCCTTCCCGACCGTCCGGTACTCGACGTCGTAGAGAAGCCGAACTGCCGGGTCCGCAGCCGCCGAATAGGCACGGCTGGTCGCCTCGCGGTCTTCCGGATGCAAACCGTCGTAGAAGTCCTGCATCGTAACCGGCACATCGGCCGATATGCCGAACATGGCCTTCGTTCGCGGCGGCCAGATCAGCACGTCGTTGATGACGTCGACGTCCCAAAAGCCGATCTCAGCATTGTCGACGGCGAGTCTCAACCGCTCCTCGCTGACGCGAAGCGCGTCCTCGACCTCGCGACGCTGGTCGATGTCGATGACCGAGCCGATATAGCCCAGAAACTCGCCGTCCGGACCTAGCCGAGGAGAGGCTGCGTCGATCGCCCAGCGGTAGGTGCCGTCGGCCCGCCGCAGCCGATACTCCAGCCGGAACGGCGCCTGCTTGGCGTTGGCGGCGACGAACATATCGCCGGACCAGCCGCGATCATCGGGATGGACGGCATCCAGCCACCCAAAGCCTTCGCCCTCCGCCGCGCTCTGGCCGGTGAACTCGTACCAGGACCGGTTGAGATAGATGCAACGCCCGTCCGGGTCGGTGACCCACATCATCACAGGCGCCTGATCAGCCATGTTGCGGAATCGCGCCTCGCTCTCCTGAAGCGCGAACTCGGCGCTGCGGCGCGTGGTGATGTCGGTGAAAAGGATGGCGACACGACGCGCCTCCGGCTTACCCGTGCGGAAGGCATAGACATCGAACCAGCGGCCGAGCATGTCGGAGCCCTGTTCGAAACGTGCCGGCTCGCCGGTTCGCGCGACCCGGCCGTATGTTTCGTACCAATGCTCTTCGAGCTGTGGCGCCGCCTCGCGTAGCCAGCATCCCAGAATCGCCTCGGGGAAGCCGGTCTGGCGGAAGAAGGCGGGATTGGCCTCCACCACGCGATAGTCGATCCGTCCGCCGAAGGCATCCAGGTCGACCTCGACGACGCAGAATCCGGACTCAATTGTCTCGAACAGCGCACGATATCGCGCCTCGCTCTCCTGCAGTTCAGCGTCGGCGGTTACCCGCGCCGTCACTTCGCCCAGCGGATGGAATATGCCGGCCACATTGCCGGCATCGTCGCGCACCGGCTGAAAGCTGCCGGTGAAGTATCGCTCCTGGGTCGTGCCGTCCGGCTTGCGCAACGGAATGGCGGTTTCGTTTACCGTCACAGTCTCGCCCGCGAAAACACGGTCGAAGGCAGGCCGAAGGAAATCCGCAAAGGCTTCCGGCCAATTCTCGGCTGCAGGCCTGCCGAGCGCCTTTGGGTGCCGCTCCCCAGCGATCGGCACATAGGCGTCGTTGTAGAGCTGGATGCGCTCCGAACCCCACAGGATCGACACCGGCCCCGGCGAGGAGAGCATGAGCTCGACCGCGGTCTTCAGATATTGCGGCCATTGCTCGATCGTCCCGAGCGAAGTCGAGGACCATTCATGCGTCCGGATTCGGGCCGCCATGCCGCCGTCGTCGATCAGGGTATCACAAGCAGCAATGACAGTGTCGATCGAGGACATCCAGGTAACTCGCCCTCTTCTCAGGCGGCCGGACCTCCCCTCCGCGCCGCACATACTGCCCCGGCAACTGACATAAGCGAACGTTAGCAGCCGCGAAAGACGTTTAAGGTGGGGTGAGGCGCGCCGCCATGGCTGCATCATCAGGCGCCGATGGGAACCGGTTCGTTTCAGAAACGATGTTTCGTCCGGAACATCGGAGTAGGACCATGCGGCGGCTAACTACAGCCTTTGTCGGAATCTGCGGCGCGACAGCCCTTGTCGCCGGCACTATCGGACATGCGCAACCGAGAGCCATTTCGCAGAACGAGCGAGCGCAGGGCGACCAGGTTCATCCGCAGCTGCTTCGGCAATATGGCGGCGCTTATGGCGGACCGCAGGCCGCTTATGTGTCGCGGGTCGGCAAGCGGATCGCGGTGCAGTCGGGCCTGTCCAATTCAGAGCGGGACTTTCAGGTCACGCTCCTCAACTCGCCCGTTAACAACGCCTTCGCCATCCCGGGCGGCTATGTGTATGTGACGCGTCAGCTGCTTGCGTTGATGAATGATGAAGCGGAGCTGGCGGCGGTTCTGGGGCACGAAATCGGCCATGTCGCGGCGCGCCACAGCCGGTCGCGCAGCCGCACCTCTACTGGCACCAGCCTGCTCGCGACGCTGCTGGGCGCGGTGACTGGCAGTTCGGCGGTCGGGCAGCTCGCGGGACAAGTCGGCCAGCTCTATACCTTGAGGTTTTCGCGAAAGCAGGAAATCCAGTCGGACGATCTGGGCGTCAGCTATTTGTCCGGGGCGGGTTACGACCCGCTGGCAATGTCGTCAGTGCTGGCGTCACTGGCGGACCAGAACCGACTCGATCAGAGCAGCAGCGGACCGGGCGGCTCCGCTCCGGAATGGGCCAGCACTCATCCCGATCCCGCCAGCCGCGTGCTCCGTGCGAGACAGCGAGCCCAGCAGGTGGGGCGCATGGGCGGCGAGCGCAACCGGGACGCGTTCCTCGCGGCGATCGACGGGATGATCTATGGCGACGATCCGCGCCAGGGCGTGATCGATGGCCGCAGCTTCCGCCATCCCGACCTGCGCATCGCCTTCACGGCGCCGCTGGGCTACACGCTAAGCAACAGCCCGGATGCCGTCCTGATTACCGGGCGCGGCGGTCAGGCACAGCTGTCCACTCTGCCGTTCCGCGGCGATCTCGCCGATTATGTGGATCGCGCCTTTACGGCGCTCAGCCAAAGCGGCCGCGCTCCTGCACCAGCCGTGCAACGCACCCGGGTGAACGGCATGGAGGCGGCCTATGCGACGACGCGGGCGAGCACGGGGCGGCAGGCCGTGGACGCAACCGTCTTTGCGATCGCCACCTCACGGGACAATGCCTATCACTTCCTGCTGGTCACGCCGGCCGGCCAAGGCATCGGACCCTTCGGGCCGCTGATCGACAGCTTCCGCGCGCTTTCGCCCGGTGAGGCCTCTCAAGTGCGCACCCGTGTCATCGACGTGCGGACGGTCCGTCCTGGAGACACGCCCGAACGCCTGGCGCAGGACATGGCGTATGAAGATCTGAAACTGCAGCGTTTCCTCGTGCTGAACGGCTTTTCGGGCAACGCAGCGCTCCGCGCCGGTGAGAAGGTGAAATTGGTCGTCTGGCGGCGCTAAGTCACGCCATCGGAGCCCTGCCAACGGAAGCGGCTCTGGTCAAAGATGAGCAGTGCGGGCAAGCTTGAGCCCATGACCGAACCCGTGCTGAGCGCCCGCGACGGCGCAATCCTGACCGTCACGCCGAACCTGCCGGACAAGCGCAACCCCATTTCCGATCCGGCGGTGATCGAGGCGCTAGAGGCGATCCTTACCGATGCGGACGAGGATATCAGCGTGCGCGCGGTGATCCTGACTGGCGCCGGCTCGGCCTTTTCCTCGGGCGGCGATCTGAAGGCGATGAAGTCGGGCGCGGGGCTCCGCGCATCGCTGCCGGCACAGACGCGCCGCAACTACCGCGCCGGCATCCAGCGGTTGCCCCTGCTGTTCCAAGCGCTCGAAGTGCCGGTTATCGCGGCCATCAACGGACCGGCGATCGGCGCCGGGCTGGACCTGGCCTGTATGTGCGACGTGAGGATCGCCTCGAAAGCCGCTGTCTTTGCAGAAAGTTTCGTCAAGGTTGGCATCGTGCCCGGAGATGGCGGCGCCTGGCTGCTGCCGCGCATCATCGGCTTCTCGCGGGCCACGGAGCTGGCGCTGACCGGGGAGACCTTCGGTGCCGACGAGGCGCTCGCCATGGGGTTGGTCTCGCGCGTGGTGGAGCCGGATGCCCTGCTCACTACCGCCCGTGAGGTAGCCGACAAAATCGCGGCCAATCCGCCGCATGCAGTGCGGATGACCAAGCGGCTGCTGCGCGAGGGGCAGACTGCGACTCTCGCCAACATCCTCGAAATGTCCGCGGCAATGCAGTCGCTGGCGCACGCCACGCGCGACAATGACGAAGCGATCGACGCGTTCCTGGAGAAGCGGGCGCCGCGCTTCACCGGCGAATAGATGTTCGACCAGCTCGCTTTCGCCGAAATCCCGCACGAAGACGAAGCGTTTCGTGCCCGGATTCGCCGGCTGATCGAAGATCATGTGCTGGATCGCCCCGTCAGCAAACGCGTCCGCTCCTGGATCGGCGTGGATACCGCTTTCAGCCGGGCGCTTGCCGAAGCGGGCCTGCTGGGGCTGACTCTGCCGGAGCGATATGGCGGCGGGGGGAGAGGGCCGTTCGCCCGCTATGTCGTGGTGGAGGAACTGCTCGCGGCTGGCGCGCCGGTCGGGCTGCACTGGATCGCCGACCGGCAGAGCGCGCAAGTGATCCTCGGCTTCGGCAGCGAGGCGCAGAAGAGCTTCTACCTGCCGCGCATCTGCCGGGGCGAGATTTTCTTCTGCATCGGCATGAGCGAGCCGGGCGCGGGATCCGACCTCGCTTCGGTCCGCAGCCGGGCGGAGCGGGGCGAAGGCGGCTGGCAGCTGACGGGGCAGAAGATCTGGACCACCGGCGCCCATCTTTCCGATTATATGATCGCGCTGGTGCGCACCTCCGGCTGTCCCGAGGACCGGCAGAAGGGGCTATCGCAGTTCATCGTCGACCTGCGTGCTCCGGGCGTGACGATCCGCGGTATCGAGGATGCGACCGGCCATCGCGACTTCAACGAGGTGTTCTTCGACGACGTGCAGCTGAGCGACGACGCGCTGCTCGGCGACGAGGGGGCGGGCTGGGCCCAGGTCAACGCCGAGCTCGCCTTCGAGCGCAGCGGTCCGGAACGCATCTGGTCGAGTTCGGTGCTGTTCGACGCGTGGATCGATCATCTGCGCCGGGTCGGCGCGTCCAGCGCGCGGGTGGAGCGGGTCGGCGGACTGACCGCGCAGCTGGCGGCGCTTCGTGCCATGTCGATCGCAGTGACGGCGCGGCTTGCCGCCGGCGAGCAGCCGGTGATCGAGGCATCGCTGCTGAAGGATCTCGGCACCGGCTTCGAGCAGAAGGTTCCGGAGGTGATCGCCGACGATCTCGGCAGCCATCCCGAAGAGGAGGCCGCTCCCGATCTCAGAACCGCCCTCATACATGCATTGGCGCTCGCACCCGCTTACTCGCTGCGAGGCGGCACGCGCGAGATCCTGCGCGGCATCATCGCCCGGGGCTTGGGGCTGCGCTGATGGATTTGGTTGCGTCATTCGAACGGATCGCAGCCGCGCATTCCCCTGATCAAGCGATGCTAGCGCTCGACGAGGCCGGGTTTCTCGATGCTCTGACGGAACTGAGTTTGAGCGAAGTCGAGCCCCTCCTCCGCGCTGCTGGACGCCACGGCATCGCGGGCATCGGCGAAGCAATGGCCGCACGCCTTACAAACGCGCCCGGCAGGCCGCTGCTCGCGGTTCTTGCCGCGATCGAAATGGCCGGCATTGGCGAGCGGTTGCTGGAGATGAGCGTCGAGCATGCCAATCAGCGTAGCCAGTTCGGCAAGCCGATCGGCCGCTTCCAGGCGGTCCAGCAGCAACTGGCATTGATGGCCGAACAAGTGGTGCTGGTGCGGATCGCCGCTCAGGGCGCCTGCCGCTACGGCGTCGCGCCGCCAGTATCCGCCGCCGCCATCGCGAAGTCGGTTGCGAGCACCGCCGCCCCAACCATCGCCGGCATCGCGCACGCGGTGCATGGGGCGATCGGCATCACCGCCGAGTTTCCGCTGCACCGACTCACGGCAAGGCTCCATGCTCTGCGCATGGCGCATGGATCGGAAGGCTATTGGAACGCAAAGCTGGGTGCCGAGCGAGTGGCGTTTGGCAGCGACACGCTGTCCTTCCTGCGATCGCTTTAGCCGATCAGTCCATCGTCGTGCAGCCGCCCAATCTCGGCAGCGGACAAGCCGAGCCGCTCAGCGAGCACTTCCTCCGTGTGCGCCCCGAGCTGGGGTGCTGACCGTGGCGGCGCCCGCGGCTCCGACAGGAAGGCGCTCGCCGCAGGGTAACACTCGCCGCTCGGATTGGCCGCTGACCCGAACAGAGGATTGGCGGTGACCAGAGCGGGATCGTGTGCGGCCTCGGCGACGCTTTGGTAACCGCCAAAACAGCAGCCGTGGCTTTCCAGTGCGGGGATCAGCTCGCCCGAAGTGCGCCGCGCGAGCGATGCCTCTATTAGAGGGAAGAGAGCGTCGCGGTGCGCGAAACGAAGGCCCTCGTCCACCGCGAAGCTCACGCGTCGCTCTGCTTCTACCCTGGCCACGGCCTCACCGAGCCCGAGCACCGCAACCAGCCCCGACCATTGTTTGGGCGTGATCGCCATCAGCATCAGCCGCTTGCCATCGGCCGTCACGAAGTCGCGCCCGAACGCGCCGAACACGTCATTGCCGAGGCGCGGGCGCGGCGCGGTGACAAGCGCCTCGGCAATCATACCCAGATTGGCGATGCTACCGGTGGCAACGTCCTGGAGCGGGATGCGGTATTCGCCTCCCGAGCCGCTCGCGGCGCGGTGCTGCACGGCCGCGAGCATCGTGAAGGCGGCATAGGCGCCCGTCAGCAGGTCCCAGGCGGGGAGCACATGATTGACCGGAGTGTCGCCGAGTTCCGCCGGTCCCGTGATCTGCGGAATGCCGACTGCGGCGTTGACGGTGTAGTCGAGCGCCGGACCGCCTTGCGCAGTGCCCATGACTCGGACGGTGATGAGTTCGGAGCGCCGCTTTGCCAGGGCCGCATGCGCCAGGAAGCCGTCAACAGGATAGTTGGTTAGGAATTGCCCCGTCGACGCGGCGAGCGCCTGCATCAGCTCGCGCCCTTCGGGTCGCGCCAGGTCGAGCGCGACCGACTTCTTGCCGCGGTTGAGGTTCTCCCAATAGAGGCTCGCCCCATTGGGCGCCTGCGGCCAGCGGCGAAAGTCGGGACCGCCGCCGATCTGGTCGATCCGGATCACCTCTGCGCCGAGCTGGGCGAGATAGAGGCCGGCGGTCGGCGAAGCGACGAAGGAGGACGCCTCGACGACCGCGAGGCCGGACAGCAGCCCCGCCACTCAATATTTGATCATGATGTGCCGGGCGGCGGCAGGTGAGAGCTCGCTCACCACCCGCAGCAGCTTGGTTGCGCCGATGAATGCCTCCGCCTTGTTCGTCTCGATCGCACGAACGATCTCGGCCGCGCAGTCTGCGGGCGCCATCTTCTTGCGCGGGTTCTCGGCGGTCATGCGCGTGTCCACCACTGGGGGCAGCGCTTCGATGACCGTGATGCGCGTGTCCTTCAGTTGGTGCCGGAGCGCCTGGGTGAAGCTGCGCAGCCCGGCCTTGGTCGCGCAATAGACCGGACCGCCGGCGCGCGGGGCGATCGCCAGGCCGGAGGTCACGTTCACGATTGCCGCTTCCGGTCGCTCGCGCAGCGTCGGCAAGAAGGCCGCGATCAGGTGCATCGGCGCGTTCAGGTTGAGGAAGATCGCCTGATCCGTCTTGTCGAGGTCGAAGTCGGTGAGCAGGTCGGACGGGCCGCCCATGCCGGCATTGTTGACGAGCATGTCGATGGGAGCGCCGCCAATCTCCTCAACGAGGTGGTCGCAGCCCTGTTTGGTCGACAGGTCGGCCTTAACGGTCTCGAAACCTTCGTCCCGAGCCGAGGCGAGCCGGCCGGGATCGCGGCCCACGGCGATCACCGTCGCGCCTTTTGCCCTGAGCTGCCGGGCGATCTCGAGGCCGATCCCGTCCGTGCCGCCGGTGACCAGCGCGGTCTTGCCCGCGATCCTCATTTAGGCTTCCGGAACTTGAAGACGAACTGGTCGGTCTTGCCGCGGATTTCGGGCGCGAACACGTTGGTGGTGTGCGGGTCGTCGGTGCGGCGGAGGATGTCGAGCGATCCGTCGAACACGAATCCCGCGGCCTCGATCTCCTTCCGCGCCGCGTCGGGATCGATCCGGTGGAGTGTGTCGGGCACCTTGAAGTCAGGGTCGGCGTTGGCGACGTGGTCAACGACCAGCAGCACGCCGCCCGGCTTCAGCGAATCGTACAGCTTCTTCGCGACGACGCCGGCAAAGCCCGGCGGCGCGATCTTCAGGTGCAGGTCGTGGTAGTTCTGCACGGTGATGATTGCGTCCAGCGGCTCGGCGAAGCTGAAGCTGGCGAGCGATGGACGCAGCGGCGTCACGTTGGCCAGGCCTTTCACGGCCTCGTCCTGTTCGGTGCCATAGGCGGCGCGGAAGCCGATGAACTCGGCTGGCTGATAGGCGTAGACGCGGCCGTTTGATCCGACGAGTCCGGCCAGGATCTTGGTCCAATAGCCACCGCCCATGATGAAGTCGGCAACCTTGTCCCCCCGCTTTATGCCGGAGAAGGCGAGAAGCTCGCCTGCCTTGCGGTTGGCATCACGGGCTCTGTCGGCGTCCGGCCGAGCAGGATTGGCGAGCGCCTGCTGGATGGCCGGCGTGACGGTCTGCGCGGCGGCGGGCGCGGCGAGCGCCAGGGCGATGGCGGTGGCGATCAGCTTCATGATGTCCTCCCCTATTCGCCGCGATTGTCCGGCGGCGCGGCAATGCCTAACTGTGCCACCCCATGTCCCGTCCGCAAAGCCCCGATCGGTTCAACGAGGAGACCGCCACCTACAGCGTGCGCGGGGCCGATGCGCCGGACCTGGAGCAGGGCGTCGCCGCGATCCGCAACGTGCTGAAAACCTTGCCGGTGCGGCCGGGCGTCTACCGGATGCAGGACGCGCGCGGCGATGTGCTTTATGTCGGCAAGGCGCGGGCGCTGCGGAACCGGGTGACCAACTACACCCAGGTCTCGCGCCTTTCGAAGCGGCTGCAGCGCATGGTCGCGCAGACCCGGTCGATGACGATCGTGACGACCAACAACGAGGCCGAGGCGCTGCTGCTCGAAGCGCAGCTGATCAAGCGTTACCGCCCGCCCTACAATGTGCTGCTGCGCGACGATAAGAGCTTCCCCTATATCCTGCTCCGCTCCGATCACGCCTATCCCCGCGTGCAGAAGCATCGCGGGGCGCAGAAGATCAAAGGCAATTATTACGGCCCCTTCGCCAGCGCCGGATCGGTGACCCGCACGCTCAATGCGTTGCAGAAACTCTTCCTGCTAAGGTCCTGTTCTGACAGCTTCTTCGCCAATCGATCGCGGCCATGCCTGCTCTACCAGATCAAGCGCTGCTCCGCGCCCTGCGTCGGCCGGATCGACGAATCCGGCTATGCCGAGCTGGTCGGCGATGCGAAGGCGTTCCTGGCCGGAAAGTCGACGCAGGTGCAGGCGAAGCTGGGCGCCGCGATGCAGGCAGCGGCCGAGAATATGGATTTCGAGCTCGCCGCGGTGTTTCGCGACCGGCTGAAGGCGCTCACCTTCATCCAGGGCACACAGGCGATCAACGCGGAGGGCGTCGGCGACGCCGATGTCTTCGCGCTCGCCTGCAAGGCCGGCACGATGTGCATCCAGGGTTTCTTCATCCGCGGCGGTCAGAATTGGGGCCATCGCAGCTTTTTCCCGACCCACACCGAGGACTCGTCCGAAGAGGAAGTGCTCGCCGCCTTCCTGATGCAATTCTATGAGGAAGTGACGCCGCCCCGTTCGATCCTGCTCGACCGCGCACTGGCCGAAGGCGATCTGATCGCCGAAGCGCTTGCCGAACAGGCGAAGGGCAGGGTTGCCATCACCAACGCCCATCGTGGCGACCGGCGGCGGCTGATCGAACAGGCCAAGCGCAATGCCGAGGAAGCGCTGGACCGCCGGCTGGCGGAGAGTACGACCCAGGCCAAGGTGCTGCGCGAACTCGCCGACCTGTTCGAACTCGATGGGCCGCCCGATCGCATCGAGGTGTTCGACAACTCGCACATCATGGGCACCAATGCGCTTGGCGCGATGATCGTTGCTGGACCAGAGGGCTTCCGCAAGAATAGCTATCGCAAGTTCAACATCAAGCGGCCGGAAACCGCGCCGGGCGACGACTTCGCGATGATGCGCGAAGTGTTCGAGCGGCGCTTCGGGCGCGCGAAGAACGAAGATCCGGAGCGGGAGGGCGGCGACTGGCCCGATCTGGTGCTGATTGACGGCGGGCGCGGGCAGCTCAACGCGGCTGCGAAAACGCTGGACGAAATCGGCGTCGAGGATGTCGCGCTAGTCGGCGTAGCCAAAGGTCCGCATCACGGCCGCGAGGGCAGGGAGGTGTTCCACCTGCTCGACGGCCGCGAAATCACCCTGCCGCCCAACTCGCCCTTGCTCTTCTACCTTCAGCGGCTGCGTGACGAAGCACACCGGTTCGCGATCGGCGCGCATCGGCAGAAGCGCGCCAAAGCGATCGGCGTCAGCTCGCTGGACGAGGTGCCCGGCATTGGCCCCGCGCGGAAGAAAGCGCTGCTGATGCATTTCGGCACCGCCAAGGCCGTGCGGGCGGCGTCCTTAGAGGACCTCGCCAAAGCGCCGGGCGTAAGCCGGTCGGTCGCGCAGCAGGTCTACGACTTTTACCATGCGCGGTAGCTCGAAGGAGCGCCCTTCGACTATGCGCTGCGCGCTTCGCTCAGGACGAGCGAAATGAATTGGACCGCTCGTCCCGAGCGAAGTCGAGGGGCGCCTGCTCCATGCTGATCTCCACTTCCGCTCTGGTCCTCGCCGTCCGCGCCCATGGTGAGCATGGCGCGATCCTGCGCGCGCTGACGCCGCGCAATGGCCTGCAAGCCGGCTATGTCCGCGGCGGCCGTTCGCGGCGGCTGCGGCCGATCTTGCAAGCGGGCAATCTGATCCAGGCCGAGTTCCGGGCGCGGGTGGAAGAGCAACTCGCCGCCGCTACGGTGGAACTGGTGCACAGCCGAGCTCCCTTGCTGTCCGAGCCGCTGCCAGCGGCTGCAATCGAGTGGGTTTGCGCGTTGACGGCGGTGACGCTGCCGGAGGGGCAGCCTTATCCCAATCTCTATGAAGGGCTGTCGGGCCTGCTTGGCGCCATCGAACATGCGCCAAGCGCGCGGGGCTGGATGGACGGGCTCATTCGCTTCGAAGCACTGCTGCTGGCGGAGCTGGGCTATGGCGTCGGCGCCCCGAATCTCGACCGCAATGCTCGTGCCCTCGAAACGCACTTGTTCGCTGGCCGGAAGGTCGATGTGCTCGCCGCCCGGGAGCGGCTGGTGCAAAGATTGAAACGCTTATCACCGTCACCCCGAGCTTGACCCGGGGGCCCGCTTTGGCTCCAGAGCCAGGAGAAGCGGGATGCCGGCTCGAGGCCGGGATGACGGATAGGGGTGAGCATGTTGATCGCAGTTCTACCGGGTGACGGTATCGGTCCTGAGGTAGCCGCCGAGGCTCTGCGCGTCCTGCAGGCACTCGATCTCGACCTGACTTTCGAGGAGGCGCCCGTCGGCGGCGCGGCGTATAAGGCGCATGGCCACCCGCTCCCGCCTGGAACACTCGATCTCGCCCGGCACGCCGACGCCATCCTGTTTGGCGCGGTCGGCGATCCGGACTGCGACGCGCTTGAACGCGCGCTGAGGCCGGAGCAGGCGATTCTCGGCCTGCGGCGGGAACTCGGCCTTTTCGCCAACCTGCGTCCGGCCAAGGCGTTTCCGGAGTTGCTCGGCGCCTCGGCGCTGAAGCCGGAGATTGCCGCCGGAATCGACCTGATGATCGTGCGCGAACTGACCGGCGACGTATATTTCGGCACGCCCCGCGGCCGCCGCTCGACCGACGTCGGGCTGCGCGAAGGCTATGACACCATGCGCTATGACGAGGCCGAAGTATCGCGGATCGCGCGGCTCGGTTTCGAGACGGCGCGGAAGCGCAAAGGGCGGCTCTGCTCGGTCGACAAGGCCAATGTGCTGGAAACGTCGCAGCTGTGGCGCGATGTCGTGATCGAGACGTCCACCGACTATCCGGACGTGGCGCTCACCCACATGTATGTCGACAATGCCGCGATGCAGCTGGTGCGCGATCCGGGCGCGTTCGACGTGATCGTCACCGGTAACCTGTTCGGCGATATCCTGTCGGATCAGGCGTCAATGTGCGTCGGATCGATCGGGCTGCTGCCCTCGGCCTCGCTCGATGCAGCCGGCAAGGGGCTGTACGAGCCTATCCACGGCAGCGCGCCGGACATCGCGGGCAAAGGCAAGGCCAACCCGCTGGCGACGATCCTCTCCGCCGCGATGATGCTGCGCTATTCGCTTGGGGAGCCGGAAGCGGCGGACCGGATCGAGAAGGCAGTCGCGACTGCGCTGGCGGGGGGCGCCCGCACTGCCGATCTCGGCGGCAGCCTGAGCACATCGGAGATGGGCGACCGGGTGCTAGCGGCATTGTGACCGTGACATCCCCCGACCGTTCGCTTCGAGCGCAGCCGAGAAGCGGTGGCGGGAAGCGGGAGGGCACCCGCTTCTCGACTTCGCTCGAAACGAACGGACAACTTTTGGAACTCGCCATCGTCATCCCGACCTTCAACGAGGTCGAGAATGTGGAGGAGTTGGTGCGGCGGCTCGACAAGGCGCTCTCGGGCTTCAGCTGGGAAGCGGTCTTCGTCGACGATAATAGCCCGGACGGCACGGCCGAGCGGCTGCGCGTCCTCGCCCAGGGCGACCGGCGCATCCGGGTCATCGAGCGCATTCGCCGCCGCGGCCTCTCTTCCGCCTGCATCGAGGGGATGATGGCGACGGCGGCGCCGCTGATCGCCGTGATTGACGCCGATCTCCAGCACGACCCCGATGTGCTGCCGCGTCTGGCCGCTGCCCTCTATGCCGATCCCGAGCTCGACCTGGCGATCGCATCGCGCTTCGTGCCAGGCGGCGGGACCGGCGATTGGGAGCGCGAGCGGCTGGCCAAGTCGGAAGCGGCGAGCCGGATTGCGCGGCTGGTGCTGAAGTCGGAACTGCACGACCCGATGAGCGGCTGCTTCATGATCCGCGGCGAGACCTTCCGGAAACTGGCACCGCGCCTGTCCGGCATCGGATTCAAGATCCTGCTCGATCTGCTGACCAGCGCGGCCACGCCGCTCCGGTTCGCCGAAGTGCCGCTGCAGTTTCACCGCCGCGAGATTGGCGAATCCAAGCTCGATCATGTCGTCGCGCTCGAGTTCCTGATCGCGCTCTACGACCGGCTGTTCGGCCGATGGATCCCGACGCGGTTCGCCATGTTTGGGGCGATCGGCGCGCTGGGGATCGCCGTGCATATGAGCATCTTCTGGCTGCTGCATGGGCCGGGTCTCGCCTTCCGCACGGCGCAGGCCATTGCGACCTTGGGAGCGATGACCTTCAACTTCTTCTTGAACAACGCGCTGACCTATCGCGATCGGCGGCTGCACGGCATCAAGGCGCTGACGAAAGGCTGGCTGAGCTTTTGCGCGGTGTGCGCCGTCGGAGCCTTCGCCAATGTCGGCGTGGCCGATTTCCTGTTTTCGGGGCGCTATGCGCAAGCGACTGTTTCGGCGCTCGCGGGCATCGTGGTCGGCGCGGTCTGGAACTTCGCCTTGTCAAGCCGCTTCGTGTGGAGCCGCTATTAAGGCCAGGTCGATAGCCACATCCAACGGTGGAAGGCCTGATCATTGGGCAGCGGGGCAGCCGACAGGATCGGGTAGAAATAGGTGAACAGCCCGAAACTGACCGCCAGGAAGCCGGCCGGCAGCCAGCGCTCCTTCACGCGATAGGCATGGTGGAAGGTTGCGGCGATCAGCAAGGTCAGGAACAGGCCGGGGAAGTAGTAGTAATAATAGAAGCCGATCTTCTTCGGGATCACGATCAGGATCGCGAAGGAAAAGATGTAGAGCGCGCACAGGAGCAGGAGCGGACGGCTGCGCTCCTTCCATCCGTCCCACAGGCAAGCGGCGAGCGCGATCAGTCCACTCCACATGATTGCCGGATTGCCGATCAGCAGCACGCCGCGCTGAACGCCCTGCACGGGCTCATAGAGGTACCAGATCGGCCGCGTGATCAGCGGCCATTGCCAGGGCGTGCTCTGATAGGTGTGCTGCTCGAGCGGCCGCGTCTGCAGCTGGAACATGTACATTTGGAAGGGGATGATCTGGTCGAGCTTGATCGGCTCGTTCGCGTAGAAGACGGCGGGTAGAAACGTCACGAGGTAGGCGACCACCGCCGCGCCGCCGAAGACCGTGCCGGCCCGGAACCGCCGCTCTCTCCAGCCGATCAGCACGCCGATCCCGAGCAGCGCCAGAAAGGGCATCGCGCTCCACTTGCAGCCGATCGCTAGGCCCAGGCAGATGCCGGCTGCCAGCAGCCAGCGCTGTCCCGGGCGGCCATGGCCCCAGACCAGCAGTGCGATGCTGACGAAGAGGAACGCGCCGGCGAACACGTCGAGGGTGGCGATCCGCGCCTGCACGAACAGCATCTGATTGAGCAACGCGAGCAGCGCCGCCGTTGCTGCGGTGCGCACATCGCCGAACAGCTTCAGGGCGATCACGTAGATGGAGACCATGGTTGCTATCCCGGCGACGCTGGCCAAAGCGCGCCATCCGATCGGACTGTCGCCGAATATGGCGACCGAAAGGCCGATCAGCCATTTGGCGAAGAGCGGATGCTCCTGGTTGGAGCGGCGGACCATGTCGAACACGTCCTTGCCCGCCGGAACGTAATAGACCTCGTCGAACATCAGCAGCGCGGGGTCGTCGAGCCGCACGAAGAACAGCAATGCTGCCACTAGGATTAGCAGCGACGCCATCTGCGCGGCAGTAAGCCGTTCGAAACGCGAAAGGATGTTACGCACCGAAACCCCCGCTCCGTTCGGGCTGAGCCTGTCGAAGCCCTGTTCTTGTTTGTCGGCCCGCTAGAAGAAAAAGCAGGGGTTCGACAAGCTCAGCCCGTACGGGCTTTGGGTTGACCGGAACCATGGTCGCCCGGCAAAGCGCCGATGTGAAGAGACGATCGGGACAGGACCGCAGCATCACCGCCAGATGGCGGCCGGCCACCCTCGCTGTGCGGGGCGGGACAGCGCGTTCGGAATGGGGCGAAACGTCCGAAGCGCTCTTCCTGACGTCCGGCTATGCCTATGATTGCGCCGGCGACGCCGCGGCGCGCTTCGCCGGCGAGCAGCACGGCATGACCTATAGCCGGCTGCAGAACCCCACGGTCGAGATGCTGGAGCAGCGCATCGCCTTGCTGGAAGGAGCGGAGGCGGCGCGCTGCATGGCGAGCGGCATGGCGGCGATGACGGCGGCTTTGCTCTGCCAGCTCTCTGCCGGCGATCATCTGGTTGCGGCCCGCACCATGTTCGGGTCCTGCCGCTGGCTGACCGACAGCTTGCTGCCCCGCTTCGGTATCGAGGTGACGATCGTTGAAGGCTCGGACACGGCGGCCTGGGAAGCGGCAGTGCGGCCGAACACCCAGGTCTTCTTCTTCGAGACGCCCGCGAACCCCACGCTGGAGATCGTCGATTTGGCGGCCGTCTGCGGCATCGCCAAGGCGCACGGCATCGTGACCGTCGCCGACAATGCCTTCGCCACGTCCGCGCTGCAGCGGCCGATGACCTTCGGCGCCGATGTGGTCGCCTATTCGGCGACCAAGCTAATGGACGGGCAGGGGCGGGTGCTCGCCGGTGCGGTGTGCGGATCGAAAGCCTTCATCAACGACGTGCTGCTGCCGTTCTTACGCAACACCGGGCCGACATTGTCGCCCTTCAACGCCTGGGTGGTGCTAAAAGGGCTCGAGACGCTCGATCTCCGCGTCCGCCGCCAGTGCGAGAATGCGATGCAGGTCGCGACCTTCCTGGAGGGCCGCGTGTCGCGCGTGCTCTATCCGGGGCTCCCATCGCACCCGCAGCACAACCTCGCGCTCGCGCAGATGAGTGCCGGCGGCACGATCATGTCGCTGTTCGTGCGCGACCGGGCTCAGGCGCACGGCCTGCTCGACGCGCTGGAGCTGATCGACATCTCCAACAATATCGGCGATTCGCGGTCGCTAATGACCCATCCGTCGTCGACCACGCACAGCAGCCTGGGCGCGGACGTGCGGGAGTCGATGGGCATTACCGAGGGCATGCTGCGACTCAATGTCGGCCTGGAAGACCCAGCCGACCTGATCGACGATCTCGACCGGGCGCTGGGGAGCGTCGGCCTTTGAAGGCGCTCTTCCCCCATGCGCAGACGACGCGCGGGGTGACCGTGCGCGTGTCGGTCAGCTTCCTGCCCGAACAGTCGGATCCGGCCAAGGGCCGCTGGTTCTGGGCCTACCACATCCGGCTGGAAAATGAGGGGCGGATGGCGGTGCAATTGCTCACGCGCCACTGGATCATCACGGACGGACGCGGGGCACGCCACGAAGTGCAGGGCGAAGGCGTGGTCGGCGAGCAGCCGGTGATCGAGCCCGGCGGCTCCTACGACTATGTCTCCGGCTGCCCCCTCGCGACGCCGACCGGACAGATGCGCGGCAGCTACCGGATGGTCGGCGAGGACGGATCGATGTTCGACATCGCCATCCCGCGCTTCCCGCTCGTCGCGCCGGCGGTGCAGGCATGAAGCGGACCCACCTGCCGCTGAACGGCCTGCGCGTGCTCGATGCTGCGGCGCGCCATCTGTCGTTCACGCGCGCCGCCGACGAGTTGGCCGTCACCCCCGCGGCGGTGGGTCAGCAGATCCGGGCATTAGAGGACACGCTTGGCACGGTGCTCTTCCGGCGCACGACTCGCGGACTGGAGCTGACGCCCGAAGCCGAAGCAGGGCTGGACGCCTTGCGCCATGGCTTTCTCTGCTTCGAGGACGCGGTGCGCGCGATGCAGGCTGGCCAATCCTCCAAGGTGCTGACGATCGCTGCACCGCGTGATCTCACCGCCCGATGGCTATCGTCGCGTCTGGGCGACCTCGCCAAGCAGGACCCGGAGCTGCGCTTCCACTTGATTGCAGCCGACGAGGCGATCGACTTCACCGAGGCCAATCTGGACCTGGCTATCCGGCTGATGGTCGACAAGGGCGAGCTGGAGGGGGTTTCGGTCGGCTCCGCCAGCTTCTTGAAGGTCGCCAGTCCCAGCGGCGAGGCCGATCGCTGGATCGCCTGGCCGGGCCATGCCGCGCCGGAACCGATCCTGCGCGTTGCCGATGCGGGCCTCGCCATCGAAGCCGCTGCTGCCGGACTTGGGCGGGCGTTGGTACCGGAGCTGCTGGCCCGCGGTGACGTCGAAGCAGGAAGATTGCGCATCCTGGGCGATCCGGTGGATCAGGGACTGCGCTATTGGCTCATCGCGCCCACACCGCAATGGCGGCAGGCGAAGGTCAAGCGGCTCGTGGAGCATCTTTCCGCCTGACTTCAGCGAATGTGCCAAAACGGCACCCTTAACCTTTTATTTACCTCTTTCGCTCGGAGGCCATTTACATGTATTAGAGGCCTGCAGGACCGCATGTAACGAGTCGTGTACCAGGTCACCCCCTTGCGGGTGGCGAACTTGTAAGGGGGTTTATGATGAAGAAGTTTCTGCTCGCGGCGGCTGCGCTAGCCGCTTTCCCGGTCCAGGCGGCCGTGGTTCTGCCGGGCTCGACCGGCGTCGCCATTGATCCGTTCGCGCCGGTTGCCGCCACCCAGGGCACCCGCATCGCCTATCGCGAAGACGTCGCCACTGCGCTGACGTTCCAGGCGCTCGTCCGTCAGGCCGTGTATCGCAACACGCTTGGCCAGCTGGACTTCTACTACCAGGTTCAGCGCCTCGGGCCGGGCAACAACTCGACCGACAATGATCATGAGATCTTCACGCTGACCGGCGCGCAGTTCGGCAAATTCTCGGTCTTCGCCTATCGCGAAGGTCCGAACGACGTTGATGGCGCTGGTCCGTTCCAGGCCGGTGCGAATCCGGGCATGTTCACCTCGACCGCTGGCCGCACCGCCAACGGCAACCGCGTCGAAATCGAGTTCGGCACGAATGGCCTGGTCGGCACGGAGCGTAGCGCGGTCTACATCCTGCGCACCAACGCTTATGCGTTCAAGCCCGGTACCTTCGGCCTGATCAACGGTTCCGCCATCGGCGGTCAGTCGTTCGCTCCGACCGTTCCGGAGCCGGCGACCTGGGCGATGATGCTCGGCGGCTTCGGCCTGCTCGGTGCCGCTGCGCGCCGCAGCAGCCGTGCGAAGTCCGTTCTGGCCTAACAGCCTCGAACAACAGGGAAAGGGCGGCTTCTGCCGCCCTTTTTTTTGTGCCTCCAAGCGCCGGCTTGTCCCGATTCGGGAGTGGTTAACGAGCTTTTCACCTCTTCCGGCCGCCATCTCCTGCCCGTAGCAGCACGAACAGCGGAAGCGTGTCTTGCCTCCGCGTTGTTGTTGTTGCGTTTTGGGGGTGTAAACATGAAGAGCTTCTGGAGCGGCGCTGCCGCCATCGCTGCCACTCTAGCCTTTGCCGGCGCCGCCGATGCGGCCGTCACGACCTTCGCTTCGTTCAACGCCACCAACAGCGGCAATATCGTCTGGCAGAATGACGGCACGGGCGGAACGGCGAACAGTTTTCGCGCAAACGGCACCGGCGGCAGCCTGTTCACCCAGACCAACCTGGCCGCGAACGGCTATAATCCGAACGCAGCCGTTGCCGCGCCTGTGAACGTCAAATTCTCGTTCCTGACCGATGCGCTGGCGCCGTTCGTCACGGACGTGGACGCCAAGTTCATGATGAACCTGTCGGTCGCGGCCACGCCGGCCAGCCAGATGATGGTGTTCGGTCAGCCCTATGTCGCTCAGTGGGGCCTGGCGGGCGGCTTCTCGTTCAAGTCGGCCCATGACATCGTTATCGGCAACAAGACCTACGCGGCCGGTGCGAACCTGCTCAGCGCGACGCTGATCAACGACCAGACGGTGTTCGGCCAGAAGAATGCGACCTCGGGCGGGCTGTCAGCGGCGACGAGCAGCGGCGCGACCATCACCTACACGTCGGACTTCCTGGACCTTTCGAACACGACCGAGCGCGACGCGGCCTTCTCGCTGACCGCGATCCAGTCGCTCGTTAACGGCGCCAATAAGGGCCTGAACCAGGCGACCACGTCCAACTCGCTGCGCAGTTTCCGCGCCACCGCGACCGGCAGCTTCTCGGCTGATATCGCGGCGGTGCCCGAACCGGCGACCTGGGCGATGATGCTGGGCGGTTTCGGCCTGATCGGCGCCATGTCCCGCCGCAGCCAGAGGGTGAAGTCGGTCCTCGCCTGACCTTTGGAGAGCCCTGCTGTGAAGGCAGGGCTTACCAGCCCCAGGGTCGCTCCCTGAACCATTTGGTGATCACGAATTTTTCGCCCGCCCGCACCTTCATCGCATGATGAATGGTGGACGGATTTACGGTGCCATCCGGCCGACGATTGTTCCACGCGAGCAGTTTGCCCGTTTCCGGCTGCACCATCTTGTCGATCGCCTTGAACCGCGTCGCGCCGCCTGCCTCGGGCTCGTTCAGATAGACCATCACCGTCCAGGTGCGCTGGCCCGCGACCGACGTGTATTTCTGGTAGTCGACGCCCTGCGGCTCGAAATAGTCGGTGTGCGCCTTGAATTCCTGCCCGACCTCATAATGCTGGCCTTGCAGCGGCTCGCCATAGATCGGATCGAGGCGCGAGAAGGCGGTGATCTTGTCCTCGATTGCGCGCACGACCGCGTCCTCGGAGTCGAGATCGCAGGTCTGCGAAGTCCGGAAGGCCGCATCGCCATTGAAGTTGGCAAGCGTCGAAGGTCGGCGGTTGGCGCGAATCCGCTCGATCAAGGCGCTGCATTCCTCCGCCGAAAGGAAGTTGCGCTTGATGAACAGATGCAGCTTCGCGCTCGGCACGCGCTGGACGCCGGGCGCGCTCATCATGCTGTCGATGACCATCTGGTCGAAGGGATTGTCCATGCAGCACTCCGGCCCGTATAAGCGAGCGAAGTGCGATGCTTAGGGGCGGAGCGTCAAGCCAGGAGAGTGACGCAAAACTGTCACCGAATCGTCGCAAAGGCAGCTTCTGCCCCGGGGGAGTGAGGATTTGCGTCTCGCAATCGATCCGCGCCAATGGCGCCTCTTCCGGCGCTTGCCGCGCTATAGCCTGCTGAGCCTGACCGAAATCGCGCTACTGGCACTGCTGGCGTTACAAAGCGCGCGGCTGGTCTGGGCGGTGGTGACGCCGCTGGGCCCGCTGGGCGACTGGCAGCCGGCTCAAGGGCCAGACATCGATCGTGCGCGCGCCGTGCTGTCGAGTGGCTTCGATCCCTTCTTCCGGATGGGCCGTGCAGGCGGTCCGGCAGTTGTGACGTCGCTGCAGCTGAAGCTCTTCGGCGTACGGGTCGATGAGGCGACCGGGCGCGGCTCGGCGATCATCGCCGGGCCGGACAATGTGCAGACCAGCTATTCCGTCGGTGAGGCGATCCAGCCAGGCGTGACGCTCAAGTCGGTGGGCTATGACAGCGTGGTCATCTCGCGCGGCGGCGCGGACGAGACCCTGTTCCTGGATCAATCCGGCGCGGCACCGGTCGCCGCTGCGCCAGCAGCGCCGCCGGTGACGAACACAGCCTTGCTGAGCACGCCGGGCGGGCAGACGTCAGCGCCGGGCAACGTCTCCGTCGCCGATCTCCAGTCGCGGCTGAACCTGGCGCCACGTCAGGCGGGCGGCCGGGTCACGGGACTGGTGCCGCGTGGCGATGTCGCCTTTCTCGCACGGATCGGCCTCCAGCCCGGCGACGTGATCGTGCAGGTCTCCGGCCGGCCGATCGGCTCGGTGCAGGATCTTCAACGTGCGGCGGCGGGCCTCGTCCGCGGCGGTAATCTCTCGATCGCGGTAGAGCGCGGCGCGCAGGTCGTGCCGATCGCCGTGAGCATTTCAGGACAGTGATGCGTCAGTTTCTCATCCCCGCGCTGCTGCTTGCGGTCGCCAGCCCCGTCGCCGCGCAATATTCGTTGAACGTGCGCGACGCCGACATCCGCGCCTTCATCCAGGACGCGGCCAAGGTCACCGGTCGCACCTTCATCATCGACCAGCGCGTGCAGGGGAAGGTCTCGGTCGTCACCGACCGGCCGCTCAGCCGCTCGGAATATTATGAGGTTTTCCTGTCCACGCTGCGGGCGAACGGCCTGGTGGCGATCCCGTCAGCAGGTGGTGCCTTCAGGGTACAGCCGATCGAAGGCGCGGCGACGCAGCCGAGCCGAGTGGGGAGGGCGGCAGCCGCCAACTCGCTTGTCACGGAAATCGTCCGGCTGCGCGCGATCGACGCACCCTCGGCTGTTGAGACGATCCGGCCGCTGATCAGCCCGCAAGGCTCGGTCACGGCCAACCGCGCCGGCAACTCGCTGGTGATCGTAGATTTCGGCGACAATGTCCGCCGGGTGCGCGAAGTGCTTCGTCGGATCGACCAGGACAGCGCCTCGACAGTGGTCGTGCCGCTGCGCAACGCCGGGGCACGCGAGATCGCCCAGTCGCTCGGGCAGCTGGTTGGCGGTAGTGCCACAGCCGGGCCAGGCGGTACGGCGGCGGGCCCGGCGGCGTCTATTGTCGCGGTCGACAGTTCGAACTCGATCGTGCTTCGCGGCGATGCCAGCACCGTATCGCGACTGGCGGCCGTAGCGCGCGATCTCGACCGCCGCGCAGCGAACGGCACCGAAGTCCGTGTCTATTGGCTCGAAAATGCCGATGCCGAGCTGCTGCTGCCGGTGTTGCAACAACTGACGGGCCAGCCGGTCACCCAGCCGGGCGCGGCGCGCGGGCTCGCGCAGGTTACGCCCCGCGGCAGCAGCCGCAGCAAATCCGTCGGCAACACAGCCACGCCCCTGCCAGCCAGCGAGCCGGCCGCGGTTGTGCCGTCCGCGCCCACGGGCGAGAGCATCACTGGCCGTAACAGCGCTATCGTGACGCGCTACGAGGGCGCCAACGCGATCATCATCGCCGCCAATCCGGACACACAGCGCACTTTGGGCGAAGTGATTCGCCAACTCGACGTGCGGCGCGAGCAGGTGCTGGTCGAAGCCATCATCGTCGAAATTTCGGACTCGCTCGCCAAGCGCCTGGGCGTGCAGTTCCTGCTCGGCGGCAAGCCGGGCAGCGACATCCCGTTCGCCGTCACCAATTACTCGAACGCCCAGCCGAACATCCTGACCATCGCCGGCGCGATCGGTGCACGTGAGCTCGACCGCACCACGACGACCACCGACGATGGCGTGACAACGACCACGCGGACGCCCAGCCAGGCGTCCCAGCAGCTCGCTCAAGCGGCGGTCAACTCGATCCTGAACGCGACCGGCGGCATTGGCGGGTTCGCCACAAACATCGGCAACAATGGCATTTTCGGCGCGATCATCAATGCCGTTCGGACTGACAGCACCTCGAACATCCTGTCGACGCCGTCGATCGTCACGCTCGACAATCAGGAGGCGCGCATCCTGGTCGGGCAGGAAATCCCGATCACCACCGGCCAGGCCCTGTCCAACAACTTCGACAACGCCTTCCGCACGGTGCAGCGCGAGAATGTCGGCATTCAGCTGCAGGTCCGGCCACAGATCAACGAGGGCGGCGCGGTCAAATTGCTGCTGCGTCAGGAAGTCAGCTCGATCGCCGGCCCGGTTTCCAATGACAATAGCGAGCTGATCCTCAATAAACGCGAGATCGAGACCACCGTCACGGTCGACAATGGCGAGATCATCGCGCTCGGCGGACTGCTCGACGACAATGAGCGGCGCACGATCGAGAAGATACCATTGCTGGGCGATCTCCCCTTGCTGGGCGAGCTCTTCAAGTCGCGCTCGCGCTCGCGGCAGAAGACGAACCTGATGGTCTTCATTCGCCCGACCATCATCCGCTCCGCCGCCGATGCGCGGGCGCTGGCCGAACGGCGGTACGGCTATGTGCGCGAGCAGCAGATGCTGCAGCGTCCAAACGTCGAGCCGAGCCTCGACGAGCTGGTGCGCGAATATATGGGCACGCTGCCGCCGACGCCTCCTCCCAATCTGCCGGGCAGCACGCCACCTCCCGCCGCTCCGCCGCAAATCATCGTGCCCCAGGTGCGGAACTCGACCACAACGATCCCCGTGCCGGAGCCCAGACGGTGAGCGAGGTCTTGAGTTCCCCGGCGCAGGCCGGGGTCGATGGGCTCCGGCCTTCGCCGGAGCACAGCATTCCGTTGATCACTGTCCCCTACGCCTTCGCGCGCAAGTTCGGCGTGATCCTGCTCGAGCCTGATGGCGAGCGGTTCAAGGTGGCGCTGCGGGAAGGTGCCGATCCCCGCGCCTTGCTCGAAGTGCGCCGGCACCTCGCCCAGCCGCTCGTGATCGAAGCGGTCGCACCCGAGGCTTTCGACAAATTGCTTTCCGATCATTATGCGATGAACGGCGAGGCGGCCGCCGCTGCAGCCGGTTCGCTCGGGCTCGGCGACGATCTCGCACTGATCGCGGGCGACTTGCCGACGGCCGACGACCTTCTCGACAGTTCCGACGACGCGCCGGCGATCCGACTGATAAACGGCGTGATCGCGGACGCAGTGCGTCAGGGCGTGTCCGACATCCATGTCGAGCCTTATGAGACTGGGCTGATCGTGCGCATGCGCATGGATGGCGTGCTGCGCGAGACGCTGCGCATGCCCGCCCATGTCGCGCCGGTGCTGGTCAGCCGCATCAAGGTGATGGCGCGGCTCGACATTGCCGAGCGGCGCGTGCCGCAGGACGGGCGCATCTCGCTGACGCTGGGCGGAAAATTGCTTGACGTGCGCGTCTCGACCCTGCCGAGCCGGGCGGGCGAACGCGTGGTGCTGCGCATCCTCGACAAGGAAAATGCCGGCCTCGATCTAGCTGTGCTTGGCCTATCGAAAACGGCCGAGGCAGTGCTGCACGAAGCGCTGCGCGAGCCCAATGGCATCATCCTCGTGACCGGCCCCACCGGGTCCGGCAAGACGACGACGCTCTATTCCGGTTTGCGCCTGCTCAATGACGGCAGCCGTAACATCCTGACGGTCGAGGACCCGGTCGAATATGCAATCGAGGGCGTGGGGCAGACTCAGGTGAACGCCAAGGTTGGCCTGACCTTCGCCGCTGGGCTCCGTGCCATTCTCCGGCAGGACCCCGACGTGGTAATGGTCGGCGAAATACGCGACCGCGAGACGGCGGAGATCGCGGTGCAGGCGTCGCTCACCGGGCACCTGGTGCTCTCGACCGTCCACACCAACGACGCTGTCGGTGCCATCACCCGCATGCGCGACATGAAGGTCGAACCCTTCCTGCTCGCCTCCACCTTGCGAGCAGTCATCGCGCAGCGCCTGGTGCGGCGCCTGTGCGAGCAGTGCCGGCGCGCAGAGCCGGCGAGCGAACAGGCGCAGGCGCTGCTGGGGCTGGAGCCCGGCAGCACGGTGTACGAGCCGGGCGGCTGCGAGGCCTGCGGCCAGACCGGCTTCCGCGGCCGCGTCGGCGTGTTCGAAGCGGTGCGGGTGGACGACACGATCCGCCGTCTGATCAACGAAGGCGGCGACGAAGTTGCTATCGCCCGCCACGCCTTCGCCCGCGCGCCGAACCTGGCAAGCGCTGCCCGCGCCCTGGTCGTCGAGGGCCAGACGACGCCGGAGGAAGCCGTTCGCATCACCCGCCGCGAGCAGGTGAATGCCTGATCCTCTTCCTAATCCGTTCGCTTCGAGCGAAGTCGAGAAGCCGAGTGAAGCGTCCGGTGCGTTTCTCGACTTCGCTCGAAACGAACGGGGTTGGAGCCGGGCTCATGCCTGACTTCGACTATCTCGCGATTGACACGCGCGGCGGGGAGAAGCGCGGCAGCGTCGTCGCGCCCTCGCTGGACGATGCGCGGGCGAAGCTTGACGGCCGGAAGCTCTACGTGCTGCGGCTGGAGCCCGGCTCAGGTGCCCCGAAGGAGTCGCGCCCGCTCTTCTCCTTCCGCCGGCGCAAGCTGACGGCTAAGGAACTGACGCTCTTCACACGGCAGATCGCGACTCTCGTGCAGGTCAGCCCGCTCGAAGAATCGCTGCGCACGATATCGCGCCAGACCGAGAAGCCGCACGTCCGCGCGATCACCGGCGCGGTGCATGCCGGCGTGCTCGAGGGGCGGCGCATGTCGGAAGCGATGGGGCGGGAGCCCAAGAGCTTTCCGGCGCTCTACCGGGCGATGGTGAGCGCGGGCGAAAGCTCGGGCACATTGCCGACGATCCTGGAGCGGCTGGCCGATCTTCAGGAACGTCAGGCACAGGTGCGGTCCAAGGTGATGACGGCTCTGGCCTATCCGGCGGTGCTGTCGGCGGTGGCGCTGTTTGTCGTGGCGGCGCTGATGATGTTCGTCGTGCCGAAGGTCGTCGAACAGTTCGAGACCGTCGGCCAGCAGCTGCCATTTCTGACCCGGCTGGTGATCGGCGTCTCTGACCTGCTGGTCAATTGGTGGTGGGCGATCCTGCTGGCGCTCGCGCTAGGCGGTCTCCTGTTCTGGCGGGCGCTCAAGGACCCGGCGACGCGGCTGCGCTTCGACCGCTGGCTGCTGCGGCTGCCCTTGCTCGGTCGGCTGATCCGCGACCTGCATGCGGCGCGGATGGCGCGGACGCTGTCGACAATGGTCGCGTCGCGGCTGCCGCTGCTGGAGGGGCTCGCGCTGACCACCGGCACGATCCACAATCGTGCGCTGCGGGCGGCGTCGGAGGAGATCGTCGAGGCGATCCGCGGGGGAGGCAGCCTGTCGGCGGCACTGCGGCGGACGGGCGTGTTCCCGCCTTTGCTCGTCTATCTGGCGGCGAGCGGCGAGGCCTCAGGACGGCTCGACACGATGCTGGAGCGCGCTGCCGACTATCTCGAGCGCGAATTCGACAGCTTCACTGCGACGGCGCTGTCGCTTCTCGAACCGGCCATCATCGTACTGATGGGCGGCATCGTCGCGGTGATCGTGCTCTCCATTCTCCTTCCTATTCTTCAGCTCGAAACGCTGGCAGGCGCGTGATGATGTCCAATCCAACTCCACTGTTCTCCGGCGAAGGCCGGAGGCCTTGGGCCCCGGCCTACGCCGGGCCACTCTCGCGGGATCGCGAGAGTGGCTTCACCCTTGTCGAGCTGATGGTGGTGATCGTCATTCTCGGCCTCCTCGCCACCATCGTTGCGATTAACGTGCTGCCCGCGACCGGCCGCGCCAATGCCGAGAAAGCGCGGGCTGACATCGCGACCATTGAGCAGGCGCTGGAGATGTACCGGCTCGACAACCTGACCTACCCGTCGCCCACTGACGGGCTGCAGGCACTGGTGGCGCCGCCGCCGGGACTGGCGCAGCCGCAACGCTATCGACAGGGCGGCTACATCAAGCGGCTGCCGGACGATCCCTGGGGCAATCCATACCGCTACAGCTTCCCCGGCCAGCATGGCGCCTTCGACGTGTTCTCGCTGGGCGGGGACAACAAGGAAGGCGGCGAGGGCGAAAATGCCGATATCGGCAACTGGGGGTAGTACACCCCTCTCTCGTCATCCCCGCGAAGGCGGGGACCCAGTTGGGGATCTCCGCAGCGGCGGACTCCTGGGTTCCCGCTTTCGCGGGAATGACGAGGTGAATGGGTTTACCTTGGTCGAGCTGATGGTTGTGATCGCGATCATCGGTGCGCTCGCGGCGGGAGTCGTAATGGCCATTCCCGATCCGCGTGGCCGCTTGCGCGACGAGGCCGAGACCTTTGCCGCCCGCACCGTCGCCGCCCGCGACCTAGCCATTGTTGAGGGGCAGCCTGTGGCAGTCCGCGTCACCGCGCGAGGCTATGCCTTCGACCGGCGGCGTGGGGGGACTTGGATACCATTCGCGGACAAGCCGTTCCGGTCCCGGCCCTGGAGCGAGGGCACGTCGGCCTTGGTGGGCAAAGGCGGCACCCTGCGTACTGCCTTCGACGCAACCGGGCAGCCGAGCGAACCGGTGACGATCCTGCTGATCCGGTCGGGGGAGCAGGCGCGGGTGACTGTCGCGGCCAATGGCGAGGTGCGAACCGGTGGGTGACCTTCTTCCTCGCTCGTCCCGAGCGACGTCGAGGGGCGTTTCTCCAGGTCCGTGCTCGCGCCCCTCGACTTCGCTCGGGACGAGCGGAGAGGGCGGGTTTACGCTCCTAGAGATGCTCGTCGCGCTGGCGGTGTTCAGCCTGGCAGCGCTTGCCCTGCTGCGGCTGGAAGGCGCAACGGTGCGTCAGACCGGCGAACTGGACGAGCGGATGCTGGCGCAGCTGGTCGCACGCAATCTGGGGGTGGAAACGATGACCGACCCCGCGCCGCCGCCGATCGGCGAGAGCGCGGGCGAGACGGTCAATGGCGGCCGGCGCTGGCGCTGGACACGGCTGACCAGCCGCACGCCGGACCAGCGGCTCGTCCGCGTCGATATCAGTGTCGCGACTGGCGGGGCACCGGCTCTGCTCACCATCGTGCGGCCGGCGACGTGAAGGACAACGGCTTCACCTTGGTCGAACTGCTCGTCGCCGTGCTGATCTTCAGCATGCTGGCGGTCGCGGGCGTTGGCTTGCTGCGGTTCAGCGTCGATGCGCAGGCTGCGACCGGTGAGCGGCTAAAGTTGCTGGCATCTCAGCGGCGCATCGAGTCCCTGATAATGTCCGATGCGGCACAGGCGGTGCCGCGCATCACCCGCAACGAAGCCGGCGATCCGATCCAGGCGTTCGTGGGCGATGGGCAGGGCTTCACGCTGGTGCGCGGTGACATTGATTCGTTGACGGATGTCGCACGGCCGGCACTCCAGAAGGTGCGCTACCGGCTGGAGAATGGCACGCTGACGCGCAGCAGCTACGCCATGCTCGACGGTGCCCAGCCGAACGCCGGAATGCCCCTGCTGTCGAACTTGGCCGCCGTTCAGCTGCGCTACCGGTCCAAGGACGGTTGGCGCGAAGTCTGGGACCCGCTCCGCCCGGACCTGATGCCCCGCGCGATCGAGATGATCGTCCGGCCAGCGCAGGGCCCGGAGATGCGCTATCTCTTCCTGGTGGGAGCGGCGGCATGAAGCCAGGAGAGCGCGGTGCGGCGCTGCTGACGGTGCTGATGCTGGTCTCCGTGATGGCTGTGCTGTCGGCGTCCGCGCTCGAGCGGCTGCGCCTGTCCACCCGCCTTGCCGCCAATGCCGGCGCGATCGACCAGGCGCGTGCCTATGCCGTAGCCGCCGAAGGCATAGCGCTGTCCCGCATCACGGCGCTGGTGGAAGCCGATCCGGCGCGCACCGCTGCGCCCGAACAATGGAATGGTCGCGAGACTGCGCTGCCGCTCCCAGGAGGAACGGCCTCTGCCGTGGTGGGCGACGGCGGCAACTGCTTCAATCTGAACAGCCTGGTCGTGGGGCAGGCGGGCGAGCCGCTGATGACCCGGCCGCAAGGCATCGCCCAGTTGGTCGCGCTGATGAAGCTGCTCGGCATTGGCGAAGGCGAAGCGCGCAAGGTTGCGGTGTCGCTCGCCGACTGGATCGACAGCGATCTGCAGCCGCAGCCGGAAGGCGCCGAGGACCAGGCCTATGCCGGGGCCGAAATACCCTATCGAACCGGCAACACTCTGCTTGCCCATCCGAGCGAACTCCGCGCCGTTGCGGGCGTCACACCGGATATCTACGAGAAGCTGAGGCCTTGGGTCTGCACGCTCCCCGTGACCGATCTTTCGCCGATCAACGTCAACACTCTTCGTCCGGAACAGGCGATCCTCCTGTCCATGCTGATGCCCGACACGCTTTCTCCGGACCGTGCCCGCGCGCTGCTGCTCGCTCGGCCGGCCGGCGGCTATGAGAGCGCTTATGCCTTTTGGCGGAACTCGGCCTTGCAGGGCGTGGCGCCCGGCCCCGACGTCGAGGCGCAGACCGGCGTGCGGACGCGCTGGTTCACTCTGCAGCTGCGCGTGCAGCTTGGCGACAGCGAAGTGAACGAGACGGCGCTGATCGATGCCGGGCTACCGCCGGCCAAGCTTGTGCGGCGCAGCTGGGGGGAAGGGGATTGAGCACGCTCATTCTCTTCATCTCGCCGGCGGACCGGCTCCATTCCTGGTGGCTAGTTGACGGGGAAGTGCGCGCGCGGGGCGACGGCGAAACGCCGCTGCCCGCCGAACTGCCCGAGCGCGTGGTAGCGGTGGCCCCGGCCGAGGCGATGACCATTCACGCGGCGGAGCTGGGCAGCTTAACTGCGCAGCAGGCCCGGACTGCCGCGCGGCTGTTGCTGGCGGAAACGAGTGTCATGCCCGTTGAGACGCAGCATGTCGCTGTCGGCACCCCGGAGGGCGCCGACCGCAGCGTCGCGGTGATCGGCAATGGCCGCATGTCGGCGTGGCTGGAGTCGCTCCAGGCGCGAGGAATCGATCCCGACGCGGTGCTCGCCGCGCCGTTGCTGCTGCCGCGACCGGAACAGGGCTTTGTCCGGGCGAGTATCGGCGCCGAGACCGTGCTGCGAGGCCGCAGCAGCGCCTTTGCCGACGAGCCGGGGCTGACCGAGTTGCTGGTCCGCGAAGCCCAGATAGAAGATATCGACGCCGAGCCGCTGGTGCTCGCAGCGCTCGACGCGCCGGAGCTAGACCTGCGCCAGGGCAGCTTCGCCAAGCGCAACCGCTTCCGCATCGATTACGCCCTGGTCAAGCGGCTCGCCATGCTGGGCGGCGTCATCGCCGCTGTCACGCTGCTGATCGCCATCGTGCAGATCCTGCGCTACGGCTCTGCCGCGGACGCGCTGCAGGCTGAGGCCGAGCAGGTGGCGCGGAGTGCGGTTCCCGATGCAGGCAGCGATCCGCGTGCCGCCATGACGGCTCGCCTCGCCGCGCGGCGCGGTGGCGGGCTCGGCTTCACCGCGACAGCCGGGGCGGTCATCTCCGCGATACAGTCGGTCCCGAATGTCGAACTGGCGAGCCTCAGCTTCGACAACGACGGGCTCATGCGCGCCACGGTGCTCGCGCCCGGCGCGCCGGAGGCGGAGGCGTTGCGCAGCCGCATCCGCGCGGCCGGTCTGACCGTGGAGGCGACGCCCTTCACGTCGGAAGCGGGCCGCATTCGCGGGGAGTTCAGGGTGGGCGGACGATGACGGCGCAGTTCATCGCCTGGTGGCGGCAACGGAGCCTGCGCGAGCAGCGGCTGCTGCTCGTTATGTTCGCGCTGCTCGCCGTCACGATCCTGTGGCTCGGCATTTATCGCCCGGTCCAAGGCGCTCTCTCCGCCACGCGGGAGCGTCACCAGCAGGCCGTGGTGGCGCTGGGGGAGGCGCGCGCACAGGCGGAAGCGCTGGGTCAGTTCGGCAAAGGCGGACCGGCGCTCCCGGCCGGGGCACTCGCGCCAGCCGTGACGCAGGCCGCGAATGAGGCGGGCTTCGCGAATGCGACGGTGGCGCCGCAGGGCGATCGGCGCGTGTCCATCTCGATTCCTTCGGCCCGGCCGGCGCCGGTGCTGCAATGGGTGGCCGGGCTGGAAGCGCGCGGTATCGTCGTCGAGCGGCTGACAGCCCGCGCCAACAGTGACCCCACGCTGACGGTGGATGCCACGCTGGCGGCGGGCAGCTGATGCGCATTCTGGTACCCACCCGCCGGCTGGTATTGTTTGCCGCACTGTTCGCACTCGCGCTGCTGATCACCCTCCCGCTGCGGCTGGTGCTCGGAGCCGGAGATGGCGTCATCACTGCGCGTGAAGCGACCGGCAGCGTCTGGTCCGGCAGCCTGAAGGAAGCGCGTCTGGGTCCGGCATCGCTTGGCGATCTGTCCGCCCGGCTGTCGCCACTGGCGCTGCTGACCGGACAGGCGCGCATCGAGGTCGAGCGGCCAAGCGGAGCGGCGGATCGCTTTGCAGGCGCTTTCGCGACCAGCGCGCGCAGGCGTTCGGCCGAGAGCGTCACGGGCATGGTCCCGGTGGAGGGGCTGTTCGGCGCGCTGCCGATCGCGTCCATCGAGCTGACCGACGTCACCGTTCGCTTCCGCGACGATCAATGCGATCGTGCAGAGGGCCTGGTGAGAGCGACACTCTCCAGCGGTGCGGACGGACTGCCGCTCCCCGCAAGCGTCTCCGGGGCCGCACGTTGCGACCGCGGCGCGCTGCTGCTGCCGCTCGCCAGCGGCTCCGGCGCCGAGGGCGTGGCGCTGCGCATCTTTGGCGACGGCCGCTATTCGGCCGAGCTGCGGGTGAGGGCCAGCGAGCCGGACCTGGTGGCTCGGCTGACTGGAGCCGGCTTTTCGACGGGGCCCGGCGGCTATGTCTTGACCATCGGCGGCCGCTTCTAAGCCCCTTTCGCTTGACGCGCCCGGACGCGCGCTCCTATGTGCGCGCCCACGGAAACCTCCGTTGCGGCGATCGTAGCTCAGTTGGTTAGAGCATCGGTTTGTGGTACCGAGGGTCGCGGGTTCAAGTCCCGTCGATCGCCCCATTTTTACCAATCTTTTCGGGATGTTGGACGTGACTGCCTGGGACCTGCCAGACTTTGACGATCATGAAGGCGTGCACCTGTTCCGGGATCGCGCCAGCGGGCTGACGGCCGTCATCGCCGTGCATTCGACCGCGCTGGGACCCGCCGCGGGCGGCGTCCGCTTCTGGCACTATGGCGAAAAGGTCGAGGCGGTCACCGACGCACTGCGCCTGTCGCGGGGCATGAGCTACAAGAATGCGATGGCGGGCCTGCCCCTGGGCGGTGGCAAGGGCGTGATCCTGGCCGACAGGGCTGGCACCAAGACCCAGTCGCTGCTTCAGGCCTTCGGCAAGGCGGTCAACACGCTTGGCGGCGCCTATGTGACGGCCGAAGATGTCGGCATCTCAACCGACGACATGGTCGCCATCTCCAAGGAAACAAAGTTCGTCTCGGGCCTGCCGGTAGCGCAGGGCTCGGCCGGCGGCGATCCGGGGCCGTTCACGGCCTATGGCGTGTTCTTAGGCGTCAAGGCGGCAGTTAAGCGCGCGCTCGGCAAGCAGAGCGTGCAGGGCGTGCATGTCGCGATCCAGGGTGTGGGCAGCGTCGGCGGCGGGCTTGCCAAGCTGCTCGCCGAGGAAGGCGCGAAGCTGACTTTGGCGGATGTGAATGCCGAGCGGGCTGCAGCTCTGGCGCAGCAACTGGGCGGCGAGGCGGTCGCTTCGGACGAAATCCTGCGGGTGCAGGCGGACGTGGTCAGCCCTAATGCCCTGGGCGCGATCCTGACCGAGGACAGCATCGCCGCGCTGCAGGCGCCGATCGTCGCCGGGGGCGCGAACAACCAGTTGGCGACTCCGCAGGACGGCGACCGCATTCATGCCCGCGGCATCCTCTATGCGCCCGATTATGTGATCAACGCGGGCGGCATCATCAATGTGGGCCTGGAATATCTCGGCCGCGGCGATGAGGCCGAAGTGCGGTCGCGTATCCGGCTGATCCCCGACCGGCTCGAGCAGGTCTGGGCGGAGAGCGCGCATACCGGCGATCCCGCCGCACGCGTCGCGGACCGGATCGCGCAGCGGCTGATCGGCCGCGGCTGATTGTTTCGCTGGGGGTAAGGGCAAACCCGTGCTTCCGCAGGCTTGGCCGAGCAGCTAGACAGGCGCCCGCACATGCACGCCTTCGCCAATCCGACCCGCTTCCTGTCGATCGCCCGGCCGCTGACGCCGTGGCTGCTCGCTTTGGGTGCGTTGCTGTGCGGCTATGGCTTCTATGCCGGCCTGGCTCAGTCGCCGCCCGATTATCTGCAGGGCGAAAGCGTGCGGATCATGTACGTCCATGTGCCGGCCGCCTGGCTGGGCATGGGCGGGTGGATGGGCATTGCGATCGCGAGCCTGACCCAACTCGTCTGGCGTCACCCACTCGCCGGCGTCGCTGCGCGCGCGATCGCCGCGCCGGGCGCGCTGTTAACCGCCATCTGCCTGGTCAGCGGATCGATCTGGGGCAGCCTGACCTGGGGCACCTGGTGGCAATGGGACGGGCGTATGACGTCGATGCTCGTCCTGCTCTTCCTCTATTTCGGCTATATCGCGCTGGCGAACTCGAGCGACGAGAAGACCAGCGTCAGCAAGGCGACCGCGATCTTCGGGCTGATCGGAGCGGTCAACGTGCCGATCATCAACCGCTCGGTCGTGTGGTGGAATTCGCTGCACCAGGGCCCGAGCATCACCATGCGCGGATCGAGCATCGCGCCCGAAATATTGTGGCCGCTAGCCTTCACGACGCTCGGCTTCACCCTGTTGTTCGCGGCCGTGGTGCTGATGCGGATGCGTGCCGTGCTCGCCAGCGCCAAAGTCGAGGCGCGGCTGCGGAGGCTCGCCACCGCATGAACCAGTGGCCTTATATAGTTGTCGCCTATGCCCTGACTATTGGCGGCATGGCCGCGCTTGTCCTCGTCAGCTGGCTGCGCATGCGCAAGGCTGAATCGACGGCCGACACCCTCTCTCGTTCGTCCCGAGCGCAGTCGAGGGGCGCGGGTACAAGGTCCGAGCAGGCGCGCCTCGACGTCGCTCGGGACGAGCGGCTGAGTTCATGAAAGCCAAACACCAAAGGCTGACGCTGGCGCTCCTGGCCCTGGCGGCGCTGATCGGCGCGGGGCTGCTCGCGGCCTCGGCGCTGCGCAGCCAGGCGGCCTATTTCTATTCGCCTGCCGACCTGCAGCGCACACCGGTCGAAGCCGGCAAGCACATCCGGCTGGGCGGCATGGTCGCCGACAAGTCGATCGTCCGGGCAGCCGATGGCGTCACCATCGACTTTGTCGTGACCGACGGGCCGGCCGCGACTAGGGTCCGCTTCCGCGGGATTCCGCCCGACCTGTTCAAAGAGAATAGCGGCGTGGTTGCGGAAGGGGCGTTCGGGCCCGACGGCGTGTTCGTTGCCGACACCATCCTCGCCAAGCATGACGAGCGCTACATGCCGCCACAGCTCGAGCAGAAAGGCGGCGAGACGAAGCACAAAACGGAGAGCCTGCGCAAATGATCGCCGAAGCCGGTCTGGCCGCATTGTGGCTGGCGGCGGCGCTCGCGCTGCTGCAGCTGGTGATGGGCGCCGTCGCGCTGACGCCGGGACGGGCGGAGGCAGGTGCGGTCGTGCGGCCGGTTGCGATCGTGCAAGGGCTGCTGACGCTTGCCGCCTTCCTGCTGCTGATCTGGCTATTCGTGATTTCCGACATGTCGGTGAAGCTGGTCGCGAGCCACAGCAATTCGGCCAAGCCATTGCTCTACAAGGTGGCGGGGACCTGGGGGAACCACGAAGGCTCGATGCTTCTCTGGGTGACGATCCTGGGCGTAGCCGGTGCCGCCGTCGCGATCTTCGAGCGGCGCACCTCCGAGCGAATGATGATCGCGACCTTGGCCGCGCAGGCGGCGATCGGGCTAGGCTTTTTCGCCTTCCTGCTCTTCTCGTCCAACCCGTTCGAGCGGCTGATCCCGGCGGCGGCGGACGGCCAGGGACTGAACCCGCTGCTTCAGGACCCTGGCCTCGCCTTCCACCCGCCCACCCTCTATCTCGGTTATGTCGGACTTTCGGTCGCCTTCTCCTTCGCCGTCGGCGCGTTGGTGACGCGCGAAGTGAATGCCGCCTTCGCCCGTGCGATGCGGCCCTGGGTGCTCGCCGCCTGGATATTCCTGACGCTCGGCATCACGGCGGGCAGCTACTGGGCCTATTATGAGCTTGGCTGGGGCGGCTGGTGGTTTTGGGACCCGGTCGAGAATGCCTCGCTGATGCCCTGGCTCGCGGCGACGGCCTTGCTTCATTCGGTAACGGTGCTGGCGACGCGCGACAGCTTGCGGGCCTGGACGGTAATGCTCGCGGTTGTCGCCTTTTCCATGTCTATGGTCGGCACCTTCCTGGTCCGCTCCGGCATCCTGACCAGCGTCCACGCTTTCGCCGTCGACCCGGAGCGGGGCAGCTTCATCCTTGCTCTGCTCGCAATCTATATCGGCGGGGCGCTGGCGCTGTTCGGTCTGCGCATTGCGACGGTGAAGGAAGGGACGCAGTTCGATCCGGTCAGCCGCGAGGGGGCGTTGGTCGCCAACAACCTGCTGCTGTCGGCCATTCTCGGTATCGTCTTCGTCGGCACCCTCTATCCGCTCTTTGCCGAGGCCGTTTCGGGGGAGAAGCTGTCGGTCGGCCCGCCCTATTTCAACAGCGCGGCCGGGCCGATTACCCTGGTGCTGGTGGCTCTGATGGCGGCCGGGCCCTTGATGCGCTGGCGGCGCGACCAGTTCGCAATCGTGATCCGGCGGCTGGCCTTGCCAATCTTCGCGACTGCACTGGTGCTGCTGCTGGTCGTGATCTTCGCGCCCGGTATCGGCATTTTCCCGTTGCTCGGCCTGGTGCTGGCGATCGGCGTCGGCGCGGGCAGCATGGCGCCGCTCTGGGGCCGCAACCTGCGCCGGACGCCGCTCTTCACCTGGGGCATGGTGACAGCGCATCTGGGCATCGCCGTCGCGCTCGCCGGCATGGCCTGCGAGTCTGCTTTCACCAAGGAGGCGCTGGCGGCTGTCCGCATCGGCGAAACGCGCGAGGTCGGACCGTTCAAGGTGCGGCTGGACGCGGTCGAGCCGATCGCCGGGCCGAATTGGACAGCTCTTGAGGCGACCTTGGTCGCCACCCGTGGCAGTTCGACTGTCGTCATGAAGCCGCAGGCGCGTATGTTCCCGAACCCGCCGACCGAGACGAACGAGTCCGCCATTTCCACGCGATGGAATGGGCAGCTCTACACAGTGCTCGGCAAGCAGGATGAGGACGGCCGCTGGCAGCTGCGGCTGTGGTGGAAGCCGTTCGTGACTTTGATCTGGCTCGGGGGTGGCATGATCGCGCTTGGCGGGCTGCTGTCGCTGCTCGGCCGCGTGCGGCGGGAGCGCCGATACCACGACCGGATCGCCTACGCATGAAGCGCTTCTGGCTCTGGGCGCCGCTCGCCGGCTTCGTGATCTTCTTCGCAGTCGTGGCGTTCGGGCTGATCAGCCCCGCCGATCGTAAGATCGCCTCCAAGATGGTCGGCAAGCCCGTACCCGCCTTCGAGCTGCCGCCGGCGGTGCCGGGCCGCGACGGCCTCGCCGCGCGAGACTTCGGCCAGGGCCAGCCCCGGCTGCTCAACATCTTCGCTAGCTGGTGCGTGCCCTGCGTGGCCGAGGCGCCGGTGCTGATGGAGCTGAAGCGGCGCGGTGCGAAGATCGATGCTATCGCGATCCGCGACAAGCCGGAGGACGTCGCTGCATTCCTGGCCCGCAACGGCGATCCCTATGAGCGGATCGGTGCCGACACCGCGTCACGCGTGCAGCTGGCCATGGGCTCGTCGGGCGTGCCGGAGACCTTCGTCGTCGATGGCAAGGGCGTGATCCGCTACCAGCATATCGGCGACATCCGGCCGGAGAATGTGCCGGAGATATTGGCTGAGCTGGAGAAGGCGCGGTGATCCATCACCTTCACCGTTCGCTTCGAGCGCAGTCGAGAAGCCTGCGCCGAGCAAGGTCGAGGGGCGTATCTCGACTTCGCTCGATACGAACGGGACTGATTTGCCTTGCCTTCGTGACGAGCCCCGCACTCGCCGATTCCACCTTACCGGCCGCGGAATACGCGTACACCCAGCTCGCGGACCCGGCGAAGGAGAAGCAGGCGACGGAACTGATGGCGACGATCCGCTGCATCGTCTGCCAGGGCCAGGCGGTGATCGATTCCGACGCGGAGCTTGCCGGCGACATGCGCGCGCTGATCCGGACGCGGATCGAGGCGGGCGAGACGCCGGAGCAGATCAAGGCCTGGCTGATCGAGCGCTACGGCAACTACATTACTTACGCGCCGCCGCTGGAGCCGATCACTTGGCCGCTCTGGATCGCGCCTTTGCTGCTGCTCGGCATTGGCGCCTGGTTGGCGCGCGGGCGCTTCAGGAAGCATCGCTGATGGGCTGGCTGATCGTGATCCTGTTGACGCTCGCGACGGGCGCGGCGCTTTGGAAGTGGGGCAAGCTCCCGCGCTCTGCCTTCGAGCCCGTGGCGGCTGCTCTGCTGCTCGGCCTGGCCGGCTATGCGCTGCAGGGAAAGCCTGAGGTGCCCGGAAAGCCGGTGCAGCCGCGCGCCGAGGCCGTCCAGTTCGACGAAAAGCAGGCTGAGACTCGGGCTCAGATGGGGCAGCGTTTCGGCAGCGGGCCCAATTGGCTGGTTGCGGCCGATGGCGCGATGCGCGCCGGAGTGCCGCAGGCGGCGGTCACTTACATCAAATCGGGTCTCAAGGAGAATCCGCGCGATCCTGACCTGTGGGTGGGGCTTGGCAATGCGCTGATCGTGCACAATGGCGGCATGGTCTCGCCCGCTGCGACCTACGCTTTCCAGCGTGCCGCCGATATCGCGCCCGAGCATCCCGGCCCGCCCTTCTTCATGGGGCTGGCGCTCGCTCAATCCGGTCAGTTCCCGCAGGCCCGCGCAATCTGGTCCGAACTCCTTGCCCGCACCCCTGCCGATGCGCCCTGGCGCGCCGATCTCGAGGAGCGCCTAGCACAACTGCCGAGCTGATCTTCAATAATCGTTATTTCGAGGAGCGCAGCGACGAAGCAATCCACCCGTCACGCGTTGCGCTCGCAATGACGAAGAAAGGGCCTATAGAGAGAACGCCAGAGGGTCGGGCGGCCGCGTCTCCGCGTCAGCGGGGTCGAGGAAAGTCCGGGCTCCACGGAACGACGGTGCCGGGTAACGCCCGGCGGGGGCGACCCCAGGGAAAGTGCCACAGAAAGCAGACCGCCTTCGGCTTCGGCCGGGCAAGGGCGAAAGGGTGGGGTAAGAGCCCACCGCGGTCCCGGCGACGGGAACGGCATGGCAAACCCCACCGGGAGCAAGACCGAATAGGGGCGGCACATGGGCCAGGTTCCGGCTCGTCGCCCGGGTTGGTTGCTGGAGACCGTCAGCAATGGCGGTCCGAGAGGAATGGCCGCACACCCTGAACCTGGTTCAGGGGGACAGAACCCGGCTTACAGACCCTCTGGTACTTTCCCGATCTGAGGGACGAACGTCAGTGCGAGGAGCGCAGCGACGAAGCAATCCAGGCGCCGGCCGATCTATGGATTGCTTCGCTGCGCCCGCAATGACGATGTCAAAGATCAGGCGGGGCGCTTGACCAGCTGACCTTCGACCAGTTCGATCGCATGGTTGATGGCGGACTCGATCGACAGGAAGCTGGTGTCGAGCAGCACCGCATCGTCGGCCTGCTTGAGCGGCGCGGCCGAACGCGTGCTGTCGCGCAGGTCGCGCGCCTTAATGTCGGCGAGCACCCGGTCATAGCTGATCGTTCCGCCGGAGCGGACCAGTTCCTCATGGCGCCGCCGGGCGCGCACTGCCGAGGTCGCGCGCACGAAGAGCTTCGCGTCCGCATGGGGCGCGATCACCGTGCCGATGTCGCGCCCGTCCAGCACGGCGCCGCCCGGCTGGTTCGCGAAACGCTGCTGGCGTTCGATCAGGGCGGCGCGCACCGCCGGATGCGCGGAGACGACCGACGCCGCATTGCCGACCGTCCCGCTTTTCAGACGGAGATCGTCGAGCAGGGCATCGTCGAAATCGCAGGCGGCAAGCGCGTCCGTTTCGCTCGCCGGGTCGCCGCCCCGATCGAGCACAGTCTGTCCGACCGCCCGATAGAGCAGGCCGGTGTCCAGGTGTGGCAGCTTGTAATGGCGGGCGAGCGCGCGGGCGATGGTGCCCTTGCCGCTGGCGGCCGGTCCGTCGACGGCAATGATCATGGCTGGGGCTGCTGCAAGTCCGAGAGAAGCTGAGTGAAGCCGGGAAAGCTGGTGGCCACGGGGCTGATATCGTCGATCTCGACCGGCGCAAGGCTGTTGAGCCCCGCGACCGCAAAGCTCATCGCGATCCGGTGGTCGAGCCGCGACGCAACGGTCGCACCGCCCGCGAGCGGCTCGCCGCCGGAACCTTCCACGATCATGCCGTCGGGCAGTTCCTCGACCCGCGCGCCGATCGCACGCAGGCCCTCGGCCATGGTGGCGATCCGGTCCGACTCCTTGACACGCAGTTCATCGAGACCGCGCATGACTGTGCGGCCGTGAGCGAAGGCGGCTGCTACGAACAGCACCGGAAACTCGTCGATCATCGACGGCGCAAGTTCCGGCGGCACATCGATGCCGGACAGGCTGGAGAAGCAGGCGGTGATGTCGGCCACCGGCTCGCCGCCGACCTCGCGGGCGCTTGCAAAGGCGATCTCTGCGCCCATCATGCGCAGCACTTCGTACAGCCCGGCACGGGTTGGGTTCACGCCGACATTCTCGATGGTCACGGCAGAGCCTGGCACGATGAGCGCGGCGACAATCGGGAAGGCGGCGGAGGAGGGGTCGCCGGGAACCACGATCTGCTGCGGCCGGAGCTCGGCCTCGCCTCGCACCCGAATGTGGCGCTCGCCACTCTCGTTCTGGACCGTCAGCTCGGCCCCGAAGCCGGCGAGCATCCGCTCGCTGTGGTCGCGGGTCGGCACCGGCTCGATCACGCGCGTGATCCCGGGCGCGTTGAGCCCGGCAAGCAGCACCGCGCTCTTCACCTGTGCCGAAGCGACCGGCAGGCGATAGACGATCGGAACCGCCGGGCAGAGGCCGCGGAGCATCAGTGGCAGCCGTCCGCCCGGCGAAGCGGTCACGTCAGCGCCCATCAGCGAGAGCGGCTCGATAACGCGGTTCATGGGCCGGCGGGAGAGGGAGACGTCGCCAGTGAAGGTGGCGGTGATCGGATGGCTGGCGACGAGCCCCATCAGCAGGCGCGTCGAAGTCCCGCTATTGCCCATGTCGAGCGCCTGCTCCGGCTGGAGCAGCCCGCCGACGCCGACGCCCGAAACGGTCCAGATGGCGTCGGCCGATCGCTCGATCTGCGCCCCCATTGCCCGCATGGCGGCGGCGGTGGCGAGCACATCCTCGCCTTCGAGCAGCCCGTCGATCCGGCTTTCGCCGACCGCGAGCGCGGACAGCATCAGCGCGCGGTGGCTGATCGACTTGTCGCCGGGCACACGCGCCGTGCCGCTCAAGGGGCCCGAGCGCGCAAAGCTCATTCGCGTCGGGCTGGCGTGCAAACCGGGCGTTCCTATCTCTGGCAGCGGGAAAGCGCAGGGCTTTTGACAGCGCCCATCTGCTATGGCAAGGCGCGCCCGATTGCGGGGCATCGAGAGCCGATGCGCCGCCGTTTTTCTTTCTACGCCAAAATGCTCGGAGCAAGGCCACAGATGGTGAAGCCTGAATGGGGTTCGAAGCGCAGCTGTCCCAAGTGCGCGACCCGCTTTTACGACCTGACCAAGGACGATCCGGTCCAGTGCATCAACTGCGGCTATTCCTGGCTGCCCGAGCCGGTGCTGAAGTCGAAGCAGCCGCTGCCGTTCGACGCGCCCAAGAAGGAAGAAGCGAAGCCCGAGGACGATGCGGTGCTGGGCGCCGACGAGGATTTGGACATCGATGAAGGCGAGCCCTCGGTCGACGAGGAGGTCGATCTGGGCGGCGACGATGATCTCGGCGTCGACACTGGCGACGACAGCGACGAAAGCTGATTGATTTAGCCGATTGATTTCCGGGCGCCGCCCCGCTAACGGGCGGCGCTCAACCCGCCGGACCAGCCCGGCGGAGCAGGTGTGGGGCCGTAGCTCAGCTGGGAGAGCGTCGCAATGGCATTGCGAAGGTCAGGGGTTCGATCCCCCTCGGCTCCACCATTTCATCAGATCGATTGCCGATCATTGTGCGCAGCGAGTGTGCTCGGCAGCATCGGCGCATCGCGCCAGAGCGGAGGAACATCCCTTTAGGGGTGTCCCTCCGCTCAAGTTGCGGTTGGCCTGCGATTTCTGAGCTGCTAGGCCCAATGCGCACAGCAAGGCGCTCAGAGCCTCGTTGCGGTTGGCCTGCGATTTCTGAGCTGCTAGGCCCCAGCACAAAGCCAGTCGGAATGCGGATTAGTTGCGGTTGGCCTGCGATTTCTGAGCTGCTAGGCCCCCGGCGAGTAGAAACTCGCCCTGCAACTTGTTGCGGTTGGCCTGCGATTTCTGAGCTGCTAGGCCCGCGCAAATGTTCAGGTCGTTGAGGGAAGTGTTGCGGTTGGCCTGCGATTTCTGAGCTGCTAGGCCGCCCTGAACATAGGTCCAGTCCGCGCCTGAGTTGCGGTTGGCCTGCGATTTCTGAGCTGCTAGGCCGGATGTGCTGTCAAGTCTCTGATTTTCGGTGACGAAACAGCACATTCGGTCGAGCAGAATCGCACTTTCGTCTCAAAACATCGCCAGTTGATCCGGATTTTTCCGAGGCTTCTTGCGCCGCTGGCTCGAGAAGCGGACGATGTTTTCATATTGACGGTCCGTGAAGGTGAGGACGTGAACATCACCCTTTTCGGGCAGGTTGCGTTCGATGCGCCTGAGGTGCGTCTGGAAGCTGTCCTGACCGTTGCAGAAGCGCGCATAAACGGAAAACTGGCTCATTTCGAAACCTTCGTCGAGCAGAAACTCGCGGAACCTGGTGGCTTCTCGCGACTGCTTCTTCGTGCCTACAGGCAGGTCGAACATCACGAAGATCCACATCAGCCGATAGCCGCTGAGGTAGCTCGCCGGATCACCGTTCACGCCGCTTCCGCCAGCGTGGAACGCGGCAGGCTCGCCCACTCCATCGGGCCTGGCGGCTCGAACAGCGCCAAGGCAGGGGTTCCGGTTTCGAAGCTGCGGGCGAGCGACTGGGCCAAGCGTGCAGCAGCCAAGGCGACCGGCGAAGCCTCGCCGTCGATACGAAGGTCAAAGGCGATCAGCCGCGCAAAGCGCCTCTTGCTGCCCGGGTCGAGGGCGGTGACGCCTTCCTGCACCATTGCGTGCACGAGCGCGTCGACCAGGGGACGAAAGGGCTCCACCAGATCGTCGGCGAGCGCGAAGGCGTTGCCGCGGTTGGCATGATGGATGCCAATGGTGGGGTGGAGACCCGCGGCGATCACGGCCCGGGCCACCGATGCGCGCATCACGGCATAGCCATAATTGAGCAGCGCATTGGCGCCGGCCTGATCGCGGTCGCGCCGGAACTCTGTGCCCATCAACAGCGGCCAGTAGCGCTTCGCCGCCTGCGCCTCGATATTGTCCGGGTCTCCCGATCGCACGCGGCGCGCGAGGAACAGTAATGCGTCGGCCTCAGCCATGCCGCGCGCCTGCAGCAAGGCGGCTGATTGCGGACTTTCGCCATCACCACCAGCCGCCAGAGTTGCTTAGCAAGCGGGCGCGACGCGTTCCACTGCGCCTGCATGCGCGCACCCTGGGCGTGGTGGCCTTCCAGCGGCAGTGTCACGGCGACGGGGCTGTGATTGGTGCCACAGAACACGATCGGAGCGCCACGCTGGGCCAGCGCCGCGACCAGGTTCGCACTCCAGGTCGTGCCATGAGCGTGGACGATCAGCGCATGAATGTCGTCGAGCGCGATGCGGCCGACCTCCTCGCCTTCGGCCTTCACGACCATGAAGCCGCGATAGAGCGCCAGATGGCGCCCCTCGGTGGCGATGTCGACGATCCGGTCCATGCCCGCTCCCGCCGCAGAGGCTAGGCCATAAGGAGTCCGATGTCAGCGCGGGCCGGGATCGAAAATCCTCCCTAATGGATCAATCCGCACCTGGCGGGCCTTCAGGTTCTTCAGCCCGCCGGCTGACGACAGGATGTATTTAAACGGATCGAGGTCATTCGGCGCTGCGTCACGCGCCTTCAGCGCACCGGCTTCGTTGTGTGCGGCGAGAGCGATTGTGCCGATCGTGGAGAACTTTACGACGCGCACCAACTGGCGTTCGGCGCCGTCCTTTTCGATCGCGAGCATGTCGTTCTGGCGCAGGCTGAGCATCTTCTTGGCGGCGGGGTGGGGCCGGCGATCGGCAGCATCGCGGCGGTGCGCGTCGAACATGGAGACGATATCGGCGACCCAACGGCCATTCGGCAGCCGCCAGACATCGAAGCGGGCATTGGCATCGCCTTTGTACGCCTTGTAGGCACGGCCCTGCTTGTTGCGGATCGGAATGACGTTGAGGGGCTCGCGGACGCGGACCCGCCGCACATTCCTCTCCTTTCCAAACTTGGCGAGGGCCGCCTCGAAATCCTTGCCGGCGCGGCCGTCGGTCGCGCGGTGCAGCTCCGCGCGCAGCACCGGATCGGCGATCCGGTCCGAATTGGAGATATCTGCCGGCTTCAGGCTGGCTAGCGGCACACGGTGGACGACGATCGGCGTCTTGCCGTCGGCCGCTGTCTCGCCCGTCAACCCATAGGCGGTGTCGTTGTGCAGCCTCCCCGCAGTCACGTCTCGCGACTTGGGCGGAAGGCCCTTGCGGCCATGATCCGGCTTATGACTGACGGTGACGCGCTGCAGCTTGTCGTAAAGCTGCTCGCGAAACTTCGGCCCAGGCTGCGGCAGGTCCTCGAACAGGCGATCCAGGTCCTTGTCCTCGGCGCTGGCCGAAGCGCGGGCGATCTCCATCAGCAGACTTCGGGTGGTGACTGCGGTCACTGCCGCATCGATGGCGTGGTGACGGTGATCGAGCCGGTTCTTTGGCGCATTGCTGTGCCGGTTCTCGACGGCGCCGTAATTGTGATCGGGCAGCAGGCTGTTCAGGTCCCAGAGGCGGCGCAGCATCGCCGTCATCCGCCCCGGAATCACATAGACGCTGCCTTCTTCCTTGGTCGGGTAGAGCGAGGCGAGATAGCAGCCGGCCAGGCGCGACAGATATTGAGTGTCGGTGAGCTGGCGGGCGACGAAGCCGCCATCCTTCTCGACCCGCGCCATGGCGTCGGGACCGAAGCGCCACTGTTTCGACTTATGCAGCCGCGCTGCCTGGGCGGAAATAATTCCCCAGCGCTCCGGATCATGGCCCCATTTCTCGTAAGGCGTACGGTTGCCCTTGGCCCTGTTGCAGCTGCGATGCGCCACGACCTTGTTGCCCGCACTATCGTGGAGCGATCGCGAGTAGGGGATGATGTGGTCGATATCGGCCTCGCCACTGAACAGCATCCGCATGCCGATCGGCTCGCCGCAATAGGGGCAGCGGCGATCGATCGGGTTCGCGGGATTGAGCTCTTCCCAGATGCGCATCAGCGCCCGGTTTGCACCGGTATTGCTGACGCCTTCCTCTTCCAGCTTCCGGCCGCGCGATTCCGCCGCCGCCGTATCGCGGCGGATTCGGCGATTATGCTCTTCCTTGTCCTTTTCGTTGAGCTTCAGTTCGCGGGCGAGTTCCACGACGATCTGGTCGGGCCGGCCGTGCACGTCGATGATCGCGTTCACCAGCTTTTCGAGCTGGCGCAGGCCGATATGGACGGTGGGGTTGGTGATCTTGCCCCAGCGCTTCTCCGGAGGATCGGCAGGGTCGAAACTGCCCGGCGGAATTTCCCGCGTCAGCAGTTCGCCGTAGTAGGGCAGGCGCGCAAGGATCTCGCCCGTCCGGTCGTCGCTATGATGCCAGCCGCAGCGCTCCACGGCTTCGGAGTAGGTGCAGACGTCCTTCTTCAGTTCGTCCAGGATGCGGGCAGTGGCAGTCGGCCCCAGGCGGCCAAAGCCCTCGGGAAGATTGGCGCGGCCGACTGCGTCCGCTTGTTCTTTTGACAGCCCCCATTGGCCCACCAGCCAGGCGTGAAGCGCGTCCGGGTCTTCTTCTTCCATCACGCGCTCGACCACCGTCCATTGCTCGTCGCGCGAAAGATGGACCCAGCGATCGCCGAAGCGCTTCCTGTCGGCCATAACGGCATGGACTTCGTCGCCGGCAAGCTGGGTGCGGGTCTCGCTGGCCTTGTTGAAGCTTTGTCCCGGTTCCAGCTTCAACAGCCTGCCAAGGCTGTCGAAGCTCGCCGCCTTCACGCCGCGCAGCTTCAAAATGAGCCTGTCGCGCTCGTCCAGCTTCAGCTTGCGGGACGGCTCGCCTGGCGTGGTGATTTCGAGCTGATTGACCTCCTCATACAACCGCCGCTCCTGGAACAGCGGATGCGCCTTGGCGATCCGGCGTTCGCTGTGGACGAAGGTGCACACGCCGACGTCCTGTTCCTTCAACGGCCGCTGGAAGAAGAGGATGCGATGCAGCGCGGCCTTGGCTTCATAGGTCAGCAGGGCAGGGTGATGCGGCCGCTGCCGCTGCCAGATGGTGTCGAACTCATACTCGACATGCCGGCGCTGCGGGTAGAAGTCATAGCCCTGCGCATCGCTGCCCATCCGCACGCGCTTGGTGTCACGGCCGGCGAGGAATTGCCCCAGCGTCTCGGCGCCGCTCTCCGCCATCGCCTGATCGAGCGCCTTCGCGCCGCTGGCGATCTTGCCGTCCTCACTGTCCTTCGATTTGCGCTCGGCCTTGCGATTCGACTTGAAGCCGCGCCGCTGATTCAGGTGGAAGAGGGCTCGAGCGACTTCGTAGGGGTCTAGCCGCTCATTGAGCGCGCGGGCGCGAAGCTCATAGGGGTCCCGGTCGGCCAGCAACTTCGCTTCGTTTTCCTGGGCGGGAAGTAAGCCATATTGCTTCAGCGCCTTCAGGAAGGCGGCGCGCCGGCGAAGATAGCGATCCCGCCGCCGACGCATCGCCCGGGCCGCACGCCGATCGACCGCCAGCGAGGCCCCTGATTTCGGATCACGCCCATCGCTGAAGATACGGACGCCGATGTCGACGATCTGGCTGCTCTCACCTTCGTCCTCGACCAGGCACCAGCCAATGCTGTTCGTGCCGATGTCGAGCCCTAACCGCCGCATGACCATTCCTCCCCCAACCCGAAGAGCTTACAAGCTGCGCAAGCTTCGGCAATTGACATCTGGTCCGCTCTGGAGCATGGGAGCCGCCTCAGAAATCGCAGGGCCAGCTGTTAACAAGCAGCTTGACTGCACCAAATAAGGGCAGGGCTACGGCCCTGCCTTTTCGTTTCTGGGCGGGATTGGGGCGGCACCCGTTAATCGCCGCCTGGCCGGGTCTACCTGACACGGGACCCTGACGAACGAAAAGGATTGGTACCATGCGTCACCGCGTCGGCGGCCGTAAGCTTCAGCGCACTTCCTCGCACCGCGCTGCCCTGTTTCGCAACATGTCGGCCGCGCTGATCAAGCACGAGCAGATCACCACCACCGTCGCTAAGGCGAAGGAGCTGCGTCCCTATGTGGAGAAGCTCGTCACGCTGGCGAAGAAGGGTGGCCTGTCCAATCGTCGCCTGGCGCATGCGCGGCTGCTCGACGACACGCAGCTGAAGAAGCTCTTCGACGTGCTGGCAAGCCGCTATGCCGATCGCAACGGCGGCTACACCCGCATCATCAAGGCTGGCATCCGCGCTTCGGACGCGGCGCCGATGGCGATCATTGAATTCGTCGACCGCGACGTCTCCGCCAAGGGCCAGGACTCCGGTCCGGTTCAGGGCGACGAGGACTACGCCGAGGCGGCCTGACCTGACTTAGCCCCTCCCCGGAAGGGGAGGGGCTATAATTCAGCGCAGCTCCGCCATCGCCAGCAGCATGGCGAGGCCGGGCAGCATGCCCTTGTGGCTGGCGCCTTTCTCGACATCGATCCACTCGTCGAGCGCATGGGCGCGGCCGCCGCTGCCGCCTGATCCAATCGTAATGCCGGGAATGCCGAGGCTCATCGGCATGTTGGCGTCAGTCGACGAGGTCTGGAACTCGGGCTTCAGCCCGTGCGCGGCCACCGCGGCGCGGGCGACCTGAACCAGTTCGGCACTCTCCGGCGTCTTGCCCGCCGGGCGGTTGCCGATTAGCTTCGGCTCAGCCTTGATCAAGCCTTCCTTGGTCGAGCGAGCGCCATTCTCCGCGGCCACCGAGGCCTGCACGATACCGAGGAAGCGCTGCTCCAGCTTGGCGAGCTCGGCGGCGCTTTCGGAACGCATGTCGAACTCCATCCACACTTCGTGCGGGATCGAGTTGACCGAGGTGCCACCGCCGGTGACACTGGCGGAATAAGTGGTCTTTGGCTCCTTGGGCGGTGCGATCCTGTATAGATCGACAACCGTCTGGCTCATCGCCGTCATCGGGTTGACCAGACCGAACGCGCCATAGCTATGGCCGCCCGGCCCCTTGTAGGTGACGCGATAGCGTTTCGAGCCGGTGCCGCCATTGACGATCCGCGCGCCATCGGTGCCGTCCATCGAGAAGAAGGCCGCGACTCGGTCCTTATATTTTCCCTTGGTGAACAGGTAGCGGATGCCGCGCAGATCACCCGGCCCCTCTTCGCCGACATTGCCGACGAACAATATGTCGCGGCCGGTCTTCACACCCGCCGCCTTCATCGCGCGGACATAGGCGAGGAGAACGGCGAGACTACGCGTGTCGTCGCCAATGCCGGGCGCGTAGAGCCTGGTGCCCTCGCGCCGCACCTTCACGTTCGTCTCTTCGGGGAAGACGGTGTCGAGATGCGCCGCGATGACGATCAGCGGCCGACCGGGAGCGCCGGTGCCGCGCCACAGGCCTATGGCATTGCCTTCCTCGTCAAGCTCGACATCGGCCAGCCCCGCCGTGCGCAGCATCTCGGCATAAGCCTTGGCGCGCTTCTCTTCCTTGAAGGGAGGAGCGGGGATCTCCGTCAGCGTAACGATCTCCTCGACAATGCGGTCATGCTCGCGGTCGAGATGCGCGACCGCGGCCTTGTAAGCGGGGCTCGCCATAACCTTTGGCACCGGAGTTGCGGCCAACGAAGGTGCAGCAGCGCCGAGCAGCAACGCAAGCGCAAGGCGCCGCATCAGACGAAACGCTCCTTCACGGTACGCTCGAGGACGCTGAGCGGCATGGCACCCAGCCGCAGCACATCGTGGAACGCCTTCAAGTCGAAACGGCCGCCCTGCCGCGCCTTGGTCTCGTCGCGCAGGCGCACCCAGACGGTGTGGCCGATCTTGTAGCTGCACGCCTGACCGGGCCGGACGGTGTAGCGGTCGATCTCGCCCTGGCCGCGGCCGCGAGCGATGCCGGTCGTTGCGAGGAAATAGTCGGTCGCCTTCTCGCGGCTCCAGCGCTTCACGTGCAGGCCGGAGTCCACCACCAGGCGCGTGGCGCGGAACAGCAGCGACTGGAGATAGCCGACCTGCCCAAGCGGATCGCCTTCATACACGCCCATCTCGTCCGCGAGCTGCTCGGTGTAGAGCGCCCAGCCTTCCGAATAGCCCGAGAAAAAGCCGCGGCGGCGGATCAGCGGAATCTCGGTCGATTCCAGCGCCAGCATCACCTGCATGTGATGGCCGGGCACCGCCTCGTGATAGGACAGGGTGGCAAGGCCGAACTTCGGCCGGTCGAACGTGTCCCGCAGGTTTATGAAGTAAATGCCGGGGCGTGAGCCATCCAGCGTCGCGTTCTGGTAATAGCCGCCGGGTGCACCCGCCTGGATCGACGGCGGCACACGGCGGACTTCGACCGGCGCCTTGGGCAGGGTCGCGAACACCTCCGGGAGCCGCTTGTACATGGCCGAGACCTGGCCGCGGAGCTGGTTAAGCAGCGCCTCGCGCCCTTCATCGGTGTTCGGATAAAGCTGGTCGGGACGCTTGTTGAGCGCGATCAGCCGGTCGCCGACGCTGCCCTGGCTCATCCCCTGTGCTTTGAGGATGCCGTCGATCCGCGATTCGAGCTGTGCGACCTGGTCGAGGCCCATGCGGTGGATCTCGTCGCCCGTCATGCGGACGGTCGTATAGCCCTCGGCCGCAACGGCGTAATAGGCCTCGCCGTCCGGCAAGCGCCACACGCCGGCGTCGTGCGTCGCCTTGGCGCGGAGTTCCCGCACCAGCCCGCGCTGGCGGTCGAGCGCAGGGAAGACGCGCTCGCGCACGATCCGCTCGGCCTCTTCACCACGCGCGGGGGGCAGGTTCGCTTTGGTCAGCTTTGCACGGTAGGACTGCACCATACGGGTCTGCCCGGGCTCCACATCGCGCACATCGCCGAGCAGCTTGAGCGTCGTGTCGAGGATATAGTCGGGCGCAAACACGCCCTTGGCCGCGTCCTCGCGCTGACGGGTGGTGTCGTTGTCGATCGCCGTTGGAAAGGCGGCCAGGCGAGCGAGCCATGCGTCCGCGTCGGCCGCGTCCTTCACCTGATGCGCATTGTCCAAGAAGTCCGGGACGTCCTGGTAGGCCCCGTTTTGCTGGCTCAAAATATAGGGCGAACCGCCATCGCCATAGCGGAAGCGCTCTCCGGCCAATGTGCGGTCGAGCTGATAGTCAACCACGTCATAGTCGATCTTGGCGGGCGGGCTGAGCTTGGCGCGGTCGATCGCTGCCAGAGCCTGTTTCTCCGCGCGGGTGCGCGCCAGCTGCCGCGCCTGGCCGGCAGCCGAGTTGTCGGCTAGCTTTGAGCGCAGGCCGGCGCGCTCGCCGGTGTCGAGACCCAGGCTGGTCGCCTGTTCGGGGCTGTCGTTCAAACGATCGTAGAAGAAGCGGTCGAGCAAGGTACGCAACCGGGCGTCCTCGGAACCTGCGGTCGTTTGAGCAAGAGCGGGGGCAGCCAGCGTGGTCGCGGCAGCGGCAGAGCTGGAGAGGAGAAAGGCACGACGATCCATCAACTTATTCCCGTGCTGTGAGCTGCTTCGGTCCTGACGCGGAGCATGCCCCGATGCAAGCGCGGCGTCGACGGACGTCCTGCAGGGAGGATGGACGTCAGTCCTCTCCGGCGACAAGCGGGTTGACACTAATGAGAATGATTAGCAATAGCGCGGCCGAAGCCGAAATGATCGGCAGAGCAGGGAGCTTTCATGTCGCGTTTTCTTCTGACCACCGCCTTGTCCCTTGTCGCTGCTGTCCCCACGCTGGCGCAAGATGCACAGCCGGAGCGTAAGCTGGGCGGCGTGGTCGTTACCGACACTGCCATCGATCCGCTGAGCATCGAACGGCCGGCGGACCGCGGCTACAAGGCGGACCGGATCGTCAGCGCGACCCGCACCGACACGCCGGTCGTTGATGTCCCGCAGTCGGTCACCGTCGTCACCAGCGAAGCGATCCGCGACCTGGCGGCAACCAGCATCGGCGATGCAATCCGCTATGTGCCGGGGGTCACCACCGCGCAAGGCGAGGGCAATCGCGAGACGATCGTGTTTCGCGGCAATGCCTCCACCGCCGATTTCTTTGTCGATGGCCTGCGTGACGACATCCAGACCTATCGCGACGTCTACAACATCGAGCGGCTGGAAGTGCTGCGCGGTCCCAATGCGATGATTTTCGGCCGCGGCGGCGTCGGTGGCGTTATCAACCGCGTGACGAAGCAGGCGGACTGGGAGCAGCGCCTCGGCGGCCGTCTCGAGATCGGCAATTATGACGTGTATCGCGGCAGTGTCGATATGGGCACTCCGCTCAGCGACTTCGCCGCCGTGCGACTGAACGCCGTCTATGAGGATAGCAACAGCTTCCGCCGCTACTGGTTCAACGAACGCTGGGGCGTGAACCCCACCGCCGCCTTCCGTTTGGGCGAGGACACGCTCCTCCAGCTTTCCTACGAGCATTTCGAGGATGAGCGGACCAGCGACCGCGGCGTGCCTGCAGCCGGACCGGTTCCAGCCGCCGGAAGCGCCCCGATCGGACCGCTCCGCGGCGTGCGCCGCACCTTCTTCGGCGATCCCGACAACAGCACCAACTTCACGAACACCGATGCCGTGCAGCTTGCGGCCGAGCATCGCTTCGGCGAGGACCTGACGCTCCGCCACCGCACCCGCTATGCCGACCATGTGAAGTTCTACCGCAACGTGTTCACCAGTGCGGTGCGGAATACCAATGCTGGCACGGTCGTCGACTTCCAAGGCTATCAAGTCCGCACGACGCGCGAAAACCTGATCAGCCAGACTGACCTTAATGCCGAGTTCGCGACCGGCGGCGTCAGGCACACTTTGCTGGCCGGCTTCGAGTATAATCATCAGGAGACCGACAATCTGCGGCTGAGCACGGATTTCGATTCCGGCGCCGCGACGGTGCGGACGGTGACGCGGCCGATCGGCGATCCGACCTTCTTCCGCACCGACCTGGTCTTCTCTCCGGTGGCGAGCGATGCGGACAATGTCGGCACACTGAAGGGCTGGGCCGTCTATCTACAGGACCAGATCGAGATCGCGCCCTGGCTGCAGATCGTCGCCGGACTGCGCTACGACAAGATCGACCTCGACTTCACCGATCGGCGTGCCACCGCCACGCAGCGCGACTATGACTTCGATCAGGAGATCTGGAGCCCGCGGCTGGGCGTGATCGTCAAGCCGGCGGAGAATGCGTCTATTTATGCGAGCTATTCCCGCACGGCGCTGCCGCGGTTCGGTGAGCAGTTGGCGAGCCTCAGCCCGTCGAACGCGAACCTCGCCCCAGAGAAGTTCGAGAATCTCGAGCTCGGTGGAAAATGGGACGTTACGCCCGACCTGAATCTCAGCGCCGCGATCTTCGAACTGAAGCGCAAGAACGTGCTGATCCCCGATCCCGCCAATCCCACGCTCAGCATATTGGCAGACGCGCAGCGGACTCGCGGCTTCGAACTGGCGGTGCAGGGGCAGGTGACGCCGCAGCTGCAGGTGACCGGCGCCTATACCTATCTGGACGCGGAGTTCACCAGAGCGACCTCCGCAACGGTGCCGGCAGGCAACCGCATTGCGAACACGCCGCGCCACATCGCCAGCATCTTCGGACGCTATGATGTGACGGAAGATTTAGGACTCGGGCTTGGCGTGGTGCACCAGAGTGCGCGTTTCGCGAACGCCGACAATCTGGTGCGGCTGCCTGGCTACACGCGGGTCGATGGCGCCATCTATTACGACGTCACGCCGCAGGTACGGGTGCAGGCCAATGTCGAGAACATCTTCAACAAGCGCTATTTCGTGAATGCGCACACCAACAACAACATTCAGCCGGGCGCGCCGACGACCCTTAGGGCGGCGGTAAGCTTCAACTTCTAGGGGCAAACACCTAGGCGGCAAATGCGATTGCCTCGCAATAACAGCTGGGTTACGAAGCGGCCATGGCGCTCTACGATGCCAGTGAGATGCGGATCGTCGACGGGATAGCTCCCGTCGTCATCCCTTCACGCTATGGCGAGCGCCGCCGCACCAGCTGGCCGGCATTGGGCGCGATCCTTGGACTTCACCTGATGCTGGTGGCTGTACTCGATCTGTCCGGCGTGCTGCCCGTGCGGCGGGCGCCGTCCGAACTCAAGGTGATCCAGCTTTCGCTGGAAATGGCTCCGCCGCCGGTGGTGAAGGCTGAGCTGCCGCAGGCGCCTAAGCCACAGCCAGAGGTTCAGCCCCAGGCGCAGCCGCAAACGCCAAGGCTCGACGCGCCGCCGCCGATCGTCGCCGCCCCGGTGCCCGCACCGGTGCAAGTGGCCGTCGCTCCGGCGCCGCCTCCGCCCGCGCCGGTGGCGAGCGGCCCGGTTCGGGTCAGCGACCTGGATGCGAAGGCGGTGACGGTGATCGCGCCCAAATATCCGATCGAAAGCCGCCGTAAGCGCGAGCAGGGCACGGTGGTGCTTGCCGTATCGGTGACTCCCGACGGCGGCGTCAGCGAGGTGCGTGTGGCCAAGAGCAGCGGCTTCGAGCGGCTCGACAAGGCAGCGCTCGACGCCGTGCGGCGCTGGCGCTGGTCGCCGACGATGCGCGACGGTGTGCCGGTTGAGGTGCGCGGCACCGTCGACATTCCGTTCATCCTGCAGGGTTGAACATGCTCGCCATTCCCGATGTGCTCGGCGCCGAGGCGGTGGCCCAAGTGCGCGGGATCATCGACGCTGCCGAATGGCAGGATGGAAATGCCACGTCAGGGCACCAGGCAGCTTTGGTCAAGCGGAACGAGCAGCTTCCCGACGACAGCGCTGCGGCGCAGCAGGCGGGGCGGATCGTGCTGGAGGCGCTCGGCCGATCGCCCCTGTTCATCTCCGCGGCCCTGCCGGCGAAGGTGCTGCCGCCGATGTTCAACCGCTACGCAGGCGGCCAGGCCTATGGACCGCATATCGACAATGCGATCCGCACCAGGGGCGAGTTCCGCCTGCGGGCGGACCTGTCCGCGACTTTGTTTCTGACCGATCCGCAGGACTATGACGGCGGGGATCTGATCGTCGAAGGGACGTTCGGCGCTCAGGCGGTGAAGCTGCCGGCGGGGCATATGGTCCTGTACCCGGCTTCGAGCCGTCATCGGGTGGAGCCGGTGACGCGCGGCACGCGAGTCGCGAGCTTCTTCTGGGTCGAAAGCATGGTGCGGGACGGCGAGGCGCGCCGCGCGCTGTTCGAGATGGACCGGAGCATTCAGGTCTTGGGCGCCAGGGTGGGACAGGGCGATACGGCCATCGTCGAGCTGACAGGCGTGTATCACAACCTCTTGAGAAGGTGGGCGAACAGTTGAGCAAGACCAAGTTGCGGAGCCTTTGGTTCAGCGTGCACAAATGGATCGGGCTGCTGCTGGCGCTGCTGATCATCCCGATCAGCCTCAGCGGCGCGATCTTGGTGTACCACGACTGGCTGGACGTGAAGCTGCACCCGGCACGCTACGAGACGAGCGGCCCGGCGACGCTGCCGCCTTCCCGCTACGCCGAAGCCGCGCGAGCCGTGCTTGGCCCCGACCTGCGGATCGCCAGCCTGCGCTATCCGGAAGAGGAGCGCGGCGCCGTCGTCGTCACCGCCGTGCCGTCGACCCCGCCGAAAGGCCAACCGCAGCGGACCAACGTCTATCTCGACGGCGGCGATGCGCGGGTGATCGAGAAAGCCGGCTTCAACGACGGCGCGGTTCGCTTCCTTCACGTGCTGCACGGTAGCCTGATGGTGCCGGGCGTGGGACGGCAGATCGTCGGCTGGATCGGTGTCGCGATGCTCGTCTCCTCGCTGACCGGCCTGTGGCTGTGGTGGCCGCTGTCCGGCAGCTTCACGCGCGGCCTGCGCTGGAACCGTCGCCCGAAGTTCGACACCAATCTCCACCACCAGCTCGGCTTCTGGGTGTGCGTGCCGCTTGCCATGCTGAGCTTCACCGGCGCCTGGATCAGCTTCCCGGCCTTCTTCGGACCCATGGTCGGCGAGAAGGCGCCGCAGCGGCCCGCGCCCTCGGTGCCCCTCGCCAGCCCAGTTCAGGACGTGAACGCGATCGCGATGAAGGCAGGTGCCCAGCCCGTTTCCATCACCTGGCCAACGGCCAAGAACCCGGTGTGGAAAGTGGGGCTGCAGAAGGGCGAGGCGGAGATCGCGGATGCGACGGGGGCGGTCACCCGCAAGCCACCCCGCCCCAAGACGGTCGCGCAGACGATGCGGCGCTGGCATGACGGCGTGGGCCTGGGTCCGGTGTGGCAGCTTGTAATTTTCCTCGGCGGCATCATCCCCGTCGTGCTAGCGATTACCGGCATCACCATGTGGGTGAACAGCCGCAAATGGCGCCGTCAGCCGGCGCGGCGGGTGGCACCCGCGGAATAGCTGTTGCCCGGCGCAGGCCGGGCTCCATGTGCCGTGAAGCTGGGCCCGGCCTTCGCCGGGGAACTAGGCAAGCTCGATCCAGACGGGCGCGTGATCGCTGGTCTTTTCCCAGCTGCGCACCTCTCGGTCCACCTCGGCTCGCTTAAAACGCGGCACGAGCGACGGGCTTAGCAGCAGATGGTCGATGCGCAGGCCTGCGTTGCGGTTGAACGCATTCCGGAAATAGTCCCAGAAAGTGTAGATCGTCTCGTCCGGGTGCTTTGTGCGCAGCGCGTCGGTCCAGCCTTGGGCGAGCAGCCGCGCATAGGCGTCGCGTGCTTCGGGAGCGAACAGGGCATCGTCGAGCCAGCGCTCGGGTTTGTACACGTCGCGATCGGTTGGCATGACGTTGTAATCGCCGGCGAGCACCACCGGCGCGCCGCAACCGATCAATTCCGCCGCATGCTCGATCAGCCGCTCGAACCAGGCGAGCTTGTAATCGAACTTGGGCCCGGGCTTGGGATTGCCGTTGGGCAGATAGAGCCCACCGATCAGCAGGCCATTCACGGCCGCTTCGATATAGCGGCTCTGTGACGGGTCAGGGTCGCCAGGCAGTCCGCGCCGCGTTTCGACCGGCGTGCCGACGCGACTGAGGATCGCGACGCCGTTCCACGATTTCTGCCCGTGCCAGATCGCTTCGTAGCCGGCGGCCGCGATGGCGGCTTCGGGAAACTTCTCGCTGCTCGCCTTCAACTCCTGCAGGCAGACGATGTCCGGCCGCGACTGCTCGAGCCAGCGCAGCAGCACCGGCAGCCGGCCATTGACCCCGTTCACATTGTAGGTGGCGATCTTCATGAGGCGCTAAACGCCCGCCGCGAACTCCCGCAGCATGTTCTTGGCGATAACGAGCTGGAGAATTTGCGACGTGCCTTCGTAGATGCGGTAGATGCGCACGTCGCGATAGAAGCGTTCGGCCAGATATTCCTTCAGATAGCCGGCGCCGCCATGAATTTGGACCACGCGGTCGGCGACACGCCCGCACATCTCGCTGGCGAAGAGCTTGGCGGCGGCGGCCTCAACGATGATGTTCTCGCCCCTGTCGGCCCGGGCGCAGGCGTCCTTCAGCATGCATTCGGCCGCGTAGATCTCGGCTTTCGAGTCCGCGAGCATCGCCTGGATCAGCTGGAAGTTCGCGATCGGCTCGCCGAATGCTTTACGCTCGGTCGCATAGCGCAGGCCGGTGTCGAGAATGCGCTTGGCATAGCCGACACTAGCGCCTGCGACGGAGAGCCGGCCATTGTTGAGGCTGTTCATTGCCGCACGGAAGCCGATCCCTTCTGCACCGCCCAGCAGCGCCTCGCCGCCGACTTGCACATCCTCGAGGATCACGTCGGCAATGGCGGAACCGGCCTGGCCCATCTTGCCGTCCGGGCTGCCGATGCTGACGCCCCGCGCGCTCCGCGGCACGATGAAGGCCGAGACATGCCCGTTCTTCGGCAGCGGCTCGGCATTGGTGCGCGCCATCACCAGGATCATGTCGGCGAAGGGCGCATTGGTGATGTAGCGCTTGGTGCCGTTCAGCACATAGCCGTTGCCTTGTCTGACCGCCCGCGTCTTCATGGCAGCGCTGTCGGAGCCGCTGTCCGGTTCGGTCAGGCCGAAGGCGGCGATCTCCCCCGCGGCCAGGCGCGGCAGCCACTCCGCCTTCTGCTCGTCCGTGCCGAAGTTCGAAATGGCGGAGTTCACCATCCCAACGTTGATCGACAGGATTGAGCGGAAAGCTGGTGCCGCATAGGCCAGCGCCTGCACGAAGCCGATATACTGGCTGATGTTCATGCCGGCGCCGCCATATTCCTCGGGCATGGTGACGCCGAACAGGCCCATGTCGCGCATCTCGGCCAGGATATCGTCAGGCACTCGGCCGAGCGCCTCGAGTTGCTCTTCGGCCGGGATCAGCCGGTCGCGCACGAAGCGGTTCAGCTGGTCGATAAAGGCGTCATAGATGTCGGCGTCCATGCCGCGGCGAGGGGTGTCCAGCATCATGTCTCTCCTGAGCCTCAGGGCTAGTCGCGCTTGACGCGTCCGTAAAGCCACCGCAATCGCTTGCCTGTGAGCGACTTTGCCGCCTGGATCGAAGCGACGTTGGGCGTCACGCCCAAGGATCTGAGCTTTTACGAGCGCGCGACCACGCACAGCAGCCGGGAAGAGGCCGATTATGAGCGGCTCGAATTCCTAGGCGACCGCGTGCTCGGCCTGGCCATGGCAACCTGGATGTATGAACGCTTTCCCGACGAGCCTGAGGGTAAGCTGTCCTGGCGGCTGAACGCCCTCGTTTCGGGCGCCGTGTGCGCCGAGATTGGACGCGAGATGGACCTGAGCGCGCACCTCCGCCTGGGTAAGCAGGCGCGCGACGACGGCGCCGCCGACAGCGACAATGTACTGGGCGACGTGGTCGAGGCGCTTATCGGCGCCATGTATCTGGAACACGGCTTCGATGCCGCCCAGGCGTTCGTTCGCCGCCGCTGGGAGGACCGGCTCGACCATCAGCAGCGCGCGCCCCAGCACCCCAAGTCAGCGCTGCAGGAGTGGGCCGCCGCTCATCGCCGCAAGCCGCCCGTCTATCAGGTCACCGACCGCTCCGGCCCACAGCACAGCCCGCGCTTCACGGTAACCGTTTCAATCCGCAATGCCGGCGAGGCCAGCGCGGAAGGCACGTCCAAGCAGGAGGCGGAAACCGCGGCGGCCAGGGCGTTATTGGAGCAACTAGGCAAGTGACCAATCCCCAATCCCGTTCGTTTGGAGCGAAGTCGAGAAACGGGTGTCCATCCGCTCGGAACGGGCGCTTCTCGGCTTCGCCCGGAGCGAACGGAGTTTAGTGGTGGAGTCTGGGACTAATCATCGCTGCGGCCTGGTCGCAATCGTTGGCGCACCGAACGCCGGCAAGTCGACGCTGGTCAACGCGCTGGTTGGGCAGAAGGTCGCGATCGTCAGCCCCAAGGCGCAGACGACGCGCACGCGGCTGATGGGCGTCGCAATCGAAGGCAAGGCGCAGATCATGCTGGTCGACACGCCCGGCATTTTCGAGCCGCGGCGCCGCCTCGACCGGGCGATGGTGCAGGCGGCCTGGGGCGGTGCGGCGGACGCCGACCTGATCGCGCTGATCGTTGATGCCAAAGCCGGGCTCGGCCCCAAGGTGATGAGCATTGTCGAGGGCCTGAAGAACCGGCCCGAGCCCAAGATCCTGGTGCTCAACAAGGTCGATGTGGCGGCGAAGGACAAGCTCCTCGTCCACGCCCAGCGGCTCACCGACGCGCTCGCCTTCGAGCAGGTGTTCATGGTGAGCGCGGCGACCGGCGACGGCCTCTACGACCTGAAGTGCGCGCTGGCCGAACGGGTGCCGGAGGGGCCTTGGCACTTCCCGGAGGACCAGGTCAGCGACATCACCGACCGCATGCTTGCGGCCGAAGTGACGCGCGAACAGCTCTATCTGCAGCTCCACTCCGAACTGCCTTACGCCAGCGCTGTCGAGACCGAAGCGTATAAGGAGCGCGAGGACGGCTCGGTCGAAATCCACCAGCAGATACTCGTCGCCCGGCCGACCCAGCGCGCCATCGTGCTCGGCAAGGGCGGCGCCCAGATCAGGGCGATCGGCGAGCGTGCGCGCAAGGAATTGGCGGAACAGCTCGGTAAACGCGTCCACCTCTATCTGCACGTCAAGGTGAAGCCCGACTGGGACGAGGATCGCGGCGTCTACCGCGATCTCGGGCTGGACTGGGTAGAGTAGAAGCAGCCCTCACTCGTCATTGCGAGGAGCGCAGCGACGAAGCAATCCAGCGGCGCCAGCATCTGGATTGCTTCGCTCCGCTCGCAATGACGAATTCAGGCTAGGCGGTCCCCCAGCACTTCCTTCACCCAGGCCGGCACCAACTCGGACGCCGGACCCATCCTGCTCTCCGAGAAATAGATACTGCCAGCCGAGGGCTCCAGATTCATCTCCAGCGCCCAAGCGCCGTAATGGCGTGCAGTGCGGACGAAACCGGCGGCCGGATATACCGCGCCCGACGTCCCGATCGAAACGAACAGGTCGCACCGGCCAAGCGCCGCGTCGATCCGCTCCATCTGGTACGGCATTTCGCCGAAGAAGACGATGTCCGGCCGTAGCCTCGGCTTGCCGCAGGCGGGGCAGGGCGGGCGATCGCCCATCGGCGCTTCCCAGCGCCGCCGCGTCCCGCAGGCCGCACACAAGGCCGACTTCAACTCGCCATGCATGTGCAGCAGCCGCGTGGCGCCGGCACGCTCGTGAAGGTCGTCGACATTCTGGGTGACGATCAGCAACTCCCCGGGCCATTCGGCGTCGAGCCGCGCCAGGGCATGGTGCGCCGCGTTGGGCTGAACTTCGCCTAGCTTCGCCCGGCGCGCATCGTAGAAGGCGTGAACCAGGTCCGGATTGCGGGCCAGCGCCTCGGGCGTGCAGACATCCTCAACCCGGTGACCCTCCCACAGCCCGTCGGGGCCGCGGAACGTCGCCAGGCCACTCTCGGCCGACACGCCGGCACCGGTAAGGATCACGATGTTCCGGATGTCGCTCATCGCCGGATCTTAGCCGAAATAGGGATGGCCGCTACGGATGGTTTGTGGACGTCAAGCAGACTCGTCCGCATTGCGGAAGGCGGCGATGGTCCCGCCCCAAAAGATCACAACGAGTGCACACCAGAGAACAACAAGGATCGGTTCTCCTCCATCCATCCAATCACCCGCGTTCTTCGCTTCGAACCCGCCTTGCAGAGCAAAGCAGGCGGACATGCCTCGGAACCAGAAGCCATAAGCGAACGTCACAGCGAACCAGCTATGCCAGTGGGCGATAGCTGCAGCGGGCATCAGAGCCACGAACGCCGCGCGCGAAGGCGGGGCAGCGTTTAGGACCGCCACGCCGGACACGTATAGGAAAAGCGTCAGCCATCCTCCGTAGAGAGCGCCAGCGCTACCTTGCGTGCACGTTCCGACTATCATCGCGAGCGCCCCGTTGAGAGCACCTAATGTAAGCAAGATGATCCCCATCATGCGCTCACCCTCAAGCAGGAGCCGAATCTCAGCAATGGGTCGATTCCAGACATTGTCCGCTCAAGCGTCATTGGCCGCGCATTGGTTCACCCCGGTGCGCGCGCTCAATATCTCCTCGGCGCGGCGGGCGAGGCGTTCGAGTTCCTCGGTCATGCCGGGGCGGCGCAGCAGGCGGGGCTGCGGGTCGATCGCGCACAGCGTGCCGTAGAAGCTGCCGTCCGCCAGCGTCAGCGGGAGCGAGACATAGCTTTGAAAGCCGTAAAGGACCGGCGTCGGGTGGGTGCACCAGTCCCGGTCCTCGCGCACATGGTCGATGACGATCGTGCGCCTGGTCTTGCGGATGTCGTCGCAGATGGTGGTGGAGACATCGAGTTCGCCGCCCGGCGTCATGCCGAAGTCGATCCGGTCGAGCACCTGGCAGGCGACCCAGCGATCCTCGGTCACACAGGCGATCGCCGCGAAGCCCATGCCGGTCAGGTCGCAGAGCTCCTGGAGCAGCTGGTGCAGGTCCGGATCGTTGCCGTGATGGATGATGCGGGCAGCGAGTTCGTCCTTCAAGAGAGCACCCGGGAGTGATTGGTGGCGAGGCGATTACTCTCCGAATGCGGTCCAGTCGGCAAGCCCGTTCAGGTCAGCGCACGACGATCGCGCCTGTCATGCCCAGCGCCGCCTGCAGTATCCGGCCGCTCCTGAGCCGGTAGGTGCCGGGCGACGGCGGTGCGACGAGCCGCACTGTGGTGCGCTGGCCCGGCCGCAGTCGCACGCTGCCGTCGCGCACCTTGCTGCGATCTGCGGACGGCATATCGGCCACCGCGAAGAAGCGAGGCGCGTGGAAGCTGCGGGTGGCGTGCAGGTCGTTGACCAGTTCCAACCGCACCGCCTCGCCACGATTGAGCTCGATGCGGGGAGGGGTGAAGGCGAAGCTGCTCAGCCGCACTTCCACTTCGCGCGCTGTGCCCCAATCAGGCGGAGCGGCAGCCGCCGCGGCGATCAAGGCAAGGTGAAGCATCCCCATCGATGCAGATGAACGCTTCTGCGCCTTGTTCGGCTCCGCAAAATGGCCGAACGTGAAATGATGAGGATCGGGATTTTAGGCGCGGCGGGCCGCATGGGGCGGGCGATCGCGGAAGCGGCACCGGCGATCGGCGCGGAGCTGGGCGGCGGCGTCGACCGCGACGGCGCAGTGTTCGGGCCCTTTGCCGACGCGGCGGAGCTGGCCGTCGGCACAGATGTGCTGATCGACTTTTCAGTGCCGGATGCACTTGCCGCGCACCTCGACATTGCGCGGGTGGATGGCGGCGCGATCGTGATCGGCACCACGGGGCTGACGTCCGAACATCACCGCCTGATCGAGGTCGCCGCGAACGACGTCGCCGTGCTGCAGGCGGCGAATATGTCGCTGGGGGTAAACCTGCTCGCCGCCCTAGTGGAGCAGGCCGCGGCGCGGCTGGGCCCCGATTGGGACATCGAGGTGCTGGAAATGCACCACCGGCACAAGGTGGATGCGCCGAGCGGCACCGCGTTGCTGTTGGGAGAGGCGGCGGCGAAGGGCAGGGGTGTGTCGCTCTGCGCACCCAACCTCGACCGCAACGGCCGGCGTGAGGAAGGCGCGATCGGCTTTGCCAGCCTCCGCGGCGGCTCGGTCGCGGGCGATCACCTGGTCGTGCTCGCCGGGGAAGGCGAGCGGATCGAACTCGGCCACCGCGCCGAAACCCGCGCGATCTTCGCCCGCGGCGCGATCCGGGCCGCGCAATGGCTCGCCGGCAAGCCTGCGGGCCGCTATTCGATGGCCGACGTGCTCGGCCTGTGACCGAAGACGAATTGTTCGAGTTCTTCCGCCGACTGGCGGAGGATAATCCGTCGCCCGAGACCGAGCTGGAGTTCGTCAATCCCTACACGCTGCTCGTTGCCGTCGTGCTGTCGGCGCAGGCGACCGATGCTGGCGTCAACAAGGCGACGCGGCGGCTATTTGCCGTCGCGAGCACGCCCGAACAGATGGTCGCGCTCGGCGAAGAACAGGTGCGCGAGCACATCAAGACCATCGGGCTGTTCAACACCAAGGCGAAGAACGTGATTGCGCTCAGCCAGGCGCTGATCGACGATCAAGGCAGCCAAGTGCCGGCCGATCGCGACGCGCTGGAAAAGCTGCCCGGCGTCGGCCGCAAGACCGCCAATGTGGTGATGAACTGCGCCTTTGGCGCCGAGACGTTCGCGGTCGACACCCACATCTTCCGTGTGTCGAACCGCACTGGCCTGGCTCCGGGCAAGACGCCGCTGGCTGTCGAGCTGCAGCTCGACGCGCAGGTTCCGCAGCCATTCCGGCTCGGCGCGCATCACTGGCTGATTTTGCATGGCCGCTACGTCTGCAAGGCACGGCGGCCGGAATGTTGGCGCTGCATCGTCCGTGACCTGTGCGCCTATGAGCCGAAAACGCCTGCTCCATGTTAGAAGGGCGGCACTGAAGCTCGCCGGAGTCGTTGCCGCTTGAAAGAGGAGATGAAGATGCGTGCAATCCTGATCCTCGGCCCTGCCGCCGCCCTGTCCGCCTGCATGGCGACGCCGGAGCAGCAGGCGCGGACCGAACGCAACGAGGCTGCCGGCGTGCTGTCTCCCGACGGACAAAGCTTCGGCGACGGCGCCCGCCTGGCCGGCCCGGCGCGGACCTGCGTGCCGCTCAACAACATCCGCAACAGCCGAGTGCTGAGCGATCGGGTGATCGACTTCTCCGGGCCTGGCCGCCAGACCTATCGCGTCGTGCTGAACCAGCCCTGCCCGCAGCTCGGCTTCGAACAGCGCTTCACCTATGCGACGTCGCTCAGCCAGCTTTGCGCCCAGGACATCATCACGGTGCTGCAGGGACCGGGCGTGATGCGCGGCGCAAGCTGCGGCCTTGCGCCGTTCCAGCCGATCGACCCGGCGCGCCGCTAGAGGGGTTGGACAGGGCGGCCCGGCCTGCTAAGCGGGCGCCACGCACCCGTAGCTCAGCTGGATAGAGCGTTGCCCTCCGAAGGCAAAGGCCACACGTTCGAATCGTGTCGGGTGCGCCATTCTGATCCTTGAGATCATGGCCATGCTTCCTCACCTCTCCTCCCGTCTTGCCGGACAGATGTCGAGCGACCGGCTGTCCGGGTTCGAGAAGGAACTCGCGGCGGAAAAGGCGTCGTCGCTGGGCCTGGCCGGACGGAGAATGGCAGCAGCCGTCGCCAAATGGCACGAGGCGGGTCACGACGAAGCGGAAGAGCTGCTTTTCGCGGCGGCCCAGGCGGCGCACGCCTTTATGATTCAGCGCGAGCTCTGCGGCATGAGAGACCATCGCGCCGCTTTCGAGGAGTACCAGGTGCCTGCCCCTGTTCTCGCCCGCATGGGAGCAGTGCGGCGGTAGTTCGGTCCGTTTCGGATCGAACTCCTTTTGACGCTTCGGCCACCCCCGCACAGGCTGCTGCAAACGCGTGATTTCAGGGGGGATTCGGATGCGCCGCTTGCCGGTTTACTTGGTGCTGGACGTATCCGGCTCGATGCATGGCGAGCCGATCGAGGCGGTTCGCAACGGCATGCAGATCCTGGCCAGCACGCTGCGCACCGACCCCTATGCGCTAGAGACGGCGTATCTGAGCGTCATCACCTTCGACAGCGAAGCGCGGCAGGTGGTGCCCCTGACCGAGCTGGTCGCTTTTCAGCCGCCGCAGATCGATGCAGGCTCGACGACGTCGCTGGGCGCCGCGCTCAAGCTCACCAAGGAGTGCATCGAGCGGGAGGTACAAAAGACTACCTCCGACGCCAAGGGTGACTGGAAGCCGCTCGTCTTCCTCATGTCCGACGGCGCGCCGACTGACGATTGGCAGAAGGGCCTGGCCGAGTTCAAGCAGGCCAAGGTCGGCATGGTGATTGCCTGCGCGGCAGGTCCGGGGGGCGACGCCGGCGTACTGAAGCAGATCACGGAGAATGTCGTATCGCTCGACACGGCGGACTCGAGCACGATCGGTGCTTTCTTCAAATGGGTATCGGCGAGCATCTCGACCTCTTCAAAGAAGGTCGACCTGAACAAGTCCGATGCCGGCGACATCAGCGAGTTGCCGCCGCCGCCGCCGCAGATCAGCTTGGTCTGAGGGCAGGCGATGCGGAGACTTCCCGTCTATCTGCTGCTCGACACCTCCGGTTCGATGCGCGGCGAGCCGATCGAGGCGGTGAATACTGGCCTCAAGGTGATGATGAGCTCGCTGCGCCAGGATCCCCATGCGCTCGAGACCGTGCACATCGCGATCATCACCTTCGATGCCGAAGCGAAGATCGTAGTGCCCCTGACTGCGCTTGATGAGTTGCAGGTGCCCGAAATCACCACGCCCGAGTCGGGGCCCACCCACCTCGGGCTCGCACTGGAGCTGCTGGTCAAGCAGCTGAAGCAGGACCTGATCCGCTCCACGCCCGAGCGGAAGGGCGACTGGGCGCCGTTCCTGTTCGTCATGACCGACGGCAAGCCCTCCGACACGATGCTGTTCGAGGATCATTGCCCGATCGTGCGGCGGCAGGGCTTCGCCAATATCGTGGGCTGCCTCGCGGGACCGAAAGCGCGGCGGCAAGATCTCGAGCCCCTGTGCGATCACATCGTATCCCTCGACACCATGGACAGCGCCGCCTTCAACTCCTTCTTCAAATGGGTGACGTCCACAATCGCCGGCGGCAGTCGCTCGATGGGCGTGCAGGGCGATGTGCCGCTACCGCCGCCTCCCGCCGAAATCCAGCTGGTGATCTGATGCGACGCCTTCCCGTATTCCTGCTGATCGACGTCTCTGAATCGATGGTCGGCGACAGTCTCTACCAGCTCGAACAGGGGCTGACCGAGATTGCGCGGACGCTGCGCACCAACCCCTATGCGCTTGAGACGGCGCATCTCTCCGTCATCGCCTTTGCCGGCAAGCCGCGCACCCTGGTGCCGCTGACGGAGATTGCGATGTTCCAGCCGCCCGAACTGCCGATCGGCGGCGGCACCGCACTCGGGGCCGCGCTCAATCACCTGATGAAGGAGATCGACCGGCAGGTCGTGCGTACCACGCCGGAACGCAAGGGCGACTGGAAGCCGCTGATCTTCTTGATGACCGACGGCCATCCCACCGACGATGCGGAGGCGGCGATCCGGCGCTGGACAAGTGCCTATGCCTCGCGCGCAAACCTTGTCGCTGTCTCGATCGGAATCTGGAAACGGAGGATGCCCGTCTCGCCGGCCTGTTCTATCAGAACAAATACACGCTCCGCACAACCATGCCGGTCAAGAACAGCTATTTCGAGCTGAGCGACGAGACGGCCTCCGGCGCGAAGATCGCCTCCGCCGATCTGATCGGAGCGCCAACCTGTCCGCATTGCGCCGCCCGCTTCGGCATGGCGATGTGCGGCTGCGGCGGCGTCCACTGCATTGAAGGAGAGGGCGAGGCCGTCTGTCCCTGGTGCGAGCGTGCCGCCACCTACACCGCCGTCGACGATAACTCGCCTGGCCCCGCGATCAATCGGGGGCGGGGATGAGCGGCTACGAGCCTTCGCGTCTCGCACGGAGCGCGGTGGAGACGCTGTTGCACGCGATCGAGAAGGAAGCGGTGCCGGAAACGCATTTGTTCCAGGAGGACGGGATGAACCCGGCCTATCAGCGTGCCTTGGCCGTGCTTCGCGCCTGTGCTGCCAAAAGCCCTGGTGGCGAGGGCGAGCCCGCCGCTTCGAAGCCGGTCCCGAACGCCGATCCGGTGAACGCGGAACCCGAGGTGATCATGTCCAGGTTCGGCAGCGGTCCGCAGGAAGTGAAGCCGTTCGACCTGACGGCACAGCACGGCACGTTTACGCCGCCGCCCCCGCCCGCTGCCGAGGTAGCGCCGCCGGCGTCCGATGAGCCGCAGCCGCAGGTCCAGGCGGAGGCGCCGGTGCTCCGCAAGGACTCGGAGCCGGCTGAGCCTGTCGCGCAACCGGCTCCAGCTTCGCTGCTGACGATCAAGAAGACGGTGGCGCTGAAGAATGCGCGGGCGGGGGAGAGTTATACCGATCGGCTGACTGTCGAGGGCGCGCGCGACGTGCGTCTGGTGAACGCCGGCCGTAGCGGGCTTAGCTTCGACGAAGCCACTTCGATCTTCTCAGGCACTCCAGGTGAGGCTGGGGATCATGAGATTTCGCTGAAGGGCAAGATCGACGGGCGACCGGCCGAGATCACCGCGACGTTGATTGTCGTTGCTGATCCCAAGTCGCTTTGGACTTCGCTGCCGAGCGACGCCACCGATCGATTTCACAAGCCGGATGAGGCGTTTTCTTCCCTAACCGGACCGGCGCTACGCATGATCGGCGCCAGCAAGCGCGGCCGTTCGCATGCCAAGACCGGCGGCTTCCGCGAGGATGATTTCGCCTTTGCGGTGCATGGCGATTGGCATATCGCTGCCGTGGCCGACGGCGCCGGCAGCGCCGCCTATTCGCGCCGTGGATCGAAGCTCGCCGTCGAGACCGTCACGGCCGAGCTGCCGGCGCTGATCGATCAGCAGCTTGGCGAGGACTTTGAGCCGCTTCTGGACCAGGAGGCGGCGGGGGGAATCAAAGACCGGCTCTACAGAACGCTCGTCGCCGCCTCGTTCGATGCGGCCGAGACACTGATTGCTCAGGCCGAGCAGTTGAATGAGAGTGCGTCCAAGCTCTCCACCACGCTCATCGTTGTGATCGCCAGGCGCTTCGGAACGCGCTGGTTCGTCGGCTCCTTCTCTATCGGCGACGGCGGCGCCGGCCTGCTCGATCTGGAGGCGAAGACGGTGCAGCCGCTCACCTCTCCCGATGCCGGCGAGTATGCCGGCCAGACCCGCTTCCTCGCCAAGTCCGAGTTCCTGGACAATGTCGAAGTGATGAAGCGTGTCCACTATGCAGTGGCGGACCGCTTCACCGCGCTCGCCTTGATGAGCGACGGCATCACCGATCCGAAGTTGCCGACGGATAAGGTGTTCGCCGATCCGGCGGCCTGGGCGTCGCTGTGGAATGACGATCTGTGCAAGCAGGTCGATTTCTCCGCGCCCGAGGCAGAGATCGAAAAGCAGTTTCTCGCCTGGCTCGATTTCTGGTCGCCCGGCAATCACGACGACCGCACGCTGGCCGTGCTGCTGCCGAGGGAGAGCTGATCATGGCGATGGTGCGCCTGCAAACGCTCAACGGTCAGACGGTGGAATATGACGACGCCAAGCTGCTCGGCCAGGCGGCATGAAGGACGTCTATATGGGCGCGGACAAGAGCTATGTCGTCGCCTGGTACCGCGACAAGCTGGACCATGCTGGCCAGGAGCGGCTGAAGGCGATCGTGGGTCCCTTCAGAGACGGCATTCAAAAAAGGGAAGGCGGAGATTACTGGCGCGACCTTTTCTGCTGGCCCTCCGCGATCGTGCAGGATGGGCAGAAGACCGGCGTCGTCGCGCCGGTTTACGGCCAAGGCTTCTTCTTCAAGCACGGCTCAGTGCAGGGCGATGTGCTCGGCATCAGGGGCAAGGAGAAGGAGGGCAAGTGGTTCGCGTCCGCCTCCAACCGGGCCAAGTATCTCGCGGCGGAAGAGAAGGGGACCTGGCTCAGCTATCTGCAGGTGGCGCTGTCGATCAGCCGCAGCGTCCGGCGCTTGCACGCAGCGGGGCTTGCCCACTCCGACCTTTCATACAAGAACGTGCTGGTCGATCCGCTGACTGGCAAGGCGTGCATCATCGACATCGACGGGCTGGTGGTGCCAGGCAAATATCCGCCCGACGTGGTCGGCACACCCGACTTCATCGCGCCCGAAGTGATCGCCACCCAGCATCTGCCGAAGACCGATCCCAACCGAAAGCTGCCGTCCACCGCCACCGACCGGCACGCGCTGGCCGTCCTGATCTACATGTATCTGTTCTACCGCCACCCATTACGCGGCGGGAAGGTCCATGACATGGATGCAACCAGGGACGAGGAGCTGACAATGGGCTCCAAGGTGCTGTTCGTCGAGCATCCGACCGATGCCAGCAACCGGGTCAAGGCCGCCGATCTGAAGCCCGCTCAGCTCCCCTGGGGCGATCCGGCGAAAATGCCCTACACGATCGCCGGTCCCTTGCTTGCCGAGCTCTTCCGCCGCGCCTTCATAGACGGGCTGCACAATCCGGCTGCGCGGCCGACGGCGGCGGATTGGGAAACGGCGCTCGTCCGCACCATCGACATGGTTCAGCCCTGCTCCGCCAAATGCGACATGGGCTGGTATGTGTTCGACAATACCACGCGACCGAAATGCCCTTATTGCGGCACCGCCTATAAAGGTCAGCTCCCGGTGCTGAACTTCTATTCGAGCCGCGGCGGCACCGACTTCCGCGCCGACAATCACCGGCTGATGGTGTGGGATGGCCAGTCGCTCTTTCCTTGGCACGTCAACCGGCTGCATTTCCCCAATGAGCATCTGAAGCCGGAGCATCGCAAGCGGGCCGGCTATTTCCAGAAACACCAGGGCGACTGGTATCTGGTGAACGAGAATATGCCGACCATGTACGATGCTAGCGCGAATCAGGACGTGCCGATCGGCAAGAACATCAAGCTGACCGACGGCGCCAAAATCCTCCTCGGACGCGAGGAAGGCGGACGGCTGATCCACGTCCAACTGGTGAGCGGTTAGCCTCCACAAATTCGTCATTCCCGCGAAAGCAGGAACCAAGCTAGGTTCTGGGTCCCCGCTTTCGCGGGGATGACGAGAGAGGATGCATGAGCATGGAGCGAGTGACCGGCGGCTGCCAGTGCGGCCGGGTGCGCTATGAAGTCGGCATAGACAATGACGAGGCTTATCTCTGTCATTGCCGCATGTGCCAGAAGGCGACCGGCGGGCTTGCGGCGGCGTTCAAGAATGTTGCGCAGGCGGAGCTTCGCTGGCTGGGCGCGGAGCCCGACTGGTATCGTAGCTCGCCGATCGCCGAGCGGCCCTTTTGCGCGCAGTGCGGCACGCCGCTCGGCTTCCGCTATCCGGACAGCCCAAAAATGGACCTGACGCTTGGCAGTTTCGATGAGCCTGGCCGTTTCCGCCCGACCAGCCATTTCGGCGCCGAGAGCATGCATGAAGCCTGGCTCGACACCTCGGAGCTGAAGCGGATGCGCAGCGACGAATATCAGCCGCTGGTGGATAGGTGGGCGAAGGCGGGGGCGGCCCTGCCGCTATAGGGCGGATCGCTTCTCGACTTCGCTCGAAGCGAACGGATAGGGAGGCGGGATGAAGCCCACCACTCACTTCTTTACTGCGCCCGACGGCGTGCGGCTCGCCTGGCATGAGTTGGGCGAGGGGAGGCCGGTGGTGCTGATCCACGGCTATATCTCCTCCGCGGACATGAACTGGATCCGCTTCGGCCACGCGGCGAAAGTGGCGAAAGCCGGCTTCCGCGTGATCATGCCGGACCTGCGGGGTCACGGCGCGAGCGACAAGCCGCACGATCCGGATTTCTACACGCCCGACGTGCTGACCACGGACGTCTTCGCGCTGATCGAGCATCTGGGCCTGAACGACTATGATCTCGGCGGCTACTCGCTCGGCGCGCGCACCGTCTCCCGCATGCTGGCGCGAGGCGCGGCGCCCACACGCGCGATCTTGTCCGGCATGGGCCTGGAAGGGCTGACCCAGACCTCCCGCCGCGCCGGCCATTTCCGCCATGTGCTGACCAATCTCGGCAGCTTTCAGCCAGGCAGCGAAGGCTATAACGTTCAGGCCTTCCTCAAATCGACCAAGGGCGACGCCGTCGCCCTGCTCAACATCCTCAACAGCTTCACCGACACGCCGGAAGAGGTGATCCATTCGCTCGACCTGCCGGTGCTGGTGCTGTGCGGCGAGGAGGATGACGACAATGGCTCCGCCGCCGCTCTGGCGGAGGCGCTGCCCCAAGGAAAACTGGTGCTCGTGCCGGGCGGGCATATGAGCGCGGTCCTCAAGCCTGAGTTGGGCGACGCGCTTGCAAAGTGGCTCGCTCGCTAATCACTGGCCGTCATTGCGAGCGGAGCGAAGCAATCGAGGTTCGGGGCCTCGACTTCTGGATTGCTTCGTCGCTTCGCTCCTCGCAATGACGAGAGAGAATGAAAGAGGATGGCTATGAAAAGGACCATGATTTCGGCACTTGCCATGACGGCGGCGCTGGCCGGCGGCGCGGCGGTCGCGCAGAATGCGGCAGCGCCCAGCAAGGCGGATGCGGACGCGTTCGTCGCCAAGGCCGAGAAGGAGCTGGCCGAGTTCGGCGTGGAGTCCGCGCGCGTCGGCTGGATCAACAACACCTATATCACTGATGACACCGACGCGCTTTCGGCCAAATACGGCGCTGTCGGCACCGAAATGTCGGTCAAGTTCGCCAAGCAGGCGGCGCAGTTCCAGAATGTGCCGGGCCTGTCCTACGACACCAAGCGCAAGCTCGACATTCTGCGGGGCGGGCTGGTGCTGCCGGCGCCGACCACGCCGGGCGCCGCAACCGAGCTTAATGAGATCGCGACGCGGCTGAACTCGACCTACGGCAAGGGCAAGGGCACGCGTAAGGGGCAGCCGATCAGCGGCAGCGACATCGAGGCCGCGATGGGCGACAGCCGCGATCCCGCCGAGCTCAAGGAGATGTGGGTCAGCTGGCACGAAAATGTCGGCAAGCCGATGCGCACCGATTACCAGCGCATGGTCGCGATCGCGAACCAGGGTGCGAAGGAGCTCGGCTATCCCGACGTCGGCGCGATGTGGCGCTCGCAGTACGACATGTCGCCCCAGGAGTTCGCAGCGCTGACCGACAAGCTCTGGGCACAGGTCAAGCCGCTCTACGACGAGCTCCACTGCTACACGCGCACCAAGCTCAACCAGAAATATGGCGACGCGGTCCAAGCGAAGACCGGGCCAATCCGCGCCGACCTGCTCGGCAATATGTGGGCGCAGGAATGGGGCAATATCTATGATGTGGTCGCGCCGGCAGGCGCCGGCGATCTCGGCTACGACGTCGAGGCACTGCTCAAGACCAAGGGTTACGATCCGCTTAAGATGGTAAAGACGGGTGAGGGCTTCTTCTCCTCACTCGGTTTCGCACCGCTGCCCGAAAGCTTCTGGCAGCGCTCCATGTTCGTGAAGCCGGCCGACCGCGAAGTGGTCTGCCACGCCTCGGCCTGGGACGTGGACAATAAGGAAGACCTGCGCATCAAGATGTGCATCAAGGTCAATGCCGACGACTTCACCACCATCCACCACGAACTCGGCCACAATTACTATCAGCGGGCCTATAACAAGCAGCCCTATCTGTATCTGAACGGCGCCAATGACGGCTTTCACGAGGCGGTGGGCGATACGGTCGCCCTGTCGATCACGCCCGATTATCTGGTACAGATCGGACTGCTCGACCGGGCCCAGGTGCCGAGCTCCGACAAGGACATCGGCCTGCTGCTCCGCCAGGCGATGGACAAGGTCGCGTTTCTGCCGTTCGGGCTGCTCGTCGACAAATGGCGCTGGGGTGTGTTCTCAGGCCAGATCCAGCCTGCCAACTACAACAAGGCCTGGACCGACCTGCGGCTGCAATATCAGGGGATCACGCCGCCGGTCGCGCGCACCGAGGCGAGCTTCGATCCGGGCGCCAAATATCACGTGCCCGGCAACACGCCCTACACCCGCTACTTCCTTGCACGGCTGCTGCAGTTCCAGTTCTATGAAGCCGCGTGCAAGCAGGCCGGCTGGAAAGGGCCGCTCCACCGCTGTTCCTTCTACGGTAACAAGCAAGTCGGCCAGCGGCTGAACGCGATGCTGGAGATGGGCTCGTCCAAGCCATGGCCAGACGCACTCCAGGCCTTCACCGGCAGCCGCGAGATGTCAGGCGACGCGATGGTCGCTTATTTCCGTCCGCTGATGACCTGGCTCAAGGCGCAGAACAAGGGCCAGAAGTGCGGTTGGTGATCGGCCTGTGACCCGCTCGTCCTGAGCGGAGCACGAAGTGCGTAGTCGAAGGGCGCGAGCTCCGGACTACGCCCCTCGACTTCGCTCGGGACGAGCGTTTCATCGCTTCAGGGCAGCCGTTCCGGCACCATTTGCTCGTCGGCGATCATCGCTTCCATTTGGGCGCTGGAGTCGGTGCCGTCTGTCTGGTGCGCGGCCAAGCCGGTGTCCTGCTCCACCCCGCTCCCCCGGCGGCGACGCGCTAGGGTGAACAGGGACGCGGCGACGCCGCCCAGGATCGCGGCGGCCGCCCAGGGCCGCATTTGCGCTTCGAGCGCCAGGCTCTGCTTTCTCACATACATCTCCCGATTCGAGTGGGTGTCGCCATCGCGGCGGGGCTTGAAGAGGTTGTCGTTGGTGCCGGAGCGCGGCGGCTTATCCGTGGTCTGCGAGCCGAAACCGATCATCTCCATCACCTTGTCGGTCATGCCGGGCGCGAGATTGCCCATCTTGCTGACCAGATAGCCGCCGCCGCCGACCGTCAGCTCGCGCTTGCGGTTCTCTGCCGCAAACAGGATCGCGCGCGCGACCAGTTCCGGATCATAGACGATCGGCGGGATGCGCGCGGGCTCACCCAGCTTGTTGCGGGCATGCTCCGGATAAGGCGTGTCAATGCCGTTCGGCTTGATGAGGGTGACGGAGACCGGCGCACCCGCCTCCTCCAACTCCATACGAAGCGCGTCGGTGAAGCCGCGCACCGCGTGCTTCATCGCCGAATAGACGCCCTGATAGATCATCGCCCGCTCGGACAAGACCGAGCCGATGTTGATCAGCGCGCCGCCGCGCTGCTTCAGCTGTTCGGCCGCATAGAGCGACGCCTCGACCAGGCCGAAATAGCCGACGTCGAAGATGCGGCGATGCTCATCCATCGTCGTTTCCTCGAGCCGGCCATAGAGCGCCACCGCCGCATCATTGACCCAGGTGTCGAACGGGCCGAACCTGTCCTGACAAAACGCGCCGATTTTCGCGGCCGCACCGGGGCCCGCGATGTCGATGTCCAGCGCCGCCGCCCGGCCGCCGCGCAGTCTGATCTGCTCGGCAGCTTCCTCGAGCGCCTGCTTGTTCCGCGCGACCAGGACGACCCGCGCGCCCGCTTCGGCGGCACGGCGGGCGGCGGCAAGCCCGATCCCGCTCGATGCCCCCGTGATAACGATCGTCTGTTCGGCAATCGGCTTCAATCGGCCAGGCATAGATACTCCTCCGGCTGTGTGGCCGGGGAACGCCTCACGAGCGGTTCTTCTCCGTCAGCGGAACGGCGGCTCGTTGAACGCGCGGAGCTTGCGGCTGTGGAGCTTGGGTCCTTCGCGGCGCAGTTCGGCGCATGCCTCGATGCCGATCCGCATATGTTCGTTGATCGCGCGTTCGTAGAAGCGATTGGCCTGGCCCGGCAGCTTCAGCTCGCCGTGCAGCGGCTTGTCCGACACGCAGAGCAAAGTGCCATACGGCACGCGGAAGCGGTAGCCTTGGGCAGCGATCGTCGCCGACTCCATGTCCACGCCCACCGCGCGGGAGAGCGAGAAGCGCAGCGCGGATTGCGAGTAGCGCAACTCCCAGTTGCGGTCGTCGGTGGTGACGATCGTGCCGGTGCGCAGGCGTCGTTTCAGCACCTCCGCGCTCTCGCCCGAGACGGTCTCGGCGGCACGCTGCAGCGCTTGCTGCACTTCGGCGATAGCCGGCACGGGGATTTCCGGCGGCAGCACATCGTCGAGCACATGGTCGTCGCGCAGATAGGCGTGAGCCAGCACATAGTCGCCGATCCGCTGGCTGGGGCGCAGGCCGCCGCAGTGACCGATCATCAGCCAGGCTTCGGGCCGGAGCACGGCCAGGTGGTCGGTGATCGTTTTCGCATTGGAAGGGCCGACTCCGATATTGACCAGGCTGATGCCAGTGCGGTCGGGCGCCATCAGATGCCAGGCCGGCATCTGGTGCCGGCGCCAGGCGAAGTCGGCGACCGCCTTATCGGGGTCGACGGTATCCGGCGTCATGAACAATCCGCCGGGGCCTGAGAGAGCGGTGAAGCGCTCGTCCTCGCTCAGCGTGGCCGCCGCCCACTGGACGAACTCGTCGACATAGCGGTGATAGTTGGTGAACAGCACATAGCGCTGCACATGCTCGGGCGGCGTACCCGTGTAGTGGCGCAGGCGGGCAAGCGAGAAGTCGGTACGCAGCCCATCGAACAGCGCCAAAGGCCTGGGCAGTTCGCCATCGGCAGCGGGAATTCCGTCCGCGATCTCATCGCCGATATGGGCGAGCTCCGTTGCCGGAAACCAGCGCGCCAGTTCGGCCGGGGACACGCCTTCCAGCGTCAGATCGTGACCGGGATCCAAGACATAGGGAAAGGGGATTTCCTGGCGGCTGCGCGTCACCTCGACAGTCACGCCATAGCCTTCGATCAGCAAGTCAAGCTGCTCGGCCAGATATTCGGCGAAGATGCGCGGTCGGGTAACCGTCGTCGCATAGGTGCCCGGTGCGACCAGCCGGCCGAAGGAGCGCAAGGGGGCAGGGGTTGGCCCGCCGCCGCGATAGCGAACGCGCAGCTCGGGGTAGCAGAACAGCCCGTCGCGGCGTTCCTTGCGGTCGGGCCTGGTGCCATCGACCACGAAGGCCGAGATGGCGGATTGGAGCGCCGCGACGGCCTCGTCATAGTGGCGCGCGAGTTCCTCGATCAGCGCGCCCGAGCTTTGTTCGATCTTTTTGTCTGTCATGGCAGGCCGTTAACGGCCCGCCATGACATCGACAAGTCAGGCGTTTTCTTCGGTCTTGGCCGAACCGGTCACCTTGTCGCGCAGGTTGCCGGCCGTCTCCATCACCTTGTCGCGGTTGACATAGGCGGCGGCTGCAGCGGCGACGCTGCCCAGCACGGCGGCGGCGGTGCCCGGATTGTTCTTCACGGCGTCTAGACCGCCCTGGAAGAGTGCGGTGGCGCGCTCGGCCAGCGACTCGTTGCTCTCGTTGGTCTTGTTGTCCTGATTGTTCGCCATACTAACCTCCATCAGAATGTGCGGGCGTAACAACCGACCGAAGCGCGTTCGCGTTCCGCTCAGCCGAGCTGCGACAGCATATGCTCGGCCGAGCTCACGTTGAATTCGCCCGGCTGTTCGACATTCAGCTCCTTCACCACGCCATCGTCGACGATCATTGAGAAACGCTGGCCGCGCGTGCCCATGCCGAACTTGCTCGAGTCCATGTCGAGCCCGATGGCCTTCACGAAATGACCATTGCCGTCGGACAGCATGGTGACCTTACCCTCGGCGCCCGAATGCTTCGCCCAAGCCGCCATGACGAAGGCGTCGTTGACGGCGGTGCAAGCTACTTCGTCTACGCCGCGCGCCCTGAACTCGTCGATCTTCTCGACGAACCCGGGCAGATGCCGCGCCGAGCAGGTCGGCGTGAAGGCGCCGGGCACGGAGAAAAGCGCCACCTTGCGGCCGCGAAAATATTCGTCCGACTGGATCGCGTCGGGGCCGTTCTCGGTCGCCTTGATGAAGGTCACGCTGGGCAGCCGCTCGCCAACCTGGATGGTCATCGTCTGTTTCCTCCGAAAGGCCCTGAGTCGGGCGTCGGCATGCCTCGTGTCCGCGCCGGACGAAGGCGTCAAGGCATTGGGCTTTGTGGCCGCCGCGCCTATAGGTTTGAAATGGATGTGCCATTCCTCACGGGACAGCTGCTGCTCGCCATGCCGGGCATCGGCGATCCGCGCTTCGAGCATGCCGTGATCGCCGTCTGCATGCATGACGAGCGCGGCGCGCTGGGGATCGGCATCGGCCGGCTCGCGCCCCGGCTCGGCCTGCATACCTTGCTCGAACAGTTCGAGATCCCGGTCGGTAACGCGCCCGACGCGCCGGTTCATCTTGGCGGGCCGGTGGAGCCGCAGCGGGGGTTCGTGCTGCATTCGCTCGACTGGGGCGGGCAGGACACGATGGAAGTCGATGGCCGGTTCGCGCTCACCAACACGGTCGACGTGCTGCGCGCGATTGCCGAAGGCAGGGGGCCGAGCCGCTGGCTGGTCGCGCTCGGCTATGCCGGTTGGGGTGAGGGGCAGCTTGACGAGGAGATGACGCGCCATGGCTGGTTCACGACGCAGGCAACCGAGGCGCTGCTGTTCGACACGCCGGTCGAACAGCGTTGGGCCGACGCGTTCAAGAGCGCGGGCGTGGACCCGCGGCTGCTGAGCGCCAGCGCCGGGCAGGCCTAGCCGATCAGGAAGAGCAGGGCGACGCCAAGGCCGATCACGATGACGATAGCGCGCAGGGACTTGGGACTGATCACGCTTGCCAGCCGCCCGCCCGCAGCACCGCCGATCATTGCTCCAGCCGCCATCACCGCCGCAGCACTCCACACCAGTTTGTCGGAAGCAAGGAAAAGCGCGGCAGCGGAGAGGTTGGCGCCCAGCGCCAGTGCCTGCTTCAACCCGTTCAGGCGGGTAAGGCTGTCGTCGATAGTGAGCCCGAGTACGGCGAGAAAAATCACGCTCAGACCCGCCCCGAAATAGCCGCCATAAACGGCCGCCAGCAGCACCGGGATGACCGCCCAGCCAAGCCCCAGCACGCCGGACCGGCGTTGCAGCAGGGCACGAAGTCTGTCCTGAACCGCCAGCAAGCCGCAACCCCCGAGCAGCAGCCAAGGAACGAGCGCCTCAAACTGCCTCTCGCTGCTCGCCAGGATGAGGAGCCCACCGGCCAGTCCGCCGATCAGGGCCGCGGGGATGAGCAGGAGCAGCCGGCCGCCCTGAACCTTCAAGTCGCGCGCCTGCCCGATCACGCCGCCGACATAGCCGGGGAAAAGGGCAACGGTGTTGGTGACGTTGGCGGAGAGCGGCGGAAGGCCTGCAGCGATTAGTGCTGGGAAGGTCAGGATTGATCCGCCCCCCGCCAACGCATTCACCGCGCCCGCGCCCAGGGCGGCGAGTAAGAGCAGGGCGAGTTCAGTGTTGTTCACGAACTCACTCCTCCGTCATTCCCGCGAAAGCGGGAACCCAGATGGCACCGGAGTCGTAGAAGAGCTGGGTTCCCGCTTCCGCGGGGATGACGAGAAGAGCTTCACGCAGCCCGACGCAGCTCCAGCCGGCCGAAGATCTCGACCAGCGCGTCCGTCAGTTCCGCCATCATCTCCGCCGTATGGCTGGGGCCGGGCGTAAAGCGCAGGCGCTCGGTGCCACGGGGCACGGTCGGATAATTGATCGGCTGCACGTACACGCCGTATTCGGCGAGCAGAATGTCGCTGATCCGCTTGGCCTTGACCGGATCGCCGATCATCAGCGGCACGATGTGCGTCGTCGACGGCATGACCGGCAGCCCCGCGTCCGAGAACATGCGCTTCAGCGTCGCGGCGGCCGCCTGCTGGCCCTCGCGCTCGACGGAACTCGCCTTCAGGTGCCTAACGCTGGCGAGGACGCCCGCGACCAGCACCGGCGACAGGCTGGTCGTGAAGATGAAGCCCGGTGCATAGGAGCGGATCACGTCCACGATCACCTGGTCGGCGGCGATATAGCCGCCCATCACGCCGAACGCTTTCCCCAGCGTGCCTTCGATGATGGTCAGCCGGTCGGCAACCTCGTCCCGCTCCGAAATGCCGCCGCCGCGGGCGCCGTACATGCCGACCGCATGGACTTCGTCGAGATAGGTGAGCGCGCCGTACTTGTCCGCCAGGTCGCAGATCGCCGCGATCGGCGCCACGTCGCCGTCCATCGAATAGACGCTCTCGAACGCGATCAGCTTCGGCGTCTCCGGGTCCTCGGCGGCGAGCAGTTCTTCCAGATGCGCTACGTCATTGTGCCGCCACACCCGCTTCTCGCAGCCTGAGTTGCGGATGCCGGCGATCATCGAGGCGTGGTTGAGTTCGTCCGAAAAGATCACGCAGCCCGGCAGGATCTTGGCGAGCGTCGACAGCGTCGCTTCGTTCGACACATAGCCGGAGGTGAACAGCAAAGCCGCTTCCTTGCCGTGCAGGTCGGCAAGCTCCGCCTCCAGATCGACATGATAATGGGTGTTGCCGCCGATGTTGCGCGTGCCGCCGGAGCCGGCGCCGACATCGTGCAGCGCTTCCTCCATCGCCGCGATGACCTTGGGGTGCTGGCCCATGGCGAGATAGTCGTTCGAGCACCAGACGGTGATCGGCTTCGGACCATTATGCCCGGCAAAGCAGCGCGCGTTCGGGAACATGCCTTTGTTGCGCAAAATGTCGATGAACACCCGATACCGACCCTCGGCATGCAGCCGATCGATCGCCTGGGTGAAGATGCGATTATAGTCCAAAGCCCGTGCTCAAAAGCTGCCCGTCCGCTAGGGGCCGTTTACCTTCCTGCGGACGGGCAAGCCAGTGAGAACAACTCGCAATAAGGCTTAGGCGATCGCAGCCTTCCGCTGACGCCGCGAGGCGGCGCCGGCCATTGCGAAGCCGCCGATCATCATCGCCCAGGTGGCAGGCTCCGGAACCGCATTGACGACGTCGGCGGTGCCCTGCAGGTCATCGATCCGGAACGCGGTTGGCGCACCGAAATCCTGAATGCGGAAGTCGAGATTGTTGACGCCCGCGACGAAGCCCGAGTTGATGGTGAAGGACACCAGGCTCGAGAAGCCGTTTATGTCGATCCCGGTGTCAACGCCGTTCAGGAAGATGCGCCCGGCATTGTCGCTGCCGCCGCGGCCGGTGATCACGGCCGTGTTCGGGTTCAGCCCGCTGAGCGTAAAGCTCAGCCGATAGAAGGTCTCGTTGCTGCCCGGGCCGCCATTGCCTGAAAGAGAAATCCAGCGCGAGTTCGCGTCGTCGGCGACATAGCAGCAGTTGAAGGTGACAGCCTGTTGGCCTGCAAACCCCGGTGAAGTCGACGACAGGATCGAATAATGCGGGTCGACCGTGCCGTTGCCGCCGACCAGCGCCACATTGTTGGCGTCGGTGCCTGTGTTGAACAACCCCTGGATCGTGGCACCTGCTACAGGCGCCGTGGCAAGAACAGCCGCTAATGGTAACAGAATGAAAGCTTTCATTTTCAACTCCCCTGTAAGTGCAACCCAGCCGTTTCTGTTCTGCGCGACTGCATGGCGCATTTTCGCGCCTGGCGCTATTTACTTGATCCGCTCTGGCAGTCCCGGTGAGCGAGCTGACACCGGATCAAAGGAGGTGCCGCTTGGCCGGCCCTGTCAAAGCTGATGAGCCGGGCGATGCTGCCGGTCTAAAGCTCGACGATCCGTTTCAGGCCGAAAGCGGCGAGAGCGGGGGCAAGCGCCTGAACCCGCTCGTCGAGGCGGGTGAAGACTGCCGTGCCGGGTTCCGGCGCTTTCGGCCAGTCCTGCTCCTTGGTCAGGAACGCGATTCGGCGGGCAATCCCTTCCGCCCCGTCGACATAGGAGAAAGGCCCGGCTGCGCTCAGTTCCGGCTCCACCAGGCGGAAATGGGTGCAAGCGAGCACGACGGTATCGAGCCGGTCGCCGCCGGGCTGATCGGTGAGGCCGCGCAATATGCGCGCATAGGCCGCCGGATCAGTGACCTCGCCGCGCAGCTTTGCCTCCGCCAGATCGACCAACTCGGCCGAGCCATGGCGGAGCACCAGGCAGTCGCCGGCGAACTCGGCCGCCAGCCGGTCGACATAGGGCTGGCGGATCGTCGCTTCCGTGCCAAGCACGCCGATGACGCGAGTTTTCGACACGGCCGCGGCCGGCTTGATCGCGGGCACAGTGCCCACCACGGGCAGGTCGAGCGCGCTGCGGACCTGGGCAAGCGCGATAGTCGACGCCGTGTTGCAGGCGATCACCACCAGCCGCGGCCGATAGCGTTCGACCAGCCGGCCGAGCAGCGCCGGCACGCGCGCCGCGATCTCGGCTTCCGACTTGGTGCCGTAAGGGTAGCCGGCGCTGTCGGCCGCATAGACGATCGGCGCATTCGGCAGCAGGCGACGGGTGGCCTCGAGCACCGACAACCCACCCACGCCGGAGTCGAAAAAGAGCAGGGGTCGGGTGTCGGTCATGGCCAGTCCATATCGATGCCGATTGGGCTTTGTCAGCACCGGAACCATGGTTATGCAGGAACCATGGGGGCGCAGACCGTCGACGTGCTTTGGGAAATGCCTGCGCTGGCGCTGGCGCTCGGCTATCTGCTCGGGTCTATCCCGTTCGGGCTGATCCTGACCCGCTTCGCAGGCGCCGGCGACCTGCGCGCGATCGGTTCCGGCAATATCGGCGCGACCAATGTGCTGCGCACGGGCCGCAAGGGCCTCGCCGTCGCGACCCTGCTGCTCGACGCGCTCAAGGGCGCGGCGGCGGTATGGATCGGGCAGGAACTGGCGCCGGGCGGAGACCTGCTCGGCGGTGCCGGCGCCTTTTTCGGTCATTGCTATCCGGTGTGGCTTCGTTTCCGCGGCGGCAAGGGCGTCGCGACCTTCGGCGGCATAGCCTTCGGCTTCGCTTGGGCGATCGGCCTCATCTACCTCGCCGTCTGGATCGGCATGCTCGCAGCGACTCGCTTTTCGTCGGTGGGCGGCTTGGCCGCTGCAGCCACGGCTCCAGTCACTGCCTTTCTTTTCGGCAAGACCCAGGTCGGAATCCTCTTCCTCGCGCTCGCCCTCATCGTCTTCTGGAAGCACCGCGAGAATCTCGTCCGCCTTCGCGCGGGCACGGAGCCGAAGGTCGGCCGCTCCCGTGGCTGACCGGGAACCGGATCGGCACGCGGCCAAGCTTCGGCTGTTGCGCACGCCCAATATCGGGCCGGTCAGCTATCGCCAGCTGCTCGCCCGCTTCGGCACGGCGGAAGCGGCGCTCGAAGCCTTGCCGATGCTGGCAGCGCGCGGTGGGCGACGCGACGTTCGTCTCGCCGATCCGCGCCAGGTGGAGCAGGAACTGCGCACCATAGAGCGGCTGGGCGCGCGGCCGCTCTTCGTCGACGAGCCCGCCTATCCAGCGTTGCTGCGGGCGACCGAAAGCGCGCCGCCGATGCTGATCGTGCGTGGCGACCTGTCGCTGCTGTCGCGGCAAGCCATCGCGATCGTCGGCGCCCGCAACGCCTCCGCCGCCGCCTGCCGCTTCGCTCGCGGTCTGGCGCGCGAACTTGCGACCGAAGGTGCGGTCGTGGTTTCCGGCCTCGCCCGCGGCATCGATACGGCCGCCCATGTCGGGGCACTCGGCAATCGTACCATCGGCGTGATCGCGAGCGGGATCGACGTCAGCTATCCGCCTGAAAATGCCGAGCTGCAGGAGAAGATCGCGACCGACGAGCTGCTGGTCGCCGAACAGCCGCCCGGCACCGATCCGCTCGCCCGGCACTTCCCGTCACGCAACCGGATCATCGCAGGCCTGTCGCTCGGTACTGTCGTAGTGGAGGCGGCGCCCAAGTCCGGTTCGCTGATCACCGCGCGGATTGCCGCCGAGCTTGGCCGGGAGGTGATGGCGGTGCCCGGCTCGCCGCTGGACCCGCGCGCGCAAGGCTGCAACCTCCTGATCCGCGAAGGCGCGACGCTGATTCAGAACGCCGCCGACGTGCTGGAACAGATCCGCCCGATCGATGCGCGCGCCGTCGCGCAGCCGGTGGACCGGTTCGAGCCAGCCTTTGAAGACGTTTCCGAGACCGAGCTGCGCGCGGTCATAGACCTGCTCGGTCCCACACCGGTGCAGGTCGACGAAGTGATCCGCCTCTCGGGCCTCCCAAGCCCGGTGGTGCAGAGCGCCCTGCTCGAACTGGAACTCGCCGGCCGCCTCGAACGCCATGCCGGCGGCAAGGTCAGTCTTCTCGGCTAGGGCTTGCGGCGGACCGGCACTGGTACGTTGCAGATATCGACGCCGCCTGCGGGAATGTTGAAGAACGCGTCTCTCCGATTGGCGCGCGCATCGGCATAGGCGGCGAAGGCCGCGCTGGTCTCGTCAAGATATTGCCAGCGCGGCACATCGGTCACTTCGGTGCCGAGGCGAATGGAGCGGATCGGCACACGCTGCTCCGCCTTCTCGTAGAAGCCGAGATTGCCGGTGCCGCGTGGCAGCGACGTCAGCGCTTCGATGCCTTCGAGCACCCGGCCGACCGTGGCGATATTGCGGTCGAGATGACGCGGCGCATGGCCGGTGACGGTATAGAGTTCGGCGCCGCTGCCCGTGTCAGGCGCGAGACCCCGACCGACGCCCAGCATGCCATAGCAATGGACCAGCCAGGCGGACTTGCCGTCGCTCGCGACCGGCCAACCGCCGCTATGGCCAACCTTGGTGGCATAGGCATCGCGATAGGGAAGGGCGCGCATCCAAACCGAGCCCAAGCCGCGCCAATATTCGGCGGGCGGCGGCGCGACGACCCCCTGGGGCAGCGGCTTCTTCTCGGTCGCATCGCCCCATTGCACGACATAATTGTCTTGCACGCGATTGACGCTGGTCCCGTCCCACCAGCGGGCCTTCGCCAGCGCGCGAATATTGGCGACGTGAACTGGCGCCCAGTCTGGCGCCAGCCGCATCGTCACGCGCGCACCGTTGACCAATTCCAGCACCAGCAAGTCCAACGGCGAAATGTCGCGCCAAGCCGCGTCAGGAGCGGCGGCAACGATCTCGCCGGGCGATTTTGGCGTAACCGCAGGTGAGTGAGCAGCCGCTTGCAGTAAGAGAAGTGTCGTCAGCATGGCGCCACGCATCGCACGGAGCGAGCCGGCAGAACAGAGGCCTAGCCGTCAAGCCCTCGCAGTTCCCCGAAACCAGCCGGTAATCGCAAGCCGGTTGGGAGTCGCGAAGTTCGGCACATAGGAGACATGGTGATCCTGCGGCACGCGGAAGATGTTGAGCGCATTGAAGCGGGGTCGATAGCCCGCGACGATGTCGCCTTCCTTGTCGAAGAAGTTCAGATAGCCGCCCCAATCCGGCCGCCATATGCCCGGACACAGGTTCAGCACATAAGCGACGAGCCAATCCTGTGCTTCGTTGATGTCCTGGTGGAACGAAAGAAACTGGCCCGGGCCGAAATGGGTGGCCTGGGCGTCGCACCACGTGATCTGGGGAAGGCCTGTCACTTCTCGGATCAGGTCGAGAAAGGGCGGCGCGTTCATCGCGCGGATCACGTCGTCGAGCGGAGAGCCGCCCGACCAGCCATCCTTCAGCGCGTCGTACATCTGATATTGGCCGTAAACAAAGGCGAAATGCCCCTCCCGCATCGCCTGGTTCAGCTTACCGAAAATGGTCTGCATTTCCTGCTGCCCGAGGCGGGCGACATCTTCCTTGCGCAGCTTGTGCGGGCCATCGTCCTTCGCCTGCCACGATAGGCCCCAGGGCGCGCGCTCCATCAGAGTTCTGGTCAGTTGTTCGGCCGATTGCTGCGTCAGCAGGTCGCGGATCTGCAACCGTTTCTGCTCGGCGAAGCGCGCCGCGAGGTCGGCGGCGTCGAGCGAAGGATTGAGGGTAAAGAGCGGTGTCGACACGGTCATCGCCACTCCCTAGCCGCGCCACTAGGCGCCGTCAGCCGCAATCGGTCGCGCGACAAGCATTGCCCCGGCCGGAACCACAGGATAGGGGCAGCGCTTCAGCAGGCATGCGGAGCGGTGGCCGAGTGGTCGAAGGCGCTCGCCTGGAAAGTGAGTATACGGCAAAACCGTATCGAGGGTTCGAATCCCTCCCGCTCCGCCACCTGACAAGCCGGTGCAATCTTAGGCTATCCGGAAATCCTCGATATTCTGGCTCTACGCCGTCCAAGCCGCGTCCAGCCCGATCCAGTACAAACCGGATCATGCTCGGGGGTCTTCCGGGGGTATCGGAGCGGGAGTCTCGGGGGTATGCTGACCTATGCGGCGTTCAGGAAGACTAAGCCGCTGCCAAGGACCAGACGGTTGCGGACGGGGGCTGTACCTGTCCGTTACGTAAGTCTGGCAACGCTCCTCGCGCTTGAAGTACCACTTCGAACGCAGGGAGCGCATGCTGGTGTTCGGCTCCTAACTGGAGATCGGCCTCGCGGCCGCTCTCGAGGCGCGTGACAGCGCCAAGCGTCTGCTGAAGGAAGGGCGCGACCCCGGCTGGGAGCGCAAAAGGGGAGCGCCTGGCGAACAGCGCCAAGCACGATCACCTATTTGAAACGGTCGCTCGCCGCTGGTATGAGCTGCAGAAACCTCGTTGGAAGCCCGTTCAAGCCGGCGCCTGCTGGATCTTGGCAACCAGAAGCGCGAAATCTCTGTTCGATCGACTGCGTCGCCCCTTATCACGATCGCGGTGAGACAATCCTTCATCTTTTTGATGCCTGAGGTTTGGTAGGAAGTGCTGAAGACTGTCGCTGCAGCACTGGGCGATGACCTTCGAATCATGTTCGAATGCGGCCGAGCGGCCAGACCCGCACGAACATCCGGAGCAACAAGGGATTAGTTTCGATCAGCCCCGAATAGCTAGGCTCCACCTTGCGCCTTATCGACCTCGGCCATGCCGCGTTCACCCAATCGATCGAACACGAATTCACCCCCCGGCCGCTTGCCATCAAGAGTGAGCGGGAGGCCAGGCAGAAAGGTCTCATTCCCATCGGGTAGAATGGTTCGGTGCAAGGCGCCGGACGCAAGGAGATGAGGATCCTCGAAAAGATCCTCCGGCCGGCTGATCGGTGCGAAGGGAAGACCGGAACCTTCAAGCCGTTGCATGATTTCGGCGCGCGTCATCTCGCCGAACATCGCGCGGATAGTCGGCAGGATGCGGTTCCTCGCTTGGACTCTCTCGTTGTTCTTGCGGAGGCTTTCGTCTGCCCATAACTCATCGAGACCGAACAGAGCGCAGAATTTCTCCCATAGCGCATCTGTCACGACTCCGACGAAAACTGGTTCGTCGCGGGTCTCGAACACGTCGTAGATCGCCCAGGCGGAGATGCGAGCAGGCATGGGCTGCGCGGCCTGGCCCGTGACCGCCTTCTGCGCCATGTGCTGGCCGACCAGCCAAACGGTGGTTTCAAAAAGGGCGGCCTGAATCTTCTGGCCGCGCCCGGTGCGATGACGCTCCTCCAGCGCCGCGAGAATGCCGATTACGCCGAACATGCCACCGGTTGCGTCGATCACACTGGTGCCCGCTCGCAACGGACGTCCGGGCGGACCGGTCATATAGGCCAGCCCGCCCATCATCTGCGCCACCTCATCGAGCGCCGTGCGGTTCTCGTAAGGACCCGGCAGAAAGCCTTTCAGCGTGCAATAGATGAGCCCCGGGTTTGCTGCCGCGAGCGTCTCATAGTCGAGGCCGAGCCGGTCTAGCGCGCCGGGACGAAAGTTCTCAATCAGGATGTCCGCCGCGCACACGAGGCGTTTCGCTTCGGCTAGTCCTTCCGCGCTCTTCAGGTTGAGAAAGACGCTGTCCTTGTGCCGATTGTACATCGGGAAATAGCCGGCGCCCGAGCCGATCAGGTTGCGGGTATGGTCGCCTCCTTCGGGCTCGACCCGCGTCACCTCCGCGCCCAGCGCCGCCAGTACTGCGCCCGCCGCAGGGCCCATCACCATGTGCGTGAACTCGACCACCTTCAGGCCCGCGAGGGGCGCCGCGCTCATGCCGCAGACCTTTGTTCCAAGCCCATTGGCAGGCCGGCGTCCGGTGTGAAACCGTAAAGCGGCTCGCCGGGAAGAGCTTTGGCCAGGATTGCGCGCACCTTTATCAGCCGCTCCAAGTCGATACCGGTTTCGTAGCCCATGGCGTGTAGCATGAAGGCGAGATCCTCCGTGACGATGTTTCCGGATGCGCCCGGCGCATAGGGGCAGCCGCCCAAGCCACCGAGCGAGGCGTCCAAGGTGGTGATGCCTTCCTCCAATCCGGCCAGTGCATTGGCGAGGCCCAGCCCCCGCGTATTGTGAAGGTGAAGCGTGGTGAGCCGGTCGCCGACCGCGCTCCGCACCTTGCGCACCAGCCGCCTCACCTGCGCAGGGTCCGCATATCCGGTCGTGTCCGAGAGGCTCAGTTCCTTGGCGCCCGCTTCGACGCTCGCTTCGGCAAGCCGCACGACCTGATCCTCAGGCACGGCCCCTTCGATGGTGCAGCCGAACGCGGTCGAAAGGCCCACGGCAAAGTGCACGCCAGCGCCGTCCGCGATCGTGGCGATGGCGCGGATTTCGTCGATCATCTGCGCATGCGTCTTGCGGACGTTCCGCTGGCTGTGCGTCTCCGACATCGAAAAAGGAATGGACATGCCGTGCACCCCAGCGACGACGGCCCGCTCGGCACCCTTGGCGTTCGGCACCAGCGCGACGACGTTCAGGCCCGGCAGCGTCCGCGCAAAGGCGACCAGCTCGGCGGTGTCCGCCATTTGCGGCAACAGGCTCGGCGGCACGAACGATCCGACCTCAATCTCACGCACCCCCGCTTCCGCCTCGGCCCTTATCCACGCCTTTTTCGCCTCAAGCGGCATCACCCGGTCGATGCTCTGCAGACCGTCACGCGGGCCGACTTCGGAGATGAGGATGAAGGTCATGCCCGCTTCTCCAGATAGATCCACGGCCGCATTACGCGATCGGCAGCCTGCCAGTCGGCGATAGCGTCACAGAATTCGAGCGTGAGGTCGATGGCGTCGAGGCCTTTTAGCAGCATGGTCTGCGCCTCCACACCAATCTCGAATGCGTGTCCGTCGATCGTCCTTTCCGCCAGATCGACATGCACGGTCCGCCCGGCCATCGCGGCAATTTCCTCGTTCCCGAGTACCACCGGCAACAGCCCGTTGCGGACGCAGTTGTTGTAGAAGATCGGAGCGAAGCTCTCCGCGACGATACATCTGATCCCATATTCGAGGAGCGCCCAGACGGCATGTTCCCGGCTGGAGCCGCAGCCGAAATTCTTGCCCGTCAGTAGGATTTGCGCGCCAGCGAACTCGGGGCGGTTGAGCACGAACTCGGGGTGCTGAGCGCGCGCGGCAGCGTCGGTATAGCGCCAGGGCGCAAACAGCCCGTCGGCCAAGCCGGCCCTGCCGGTCGACTTCATCTCGCGCGACGGAATGATCGAATCCGTGTCGATATTGTCGCGGATCAGCGGCGCGGCGACGGAGGTCAGGGTGACGAACGGCGTCATGCAAAATCCCGCGGATCGGCGATACGGCCCGCCACCGCGCTTGCCGCGACAAGTTCCGGGCTGGCGATGTGGGTCCGGATGCCGGGGCCCTGGCGCCCTTCGAAATTGCGGTTGGTCGACGAGACCACGCGCGAGCCGGGTCGAAAGCTTTCCCCGCCGGCATAGAAGCACAAGGAGCAGCCGCTTTCGCGCCACTCAAACCCTGCTTCGGCGAAGACGTGGTCGAGCCCTTCCGCCTCCGCCGCCCGTTTCACCGCCGAGGAGCCGGGCACGACGAGCGCATGCACGTGGTCGGCCTTGCGCCGCCCCTTCAGGATCGCCGCCGCGCGGCGAAGGTCGGAGAGGCGGCTGTTGGTGCAACTGCCGATGAACGCCACGTCGATCGGCACGCCCGCGATCCTCTGGCCGGGTTCGAGGCCGATATAGCTGAGCACTTTGCCGTCCGCTTGTTCAGGAACGGTGCCGCCGATCCCGATGCTGTGCCCGGGCGACGTGCCCCAGCTGACCATCGGCTCGATCGCGCCTGCGTCGATCTCGATCTCGCAATCGAAAGTCGCGCCCTGGTCTGTCTGAAAATCGGACCAGTCGGGTAGCGGGTCGGGCGCGTAGCGGCGGCCCCGCAGATAAGCGAACGTGGTCTCGTCGGGCGCGATGATGCCGGTGAAGGCGGCGAACTCGGTCGCCATGTTGCAGAGCGTCATCCGCCCCTCCATGTCGAGCGCCTGCACCGCCTCTCCCGCAAACTCCACCGCATGGCCCGCTCCGCCGCCGGCGCCATGTTGGGCGAGCAGCGTCAAGATCATGTCCTTGGCAGTCACCCCTCGTGCCAACCGCCCGGTGTAGGTGACGCGCATTGTATTCGGACGAGCGACCCTGAGTGTGCCGGTCGCCATCGCATGCTCCGCTTCGGACGAGCCGATGCCCCAGGCAAGCGCGCCGAATGCCCCTTGCGTGCAGGTGTGGCTGTCGGGCGCGATCAGCGTGCAGCCGGGCAGCACAATGCCGAGTTCGGGCGAGATCACGTGGGTGATGCCCTGATCTGGATCGTTCACGTCGAACAGGGTGATGCCGGCGGCGTCGGCGGCGGCGCGCGTTTCGCTGATGAAGCCTTGGCCGCCGGGCATCAACGTTCTGTCGCCGCGGCCGGGGCGAGTGTCGACGATATGGTCCATCACCGCGAACACGCGCGCCGGATCGACGATTGGGCGATGGGCGGCAGCCAGGCTGTTCAGCGCCGCCGCGCCGGTTCGCTCGTGCAGGAAGATGCGGTCGATCGCGATCAGATCCACATCACCGTTCAGCGCAGCGATCCGGTGCGAGTCCCAGATTTTGGCAAAGAGGGTGCGCCTTTCAGCCAGCCTGATCCTCCATGCTCCGCCAGTCCCGGGTCACCAGCTTCTCCTGGATAGCCGTGCGCGTTTCCAGCTGGCCGTTGCGGATCCAGTGCCAGGTGCGGCAGCGGCTCTGGCCGTCATCGGAAATTTGGATCATCTCGTAAAGGTAGAGCCCCGGATCGCCGGTGCGCTGCCAATAAAGCATGACGGATCGGTTGTGATCGTCCTGGTCAACTTCCCAGGCCGAGCCTTGGATCAGCTCATTGTCCCACCAGACGCGCTTGTCCCGATAGGTGGCGGGAAAATCGCGGACATCGGTGCGGCCGTCAGGCCAGGTGTAATGGTTGGTCTGGTGATAGGGGTGGCCGCTGTCCGGAAAACGGCAGAACAAACGAGACTTATGCTCGTCTACCTTCTCACCCGCGGCGTTGTAATAAGTGTAGGTCCCGTCCCAAACGCCTTCGTGGCGGGCGAGCAGCGGCATGTCATCTCGTATTCCCATCAGGCCTCTCCCATGCTGATCATGTAATCGCGCGCGGCGCTGGCGCGGAGGAGTTCGCGATGCTCGACCGCCAACCGCTCCGGCGCAAGTGCGGACGGGTCGAAGGGAAGGGCGTTCGCCGCCCGCGCCTCGTACCAGGGCGCAAAAAGGTGACGCGCGCGCACGATCTGCCAGGCGCGGGTCAGATACGTCCCAAATCGGTCGGGCGAGAGATCGGGGAACAGCTTGTCCGGCTCGCCCGCCGGAGCGGAATCGCGGACCACCTCTTGCGCGCCAAGCTCACGTCGCGCGGTCTCGATCAGCGTGTTCCAGTCCGCGCCGTTCCACTCGTCAGACAGTCCATGTCCGGGCAGATCTATTCCCAAACCGCTCTTTCCGTTCAGGGTTTCTGTCGAGCGGCCGGGCGCATGCACATGGAGCATCGATCCGCGACCGCGCCAGTGAAGTTGCATGCCTTCGACCCAGACAAAGCCTTGGTCCGCTGCCTCGATCGGAGCCGGCGCATCGGGCGCCGGGTGAGCCTGCAGAAATGCGAGTGTCGCTGCCTGCTGCTCGGCCGGCGTGCCGACCTTCCGCGCCGACCAGCCGGCCGGCATCGCGCCGAGCCGGTCGATATGCGGCTGCAGGGGGTCGCCGTCATAGGCGGTGATCAGCACCGGCGGCGTGACCGCGACGGCCGGCGGAATGTCGCGGGGAGCCCGCAGGACCGCGCCATAGCCGGCGCGATATGCGTCGCCGGCGTCCAGCATGTGGCAGACGACCGCGTCCACCTTCGCCGGATCGTCGTGGGCGACCGACAGCCGCGTTTCCGGCCGAGTGTCGAACCATGGGAAGAACCAGCTCTGTTCGAGGATCCGGTTCCACAGCCATGTCAGATGCTCGCCATAAGCGGAGGGGCGGAAGGGCGGCAGATAAGCGTGACCGAATGCCGCGCGCTCGGCTTCCGTCCAGATCGCGTAGCCGCCGATGCCAAGCGCGCTGAACCGCTGCGGCGCTTGGGCAAAGGCATTGGCGAGGATGATGCCGCCGGAATGAAAGCCATAGGCGCCGGTCCGCTCGATCCTGAGGGTATCGAGCAAAGCGAGCAACGCCGCGCCGAAGTCGCCGATCTCCGGCTCGCCGGGCAGCGGCTCGGACTGGCCGAAGCCCGGCGTGTCGGGAGCGATGACAGTAAAATGCTCAGCCCAGCGCGCGATCAGCGGCAGGAACTCCGCCGAAGATCGCGGCGACTGATGCACCAGCAGGACGGCCGGGCCATAGCCGGCGCGGCGATAATGCACACGGCGGCCCTCGACGGAGACGAAATGGCGGCTGATCCTCACGCGCGCAATTTGTCCGGACAAATTCCTCTCGACAAGCCCTAACTTGCTTTGGCAAGCTGCGGCCATGACGATTGTCGGCACGCGCATGGTTTCGGACGGGCGGACGGCTCGACAGGTTTTCGAAGAAGTAATGTCTAATCCGGCGCGCAAGAAGTTCGGATTCGGTCGAAAAATGGCGCTGGTGAATGTCGATTTCCAGCAGGCTTATACGCGCATCGACAGGTTCGCGACCGCTTATGAGACTGATCCGCGCCAGATCGAGTGGGTGAACCAGCTTGCTCGTCTGTGCCGCGCCAAAGCAATGCCCGTGGTCTGGAGCCGCGTCGCCTATATGGAAAATGCGCACGATGCAGGCGTGTGGGGCACGCGCACGGACACGCCCGATTCGCTGCAGAACATCAAATATGGTTCCGAACGGCACGCCTTTGATCCGCGCTGCGAGATCGACGGGGGCGACCTTCGGTTCACCAAGCGCATGCCGTCCGCCTTTTTTGAGACGCCGCTAGCAAGTTACCTGGTGTTTCATGGCGTCGATACGGTCGTGGTGACCGGCGGCAGCACGTCGGGCTGCGTCCGTGCGACCGCGGTGGACGCGCTCAGCCACGGCTATCGCACCATCGTTCCTATCGAGACCTGCGCCGACAAGCATGAAAGCTATCACTTCGCCAATCTGACCGACCTGCAGCTCAAATATGCCGATGTGGAGCCGGTCCAGACGGTGATCGACTGGCTGGAGGCGCAGCCAGATGGAGGCTGACCCGCAGCTCTACGACTTCTCCCCTTACCGCGATCGGCCGAAGCTTACTTGGCCCGGCAGCAAGACGGTCGCCGTCTGGGTCGCGCCCAACCTCGAATATTACGAGATAGACCCGCCGGCGAACCCGCACCGCAAGAGCTGGACCAGGCCCCACCCGGACGTGGTAGGCTATGCGCATCGGGACCATAGCAACCGCGTCTCGCACTGGCGCATGGCTGAGGCGATGACGCGGCACGGCTTTCCAGGTTCGGTGTCCCTGTCGGTGGCGCTGTGCCAGCATCACCCGGAAGTCGTCGCCGACGCGAACGCGCGCGGCTGGGAGTTCTTCAGCCACGGCATCTACAACACGCGCTACGCCTATGGGATGGACGAGGCGCAGGAACGGGCGATTATCGAGGACTCGATCGAAACGGTCCGCGCAGCAACGGGACAGACTATCCGGGGCTGGCTCGCGCCCGCGCTGACTCATACCGAGCGCACGCTGGACCTGATCGCCGAATATGGCCTGACCTATACCTGCGACCTTTATCACGACGATCAGCCGACACCGATCCGCACCCGTTCCGGCCGGATCATCTCCATGCCCTATAGCCTGGAGGTGAACGACCATTACGGTTTCTTCGTCTACAACATGTCGCCGCGCGACTATGCCGACGCGCTGATCCGCCACTTCGAACGGCTCGCGGCGGAAGGGGAGCGCTCCGGCACCGTCATGTGCATTCCGCTTCACGCCTATCTTATCGGCCAGCCGCATCGGATCGGTCCGTTCGAGCGGGTGCTGGAGCATATCGCCGCCGATGGCCGGGCGTGGATCACGACCGCGGCACAGATTGCTGACGCCTATCTGGAGCAGATGTGAGCCTCGACTCCTCCTATCTCGAATATCCCAGGCGGCGGTACGGCTATGATCACGAGCTTTACGCCTGGTCCTCCATCTTCGACCGGCCGCCCGTGCGCTGGCCGGAGGGCAAGAGCGTTGCCGTCTGGCTGTGTGTCAGCCTCGAACATTTCCCGCTGACTCCCTCCGACACACCGTTCCGGGCGCCGGGGCATATGCAGACTGCCTATCCCGATTACCGCCATTACACGGCGCGGGATTACGGCACGCGCATCGGCATCTACCGGCTGCTCGACGCCTTCGCCGCGACGGGCATCAGGGTGTCGGTCGCCGCCAATGCCGTGATCGCGGAACGCTATCCCGAACTGGTTCGCGACATCCTCGATGCCGGTCATGAGATCGTCGCCCATTCGACCGACATGAACGGCACCATCGCGTCCGGGCTGCCGCGCGAGGAAGAGCAGGCGCTGATCCGGCGCACCCTGGGCGCCTGGCACGCCATCGGCGTGCGGCCGAAAGGCTGGCTCTCGATCGCGCGCTCGCAAAGCTGGAACACGCTCGACCTGCTGAAGGAGGCCGGCTTCACTTATTGTTGCGACTGGGTGAATGACGAGCTGCCTTACCGCTTAGCGAACGGCCTGACGAGCTTGCCGCTGAATCAGGAGCTTAGCGACCGGCAGATCATCGCAACTCAGCAGCAGTCGGCGGACAGCTGGGCCCAGCAGATGGAGGACGCCTTCGATTGGCTGGCGGCGGAAGCGCAGAGGTTCGGCGGTCGCATGCTCCCGATCCATTTGACGCCCTACATCATGGGGCTGCCGTACCGGATTGGCGCTGTGGAGGCGCTGCTCAAGCGCTTGACCGTCCGTGACGAAGCCTGGTTTGCGAGCGGAGACGCGATCGTCCAGACTTGGGCGGCGCAGCAATGATCCCGGTCCGCAATCCCCGCTCGGGCGAGATCGACTATTCGATCCAGCCTGCAAGTGCGGAGCAGGTCGCAGCCGAAGCGAAACGCCTGCGAAAGGCACAGCCTAAATGGCAGGCGCTCGGCGCATCGGGCCGCGCGGACGTGCTCCGCAGATGGGCCGACGCAATCGAAGCGCGCACAGAGGACATCGTTGCGCCGCTGAGCGTGGATACCGGCCGGCTCAGGATCGCCCGGATCGAGGTCGAAGGCCTGCCCCGCAGCATCCGCCGCTGGGCCGATCGCGGGCCCGAGATCATCGCAGCGCTAGACGCAAAGGATCGGCCGAGCGCCTTTCCCGGCGTGTCGATCAGCACCCGGCACCTGCCTTATCCGCTGTTCGGCGCCATCGCGCCGTGGAACTTCCCTGTCGTGCTCTCGACCATCGACCTGATCCCGGCGCTGATGGCGGGCTGCGCCGCGGTGGTGAAACCGTCGGAAGTGACGCCCCGCTTCCTCGAGCCGCTCAAGGAAACGATCGCCGCGGTGCCGGAGCTGGAGCGGGTGCTCGCCTTCGTGCTCGGCGGGCCTGAGACGGGCCAAGCGCTGATCGCCAATGTCGATTATGTCTGCTTCACCGGTTCGGTAGCGACGGGCCGCAAGGTCGCCGAAGCGGCGGCGCGCGCCTTCATTCCCGCCAATCTAGAGCTGGGCGGCAAGGACCCGATGATCGTGCTCGCCTCAGCCGATCCGGTGCAGGCCGCCAGGACGGCGCTGCGGGCAAGCGTCGTCGCCAGCGGCCAGGCGTGCCAGTCGATCGAACGCGTCTATGTCGCGCGGGCCATTGCGCAGCCGTTCATCGATGCGCTGGTGCATGAGGCGCGCGCCTGCCGGCTCAATCACCCGAAAATCCGCGAGGGCGAGATCGGGCCCTTCATCTTCGCGCGCCAGGCGGAGACGGTGCAGGCGCAGATCGATGACGCTCGGAGCCGGGGCGCGCGCGTGCTGACCGGCGGCACAGTCGAGCGGCTCGGCGGCGGCCTCTATCTGCGTCCCACCGTCATTATCGACGTCACCTCCGACATGGCGATCATGCGGGAAGAGACGTTCGGCCCGGTGGTTCCGGTGGTGATCTTCGACGATGTCGAGGAGGCGATCGCACAAGCCAATGACAGCGCCTTCGGGCTGTCCGCCGCGGTCCTCGCCGGCAGCGCCGCGGAAGCGGAGGCGGTCGGCGCGCATCTGGAGGCAGGAGCAGTGTCGATCAACGATGGCGCGCTCACGTCGATGGTGTGGGACGCCGAGAAGAGCGGTTTCAAATCGTCCGGCCTGGGGCCCTCACGCACCGGCGATCAGGGACTGACCCGCTTCTTCAGGACCCAGGCGCTGATCCGCCAAAATGGTCCGCCGATGAACCTTGCCGCCTTCGCGGAGGATGCATGAACCCGCTGCGCACAGTCATGCCAACCATCGTCGCGCACGAAGGGATCTGGGACGGCGTCTATCGCCATATCGACGCGAACGGCACGTCGCTCGACGAGCACCGCACCTGGACAAGCTGCGAGTTCCCGGACGACGGCGACGACCATTACATCCAGCACAACCGGCTGAGCTGGACTGACGGACGCACCGCCGAGTACCGCTTCGGCTGCCGTTGGTCGGACGGACTGCTGCGTTGGGACACCGACCGCTTCCATGGCGTCGGTTGGGAGACCGACGGCGGCGTGCTGATGCTGCGGCTGGAGCGCCGCGATGTGCCCGGCGCCTACTATGTCGAGATGATCAACCTCGCGCCCGATCGCCGGACGCGCGCCCGCACCTGGCAATGGTTTCGGGACGGCAAGCCATGGAAGCGAACGCTCTGCGATGAATGGAGAATCGGATGAGCCTAATTCTTGCCTTGGCCCTGCAGACTGCCGCTTCGCCGGGCGTTGAGAGGCCGAAAGAGCGCGTGCCGACCGATGTGCGCCGCGTGACCATCATCGTCCGCGACATCGAGAACTCGCTCCAGGTCTATCGCGACGTGGTCGGCCTGAAGGTCAATTACGATGCCGTGGTGGAGACGTCGGGCGTCGCGTTGCCGGCGGGCAGGCCGGGCGCCAAGGCGCGGCTGGTGCTGCTGAACGGCAACGATCCGTGGATCGGCTGGGTCGGGCTGATGCAGTGGGTCGACCCGCCGCTGGAAGGGCCGGAGGACTATCCGAAGCGCATGACTTTTGGCGGCCATGTCATTGTCATGAACACGGACGACGTCGACGGCCGCTGCGCCGCCGCCGCCAAGGTGCCGAACGTGACCGTCACTGCGCCACCGCGGCTGCAGCAATATCCCGGCCGCAACGGCGGGCCGCCAATCCGCGTGCGCGGCTGCAACTTCTTCGACCCCGATGGCACGCTCATCGAAATGAACCAGATACTTAAGTGAGACCGCCATGCTGAGCCTGATCCTTGCAGCCGCAGCCGCGCCCCTGGCGTGCGACAACAAGCCCGTGTTGATGATCGTGTCCGGACCGACGCATGACCGCGCGCGAATGCTCGCCTATGGCAAGGCAATCGCGGACAGTGGTCTCTACAAGAAGCTGGGAGGCTATTATGTCGCTGCCGGGCGGCCGCTGGAGGTGTTCGAGGGAACGCCGCCGGCCAACTACAGCACCATCGTGGTGCGCTTCCCCTGTCTCGCCAATGCCCGCGCCTTCTGGAACTCGCGCGAATATCAGGAGAAGATCAAGCCGATGCGGCTGAACCCAGCGGCGGGCGACTATCTGGTGACCGTGCAGGCCGAAGTGCCGGTCCGCGAAGACATGGTCGGCAAGGTCGGCGACCACTCCTATCGTGCCGCGTTCGACCCCGCTCAGGTGGAGCAGATCGAACGTTGAATCACTTCGTCATCCCCGCGAAAGCGGGGACCCGGACGTCTTCTGCCTGCTTTGCTGGGTTCCCGCTTTCGCGGGCGTGACGAGATATCAGCTGTCCCTCAGCTGTCGGCTCAACTGCTCGACCGGCGGCTCGGCCTGGGCCATTGCCTCCATGTCCTGCTGCACGCCGCGCATCACCCGGGCTATATATTCCTTGGTGGCAAGACCCCGCTGATAGGCGGCCTCGCGGTCCGGCTCATAGGCTTCGATATCGGCGCGGCTGATGCTGCCTTTGGCCTCGAGAAGCCGCTCGACCGTATCGAGCCGCTCGCGCAGCACGGACAGTTCGCCCACGATTGCCAGCAGAATCGACAGGGTCCGGTCCATGGCCGGATCGTCGAAATATTGCGGCCGCTTGCCCTTCGCTTTGGCGCCTGCCCGCGCGATCCAGTCGATGTCGTCGGTCATTTCCCGTTCCCCGGCGCAGGCCGGGATCCATCTGCGCCAGTCCGCTGGGCCCCGGCCGGCGCCGGGGCGCGGCAAGGAAGCTCGCGCTTCATTGCCGCGGCTTCCACGCGCCGTAGGCATTCCAGACCGCTGCGCGGCCATGGTCCTCCTGCGCGTCGTTCGCCTGTTCGGGAAAGACTTCCCGGTCCACCACTGCCTTCACGCCGGTGACGAACAGCGCTTCCTTCGGAATGCCGGCATCGACCATCTGCTGCTTCAGGTCGAGCGCGTGCATCGCCGACCAGAAAGGCTCGTTGTTGTTGAACGCGTCCCAGTCGCGGATGAACTGTTCGTAGAGCGGCATGTCGCCGGAGTATTGCGGCTGCTCCAGGTGCAGGATCAGCCCGCCCGGTGCGAGCACGCGGGTCAGTTCCTTTAGCACTTTCGGCAGCGCCTTTCCGGAAAGTTCGTGCAGGAACATCGTCGTCTGCACCCAGTCGAAATGCCCGTCCGGCCAGCGGCTCAGATCCTCGGCATTTGCCTGAAGGAAAGTGATGTTGCGCGCGCCGAGCGCCTGGGCGCGGGCATGGCCGTAGCGAAGCACTGCCGCCGCCGTGTCGATCGCGATCACCTCGGTTTCAGGAAAGCCGAGGGCGAGCGGCACCGCATTGTGGCCGACAGTGCAGCCGACATCGAGAATGCGCCTAGGCGTCCAGCCCGGCCGCTCGCGCCGGGCCCATTCGACCAGCGCTTGGCCGCCGCCGTCCGACAACGCGCCGAGCCCGCCAGCGGTGGTCGCGAAGATGCCGCAATCATAATTCGCGCCCGCAGACACGTCGCCCGGCCGCTCCTCGCCATGATAGCCGCCGGGCATGCAGTGAATGTCGACCGCTGTCTGATAGCGTGGCTGCTCGATCGCCGGGTCGAGCTGCAGCGTGTCGCGCCCCTCGTTGAACTGCCGCGACTTGGCGTCGAGCTCGTCCAGCTGGCGCAGCACCATCGAGCGTCCGTTCTGCTGACGCATCTCCATGGAGTTGCGCTTGCAGGCGGACCAGAAGCGGTGCCACGGATCCTTGTTCATCGCGTGGCGGATCTCGAACCGGTCCTGCGGGTCGCGGCCATGTTCGGCGCGGAAGGCCGGCAGCACGCGCGTGTCGTAAGCGAGCTTGTTGCCCTGCCCGATGCTGCCCGACAGATACTTGTTGAAGTTCGCCAGGAAGTTGAACCGCGCCTTCTCGTCATGGCTGGGTTCCGGAAAGACGGCGTGGCGGGTGACGGCGCTATAGGGCGGCGGAACGTCGTGCTTCATATCAGGCCATCCTTGGCGAGGCGTTCGATCGTCTGTTCCTGAACGCGTAGGAAATAGTCGCGGTCCGGGATACGAACCTGATTGCCGTCGATCAGCCCGTCCGCCGCCTGGCCCTTGGCCGCTCCGTAGGCTGCGGCGAACAAGGCAGTGCGCTGGCGAGCGAGATAGTTGGTCATACCGGGCTTGCGCCGCGCGGCGCGGAGGCCCGCCAAGTCGATATCGGCAAAGGCGGTGAAGGTTTCGCCCGCATTGCTTTCGGCGAGCACATTGCCCTTCCAATCGACGACCATCGAATTGCCGTCGGCGGACGCGAGCGGCATGGTCGTGCCTTCGATACCGGCGGTATTCGCCGAGATGACGTAAGCGAGATTCTCGAACGCCCGGGCCCGTTTGGCGATCGCCTTGTGGGTGTCGGTCGGGCTGCCGATCTCGGACGAACTGTGCAGAAAGATCTCCGCGCCGCGCAAGGCATGAGCGCGCGCGATCTCCGGATAGACGATTTCTTCGGAAGCGATGGCAGCGAGGTTGCCGATCTCCGTACGGGCGACGGGGAAGACGCCGTCCAGGCCGTAAATGTCGAGATACTTGCTCAAGACATCGTGCGGCGTCGGCGCGAACATCGAGTTCAAGCGACGGTAGCGCAGAACCACCTCGCCCGAGGGCGACACGACGAAGCTGGTCTGGAAGTAGAGGCCGGGGAAGTGCTTATCGACTTCATAGGCGTTGCCGGCGATGAACAGCTTCTGCGCGGCGGCGATCTTGCCGAACGCATCATATTCAGGCCCGTCCACCTCCAGCGCCGCCTTGGCCGCGAATTCCGCAATCGAGATGCGGCCGGGATAGGAGGTCAGCAGATATTCGGGCAGCACGGCGAGTTTCACCGGACTGCCGCCATATTGCTGAATGAAGATCGCCGAGGAGCGTAGCTTGACGCCCACTTCCTCGATCATCTTCAGCATCTGCGCGCGGGCGGCGGCGCGGTCCGGCGCGCGCTCGACGGAGCGGGCTGCAAGCTGCAAGGCAACCGCCGCATAGGCCTTGGGATCAGTCAAGCGCGCCGCCTCCAGCGGCCATGGCAGGCTGGTGGCAATAAGGCCGGCAAGGGCCTGTCGGCGTTCTATGATCACGTTGCATCATCCCCCACTCCGTTCGGGCTGAGCTTGTCGAAGCCCTGTTCTTTCCCGTGGTGCGAACGAAGAACAGCAGGCCTTCGACAAGCTCGGGCCGAACGGCGTGTTTGAGGCTGCACTCACAACCCCAGCACTCCCGGGTTCATGCGGCCATTCGGGTCCAACGCCCGCTTCGCCGCCTCCAGCACGCGCCAACCCGCCGGATCGCTGCGCTCCTTGAGCGGATAAGTGCGGCCGATCTGAAAGTGAACGCCATCCAACGCGCCGAAGATGTCGATCACACCCTGGCGAAGTCTATCGACCAGCGCGCGCGCCTCGGCATTGGCAGGGCTTTCGCGCAGGCGCGCGAGATGCGCCGGTTCGACGGAGCGGCGGTGAAGTTCGCCCCAACCATCGGGGAAGTAGAAGACGGGCTCGATCAAAAAGCCGGTGCGGCCGACGGTCAGGAACATATAGCCGGCGCCGACGCCCAGCCGCTCCATTTTCGCCGCATGGTCATCGTAGAGCGCGGTGATCCTGGTCACGGTTTCGACCGCGCGGCTGTGGCGGACGATGCCATGCACCGGCACCCAGCGCTCGCCCTCCGGCCCAAGCATGGAATTGACGTGAGGGAAGGGGTTGGCGCGAAGCACCTTGGGGATGGTGTTCTCGACGGCGCGGCCACCCTGCGCCGCGGCGATGCGCTCGATCCGCCGCATGGCCTCGTCAGCTTCCGCTTGGGACCGTCCCTCGGCGATCAGGTGAGCGGACAAAGGCGCGTCATCGAGAAACGAGCGGCCGGCGGCGACGACCTTGGCGCCTTCCTTCAGCGCTTTCCAGAAGCCGCCCTGCGCCTTCATCATGCCGACCAGCTGCCTGGCGTCGGCGGCGAGGCTGTCGCGCTTCATCCGCTGCGCCTGGAGGAAGGGATCAAAGCCGAAGCATTCGGAGGCGAGGCCCGCGCGCGCCACTTCGCTCATCGCGGCAAAGATCTGCTCCGGCCTGTCAAAGGCGAAGCTGCCATAGGCGAAGGCCTCGGCTTCGCGGATCAGCGGCAAGGTAACGTGCGCCTTGATGCCGAATGCACCCGCATCGGCTGCAAACAGGCCCGTCAGGTCAGGCCCGAACGGACGCAGGAAGTCGCTGCCCGTCGATAGGATCGAGCCGTCGGCCAGCACGACGTCGAACTTGACGGCGGATGCGGCGATCGTCCCATGCGCCGCGCCCCAGAACAGCCCGTTCTGGCTCATGCCGCCGCCGACCGTCGCCTTGATGCCGGAGAGGGTCCCCCAGAGCGGCGCGCGCAGGCCGAGC
>NZ_DASZBC010000012.1:0-82542 GCF_035944535.1 Sphingomonas sp.
GGCCCACTGCCCGGCATCATCGTTGCGGCCGGTGTCATTGAGCTCGTGACGGGCGTGCTGATCGTCCTTGGCCTGTTCACCCGGCCGGCGGCGCTCCTCGCGTCCGGTACCATGGCAGCCGCCTACTTCCTCGGGCACGCCGCCCAAGGCTTCTTCCCGGTCCTCAACCAGGGCGAAGCTGCCATCATGTTCTGCTTCGCGTTCTTCTACCTGATCTTTGCTGGTCCGGGCGCCTGGAGCCTTGACGCGCTCAGGAGCCGTCGCAAGCACGAAGACTAACGTCACTGTGTGTCTTTCGAGCCGCTGCCGACCTATGTTCGGTGGCGGCTCTACCTGTTGAGCGTCCGCTTTCCACCCATTGCGGAAGTTGAGGTGCCTGCGTGGACTATCGGATCAATCTGCGCCTGTTCTTTCCACCGTCGGGGAGTATCTAGCTCGCTGTCATTCGAGGACTGGTGAGTTGCGGGTCGTGCTGATGTTGTGTTTCCGGGCACTCGTGCTGACGTTGGTGGGTTGCGTCGCGCTGCCGGCCGCCGCCCAGAGCCCTATCGAGATCGGCAAAGCGTATGACATCGCATCGCGTGCCCTAGGCGAGCATCGGACAGTGAATGTGGTCCTGCCGCCGAGCTACGCCAAAACACCAGAGCGACGCTATCCAGTGCTCTACCTGATTGACGGCGGGATCGACCAAGATCTGCTGCACGTAGCCGGCGTGGTTCAGCTTGGCGCGATGTGGGGGCGATCGGCCGAGGCCATCGTCGTCGGTATTGAGACAAAGGATCGGCGCAAGGAACTGGTCGGCCCCACTAAGGACCCGGATCTGTTGAAACGCTTTCCCACTGCCGGCTCCTCCTCTAAGTTTCGTGAGTTTCTGAAGACCGAGGTGAAACCGCTAGTCGAGCGAACCTATCGCACCGGTGAGCGGAGCGCCGTGTTGGGCGAGTCACTTGCGGGTCTGTTCGTCATAGAGACGTATCTCACAGACCCAGAATTGTTCGACGCTTACGGCGCTATCGATCCAAGCTTATGGTGGGATAAGGAAGCGCTGTCCCGGACGGCTATCGGGCGGGTGAATGCGCGCCACAAAGGTCGGTCGCTGTTCCTAGCGATCGCAAAGGAACAATTGGAAGAACCTTCCGCCAGCCAACGATTGATCTCCGCGATCCGCAACCAGGGGCTGCCGAACTGCGAGCTCCGGCGCTCCGACCTGACTCACGCTACGATCTATCAGCAGCTGACACCCCAAGCAGCTCAGTATCTTTTACCGCCCTCTAAGCCGCCAGCACTCGCATTCGGCTTTAATCTCGCATGCACAAACAAGTAGCAGCAGGAGCACGAGCACCGCGCATGTTGCGGATATTGCCCTGAGTGTCCGCTTCCCCCCTAGTGGGGATTCGGCGGCTCACCTTTTGCACGTTCTCGCTCCGCCCATTGCCGCCGCCACAGACGCATTGCGATCTCATCGTCGCGGGCAATCTCCAACTGCCGGTAGATGCAGCTGAGCGCATGATCGGCTGCCGAGAAGCGCCAAATGCCTTCAGCGCCAAGCGCCTTCCAGAGATCATCGTACGGCTTACGATCGCCCGGCCGCAGGCTCCACAGGTAGGCGAGCGCAAACCGCACCGCGAGCGTCCGGCGCGGCGCTCTGACCCGGCATTCCTGGACCGCTTCCTCCAAGGCCATGAGCGCCTTTGCACGCAGCTGAGGGGAGGTGAATGCCACTTTGTTCTTCTGGAACAAAGGTGGTATATCATTCAAGCCGCGAGCGGACGGTCACGCGGCAGAATGGGGGCAGGCAAATGAGCACCACCGCATCGGAGTCGAAGAAAACGCTGCCGCCGGAACACATGGCGCAAATGGCGCTGAACCCTTGTGTGACCGCTGCCGCAACCGTCATCGCCTTTAGCAAGCGATCGTTTGGCGAGGTGGATATACAGACGACCTACGAAGCCCTTCAGAAGGAGGCCAAGAAGGTCCGGGCAGGCGACCTAGGCGGGGTTGAGGACATGCTGGTGGCTCAGGCCAGCGCGCTCAACAGCATCTTCCTCGACCTGGCCAGCCGGGCGCAGGTGAACATGGGCGAGTATATCAATGCAGCCGATCGCTACATGAAGCTGGCCCTGAAGGCGCAAGGACAGTGCCGGGCGACGCTGGAGACCTTGGCAGCCGTCAAGAACCCGCCGCTTGTTGTCGCCAAACAGGCGAACATCTCCACCGGGCCGCAGCAGGTGAACAACGGCGTGGCGCATTCCGCACGGGCGGAAGAAAAATCAAATCAGCCAAGCGGACTATTGGAGGCAGGCAGTGGCGAACGGCTGGACAGCGGAACGACGGGCGCAGCAATCGGCGGCAATCCGGCGCTGGAGCCCGTGGGAGCGCTCAACGGGGCCGCGCACCACTGAAGGTAAGGCGATCGCCAGCCGCAACGCCTACAAGGGAGGCAGGCGCGATAAGCTGAGAGCGGACATCGCCTACATGAAGGCTATGATCCGGCAGCTAAAGGTGGACGAGCTGGAGGGTATCTAAGCCGACGGGCGCGAATGTCCGCTAAGGGTGGTTGGCGGACGTTCGACCGCCGCTAACCAGCGAGGCACTGAGGTGGCGAACATTTAGCTTCAGGAGAGGCTCTGCGCGCTCCAGTTTAGGGGCCCTTCGGGCAGCCCTCTGCGCTCTCTGGTTCAAAGGTTTAACCGCTGAGTGAGGCAGGGGTTCAGAGACGGTCAGGTTCGTTCCTCGCAGCCTCTTGTCCATAGCAATCTTCCGATCTGCAGTTGCACCGTGCACCTCGCTTGGTGAACCCTCGCAAGACCTGCTTGTTCGGTCCGCCTCGATGATGGTGATTGGTGACCGGCTGGCGCTCGGCGATTAGTTCGGCTTCCCTCAACCGTGCTCGTGCAGGGCATTGATGAACTTCCAGGATGACCACCTCGACATCCCGCTCACCGACATGATCTTTCCAGGCGGCACCCCGCTCCGGTCGAACAGCTCTACCGTATGTGCCTGAACCGTTGTGGAAGACCTGTTCCTCTCCGGGGAAGCGATGGCCGTAGACAACTTGAGGTTCGAGCAAGGTACCGGGGGCGAGATACATCCGTGGCATAAAAAGTGTTGTCCCGCTTGAGAGTGTCTGGTGCTTTACGCTGTCTAACTGAAAAGGCGCCGTTGCCGCATGCCTGAAAATAACAAGAGCTTTGAGAGCCTTCGGCGGCGGATTTTGGATGAGCCGATCTATGCGTCTAATGGACGCCACACTGGACGGCTGTGGAGAGTAGCCGAGAACGTCCGTGCTAATGCGCAGAGGGCCTCATGTGACGACCGATTGCTACACCTTCTATCTAGAATAGGGGTATTTAGCCGGGGATTGGCGCACGATCTGCGCAGTGGCCACACATCTGTTGAAGACACCGCCAAACTCCTCGATCAGCTCGCCGACCTCGGGGACCTCTCGTTCGACGAATGGCTTCACGGAACATAAGACTAGATGCCTCAGGAAAGGCGAAATGAGGCTTTCCGCTTCACAGCCACTCTCGAACCCTTGCCCTTGCCGCCTTCCAGGCTGGAGGCTTCAGGAAGCAGCAGTTCATGCCGACGAACAGCGGTGTTGCCGAGCACGTCTATGGGTGGTTAGCGGGCGTTCAGCCGCCGCTACCAGCGTGCACTGAAGTGGCGTATATCCCAGTTGTCGTACTGCTCCTGGTTCCGCCACGGCACGCCAGCTACTTCTAGCGATGGGATTAGTGATCGACACGCCGATGCAAAGTTGGCGATGAGCTGTGTGACGGAGGCGGTCTGCACTACAGGCTACGCCTAGGGCCGCAGCTGCAATGTCCGCAATGGGTGGAAACCTGACATTCTAATCGACGTCTCGCAGCCGCCATTTGCCTTTCGTTTGGACCAGCAGGAATGTGCCAGAACGCAGAACAAAGCCCCCTTGCAGATACCTGACGCGCAACTCGCAACCCGACTGAACGGCCCTCAGAAACTGATGGTGTGGCAAGTTGGGACGAAGGCGCACATCGCCTCCTTGGTATGGAGCACCTTTCTCCGCCATACGAACTTGTAAGGCCGCTGCGGCACCTGCAGGAAGGTCCGCCATCCGCTCGTATGTCGCTCGCCGCTTTGACGCGCATGCTCCCGACCCTTGCGCATCAGCCGCAGGATGAAATGCTAGCCCGACCATTGCTAAAACGATCGGAAGCCTCATCCTAGGAAGGTTAGCTCCGTTTCGAACGTCTGCAATGGGTGGAAAGCAGACTTAGCGTTGCACGGCCCAGTTAGCTGAGCGACGAAACTGACCGTTGGTGCGGCTGGTCGTACCTTGCCCGAGAGCTGCTAAATGGCTCTCGGGATCGGCTCGCACGTTCAGGGCGCATGACAATCCACTTCACCTGCCGCGGCCGGGGAAAACCGCTCGTTCTAGTCCACGGCCTCGGTAGCACCAGTCGAGCTTGGTGTCTCGTCACGCTAGCGCTTGCTCGCGATCGAGAGGTTATCACGCTCGACCTGCCGGGTCACGGTGACAGCCCTGCTGAGCCAGGCAGTGGCACCTTTGAAGGCTTGGCTGAAAGCCTTGAAAGATGGCTGAAGGCCGAGGGGCTCACCAGCGCTGACCTGGTCGGCAGCTCCTTGGGGGCTCGGCTGGTGCTCGAGATGTCCAGACGGGGTCAGTCCGGGGCAGTGGTCGCACTTGATCCGGGCGGCTTTTGGGAGGGGTGGGAGCGCCACTTCATCAAAAGCTCCCTTGCAGCTTCTGTCGTGCTGCTCCGCTCGATACGACCTGTTCTGCCGGTGATGGCGCACAACCCATTCGCCAGATCCATGCTGCTCGCCCAGCTCTGTGCCAGGCCGTGGGAGCTCAATGGCAATCTGGTTGAGGTCGAACTGCAGAGCTTCGCGGACACACCCAACTTTGACGCCTTGGTGGACGATCTTGCCTATGGGCCGAAGCAAGAGGGCCCAGCGGCGCCTGGATCAGGCTCGATCACCATCGGGTGGGGCCGGCACGACCGGCTTTGTTTTCCTGCGCAAGCATTCCGAGCTCAGGATGCCTTTCCGGGATCACGCGTGGTGTGGTTCGAACGCAGTGGCCATTTTCCGATGTGGGAGGAGCCAGAAGAGACGGTCAGGATCATCAAACAGGGAATCGCTTGAGGTGAGCCGTCCGGCATTTCACGATCCTGTGTTCAGGTTTGTGCTTCAAGCTGAGCTTTTGCCGTGGAGAAGTTGCCATGGAGAAGCTTATGCACCTGGTCGTAACTGTGCCCGCTACCATGCTTGGTTGGGCAGCAATCCGCAGGGCTGAAGCACGGGATAACTTGGGCCAGATGACGTTCGCCGAACGCGTACGGCAGCTCGCAGGATGTTTCTAGCTAAGGTGGAGATCAGAAGGCTGGAGAGGGCATGATGCTGACACTACTTGCCACAGCCTTGGCTGCTACATCGCCAACCGCTGATCAGGAGGCAGTCCGAAGCGCCATCGTGGCGGGTGCCGAAGCATGCAGCGCGGGGAACACCGAAGGCTCGATGGCTTCGGTCGATCGAGATCTGGTCTTAAGCTATCCGGATGCGAACGATCGGACCTTCGATGGCCTGGCTGCCGGGTATGCCCGTCTTTGCAGACGTGAGGGCGACAACACGGTTGTTTCAACCACGCCGGAGTTTGAAGAAATCGCCGTCAATGGCGATGTCGCAATAGCGCGGCTCATCTGGAAGACACGTCTCCGCGGCATGCCAGAAGGTGCATTTCGTAAGATGCGCGACTTCCAAGTATGGAGGCGGACGCCGGATGGTTGGCGCTTCTGGCGTGGCGTTCACTGGCAGTACTCGGATGAACGCCCGCGATAATCGGCATTATCCACAACAACGCGGTCGCTGGAGAACGCCTTGCGTGTGCAAGCGACAACGCACAGACTTCTGAACAGTTCCAGCCGTTGCGGTAACGGATCGCTCGGAACGAATCGACTTCGATCCGGTTCGATCCGCCATGCTCGACAGCAGTGACCTTCGAAAGCAAGCGCGACTCGCGCGCCGACTAGCGGAGCAGACCTATTCAGAGGCGGGAAGAGAGGAGTTCCTCAGCATCGCTGGCCAGTGCGAACGCGAGGCGGACAGCCTTGATAGCCAAGAGCTGCATCTCGGAAGTGATGAAGATCAGCGGCGGATCGGCGGAAGCGATCGGTCAACCAAGCACCGGACGGTGATCCGAGGCGATAATCCATTCGCCTCCTTTTCGCGTTAGCCGGAGCCTGAGAGCGGCGGGGCTGCCTGTCGTTTCAGACGTCGCTCTCAACCTCCTGTGTTCAAGGAACGGGGTTGATCTAGCGGGGCGTTGAGCCTGTCGCGCTCCGGTGCGCTACGCGGCACAAAGCACTGCGGCCTACTTGCTAACGGGACGGTCCTCATCGATAGGCGGCAGGGGGGCGGGGGGATCGTACCACCGGAGTAGCTTTGACCGACACAGGCGCTGCCTCACACTTGAACCTCCCCGCCTATGCGCGTGACGTTCTCGAAAACATGTCAGAGGCCTTCTTCCTACTGGATCAAGAGTTCCGGCTTCTGGACGTAAACAGGGCTGCGCTTTCCCTCGACGGGCGTTCGAAGGATGAACTTGTCGGCCGAACACTGTGGGAGCTGACGCCAGGTTTAAAAGACTCCGATTTGGGCAAGCTCTTCCAATGGGTCATGTTGCACCGCGAGGAGCGCATCGCGACGCATCATCAGGAATGGGAGGATGGGCACAGTGCCTGGCTGCAGTCTCGTATTGTCCCTGTTCAGGCTGGGGTCGCCGCGTTTTACCGTGACGTCTCAGCAGAGTTGTCTGCTCAGGAAGAGCTGCGGGACACCAGCCGTCGCCTGGACGCTATTCTAAGCAATACCAGAATGGCGGTGTTCCTCATGGATCATCGGCAGCAGTGCATCTATGCGAATGCCGCTGCCGAGGCGCTAACCGGCTATACCTTCGAACAGATGCGTGGGCGGCCGCTTCACGATGTCGTCCACCACACAAAGCCGGACGGATCGCACTACCCGCTGGAAGAATGCCCCATCGATCGTGCCTTCCCGGAACGGGCGCACATGCAGGGCGAGGAGATCTTTGTCGCGCCGGACGGCAGCTTCTACCCTGTCGCGTTCACGGCAAGCCCACTCCTTGATCAAAGCGGAACCCCAGTGGGCACCGTGATTGAGGCTCGAAACATCGAACAGGAGAAAGCGAAGCAAGCGCAGTTCGATGTGCTTAATCAGACTGGCGAAGCTTTAGCTGCGGAGCTCGATCTCAACCGAATCGTTCAAATGGTTACCGATGCAGGTGTCCAGTTGAGCGGCGCTAAGTTTGGTGCATTCTTCTACAACGTCACCAATGAGGCAGGGGAGAGTCTCCTACTCTACACTCTGTCTGGCGCCGAGCGATCGGACTTCGAAGGCTTTGGCCACCCTCGCGCGACTGAGGTTTTTGCTCCGACGTTCAACGGTGAGGGAGTCGTTCGTTCGAACGACATCACGTCGGACCCCCGCTATGGCAAGAACCCGCCACATGGGGGCATGCCTCAGGGACACCTGGCCGTTCGCAGCTATCTTGCAGTCCCTGTCACCTCCCGCTCGGGTGAGGTGATCGGTGGCCTGTTCTTCGCGCATCCAGAGGCAGGCGTGTTTGGTGAGGACTCAGAGCGACTGCTCCTCGGCCTCGCTGGACAGGCGGCTGTCGCGATCGACAATGCTCGTCTGTTCGAGGCTGCACAGCGCGCCAACCAAAACTTGGAACAGAAGGTCATAGAGCGAACGCGAGAACTAGAGATCGCGAACGACGCCCTTCGGCAGAGCCAGAAGATGGAAGCGATCGGGCAGCTTACCGGCGGGATAGCGCACGACTTCAACAACCTTCTGACGGTAATCAGGGGCTCTGCCGACGTGCTCCGCCGAAGTGACCTTAGCGAGGCCAAGCGCCAGCGCTACGTCGAGGCAATATCGGACACTGCCGACAGAGCGGCTCGATTGACTGGCCAGCTATTAGCGTTCGCACGTCGGCAGGCGCTGCATCCCGAGGTGTTCGACGCTGGCCTTCGAATTACTTCCATCGCGGAAATGCTCAGGAGTGTGTTGGGTTCGCGAGTTCGCCTGGAGATAGACGCTGGGTGCTCAAACTGCTTCGTGGAGGCGGACACCGCGCAGTTCGAAACGGCAATCGTGAACATGGCAGTAAACGCCCGTGATGCGATGGACGGAGAGGGTGAGCTTAAGATCGAGATCCACCGGGTAGCTCAAGAAGAGCGTGATTTCGTGTGTGTTCAGGTCACCGACACTGGCCAAGGGATTGAGCCGGATGCCTTGAATCGAATTTTTGAGCCATTCTTCACAACGAAGGAGGTCGGCAAGGGTACCGGCTTGGGGCTGAGCCAGGTTTACGGCTTCGCAAAACAATCTGACGGAGAGATCGTCGTCGAAAGTACGGTTGGAGTCGGAACTATATTTCGACTGCTGCTCCCAGCACGTGATGACAGGCCCGACGCGAGCACCGCGTCCGAGCGGGTCAGCTCACTGCGCGCGGGCGGCAAGGTCTTGATCGTGGAAGACAATGCTGATGTTCGCGGGTTCGCAGCCGATCTACTGCATGATCTCGGTTTCGACGCTGAAGTAGCAGAATCTGGCGCTGCCGCACTGGAACGGCTTGCAGGAGGCGCCTCTTACGACGTTATCTTCAGCGACGTTGTTATGCCTGGGATGAACGGTATTCAGTTAGCCAAGGCGATACGGGAACGCTCGCCCAACATGCCGATCGTGCTCACCAGCGGCTACAGCCACGTTTTGGTTGAGGAAGGCCGTCATGGATTTCCACTGCTTCAGAAGCCGTACTCCGCCGAGGCGGTGGTGAGAGCATTGCACGAGGCTAGGGAACCGCGTGCTGTTGAAGCGTAGATGCGAAGTCAAGACGGCCGCTCACGATGCCTAAGGTTAGACGAATGGTCTGCTTCGGAGGTCTGCTAAGGGTCGCTGGCCGACGATTCGACCGGCCGCGCGGCCAATGGTCGCACGAGTGGAAAGCGGACATAGAAAGCGCCGCCAGACGTTCATTGGCGGCGCTCCCTATCAGCGTCTCCGTCGGCATTCAGGCGTAGGCGACGGACCTTCGCGCGTGACGACGTGCTGTGAAGCCCATCAGACCAAAGCCCCCGATCATCATCGCCCAAGTCGCCGGCTCGGGAACGGCCGCGTTCAGAACCACGTTGTCGAGTCCCATGCCGGCTTGCGCAGCGAAAACACTGTAGACGCGGACCCCTATCTGATTGGAGGCTGCTTGAGCGTTCAATGTGCGACGCACCCAAGTGCCACCAGCAGGGTCAGTGAAGCCCCCCGTAGCTAGCACGAGATTGCTGGAGGGGTCGTACAGATCATAGCCGATCGTGCCGCCTCGTGAGTTGGTTGCCCAGGCGGATGCGTCGAGAGACAAGGTGTATGTCTGACCTGCCGTAGCGGCAACAATCTGAGCCAATCCGCCGATCGCACCCTCCTGGTTCATGTCCAGGAACTGCACGCCGTGCGATGCATCGACGAGTACCGGAAGGCCGGGTTGCTCGTACTTGTTGTGGATCAGATCGACCCCATTGGCGTACTGGGTCCAGCCTGGCGTGCTCGCAAAGCTGCGTACGCACCAGGCAAATCCCAAGCAATTGTCTGCCGCTGTAACTGCGCGAGCTTCGAAACTGCCATTGGTCAGTAAGTTGCCGTAAGCAGGCGCGGTCAACGCGCTGAGCGCGGCAAAGGCCGCAGTATATCGCTTCATCTTATCCCCCTGCTGCAAAGACGGCCGGATCCCGACTCGTCTCCTAGCTACAGATTAGCTCATCACGCGCCGTCGCCCTAGTGCTTGCATAAGCCGATGATTCCTGAAGTGGGGCAGCTCAACCTTCGAGGCACACGCTAAGCTCTGATCACCTCGCACGAGAGATCTCAGCGGAATGCCCGAAATGGGTCGAAAGCAGAAAACGAAAGAGCGCCGCCAGCGTTTCCACCGACGGCGCTACCTACGCTTGTGCGGGGGAGCCTAAGCGCAGGTGACTGAACTGCGGGCGCGGCGACGCGCTGCGGCGCCGAGCAGGCCGAAGCCGCTTAGCATCATCGCCCAGGTTGCCGGTTCCGGGACACCAGGAGGCGGTGTCACGGCACCGCAGGCTCCGGTCGTGCACAGGTAAACGTTATCGAGCGTCACGAAGTCAGCGCCTGAGCGCCAGTCAGCATTGATCGCGACCCGCTGTAGATTAGCCAGAACTGACTGGAGGGTTGCATCGCTCACAGTACCTGCGCCACCGTCTGATGTGCCGAAGTTGGACCCGATCAGGGTCAGCGAATAGGTAGTCTTGGCCAACGGGTCGGTACTTGGGACCACACTCCCCTTTGCATAGAGCGCCTGGCCATTGCCAATAAGTGTGAAGGGTGACGCTGCAAAACCGTCGTTCAAGCTGTCCGACAATTCGAACCGGAACGTGCCCCCAAAAACCGCGGACTTGTCGCCCAGGAACGCGGTTGGGGCGACAAATGCATTGTAGCTGAACACGTCGCTTGTCTCGATGTCCTGACGCACACTGTTGTAAGTTACGCCAGATGTCGCGCCGAGAGATTGAAACTCGCCCACCTGCCAACCTTCGGCTCCAACATCGAAGGTGCTGGAAGCGACGTTGGCAGCATAAGCCGAACCTGTGAGGAACACGGACGCGGCCGCAAGGCTCGCGCAAAAAGCACTTAATCGCATGACTGGAACTCCCCTGTAGACACGTGCGACCACTTTTATCGTTAACTGCTCCTTAGTTGCGTGCTGCCTCAAAGGAAAGCTCTCGCCAGTCCCATTTTGAGGCACTCCATGAGATCGCACCCCGACCGCAGATCGTCCGTTGACCGGCGTGCTGGGGTGCGTGGCTTGACTATCGGAGCGCTGCACTGAAAATCTCCTCGACGCTGAACGAATGGCCGAGATGGGTCGTTTCCGGTCGTCCGTTCAGGCCCGACGTTTGGGCAACTATGGGCGGAAAGCGGGATCAGAGGACGTCCAGAGCTACTTGGCGGTAGCGCTTGCGGGCGACCTGAGGGCCCGGCTTGCTTCGGCCGCACCGATCTTCGCCGCAGGCTGCCCGGATGCGCGACGGGATCTGAGGGCGTCGAGCGCTGCCCGGTGGGCGGCGTCCCGCGCGCCGGCGGCGGCGACAAGAAGGTCCGGTGTCACGCCGGTGCCCTCCCAGCCTGGCCCGTCGGTCACTCGCCGCTGAGGCAGGAAGAAGGATATTCCGCTTCCCACCTCGATCATGTTCCCACCGTTGCCCGCCCCCCTGCTTGTCTCGCCAACAACAGTGCCAAGGCCGCGGCGCTGCACGATATACGCAAGCATTTCGGCAGCCGAGGCGGTGGTGCGGTCCTGGAGCACATAGAGCGGCACGCCGGCCAACCGTCCCGACGTTACCTCCGCAGTCCAGATCTCTTCCGTGGTGCTGCTCGGTCGGTCGTATGTTGTAAGGAGCCGCAGCGGTTTCTCAACGAAGTGCCCGAGAAGCAAGCGGACCAGTTCGGGAGAGCCACCGGGCACACCTCGAACATCGATGATCACCGCGTCGGAGTGAGCAAGAAACGCCATTGCTGCCTCGGCAGTGGGTCGGGACAAGTCCGGCGGCACGAGCCTGGTCAGCTTCAGATAGCCGACATTGCCCTCCAGCCGCTCCACCCGATCAAAGCCAAAGTTCGTCCGCGCAATCTCGTCGTTACTCCTTCCGTCGATGCGCGCCATCATGCGCGGAGCCGATGCGCCGTCGGCACTATAGCGGCGTGGCTGCATCGGCCCGGTCGAGGCACTCCTGTTCGGCTCGTAAGCCACTCTCAGATGAAGGTCCGGCACCACCGAGCGCAGGTCGCTCGTTAGCGCGGCGGCGAAGCCTGCCGGATCGGCGTGCATATCGTAAGCGCCGGTGCCGAGCCGTTCCCGGAGGTGCTGCGCCAGCTTTGCGCCCGCTGCCGGCTCCACGTACATCGTTTCGGCGGCCACCGCGATGTTCTCGACCACCTCCTGTTTGGCCGAGATGTGCAGGCCCGACATGTTGGAGCTTGCCGCGGCCTCGGCGTCCTTCGCTACGGGCGCCTGCTGTGCAACGGCCACAGTTTCTGCAAGTAGAAGTGTCAGGGCGAGCAGACTTGCGGCATCTTTCATTCGAAAAGATCTCCGACCATGGCGCGATCCCGGCGATCGCAGACAAACCATTAGCTTGCGCCTTCCGAAGGGCGCGGCTTGGTCTGCGAACACCCAAGCAACATCGACAAACAGCCAGAAGCGACAGAGTAGTTGAACTCACGTCCACTTTCCGCGCCTCGCTCACCGCTTTGCATGTCTGCTTCAAAGGCCCGATTGGACGTGCAGCCGGCCTGCGTGGAACGGCCAGGAAGGGCGCTTGGCCGCCGTTGCTGCCAGCTACCTCTGGAATGTCGGCTAAGGGTGGGTAGCGGACGTTACTGGTCCTGAAACCCGCTACCATCCTTCGAAGGCGCTTGGCCAAACGTAATGTCGCCTAGTTGGCGCTTCCAAAGGCGATCGGCAAAGGGAGTAGCCTGGGCAACCGTTCATACCATCTGAGGTTTTGAAAAGTAGAAAGCCGGTTCCGTCTGCTGCCTTCGTCAAAGCCCGCTATGGTTGGGAGCGGACGCTGGCCCACCGCTAACCAGCCAGGCACTGAAGTAGCGTGCTGTAGCTTACAAACACAACCGAGTGCACTGCCAGATGTAGCGCCCGATGCGGTATAACCAAACGAGCACGCCTATCGCGACCGCCAGCAGTGCGCCAGGCAAGAGCAGGATTGCCAGCAGATGGAAGCCTTTCGCCTCGGAGTCGGTGAACCAGCCTTGCCAAAGTAGGGGCATGATCGCAGCGAACACACCAATGAAACCAGCGCTGAGAAACCGCTTGTTGATCACCAGCCAAGCCGGGACCGTAAACCACAGCAAGATCGCGACCACGAAAATCGAGTTGGCCTGCTGCTCCACGGTCACTCCAGCTTCTCCACCGGCTTATGCCTCAACACTCGTCCGGAGAACCACAGTGCCCACGAGACGACGCCCGCGATGCCATAGAGCACGACCAGCCCGCCCGGATGAGTGCCCCAACTGAGCGCATACCAAGCAGCGAACAGGGCAAATAGGACTGGCAACACGGCTAGGCCATAGAGGACGAGCCCCAACGCCCTCACTCGCCCCTCTCCGGCACCGGCTCATGTTTCACGATCTTCCGCACCTCCTATTCGAAGTGTCAAAAAGCACGGCCTGCGAAAGGCAGCAATGGGTCGCTTGCGGACATTCCGACCGGGGCCCGCCCCCGTTGACGAAAAAACTGTGTTAGCGCTCAGGCGGCCGGCGGCGTTGGTTTCCCACTCTCTATTTCTCTCTACTTTAGAGAGCCCCCTCCCAGGTTCTGGCTCTGTCCGCAGCGCTTGCCGATGATCCGGCCGCCCTCGCCATGCCGGTCGAGCCCGTAGAGCCTCGCCACGGCCTCAGGAGCGCCTTTCAGGCCGTAGCAAAGCACTTTGTGCAGGTTGGCGCGGTAAAGCGCTGGAGCGGCGTCCCAGGCGCTTGCAGTGCCCCCAATGCGCCTTGTTCGCACCGACCGGCGCGGCGTCTGTTTGCCAGCCAGGTTTCGCACCCATTTCTGTTGGAGTTTGCCGAACGAAGGGCCGGCCGGCCAATGCAGGTAAATATGGACGTGCGAGCCCTTGCGGCCGTCGCCTTCGTCATTCTCGCGAATATACCTCCAGGCAGTGCTCAAACCGCGCCTCGCCAGGAAGTCCCCCACCAGCTTCAGGTAGCCGCCGATCGCCGTGCCCGCCTCAGAATCGGAGTAGCCAATTGCCTCCAGATGAAGGGTAATGAATCGATTGAACGGAAGGCCGATCGCCAGCGCCCGGTCTGCCGCCGCGAAGGTGGCCGCGACCTGCTTTTCCGTCAGCTCAGTCGAGATGCGGCCGGCACGGTTGCGATCGCCACCCCAGCCGTTCCGCTTGAGAGCAGGCGAAGTGGGCACCACACTTAAAAGATCATGTATATTAGCAAGGGGTGGGCCAACTTCGGCCTTTGGCTGAAAACCGCCATTCCTGTCCGCACGCGAGCGCCGGGCGAGAGCCACGAGTCCGCCTCCCGTCGTAAGTTTCAAGATTGCTCGCGAAAGGAGAGGGGAGCGACCGGAAAGCCGCTCCCCTCAACTGGTCCGCCGGTTAGCCGGTCGGTGGACCGCGCTGAGTGTCGATCTGGTGCAGCACGTCGATCAGCTCAGGAATCCGCTCCAGCGGCATGAAAAAGCCACCGCGACCGGGCTTCAGTTTGCCATCCGTGTCGCGATACCAGGGCCAGAAACCTAGTCGCTTCCGCCCTTGGTAATCTGAAGGCCCAATCCGCCAGACGTGCCGGCGGCTCTCGCATTCGAGAACAGGGCTGATCACCTCTAGCGGGGCGTTGGACCCCGCCGCTCCACTGTGGTAGCTGCCATCTCTGGCGGTTGTTTTGTCACTCCCGCTACCTGCGCTCGGGACCGGCCTACTTGTCCCGGGCGCAGCTCTATCAGCCTCAAGCATGGCCTGCCTCTCCGGACGCGAGAGCGCGCAGGCTTTCTACTCGCACAAGGCGTCTGCGCCCAATCTGCACAGTTTCCAGCCGATTCTCGCTGATGAGCTGGTAAACCTTGGAGCGGCCTAGACCGAGAGCCCTAGCCGCATCGGGAGGGCAAAGTAGGATTTCCATTTGTCCTCCAGTGTCCACGCCGAGTGCTAGATTGCATTGTGGACGCTGGAGAGATGCAACCGGAAGTCAGTGCACTCACTACATGTGCATCAAAAGTCTGGAGTCTCCGGCAAGTGGGAACTCGGGAAAGCCTTACGCACAGTAGTCATAGACACACCTAGTTCAAGCGCAGCATTCCGAGCAGCCTCCGTTGGTTTATCACCTTCGAGCATGTATTTTCGCACGGTCTCCCTTCGCTCTTCGTCGGATTGCCGCCGTCTGCTTCTGGCGCTTTCAACTTGAGCCTCGTGAATTGCCTTCTGTTTTTCGAAGAACTCATTGTGCGCCGCTCGGAGTGCTATCTCGGCAAAGAGCTGGCCGGCACGCAACGCATGGTAGGCTGCGCGTTGTGGCTCACCAGCTTCGCATTGTGACTCTGCATTCTGCAACGCGAGCTCAATCTCTTGATTGTACCACCACACGCCGGCGTAAGGCTCGCATGCTCCAGGTGGCAGCACCCATTCACTATAACCTACCCTGAGACAGCCGAACGCCCACAGAAAACGGTCCAGCTGCCATCTTATCTGTCTAGCATCGTCGCTAAAGGGCGCGCGCTTCAGCCGTCTTTTACGCTTCTTCCGCTCTCTACGTTCGTTTATCTCGAAGTCGCCGGAGTAGATGGGCTCTCTAAGGTAGCGCTTAGTTAGGCCGTCGCCTCGCGCCCACTCTCTGTAGGTGATGTCGCCGCTGCACCGAGAGCCCTCGGATCGGTAGCGGTCGGCAAATGGCCGCCCCTGCGCATCTAATCCCAGCTGGATGAAGAGCTCAGAAATCAGCCATCGCCGCTGCTCATCTGAAAGCGGCAGTTGATCAGCAAAGCGCCGAACGCCTTCTGCGTCTAGGCCAAGCCATGCAGGTTTCATAGGCGCCGAAGATGCACCAACTTGCCTTCCTGGATGATGCAGAACCGCCCCCAACGCCCCATCAGCTCGCGCCGCTTTTCCAGATAGTTCGTTCGCCGGTAAGCGGCCTCAACCTTGTTCGGGATCGCATGCGCGAGCGCCGCCTCGGCAATCTCGCCAGCCATATTCGACTGCTCCGCTGCCCAATCGCGGAAGCTAGAGCGAAAGCCGTGCGTCGTTTCTGTACGGCCGGCGTCGCGCAGCACCTTCGTCAGCGTCATGTCGCTGAGTGGCCGGCCGCGCTTCAAGCCCGGGAACACCAGCCCGCAATCGGCTAGCCGCAGCGCCTTGGCCCGTCTGAACACGTCCAGAGCCTCAGGAGAGAGCGGCACGATATGCTCCTTGCCCGCCTTCATGCGATCGGCCGGAATGGTCCAGAGACCCGCCTCCAGGTCCAACTCGCTCCAGCGCGCGCCACGAACCTCGCCAGAGCGGACGGCAGTTAGGATCAGCGCCTCAAGTGCGAGCCGCCCCATGCTGGTCCGCTCGCGCAGGCTTTGAAGGAAGGCCGGAACCTCAGGGTAGGGCATTGCTTCGAATCGCCCGTTGTTCTTCGGCTGGCGAGGAAGCGCCTTTGCTACGGCTCGCATGTCGATCGGATGGGCTCGCCAGTTCTTGCCCACGGCAAAGTCCAGCACCGTCCCGACCCGCTGCCGGACGCGGCGGGCGGTCTCCGCCTTGTCGAGCCAGATCGGCCCCAGCACGTCACGAACGTGACCGGTCTCAATCTTGTTCACCGGCAGATCGCCAAAGACCGGGAAGGCATAGGTTTGCAGCGTTGTCAGCCACTGGCCGCGATGCTTGCCGTTCTTCCAGCCCTTCTTGTGCTCGGCATGCACCATTGCGGCTGCCACGCGGAACGTGGGGACACCCGCCGCCTTCTGCCGCTCCAGCACCGGGTCCAGCCCGGTCTCAACCTGCGCTCGCACCTCTGCGGCCCGGTCGCGAGCGAGGGAGAGCGGAACCTTGCTGAAGCTGCCAAGCCCTATGTCGCGCCGCCGGCCGTCCTTCTGCACCCGCACTATCCATGATGCAGCGCCCGTGCGGCCCACCTCCAGGAACAGCCCATCTCCGTCGCCATGCCGGCCGGGCTTCTTCACCAGCGCCTTGACTGCCGTTGCGGTTAGCTTTCCCACTTCGCTGTCCCCACATCCTTCCCCACACTGTAGCGCGGTTGCCAACAAACGGCAATGGACGGGAGCGAACGGAAATGCCGCCAGCCCTCTGGATAGGCTAGGCTAAACCGGATGCTGGCGAATGGGCGAAAACGTGGAAGTGGCGGAGAGAGTGGGATTCGAACCCACGGTGGGCTTGCACCCACGGCGGTTTTCAAGACCGCTGCCTTAAACCACTCGGCCATCTCTCCGTCAGGGCCGCTTATCGCTTCGGGAACGGGACGCAAGATTTCTCTGTTGCGCCGTAAGAGCCTTGTGGCACTTAAGAAGCGGGAAGAGGTGACGGCGATGCGTAGATTTGTTGCCGCCGCCGCGATGTTGCTCGGTGTAGGAGCACCCGTCGCGGCACAGGACGACGCGGGATTTCAGGAGTTTCTGGGAAGAGTCAGGCAGCAGGCGCTGCGGGAGGGCGTCAGCGCCCGCACTCTCGATCAGGTGCTGCCGACCCTGACCTTCAATCCGCGCGTGGTTGCGCTCGACCAGGCCCAGCCGGGCGGCAACCCGGCTGGCCCCCCATCCACGTCCATCCCGGCTTTCGCGCCTTACCGGGTCAAGCATGTCGACCGGGCGCGGATCGATCGCGGCCGTGCCAAATACCGCGCGCTGCGGCCGCTGCTCGCCCAAGTCGAGGCGCGGACCGGCGTGCCCGAGGAAATCATGATCGCCATCTGGGGGCATGAGACCAACTACGGCTCCTACACCGGCGATTTCGACCTGCCGCGTTCGCTGGCGAGCCTCGCCTATGAGGGACGTCGGCGCGAGCTGTTCACGACCGAACTGATCGCGACCTTCAAGATGATGGACCGCGGCGTGCCGCGCGAGCGCCTGAAGGGCAGCTGGGCCGGCGCAACCGGCTATCCGCAATTCCTGCCGAGCGTCTATCTCCGCCTGGCGCGCGACGGCGATGGCGATGGCCGCGCCGATATCTGGACGTCCGAGGCCGATGCGCTCGCCTCCATCGCCAATTATTTCGTGAGCTCGGGTTGGCGGCCGGGGCGGCCTTGGGGTGTGGCCGCGAGCGCGCCACCTTATCTTGACCGCCGCGCCATCGTCGGCAAGATCACCTCGCCCCGCTGCCCGCGCGTCCATGAACGGCACAGCCGCTGGATGACCGTGGCGGAGTGGCGCAGCCGCGGCGTGGTGCAGACCGGCGGGCAGCGGCTGCGCGACACTGAGCTGGTGACCCTGCTAGAGCCGGACGGCCCCGGCGCGACCGCTTACCTGCTCACGAGCAACTATCGCGCGATCCTCGATTATAACTGCTCCAATTTCTACGCGCTTTCGGTAGGACTGCTGGCCGACGAAGTCGCCCAAGCATCGTGAGTATCCGAATGAAGCCCTATCTGCCCGGTTCGATCTTTTTGGTCGCGCTCGCCACCCCCACCGTCGCCGCTGCCCCGCCGTTCGAGACGCCGGCGCCGGTCGCCTATATGATCGACCTGTCGTCGGGCGCGGAGCTCTATGCCAAGGACGCCGACCGCCGCATGCCGCCCGCTTCGATGGCGAAGATGATGACGGTCTATGTCGCCTTCGACATGATCAAGAGGGGCGAACTGAAGGAAGGCCAGGCGTTTCAGGTGCGGCCGGAGACGTGGCAGCGTTGGCACGGACCAGCAGCCGGCTCGACCATGTTCCTCAGCCCCAACGAACAGGTCTCGGTCGAGAACCTGCTGAACGGCATCGTCGTGTTGTCCGGGAACGACGCCTCGGTCGTGCTCGCCGAGGGGATCGCCGGCACCGAGCAGGCCTTTGCCGAGCGGATGAACCAGGCGGCCAAGAAGCTTGGCATGACAGGCAGCCGCTTCTGCAACTCGAACGGCTGGCCCGACGAAGGCTGCACTCAGGTGACCGCGCGCGATCTTGCCAAGCTGGCGGCCGCGACGATCCGCGAGCATCCGCAGCTCTACAAGAAATATTACACCAAGACCGAGTTCACCTGGGGCAAGACGCTGGGCGGCGGCGCGCCGATCACGCAGGCGAACCGAGACCCGCTGCTCGGCCGCGTTGCCGGCGCCGACGGTCTCAAGACCGGCCATACCGAGGAGGCCGGCTATGGCTTCACCGGCTCGGCGGAACAGAATGGCCGCCGGCTGGTGATGGTCGTATCCGGCCTGACCAGCTTCAACCAGCGCATCGCCGAGTCCGTCCGCTTCATGGAATGGGGCTTCCGGGCGTGGCAGGCGAAGCCGCTGTTCAAGCAGGGCGCGCGGGTAGAGACCGCGGACGTGCAGCTGGGCGACGAGGATCAGGTCGGGCTGGTCGCTCCCCGCAACCTCGCCGTGACGCTTCCCGCCGGCGCTGCGTCCAACATCCAGGTCAAGGTCGTCTATAACGGGCCGCTCAAGGCCCCGATCAAGAAGGGCCAGCATGTGGCCGACCTGGTCGTCTCGACGCCCGACACGCCGCCCCAGACCATGCCGCTGGTCGCCGATAGCGATGTCGGCGAAGCGGGCTTTTTCGGCCGCATCTGGGCCGGCCTCACCTCCTTCTTCGCTTGAGCGGCAGGTTCATCACCCTCGAAGGCGGGGAGGGTGTCGGCAAGTCGACCCAGGCGCAGCGGGTGGCCGACGCCTTGCGCAACCGGGGCCTGGAGGTGGTGCTGACCCGCGAGCCTGGCGGCAGCGAAGGCGCCGAAGCGATCCGCTCCCTGTTGCTGGAGGGGGAAGGAGACCGCTGGTCCACACCTTCGGAGGCATTGCTGTTCGCGGCCGCCCGCGCGGATCACGTGGCGAAGACGATCCGGCCTGCTCTCCAGGCTGGGCAATGGGTGATTTGCGACCGCTTCCTCGACAGCTCGCGCGCCTATCAGGGCTATGCGGGCGGCTTGGGTGACCAGGCTATCCTCGAACTTCACAGGACCGGCAGCGGTGGCTTCCTGCCCGACCGTACGCTCGTCCTCGACCTGGCGGACGCAGAGGCTGCGGCCCGCGCCCATGCCCGCGATGGCGGCGAGGCAGATCGCATCGGCGGCCGGAATGAGGCTTTCCACAAGGCAGTCGTGAACGCCTTCCGGTCCTTCGCCGACCAGGAACCCGGGCGGGTGCGCCTGATCCATGCATCCGGCACGGCCGAGCAGGTGACAGGGCGGCTCCTGGCAGCACTGGAGGACCTGCTGTCATGACGCCGCTACGCGGGCACGACGCGCAGGCTGGCGCCTTTCTAAACGCCATGCGCGGCGAGCGACTGCACCATGCCTGGCTGCTCGTCGGTCCCAAGGGCGTCGGCAAGGCGAGCTTTGCCAAGGCCGCCGCGCTGCGGCTGCTCGCCGAAGCGGCGGACCCTTCGCTCGCAGGGGAGGGGCTCTCTGTCGATTCGGAGCACCGCATCGCCAAGCTGTTCGCCGCGCGCAGCCACCCCGATTACCGCCTCGTCGAACGCGAGGTGTGGAAGAAACCGGACGAAGTGCTGCCGGTGGACGAGCGCAAGGGCGACGAGGCGCTCGGCCGGAACATCAAGGTGCTGCAGATCAGGTGGCTCGACCGCATCCTGTCGGTTGCGCCCTCACTGTCCAGACGCCGTGCGATCGTCATCGATGCCGCAGACGATATGGAACGCGGCGCCGCCAACGCGCTGCTGAAGAGCCTGGAGGAGCCGCCCGCGGGCACCGTCTTCTTCCTGGTCAGCCACATGCCGGGCCGGCTGCTGCCCACCATCCGCTCCCGCTGCCGCACTCTCCGCTTCAATCCCCTGAACGACGCGGACATGCGAGCGGTGCTCCAGGCGCAGCTGCCCGAAGCAGGGGCCGCCGAAATCGACGCGCTCGTGAAAATCGGGGATGGGGCTCCGGGGCAGGCGCTCCGTTTCGCCGGGCTGGACATCGGCGCGCTTGATGCCGCGCTGGAGCAACTCGCCAGCACCGGCGACCCGAACAACGCCACGCGCGTGTCGCTCGCCAAGGCGCTGGCGGCCAAGTCGGCCCAGCCGCGCTATGAGGCCTTTCTGGAGCGCGCACCTGCCTTTATCGCCGCTCAGGCCAAGGATCGGCATGGCCCTGCGCTCGAACAGGCACTCGGCAGCTGGGGCAAGGCGCGCGAACTCGCCGCCGGCGCGATCGGCTTGTCGCTCGATCCGCAGGCAACCGTGTTTCAGCTCGGCTCCTATGTGGCCGCGCTTGCCCAAGGTGGCTCAGCCGCTAAAGGCTGAGCCATGGCCGAACGCTTCTACATCACCACTGCCATCGCCTATCCGAACGGCCGTCCACATATCGGCCATGCCTATGAAGCGATCGCCACCGACGCAATCGCGCGCTTCCAGCGGATGATGGGGCGAGAGACCTTCTTCCTGACCGGCACTGACGAACATGGCTTGAAAATGGCCCAGACCGCCCGCGACCGCGGCGTCGAGACGCAGGCGCTTGCCGATGAAATGTCAGGCTATTTCCGGGAGATGGATCGGATACTTAACATCAGCTTCGACCGCTTCATTCGCACCACCGAAGCTGCGCATCACGAGGCCAGCCGCGCGATTTGGAAGGCGATGGAGGCGAATGGCGACCTGTATCTCGGCCGGTATGAAGGCTGGTATTCGGTCCGCGACGAAGCGTTCTACGATGAAAAGGAGCTGATCGTAGGGGAAGGGGGGCAGAAGCTGTCTCCCCAAGGGACCCCCGTCGAATGGACGGTCGAGGAGACCTGGTTCTTCCGCCTGACCAAATACCAACAGCCCCTGCTCGATCACTATGCAGCCAATCCTGACTTTATTCGCCCGGAGAGCCGGCGCAACGAAGTGCTGCGCTTCGTCGAGGGGGGATTGGCCGACCTGTCCGTGTCCCGCACCAGCTTCGACTGGGGCGTGAAGGTACCGGGTTCGGACGGTCACGTCATGTATGTCTGGGTGGATGCACTGACCTCTTACCTGACCGGCGTCGGCTATCCGGGTGAGGCGCCCTTCTGGCCCGCCAATGTCCACATCATCGGCAAGGACATCACCCGCTTCCATACGGTCTATTGGCCGGCTTTCCTGATGTCGGCCGGCATTCCGCTGCCCAAGTCCGTCTTCGCGCATGGCTTCTTGCTTCACCGCGGCGAGAAGATGTCGAAATCGGCCGGCAATGTCGTCGATCCGATAGAACTCGCCGAGCGCTATGGTGTCGACGCGCTGCGCTATTTTCTGTTGCGCGAGGTCAATTTCGGGCAGGACGGCAGCTATTCCGACGAAGCCATCGTCACCCGCGCCAATGCCGATCTTGCCAACAGCTTCGGCAATCTCGCCCAGCGCGTGCTGAGCTTTATCGCCAAGAACCTCGGCCGCATGCCGGGCGAGGGGAGGGCCGATCCCGCCGACCGCCAGCTCCTGGAGACCGTCTCACGAGCCTGCCGCGAGGAACTTCCTGCTGCCTTCCAGGAGCTGGCGCTGGCGCAAGGGTGCGAGGCCTGGATGCGGGCGGTTTTCGCCTGCAACCAATATGTCGATGCTCAGGCGCCCTGGGCGCTGCGCAAGACCGATCCCGAGCGGATGGAGGCGGTGCTCCGCACCTTGGTGCTGGCGATCCGCGACTTGGCAATCGCCATCCGCCCGGTAATCCCTGCCTCGTCTGACCGGCTGCTCGATCTGCTCGGAGCAATGGGCCGCAATTATGCCGACCTTGCCGACCGGAGCTGGATCGACACCGCGGCGCTCCAGACTCCCGCACCGATCTTCCCGCGCCTCGAGCTGCCGGCCTGATGTTCACCGACAGCCACTGCCACCTGAACTATAAGGGCTTGGTCGAGGATCAGGCCGGCACGATCGCGCGGGCGCGGGCGGCCGGCGTGGCCACGATGCTCAACATCTCGACGCGCGAGAGCGAGTGGGACGCGATCGTCGGAACGGCGGAGACGGATCCGGACATCTGGGCCTCGATCGGCATCCACCCGCACGAGGCCGATGCCCACCCCGACGTCGACACCGCCAAGCTCGTCGCCAAGGCCGCGCATCCGAAGGTGATCGCGATCGGCGAGACTGGCCTCGATTATTACTACGATCACAGCGACCGCGACCGGCAGCGGGCGAGCTTCCGCGCGCACATCGCGGCGGCGCGCGAGACCGGCCTGCCGTTGATCGTTCACACCCGCGACGCTGAGGAGGACACAGCCGAAATCCTCGCTGACGAGATGGGGAAGGGCGGTTATACGGGTGTTATCCACTGCTTCACCGCCAGCGGAGCTTTCGCCGACAAGGCATTGAACCTCGGCCTCTATATCTCGCTGTCGGGCATCGTCACGTTCAAGAACGCCAAGGATTTGCAGGAGACCGCGCGCCGCATTCCCGAGAGTCGGCTGCTGATCGAGACGGACGCGCCCTTCCTCGCGCCGGTGCCGCATCGGGGCAAGACGTGCGAACCAGCATTCGTCGCCGACACGGCGCGTTATCTGGCCGAACTGCGCGGCACCAGCGTCGAAGCGCTGGCGGAGACCACCACGGCCAACTTCCGCACGCTATTCAGCAAGGTTGGTGCGTGAAGGTCACGATCCTCGGCTGCGGAACATCTTCAGGCGTGCCGCGGATCGGGAATGACTGGGGCAGCTGCGATCCGGGTGAACCGAAGAATGCCCGCCGCCGCGTCTCTATCTTGGTCGAGAGCGAACGCACCCGCATCCTGGTCGACACCTCACCGGACCTCCGCATGCAACTGCTCGATGCGGGAGTGGGGCATGTCGATGCGGTAATCTGGACGCACGACCATGCCGATCACGTCCATGGCCTCGACGATTTACGCCAGCTTTACCATAATGCCGGCGCTCCGATCGCCGGCTTCGCGCGGCCGGCCACCATCGCCGTGCTGATGCGACGCTTCGACTACGTCTTCGAAGGCGCCGACGGTTATCCAGCGACCGCGAGCCTGGCGGAACTGCCGGACCGGCTGACGATCGGCGACATCGAGGTGAGCACCGTCGATCAGCCGCACGGTTCGATCACCTCGGCGGGCCTTCGCTTCGACGCCGATGGCGCCTCGGCGGCCTATGCAACGGACTTCCACAAGATGACCGATGCCATGCGCGCGCTTTATGCCGGCGTCGATCTGTGGATCGTCGATGCCTTGCGCCGCCGGCCGCACCCGACGCACCCGCATCTTGCCGAGGCGCTCGCCTGGGCGGCCGAGCTGAGGCCCGCGCGAACGCTGCTGACGCACATGGATAATTCCATGGATTACAGAGGCCTGCTCGCCGAACTTCCATCAGGCATCGAGCCGGCCTACGACAATCAGGTGATTACCCTGTGAGCGGCGACGATAGCGCCCAACTAGCCGCCGCCGCGATGATGCTGGTGCTCGTGGGATCCAGCCTCTTGTCGCGGCGGCTGCCGCTTGGCGACGTGGCGCGGATGGTGGCCGGCTGGATGCTGATCTTCGCCGTGATCCTGGTCGGCTATAGCTATCGGGGCGAACTCGGCGCGGTCGGTCAGCGGGTCACCGGCGATCTGCTGGGGGAGCGCGGCCAGACCGTCGGCGACACGTTGCGCGTGCCGATGTCCGAAGACGGGCATTTCTGGGTGCGCGCCCGCGTGAACGGCACCCAGGTCCGCTTCCTGGTCGATAGCGGCGCGACGACGAACGCGCTGTCGGCACGCGCCGCAGCTGCGGCCGGGCTGCAGATCGACGAAGCTGGCATGCCGATCGTGATCCAGACGGCGAATGGCGCGGTGCAGGCCCGCCGTGCCAGGATGGAGACGCTCAACCTAGGTCCGATCACCGTGCGCGACATGGCCGCCGTCGTGTCGCCCGCGTTCGGCGAAGTGAATGTGCTCGGCATGAACTTTCTGACGTCGCTGGGCAGCTGGCGGGTCGAAGGGCGGACTTTGGTGCTGGAGCCGCACAGCCGTGGATGACAAACCCAGCCGCACTCTCACTTTACATAATGTATATTATCGGGACTATACATGGACGAGAAATCAGCCCCTCTCGCGCTCCAAAGGCTCGCCGCGATCATGGCCCGGCTGCGCGATCCGGAGCGTGGCTGCGAATGGGACGTGCAGCAGACATTCGCGACCATAGCACCCTATACGATCGAGGAAGCCTATGAAGTCGCCGACGCGATTGAGCGCGACGATCTCGATGCGTTGAAGGACGAGCTTGGCGACCTTGCGCTCCAGGTCGTCTTCCACGCCCGCATGGCCGAGGAACTCGGGCGGTTCGATCTTGCCGACGTGCTGACCGCTGTCTCCGACAAGATGGAGCGCCGCCACCCGCATGTGTTCGGCGATGGCGCGTCGCCCGGCTGGGAAGCCGTTAAGGCCGCCGAGCGCGCCGGAAAGGACGATCCGAGCGCGCTCGCCGGCGTCGCGTCCGCACTGCCGGCGCTGCTCCGTGCCGAGAAGCTGCAGAAGCGCGCCGCCCTCACCGGTTTCGACTGGCCGGACGCAAGCGGCGCCCGCGAGAAGATCCTCGAGGAACTGGACGAGATCGCCTCGGCGCTGCCCGAGGCACTGGAGGAAGAAGTCGGCGACCTGCTCTTCGCCGTCGCCAACTTCGCACGCCATCTGAAGATCGACCCGGAAGCTGCCTTACGCAAGGCGAATGCCAAGTTCGAGCAGCGCTTCCGGACGATGGAAGAAATGGATGTCGATTTCGTCAGCCGCACCCTCGATGAGAAAGAAGCGCTCTGGCGTCAGGCGAAGGAACGCGCCTGAAAGCGGCTATATTCGGCATCCGACAGGCGCACATCGTAGGCGATGCGGTCGCCGTCGATCGTCTCCTGCCCGATCACTTCGCCATGCTCGTGCAGCCAGGCCGCGGCGGCGCCTTCGGTCAGCGGCAGCTCGATATGCCGCACGCGATTGGCCGTGGTTAAGCGGTCGGAAACCATGCGGGTCAGCCGCTCGACGCACTCCCCGCTGAGCGCGGAGATCAGCACCACATCCTCCCGGCGCGCCGCATCCGCTTCGATCAGCGACCGCTGCTCGGCGTCGAGGCTGTCGAGCTTGTTCCACGCCTCGATCTTCGGCGCCTCGGCACCAATTTCGGCCAGCACCCGCTCGACATCGGCCCGCTGCGCATCGGAGTCCGGGTGCGCGATGTCGCGGACATGGACGATCAAGTCGGCCGAGATCACTTCCTCCAGGGTGGCGCGGAACGCCGCGACGAGCTGCGTCGGCAGGTCCGAGACGAACCCCACCGTGTCCGACAGGATCGCCTTGTCCAGCCCTGGCAGCGAGATCTGCCGCATCGTCGGATCCAGCGTCGCGAACAGCAGATTCTCCGCCATCACGTCCGCACCCGTCAGCCGGTTGAACAGCGTCGACTTGCCGGCATTGGTGTAGCCGACCAGCGCGATGACCGGCCAGGGCGCTCGCTTGCGCCGTTCCCTATGCAGCGTGCGCGTGCGGCTGACCGTCTCCAGTTCCTTGCGCAGCTTGGCCATGCGGTCGCGGATCAGGCGGCGGTCGGCCTCGATCTGGGTTTCACCGGGACCACCGAGGAAGCCGAAGCCGCCGCGCTGCCGCTCAAGGTGAGTCCAGCTGCGCACCAGCCGGCCCGCCTGGTAATCCAGATGCGCGAGTTCGACCTGCAGCCGGCCCTCCGCCGTCGCCGCGCGCTCGCCGAAAATCTCGAGAATGAGGCCGGTCCGGTCGATGACCTTGGCTTTGGTCCCCTCCTCCAGATTCCGCTGCTGGACGGGCGTGATCGCACCGTCGACGATCACCAGTTGCGCCTCATGCGCGCGGACCGCTGTCGCGATCTCCTCCACCTGCCCGCTGCCGAACAGGGTCGCCGGCTTGGGCGCGCGCACGCGAAAGGCAATCCGCTCGACGACCGCGATGCCGATCGCTTCGGCCAGACCGGCTGCCTCGTCCAGCCGCGCATCGGTGTCGCGCCCGTCGGAACTCCGCAGGTCGGGATAGGCGATCACCGCCCGCGCGCCGCGGGCGAACTCGTCATAGTCGCGTTGGAAACCGGTCATAGCGTGCAGATAGGGAGCGGGCGCCCCGACTTAAACGGCTATTCCCACTGTGCCTGCTCTTCCGCCAGGTTCAGCGGATGCGCGGGCTGCACGGTCGAGATGGCGTGCTTATAGACTAACTGCGTCTGGCTCTCGCGCCGCAGCAACAGACAGAACAGGTCGAAGGCCGCGACATCGCCCTGCAGCATCACGCCATTGACCAGGAACATAGTCACCGGCTCCTCGCTGCGGCGCACTGCGTTCAGGAACACTTCCTGCAGCCCGTTTGCCTTTTTTTGCCCGTCGGCAAAGGCCTTCTCGATTGGCGCAAGGTCCACCGGCCCGGCCGGCATCACCGTCGAGATCGCATGCTTGTAGACCAGCTGCGAGTTTCCGTCCCGGCGCAGTAGGACCGAGAAATTGTCGAACCAGGTGATGATTCCCTGCAGCTTGACGCCCTTGACCAGGAACATGGTCACTGGCGTCTTCGACTTGCGCAACGAATTCAGGAAGATGTCCTGAAGATTATTGACCCTGTCGGCCATGCTTGCCTCCGCTCTTGTTGGCGGCTTCTCGGCTCCCCCTGTGGAAGCGCCCGCTCCATAGCCGCAAAGCGTCAGAGCGTCGAGTCGCTGTCAATCTTCGTCCTTGCTGTCGGCGAGGCCCAGCAGCTTCAGCTTCCGGTGCAGCGCCGACCGCTCCATGCCGATGAAGCTCGCCGTGCGTGAGATGTTCCCGGAAAATCGCCTGATCTGCACGCGTAGATACTCCCGCTCGAACGTCTCGCGGGCTTCCCGCAACGGCGCACCCATCATCGCCGTCTGGGCAGCGTTGGACGCGAGTTGCGGCTGGTCGCTCAGCACTTCGGGCGGCAGCATGTCGATATCGATCCGCCCGATCCGGTCCCCCGGCGCCATGATAATGGTCCGCTCGACGATGTTGCGCAGCTGCCGGACATTTCCCGGCCAGTCGTAGGCCTGTAGCGCCGCCATGGCGTCCATCGCCACCTCAGGCGTCGGCACGCGCCGTTCCGACGCATAGCGGGCGACGAAATGATCGACGAGCGAAGGGATATCCTCCCGGCGCTCGGCCAAGGGCGGCAGGTGCACCGGCACCACGTTCAGCCGGTAATAGAGGTCCTCGCGGAAGCGGCCGCCCGAAATCTCCTCCGGCAGATGCTTGGAGGTGGCGGAGACGACGCGCACATCGACCTTCACTGTTCGCTGCCCGCCCACGCGCGCGAAGCTTTGATCGGTCAACACCCGCAGGATCTTGGCCTGAGTGGTGACCGGCATGTCGGCAATCTCGTCCAGGAACAGCGTGCCGCCATGCGCCTGTTCGAGCAGGCCGGGCCGCGAAAGCTCGCCCCCTTCCTCCACGCCGAACAGTTCCTCCTCGACGCGTTCCGGCGTCATTCGCGCCGCGCTGACGACGACGAACGGCGCCTCGGCGCGCGGGCTCCACATATGCAGCAGCCGCGCCGCGACTTCCTTGCCGACTCCGGCCGGACCGGTGATCAGCACCCGGCTGCCGGTGGCCGCAACCCGCTTCAGCGTCGCGCGAACCTGGTTGATCGCCGATGATGCCCCAGTCAGCTCGTCGCCGCCGCCGACCTGGGCCTTCAGATTGGCGTTCTCGCGCCGCAGCCTTTCGGTCTCGGTCGCGCGGCTGACCAGCAGCAGCAGCCGCTCCGCCTCGAAGGGCTTTTCAATAAAGTCGGCCGCGCCCTTGCGCACCGCCGCCACGGCCGTGTCGAGATTGCCGTGCCCCGATATGACCAGCACCGGCAGCGACGGATCGCGACGCTTGATCTCGTCGAGCAGTTCGAGACCGTCGAGCTTCGAGCCGGTCAGCCACACATCGAGAAGCACAAGGGAGGGCCGCCGGTCGCGGATCGCGTCAAGCGCGGCATCGCTGTCGGCGGCGCTGCGGGCCGAATAGCCTTCGTCTTCAAGAACGCCCGCGACAAGATCGCGAATGTCCTGCTCGTCGTCGACGATGAGTACGTCCAGGGCCACTCCTAGCTCCGTTTCAGCGCGATGGGCGCGCGTTCTTCTTCGATTTCGCTGTTGCTGTCCGCGAGCGGGGCCAGCGCCTCACGGTCGAGGCTGATGCAAACAACGGTGCCGCCCCCTTCCCTGTCCTTCAGCTCGATCGTGCCGAAATGCTCCTCGACAATCTTCTTGACGATCGCGAGGCCGAGGCCGGTGCCCCGCACGCGGGTCGTCATATAAGGTTCGAACAGCCGCCCCCGCTCGGCCGGCAGCCCGGCGCCATTATCCTCAACTTCGATAACCAGCCGCCGCGCATCCGGCTCCGCGATCCGCATCGCGACAAGCCCGCCGGACTCCTCTTTGCGTTCAATCGCTTCGACAGCGTTCTTGACGACGTTCGTCAGCGCCTGGCCGAGCTGGCGGCGGTCGCAGACCAGCAGCGGTGACGGCTCGGGCGCGTCGAGCGTGAAGCGCACGCTCGGGTGCGCGACCTCGTGCAGGAACAGGGCCTGGCGGCCGATATCCACCACGGGCTCTTCGCGGAACAAGGGCTTTGGCATGCGCGCAAAGGACGAGAATTCGTCGACCATGCGCCTGAGATCGCCGACCTGACGAACGATCGTCTCGGTCAGACGGTCGAAGGTGGAACGGTCGCTGGCGATCTCCTTGCCGTAGCGCCGTTGCAGCCGCTCGGCGGCGAGCTGGATCGGCGTCAGCGGGTTCTTGATCTCATGCGCGATCCGCCGTGCGACGTCGGACCAGGCGGCGCGGCGTTGGTCGAGCAGCTGCTGCGTGATGTCGTCGAAGGTCAGCACGGAGCCACGCTCGGTCACGACGATCTTGACCGCGAGCGTACGCGGTTCGCCGCCGCTGGTCAGCTGCACGACCTGCTCGCAATCGTCCTGCCCCAGCATCGCGGCCAGTTCGGGCGCGACTTCGTCGAGCTGCTTGCCGACCGCGTCGTCGCCCGATTTGAGCAGGCCCGCCGCCGAGCTGTTCATCAGCCGGATGCTGCGGTCTGGGTCGACCGAGATCACGCCTGCGGTCACGCCCGACAGCACCGCTTCGGTGAAGGCGCGTCGCCGGTCGAGGAGATCGTTCGCGCCGACCAACTGCTGCGTCTGTTCCTCCAGCCGCCGTGTCATTCGGTTGAAGGCATTGGCGAGCGTGCCGATCTCGTCACGCTCCCGCGGCGTGGCGACGCGCGCCGACAGGTTGCCGGCCGTGACCTTGCGCGCCGCATCGACCAGCTCGCCCACGGGCCGCACAAGCCGGTCGGCGACGCGCAAGGCGATCCACACCGCCGCGCCGACGATCAGCAGCGAGATGAGCAGCAGCGCCGCGTTGAAGCGCAGCTGCAGCACGCGCGACCGTTCGAGCAGCGCGTCGTAATCGGCCAGCACCGCCTTGGCGCGCGCAGTTTGGGCAAGCGCCTGGGGGTCCGAAATGCGCGAGTTGTAGAGATATGTGTTTGTGTCGGGCTGCAGGCGCGTCACCGCCTCGATCCGGTCGGTACTGTCGGTGACCACCACGCTCTCGCCGCGGACCAGCCGGCCGACCACTTCGGGCGAGACCCGGCGCTCCACCGGCCGCGCGTCCGGGTTCACCATCGCCAGCGTGCGCGCGACGCCGTCCGGCCCTATTGAGACGATCGCGGACTCGCTGAACTCGCGCGACAGCACCTGCCAGCCATAGCCTTCGATGAACTCGGGGCTGTCGGACCGCGCCTGGGCCAGATAGTCGCGCAGGTCGCCCGCCATGGTGATCGTCTCGGCGGCGACGTCTTGCCTTTTTTCCTGATAATAGCCCTGGGCCAGCTCGCCGGCATTTTCGAGCATGCCGCGCGCCCGGTCCGAGAACCAGAATTCGACGCCATATTGGAACAGCAGCGACGCGAAGATCACGACCAGCAGGGTCGGCACTGCGGCGATCACGGAGAAGAGCGCGACCAGCCGGACGTGCAGCCGCCCGCCGCCGCCGACAGGCGACTGGGCTGCACGCTTCTTCGCGACCCGCCTCCCCCACAGCACGAGCAGGGCGATTGCCGGCACCAGATTGGCGACCAGCAGGAGAGCGACGAGCGGCGGCGTGAGCGGCTGATTGCTGGGCTGGCGATCGAGCAGGAAATAGCTGCCGACGCCCACGGCAATGGCCACAGCCAGGGTCAGCAGCTCGACAGCCGGCATGTAATGCGATCGGCGCCAGATCACCGCCAGGGTGCGGCGCCAGCGCGGCAGGCGTGAGTCGGAAGCCGGGGCAGCCGTCATCGTTGCAACGATACAACAGTTTTCGGCCAAGCCAAACCTCTGTTGCGCTTTGGCAACAACAGCTTGGCTCGCCCGCGCGTCAGGCTGCGGCGCGCGACAGCCAGGGAGTGTAGAATTCGCGCAACATGGCGAGCACCGTGGCGCTGCTCGCTTCCTGGTTCACCCGGTTGCGGAACTCGGCCGAGCCATGCAGCCCGCGCGTGTACCAGCCGATATGCTTGCGGGCCATGTTGACGCCGGTCAGCTCGCCATAATGTTCGAGCATCGCATGATAATGTTCGACGATCAGGTGGTACTGTTCCTCGATGCTCGGCTCAGGCAGCTCAGTTCCTGTTGCAAACCAGTGCATCACCTGATTGAGAAGCCAGGGTTTTCCGTAGGCGCCGCGCCCGATCATCACGCCATCCGCACCGGACAGCTCCAGCGCCCGCTCCGCATCGGCTATCGAGCAGATGTCACCATTGACGATCACCGGCAGCTTCACGGCCTCTTTCACCCGCCGCACAAAGGCCCAGTCCGCCTCGCCCTTGTACATCTGGCAGCGGGTGCGGCCGTGCACCGTGATCATCTGCACGCCCAGATCTTCAGCAAGGCGGGCGAGCTCAGGTGCGTTGAGGCTCGCATGGTCCCAGCCCATCCGCATCTTCAAGGTGACCGGCACCTTCACCGCCTTGACGGTCGCCTCGATGATCGCGGTCGCCAGCGGAATCTGCCGCATCAGCGCCGAGCCGGCGTCGCCATTCACCACCTTCTTGACCGGACAGCCCATGTTGATGTCGATGATTGCCGCGCCGCGGTCCTCATTGAGCCGCGCCGCTTCCGCCATCTCGGCGGGCGAGCAGCCGGCCAGCTGCATCGACACCGGCTCCTCGATCGGGTCCCAGGCCGCCTTTTGCAGCGACTGGCGCGTTTCCCGGATCATCGCCTGGCTGGCGATCATCTCGGTGACGTTCAGGCCCGAGCCATAGCGCCGCACGATGCGCCGGAACGGCAAGTCGGTGACGCCGGTCATCGGCGCCAGCAGCACGGGGCTGTCGATCCGCACCGGGCCGACCTGAATGGGCTTTAGCTGTGCCATTGAGGGGCGGGCACATAGCGTCTGCGCCCCTTTTCGACAAGGCAGCGGCCCGCTAACGGGCGTCAGTGAGCAAGACCATCGCCCTGATCGTCGCCGCGGGCCAAGGCACGCGCGCGGGCGGCGGCGTGCCCAAGCAGTATCGCAAGCTCGCCGGCAAGGCTCTGATTGCGCATGCCTATGACAGCATGGCGCGCCATCCGGCCGTGTCCGGCGTAGCCGTGGTCGTCGCCGAGGGTCAGGAGCAGGCGCTGGCTGACGCACTGTCCGGCCGCCCCCTGCTCGCCACCGCACTGGGCGGAGCCACCCGCCGCCTGTCCGTCCGATCGGGTCTGGAGGCGATCGGGTCGGCAAACACTGTCCTGATCCACGATGCCGCACGGCCCTTCGTGCCCGCCGAGGTGACCGATCGGCTCCTCGCCGCCCTTCGCGATCATGCTGGCGCCGTCCCGGTGCTGCCGGTCGCCGACACACTCGCCCGCACCGGCAAGCAGCTCGGCGAAGTAGTGGACCGCGCCGGTCTCCTCCGGGTGCAGACGCCCCAGGCCTTTCGGTACGACGTGATCGCGCACGCGCATGCGCGCTGGAGCGGCGATGCCGAGCCGACCGACGACGCGCAGATGGTCCGAGCCGCCGGCCATGCCGTGGCGACCGTCACAGGCGATCCCCGGCTCGACAAAATTACTCGGCCCGAGGACTTCGCCGCCGCCGAAGCGCGACTGGGCCAGCGCGTGTTCCGCACCGGCATGGGCTATGACGTGCACCGGCTCGCCGACAATGAAGAACTCTGGCTCGGCGGGCTGCTGATCCCGCACGGCCGGGGCCTTGCCGGCCATTCCGATGCAGATGTCGCGCTGCACGCCCTCACCGACGCGATCCTCGGCGCGGTTGGCGCGGGCGATATCGGCCAGCACTTTCTCCCCAGCGACCCGCAATGGCGCGGCGCCTCGTCGGACCGCTTCCTCCAGCACGCGGCTTCGCTCGCTGCTGAAAGCGGCGCCCGGATCGAGCATGTCGACCTGACCATCATTTGCGAGGCGCCAAAGATCGGCCCGCACCGGGATGCCATGCGCGCCCGCATCGCCCAGCTGCTTGACCTTTCCCCTGCCCGCGTCAGCGTCAAGGCAACCACGACCGAGCGGCTGGGTTTCACCGGACGGGGAGAGGGCATCGCCGCCCAGGCGGTCGCCACCGTCAGTGCTTACGAGGTTCAGGAATGACGAATCATCCCCATGCCGATGCGCTGCTGCCGCCGGAGCTGGTGGAGAAGGCGCAGCAGGTGGTTGCCGCCAATCGCGCCGCCGGTCGCCGAATCGCGGTCGCGGAAAGCTGCACCGGCGGGCTGGTGGGCGCGGCGCTTACCGAAATAGCGGGCTCGTCCGACGTGTTCGAAGCGAGCTTCGTCACCTATGGCAATGATGCGAAGATGCGGATGCTTGGCGTGTCCAGCGATGTGCTCGAGACGTTCGGCGCCGTGTCTATTGCCACCGCCTGGGCGATGGCGCAGGGAGCGATGAGCAAGGGCGACGTCGATGTGGCGGTCGCGATTACGGGCATTGCCGGTCCCGAAGGGGGCACCGAGAAAAAGCCGGTCGGCACCGTCGTCTTCGCCCGCGCGGAACGTGACGCGCCGCCCGACAAGATCAAGGCCGAGCGGCGGGAGTTCGGTGACCTCGGACGCGGCGGCGTGCGGCTTCAGGCAACGCTGTGCGCGCTCGAACTGCTGATGCCGGAAGCGGCGCTGACGCCTGCGCCGTAGAGCTGGTTGGCGCGCTCCTCGAAGGCGTTGATCATCCGCCTGAGCGCCGTGTCGAACATCTGGCCGGCCAGCGCTTCGAACACGCGGTTCCGGAATGCGAAATCGACGCAGAAATCGACCAACGTCCCGCCCTGCCCGTCCGGCCGGAACTTCCAGTCGTTGCTCAGATGCTTAAGCGGGCCTTCCAGATAATCGACATGGATATGGTCGGGCCGGTGCTTGTGCACCCGGCTGGTGAAGCGTTCGCGCAAGGCCTTGAAGCCGACGATCAGGTCGGCGACCATCTCGTTTGCGCTGTTCGACCGCACCCGCACCGCCGCCACCCAGGGCAGGAACTCGCCATAGCGCGCCACGTCGGCGACCAGGTCGAACATCTGTTCGGGTGTGTAAGGCAGCTGCCGGGTTTCGGAGTGGCGGGGCACTATTCCCTCCGTTCGTATCGAGCGAAGTCGAGATACGAGGGCACGGCGCTAATGCTTCTCGACTGCGCTCGAAGCGAACGGAGTTGAAGCGGCCAGCTTCGCCTCCCGATTGGCCCGCAGCTTAGCAAAATCGTCGCCGGCGTGATAACTCGATCGGGTCAGCGGCGAGGACGCCACCAGCAGAAAGCCCTTGGCGCGAGCGATGGCTGCATAGGCGTCGAAGGCCTTGGGCGGGACGAACTCCTCGACCTTCGCATGACGCGGCGTCGGCTGCAGATATTGCCCCATGGTCAGGAAATCGACGTCAGCCGAGCGCATATCGTCCATCACCTGATGCACTTCCAGCCGCTGCTCGCCCAGGCCCAACATGATGCCCGACTTGGTAAAGATCGACGGATCGAGCTTCTTGACGTTCTCCAGCAATCGCAGCGAAGCGTAATAGCGCGCGCCCGGCCGGATCGTCGGATAAAGCCGCGGCACCGTCTCCAGATTGTGATTGTACACGTCCGGCCGGGCAGCAACGATCGCCTCGACGGCCGCTTCGTGCTTGTTCCTGAAATCCGGCGTCAAGATTTCGATGGTCGTGGACGGCGTCGTCCGGCGCAGCGCTTCGATCACCTTCACGAACTGCGAAGCGCCGCCATCCGGCAAATCGTCGCGGTCGACCGAGGTGACGACGATATGCTGCAGGCCCAGTTCGGCGGCCGCGTCGGCGACATGCTGCGGCTCCTTGACGTCCACTGCCCGCGGCATGCCGGTCTTCACATTGCAGAAGGCGCACGCGCGGGTGCAGGTGTCGCCCAGGATCATCACGGTCGCGTGCTTCTTGGTCCAGCACTCGCCGATGTTCGGGCAGGCCGCCTCCTCGCAGACCGTCGCCAGGTTCAGCCGCCGCATCAGCTGGCGCGTCTCGGCAAAGCCGGTGCTGGTCGGCGCCTTCACCCGGATCCAATCAGGCTTGCGAATGCGTGGGGGTCTCCCCTCGGCCAGGCTCGGGACAGGCAAGACGGGATCGGCTTCGCTCATGGAGGTGCAGATAGCGAGCCGGACCCCGGCTTGCCACCCCTTCCCTCCCTGGCCTAACGCCGGCGTCATGACGCAAGCTTTCGACTCCCTGATCGCCGGCTATCGCCGCTTCCGTGAGACCGGCTGGCGCCAGCAGCGTGAGCGCTGGGCCGAGCTGAAGGAAGGTCAGGCGCCCCGCGTGATGGTGATCGCCTGCTCCGACAGCCGGGTCGATCCCAGCCAGATCTTCGACACGTCGCCAGGCGAGATGTTCGTCGTCCGCAACGTCGCCGCGATGGTCCCGCCGTTCGAGACGGGAGGCGGACGTCATGGCGTCTCGGCCGCGCTGGAGTTCGCCGTGACCCAGTTGGAAGTCGCCGAGATCGTCATCATGGGCCATGGCGCGTGTGGCGGCGTCAACGCCGCCCTCACCCGCCGCTTCCACCAGGCGGCGCCCGGCGAAGGTGGGTTCATCGCCGGATGGATGGAGCTGCTCGACGAAGCCCGGGATCGTGTGCTGCAGGACCGCCGGGACGATCCCAACATCGCCCGTGCCATGGAATTGGAAGCGGTGAAGGTCAGCCTCGCCAATCTGCGCACCTTCCCCTTCGTCGAGGATCGGGTTCAGGCGGGCACACTCAAGCTGCACGGCGCCTATTTCGCGATCGCCGACGGCATGCTGCATGTGCTGGGGGAGGATGGCGCCTTCCGAACCGCCTGATTGGAACGGTTGCGGCACTATGGCCGTTCAGTCGGCCAGTGCTCGTCCAGTCAGGAGAGATGGAATGCTGAAGCACCTTGTAGCCGGCGTCGCACTGATCGCGATGGCTGCGCCCGCAATCGCCCAGTCTGCTGCGACAACCTCACCTCCGACCCAGCCGGGATCGAAGGACGATCCGGGCACGCCGCGTACGCCGCTGCCGAACGACCGCGGCTATGACAAGCCGCAGGTCCGCACCGAAGCGATCAACGCCCAGACCCGTGACGACGTCGCCCGCGCCAACTCGAGCGCGAACATCACGTCGGGCAGTTCGGTAAGCGCATCGGCGATTCAGGCCGATCTCCAGGCCCAGTATAGCAGCGACATGGCATCTTGGCTGAGCGCTATGCGCGCGCGCGACGCGAACATGGCTGCGAACGCCGCGCAATATGACCGCCAGCAGCGAGCCTATGCCGATGCGATGTATGTCTGGCGCATGCAGGTCCGCGACTGCGAGCGCGGCTATCAGTTCGCCTGCAATCGCCCGACGCCAAACCCGGCCGATTTCATGCGGTAAACGCCATTGCGAGCGTAGCGAAGCAATCCAAGGGCTCCAGGAGCCGCTGGATTGCTTCGTCGCCTGGCTCCTCGCAATGACGAGGTTCTTACTTCTTGCCCCCGAGCGTCAGCCCGCCGAAGCGCTTGTTGAAGCGCGCGACCTGGCCGCCCTGGTCCATCAGTCGGCCGGTGCCACCCGTCCAGGCAGGATGGGCGAGCGGATCGATTTCCAGCGCCAGCGTGTCACCCTCTTTGCCCCAGGTGGAGCGGGTCTGATAGGTCGTGCCGTCCGTCATCTGGACGGTGATCATGTGGTAATCGGGGTGAACGCCCTTCTTCATGTCAAATCTCCGAGGTGGCCGGTTCCGACCGGCCCAAAAAAGGAAGGCGCGCCGCTAGCAGAAGCGCCTTCCGGTGGCAACTCTCCCAGCCGTTATGCCGAACTTGTTTCGGCATAAGCTTTGCCGGCGAGGGGTGTGGACCGGCTGGTCTAATCACCGTCACGCGCGACCCTTATCCCGAAACAAGTTCGGGATGACGGGTCAGGCACTCGGCGGATCCGCGATCATCGCGGTGAAGTTTGCCTCCGCCGCCAGCTGCCCGTCGACCATCGCGCGGCCGGCGAACTTGCACACTTTCGACCGCTTCTGAACGAACTCGACTTCGAGCCGGAGCAGCACGCCAGGCTCGACCGGCTTGCGAAACTTGGCCTCTTCGATCGCCATGAAATAGACGAGCTTGCCGGTTCCGCTTAGGCCTAGCGACTCCACCGCCAGCACTCCCGCCGCCTGGGCGAGCGCCTCGACGATCAGCACGCCGGGCATGATCGGCCGGCCGGGAAAATGGCCCTGGAAAAAGCCTTCGTTGAACGTGACCGCCTTGATTGCCGCAATGCGCTGTTCGGGCACGAGTTCCTCGACGCGGTCGACCAGCAGCATCGGATAGCGGTGGGGAAGCGCGGCCAGCACCCTGGTGATGTCCAGGGGACCGGTAGAGCCTCCCTCACCCGCACTCATCTTAGCGGCTCTGCGGCTGTGCCGGCTGGGCCTGCTGCGGCAGCGGCGTGACGCTGACGCTCGGCAGCTGCTGGTTGAGGGCAGCCAGCACTGTATTGGTGATGTCGATCGCCGGCGCCACGGCCAGGGCGGCGCCGCGGTCGACGATCAGCGACGCGCCCGTGGCGGCCAGCTGGGCGTTGATGATCGGCCCAAGGCGCTGGTTGATCTGCTGGACGACATGCGCCTGGGTCGAACGAATGGTCTGCTCCTGGCGGCCCAGTTCCTGGTTCGCCGTGTTCTGGCGGGTCTGGAGCGACTGTATGCGGGTCTGCAGCGCGGCATCGGGCTGCTTGCCCTGCAGCGCGTTCACTGCGGTCTGGATCGCCTGCGCTTCGGTCTGGAGCGGAGCGGCGAGCTGCTGCTGCCGGGTCTGGAGAGCCTGGACCTGGCCCTGGAGCGTGGTCTGCGCCGCGCGGCAGGCGGTGCATTCGCGCAGGATGCGGTCGGTGTCGACCACCGCGATCACGGCGGGGTTCAAGCGCTGCGCCTGGGCGGCGGCAGGAGCAAGCAGAACGAGCGCGGCCATCGCCGCCTTGAGAGTCGTGTTCATCAGAATTGCGTTCCTACGTTGAAGGTGATGAGCTGCGGATCGTCACCCTTCTGGGTGATCAGCGCCTTGGCGATGTCGATGCGGAACGGGCCGAAAGGCGAGTTCCAGTTCACGCCGAAGCCGACAGACAGGCGCGGCTTGGGCGTGTCGCCCAGGAAGGTTTCCGCGAAGGCGACACCTGTCTCCTGGGTTCCAGGCGTGCTTCCCGCGGGGCAACCACCAGCCGGCTGGAGAATAACCGTCGGCGTGGTCGCGGGCGGCACTGCGGGCGTCGTACAGATTGCGGACTGGAGACGTGGATCGCCCGGCGCCACGTTCAGCGTGACGGGCCGCTTCACCCCGAACACCGCGCCCACGTCCATGAAGATCGACGGACGCAAGCCAAGCTCTCGCGCACCGGCCCCCAGCGGAATCTGCATCTCGATATGGCCAAGATAATAGGCCCGGCCGCCGATCGCGTCGTCGGCCAACAGATCCTTGCGCTCACTGTTCAGCTGAAAGCCGATCGTGTTTCCGTTCGCGTCCTTGATCGGGATATACGCGTTCGTTGCGGGGTCTCTCGCATAGGCTTGGCGCTGCACGCGCGGGCCGACGCCGCGAATGTCGAAGCCGCGAAATTGTGGCTGCCCTAGGTAGAAGCGGTCGATCAGCCGCACCGGGTCCACTTCGTTTCCGGAGGCATCGAAACGCTTGCCTTCGAACGAATGGATATAGCCCCCTTCGGCGCTGAAGTTGACGATGAAGCCGCGACCAAGATTGACATATTTGTCCGCGTTAAGCCGCGTCTTCAGATATCGGACGCTGCCGCCCAGCCCGGCGAAATCCTGATTCAGAACGAGCCGCTCGCCGCGTGTCGGCCGCAGTCCATTGTCGAGGGAGCTATAAACTAGCGAATAGCCGAGTGAGGAAGTCGTGCGATTGCCGATCGCATCGCAAAGGAAGCGGCCGGCACGGAGCGGATCGCACACCCCGTTGGTGAAGAACTCGTCACCCAGGCTGACATCGTCGACCGAGAGGCTGTAGCGCGTCTGCAGCTGTACGAACTCAGTCAGGGGCACGCCCAGGCGGAGCTGGAAGCCGGTCGAGACCTGGCTGTAGGTCGTGTTTCGTTCGTTGCCGTTGACGAAGTTGAACGAGTTGAAGTCGCGACGGAAGATGTTGCCGCCCAGGGCGATGTTGCGGTCGAACAGATAGGGCTCCGCAAAGCCCAGCTCGACCGACTTCGAGAATTGCGAGTAATTGATCGAGGCCGACAACGTCTGGCCGAGACCGCGGAAGTTGTTCTGCTCGATCGATGCGTTGACGATGAACCGCTCAAGGCTCGAAAAACCTGCCGACAACGACAGCGATCCGGTCGGCTTCTCTTCCAGATTGGCTTCGAGCACGACCCGGTCGGGCGTCGAGCCCGGCTTCTGGTCGATCTCGAATTTCTCCTGGAAATAGCCGAGCGACTGGATGCGGTCCTTCGAACGCTTCACCTGAAAGCTGTTGAACGGGTCGCCTTCCTGCAGCCGGAACTCGCGGCGCACCACCTTGTCCTGGGTGATGGTGTTGCCGTTGATGTTAATCCGCTCGACATACACGCGCGGCGTCTCCGCCAAGCGGAAGGTGAGGTTCATCTCCTTCTTCTCGGCATCGCGCTCGAACTGCGGATCGGCCTCGGCAAAGGCATAGCCGAGCAGGCCGGCGGTCTCATTCAGGCCGTTGACCGTGTCCTCGACCTGCTTGGCGTTATACCAGTCGCCCTTCTTCATCGGGATGACGGTCTGGGCAAAGTCCGGCTTGAAGTCGCGCAGATCGCTCTCGACCTTTACGTCGCCATATTTGTACCGCTCGCCCTCCTCGACCACATAGGTGATGATGAAGTCGCGCTTGTCGGGCGTCAGCTCGGCGATCGCTGAGATGACGCGGAAATCGGCATAGCCTTCGGTCAGATAGAACTGACGCAACTTCTGCTGGTCATAGGCGAGACGGTCGGGGTCGAAGCTGGTGTTCGAGCTGAAGAAGCTGGTCAGGCGCGCCTGCTTGGTCGCCATCTCGCCGCGCAGCCGGTCGTCCTTGAACTTCTCGTTGCCGATGATGTTGATCTGCTGGACGCGGGACTTGGCGCCTTCCACGATCGAATAGACGATGTCGACGCGATTCTGGTCGAGCGTGACCATCTGCGGATCGACCGTCGCGGCATAGCGGCCCTGGCGGCGGTATAGTTCGATGATCCGCGCGACGTCGGCCCGCACCTTCGATCTGGTGAAGATCTGGCGAGGGGCAAGCCGGATTTCCTTGAGGATCTTGTCCTCTTTCAGCCGCTTATTGCCTTCGAAGATGATGCGGTTGATGACCGGGTTCTCGCGGACCTCGATCGTCACGACGCCGCCAGCCTGGCGGACGGTCACATCGGCGAACAGCTCGGTCGCGAACAGGTCCTTGATGATCTGGTCGCCGACTTCGGCGGTATAGGGATCGCCCGGGCGCGGCTTGATGTACGAGCGGACCGTGTCCGGCTCGATCCGCTGCGAACCGACCACGTTGATCTGGGAGATCGTCTCGGCAGCGACGGGAGCCGGCGCTGCCGGAGCCGGTGCGGGCTGGGCGGGAGCCGGCGCCGGCGCACCGGTCGTCTGGGCCGCCAGCGGCATCGTCAGGCCGGTCAGGATCGTCCCTGCCAGCAAGGCGGAGAGCGGCCGGATACGATAAGTCTGCGTCAAAGAGGCCGTCACCAGATACCCACCCCAAACATCATGCCGGATTGTGCAAAGAAAAAAGTCGCTCGCGCCCTGCCCGAACCGGCCTAGCCGATCAACCCGCTAAGGCCGCGCCACAGGCCGAATGCAGACAGGTCGTTGAACGTCACGAACAGCATCAATCCCAGCAGTAGCAACAGCCCGGACCGAAAGGCCCATTCCTGCACCTGCGGCGCTACCGGCTTCCGCCGCACCGCCTCCAGCGCATAGAAAAGCAGATGCCCGCCATCCAGCATAGGGACTGGCAAGAGGTTGATGAATCCGAGATTAATCGAGATCAGCGCGACGAAGCCTACGAAGGCGGACGGTCCAACGTTTGCCACTTCGCCAGAGATCTGAGCAATCCGCAGCGGACCGCCGAGTTCCTTGGCACTGCGGCGTCCAGTGACGATCTGACCTAGTCCGTCCACCATACCCCGCACAAATCCAAAGGTCTGACGCAGGGCAATGGCGGGCGCCTCAAGCGGCCCGACACGTTCTATGATTTGCGGAGGCGGCGCGATCCCAAGTTGGCCGAACGGGTATTTGTTGCCAAATCGATCGACCTGATACCGTACCCCAGTGACTGCATTAATGGTCCGGATGGCACCTCTTCTGTCGACACGAACCGACAGGGTCTCGCCCGGACGCGCAGTTACGAAATCTACCAGGTCACGGAAGTCGTCCATGTCCCGCCCGTTGATCGAGAGGATCGTATCTCCAGGGAGGAAGCCGGCTTTGGCAGCAACGCTATCAGGCTGCAAAGCACCGACCTGTGCTGGTGTGCGATTTACACCAACAGCCATCGCAAAGACCGCGAGAATTAGGATGGCGAGCAGGAAGTTGGTGACGGGTCCCGCCGCCACGATCAGCGCGCGCTGCCACACCGGCTTGGCATGGAAGGTGCGGTTCCGCTCTTCGGCCGGCAGCAGCATCCATTTGGGATCGGGCTGGCTCGCGGGGTTCATGTCGCCGGCGAAGCGGACATAGCCGCCCAGCGGCAGCCAGCCGAACTTCCAGCGCGTGCCCAGACGGTCGGTAAAGCCGAACATCTCGCGCCCGAAGCCGATCGAAAAGGCCTCTGCCTTCACCCCGAACCAGCGGCCGACGAGATAATGGCCAAGCTCGTGCACGAACACGAGCGGTCCGATCACCGCCAGGAAAGCGAGAATGGTCAGCAGCAGACCGGGAGCATTGCTCAATCGACGAACACCTTCATCGCCTCGGCGGCATGGGAGCGGGCCTCTCGATCGATCGCGATCACGTCTTCGATCCGCCCAGGCGCCGCCGGGTCATAACGCTGCATCGTCTCTTCCACAATTGCGGCGATTTGGAGGAAGGCGATGCGTCGGTTAAGAAATGCGGCGACTGCCATCTCGTTCGCGGCGTTGAGAACCGCCGGACGCGCACCGCCCGCCTCCAGGGCCTCGCGCGCCAGCCGCAAGGCCGGGAAGCGCTCGGGATCTGGCGCGGCGAAGTCGAGCCGTCCGATGCTGGCCAAGTCGAGCGGCGCGACAGGCGTCTCCATCCGGTCAGGCCAGGCCAGCGTATGAGCGATCGGCGTCCGCATATCGGGCGAGCCAAGCTGCGCGAGCATCGATCCATCGACATATTCGACCAGCGAATGGATCACCGATTGGCGATGCAGGATGATCTCGATCCGCTTGGGCGCGACCGGGAACAGCCGCGCCGCCTCGATTAGCTCCAGCCCCTTATTCATCAGCGTCGCTGAATCAATCGAGATCTTGGCGCCCATCGACCAGACCGGATGCGCGACGGCCTGCTCGACTGTAACGCCAGCCATCTCGGCCAGGCTGTAGTCGCGGAAAGGGCCGCCGCTCGCCGTCAGAACAATCCGGCGCACCCGCTCCGGCCGCTCGAAGTCGAAGCACTGGAAGATGGCGTTATGCTCGGAATCGGCGGGCAGGATCGTGGCGCCCGAACGTTGGGCGGCCTGCGGGATCAGCTCGCCGGCGGAAACCAGTGGCTCTTTGTTGGCAAGCACGACGGTGCCGCCCTGCTCCACCGCGGCCATCACCGGCTCCAGCCCAGCGCAGCCCACGATAGCCGCCATCGTCCAGTCGGCGCCAGACCCTGCCGCCTCGACAAGCGCCTTCTCCCCTCCGGCGACGCGCGTGCCCGTTCCGCTCAGTGCGTCGCGCAGCTCCGGCAGCCGCCGCTCGTCGGCGATCACAGCGAATTCGGCGTTGGTGCGGCGCGCGATCGCCGCCAGCTTGCGCACTTCGGCGTTGGCGGTCAGCGCGACGACGTGGAAGCGGTCCGGCTCGCGCTCGATCAGGTCGAGTGTCGAGGTGCCGATCGAACCTGTTGCGCCTAGGATCGAGACGCTGCGCGTCACAGGAGTTTGTCCAGCAGGATCAGCCCGGCGGCGGCCGGCGCGACCGGCACCAAGCCATCCAGTCGGTCGAGCACGCCGCCATGGCCGGGAAGCAGCTTGCCGCTATCCTTCACGCCCGCCTGGCGCTTGAGCCAGCTTTCATATAGATCGCCGATCTGCGCGATCACCCCCAGGATCGGACTGGCGAAGGCGAGCTGCAGGCGAAGTCCGGCATATTGCCACAGCAAAAGGCCCAGCACGAATGCGGCGGCGACCCCTCCGATCAGGCCCGCCCAGGTCTTGTTCGGGCTGACGCTGGGGGCAAGCTTCGGGCCGCCGATGCTCCGTCCTGCCGCATAGGCGCCGATGTCCGTCGCCCAGACCGTCGCCAGCGCCCAGAGCGCCAGCAGCAACCCATTTTCCTGTCCGCGCAGGAAGAGCAGCGCGAGCGCCGGCAAAGCCACATAGGCGATTCCGAAGCCCAACCGCGGCTTGCGCGTGATGATGGTCACAAAGAATGCGGCCCCGACCGTTAAGCCAAGTGCGAAGAAGTTCGGGCCCGCGGCAAGCGGCGACATGATCGCGAGCGGCACACAGCCGGCGAACAGCGCCAGGCGGTTATGCTTGGGGTCGGTCTGGACCAGGTCGCCCCATTCGGCGAGCATCAGCATCGCCGCGGTCGAGGTCAGCACCCAGAAAGCGATGCCGCCCAACCACAGGGCCGCTACCGCCAGCACGACCATGGCGACGCCGCTGACGGTCCGCACACCCAGATCGGAACCGCTGCCCTTCGAACTCATAGACCGCCGAAACGGCGCTCCCTCCGGCCGAAATCGGCCAGTGCAGCGGCGAGCTCCTCCCTGCCAAAATCGGGCCAAAGCGTGTCCACGAACAACAGCTCCGCATAGGCCGTCTGCCACAGCAGAAAGTTGGACAGGCGCCGCTCACCCGACGTGCGGATCAGCAGGTCCACCGGCGGCAGATCGGCGGTGTAGAGCGTCTGGGAGAGCGCCTCCGCCGTGATCGCATCTGGAGAAAGCTCGCCCCGCTGAACTTGCTCGGCCAGCAATCGCGCGCCGCGCGCGAGCTCATTTTGCGAGCCATAGTTGAGCGCGATTACTAGGGTTGTCTTGCTGTTGCCTTCGGTGCGGGCGATCGCGTCGTCGATCAGGCGCACGACATCGGCCTGAAATGCCTGATAATCGCCGATTACCCGCAGCTGGACGCCCGCCTCGGCAAGCTCGTCGATATCGTCGATGATGAACCGCCGCAGCAGCCCCATCAAGTCGGAGATCTCTTCCGCCGGCCGTCGCCAATTCTCCGACGAAAAGGCATAGAGTGTGAGCACTTCCAGGCCCAGATCGCCTGCCGCGCGCACGACCTGCCGCGCGGCCTCGACGCCCTTGCGGTGCCCTGCCACCCGAGGCAACCGGCGCTTCTTCGCCCAGCGGCCATTGCCGTCCATGATGATCGCCACGTGGCGGGGCAACGAAGCTCCGTTCGCTTCGAGCGCAGTCGAGAAGCGTCTCTCGACTTCGCTCGAGATGAACGGATTTGGTTTTGCACTCACTTGCCGAGGATTTCTTTCTCTTTGGCCGCGGTCGCCGCGTCGATTTCGGCGATGGTGGCGTCTGTCAGCTTCTGGACCTCCGTCTCCAGCCGCTTGCGCTCATCCTCGCTGATCTCATGCTTTTTCTCGTCCTGCTTCAGCGCGTCGTTCCCGTCGCGGCGCACGTTGCGAACGGCAATCCGGGCCTTTTCAGCATATTGGGAGGCGAGCTTCGCAAGCTCCTTGCGGCGCTCCTCGGTCAGATCGGGAATCGGCAGGCGCAACGTCTGCCCGTCGACGATCGGATTGAGGCCGAGCCCGGCCGAGCGGATCGCCTTGTCCACCGGCCCGACATTCGACTTGTCCCACACCTGCACCGACAGCATCCGTGGTTCGGGCGCGGAGACTGTTGCGACCTGATTGAGCGGCATGTGCGCGCCATAGACTTCGACATTCACCGGATCGAGCATCGTCGTCGAGGCGCGGCCAGTGCGCAGGCCCTGCAGATCGTGCTTCAGGGACTCGACCGCGCCATGCATGCGGCGCTCGATATCGCTCTTGCTATAGGCTGGCATCTTACTCCCCTTGCGTCTGGACGATGGTGGCGGTGCCTTCGCCGGCGAGCACCTTCGACAGATTGCCCTGCTCGCGAATGTTGAAGACCACGATCGGGATGTTGTTGTCGCGGCAGAGGGCGACGGCTGAAGCGTCCATCACCTTCAGATTGTCCGCGAGGACACGATCATAACTGATTGTATCGAAACGCTTCGCCGAGGCCACTTTCTTCGGGTCGGCATCGTACACGCCATCGACCGAGGTGCCCTTGAACAGCGCGTCGCACTTCATCTCGGCGGCGCGGAGCGCAGCGCCGGAGTCGGTCGTGAAGAACGGGCTGCCAACGCCTGCGGCGAAAATCACCACCCGCCCCTTCTCCAGGTGCCGGGCAGCACGGCGGCGGATGAACGGCTCGCACACCGAAGCCATCGGGATGGCGGACTGGACGCGCGTGTCGACGCCGATCTGCTCTAGCGCATTCTGGACTGCTAGCGCGTTCATCACGGTCGCGAGCATACCCATATAGTCGGCGGTCGCGCGCTCAAAGCCCTTGGCTGCCGCTGCAAGACCACGGAAGATGTTGCCCCCGCCCACGACGACGCAGATCTCGTACCCCTGCGCCTTCACATCGGCGATCTCGCGCGCGACCCGGGCCGTCACAGCGGGATCGATGGCATGACCCTCGCCCATCAACACTTCGCCGGACAACTTCAGGAGAATGCGGTTGAAGCGGGGGCGAGTCATGCATGTCCGTTCGGGCAAAGGTGAGGTGTCTTAGTCAGCGCGATAGGCGCTGCCAAGCACAGCGTGCGCCCCGGCGGAGGCCGGGGCCCAGGCATATATCATTGCTGGGCCCCGGCCCTTGCCGGGGCACACACCATCAAGCGACAGGGTCGGCCTTCTTCACGCCGGCAGTCGCAGCCACCTCGGCGGCGAAGTCGCTCTGCTGCTTCTCGATGCCTTCGCCGAGCTGGAAGCGAACGAAGTCCGCGATGCGCGCCGAGCCGCCAGCGCCCTTGGCTTCCGCCGCGACGAAGTCCTGCACCGGCGTCTTGCCGTCGAAGACTACTGCCTGGGTCAGCAGCGCATTTTCCTTGCGGAACTTGTCGACCGGACCTTTGACGATCTTCTCGACCACTTCGGGCGGCTTGCCAGCAATCTTGTCCGCCGCCTTCTCCTTGGCGATCGCCGCTTCGCGCTCGATGATCGCCGGATCGATCGCGTCGCCGCTGAGCGCCAGCGGATTGGCGGCGGCGATGTGCATCGCCAGCTGCTTGCCCAGCGCTTCCAGCTTGTCGGCCGGCGCATCGCCTTCAAGCGCGACGAGCACGCCGATCTTGCCCATTCCTGGCGCCGCGGCGTTGTGGACATAGGAAACGACGGCGCCCTGGCCGACGCTGATGCTCTTCGCGCGGCGCAGATTCTGGTTCTCGCCAATCGTCGCGATGTTGGAGGTGAGCACTTCCTGCACGGTGCTGCCGTTCATCGGTGCGTTCAGCAAAGCTTGGACGTCGTCGCCCGCGGTGAGCGCCAGCTGGGTCACGTCCCGCACGAACGCCTGGAACTGTTCGTTCTTGGCGACGAAGTCGGTCTCGGAGTTGACCTCGACCACTACGCCCTTGGTCCCTTGGACGGCGACGCCGACCAGGCCCTCGGCGGCAGTGCGGCCGGCCTTCTTGCCCGCCGACGCGAGCCCCTTGGCGCGCAGCCAGTCGATCGCTGCTTCGATGTCGCCGCCGGTCTCCGCCAGCGCCTTCTTGCAATCCATCATGCCGGCGCCGGAGCGCTCGCGCAGATCCTTCACCATCGCGGCCGTGATTTCCGCCATGTGTTCACTCCTCTGATAAGGTCTCGGTTGGGCCTGAGCCTGTCGAAGGCCTCCCTGTCCTTCCCAATGGAGTGGAAGAAGGGAGGGCTTCGACAAGCTCAGCCCGAACGATGTAGATGTCAGGCCGTGGCGGTTTCCTCGGAAGCCAAAGCTTCCTCGGCCGGCGGCTCCGCCATGGCGCCGATGTCGACGCCACGCTGCGCCTGGCCCTGCTGGCCGCCGCGAGTCGCCGCGGTGGCGACCGCATCGCAATACAGGCGGATCGCGCGCGCCGCGTCGTCATTGCCAGGCACCGGGAAGGCGATGCCGTCCGGCGACACGTTCGAATCGAGGATGGCGACGACCGGAATGCCGAGCGTATTGGCTTCCTTGATCGCTAGCTCTTCCTTGTTGGCGTCGATCACGAACATCACGTCCGGGATGCCGCCCATGTCGCGGATGCCGCCCAGCGACAGCTCCAGCTTGTCGCGCTCGCGGGTCAGCTGCAGCACTTCCTTCTTGGTCAGACCGTGCGTGTCGCCCGAAAGCTGCTCTTCCAGCGCCTTGAAGCGCTTGATCGAGTTCGAGATCGTCTTCCAGTTGGTGAGCATCCCGCCCAGCCAGCGGTGGTTGACGAAATGCTGGCCCGAGCGGCGCGCGGCTTCAGCGATCGGCTCCTGCGCCTGGCGCTTGGTGCCGACGAACAGCACCTTGCCGCCAGCGGCGACCGACGAGCTGATGAAGTCGAGCGCGCGCGCGAACAGCGGCACGGTCTGCGACAGATCCAAAATATGCACGCCGTTCCGGTCGCCGTAGATGTACGGCTTCATCTTGGGGTTCCAGCGATGCGTCTGGTGGCCGAAATGCGCGCCCGCTTCGATGAGCGCCTGCAAAGAGACGGTGGGAGCCGCCATAGGATGTTCTCCTTACCCGGTTAACCCTCTGGAAGGCAGTGACCCCTCGCAAGCGCGGAGCACCGGTATGAGCGCCTTCCATGTGGAATGCGGCGGCCCTTAGCGACGAGCCGAGTCAAAAGCAAGCTTGACAGAGATAGAACATATCGTGAACATAGGAACCAACAGAGTCACGGACGGTTGACGTTCATGACCTCAGGGAGGTTTGCATGGTGCAGGTTTTCATAACCATTTTCTTCAGCTTGGCAGCGATCGGCGCGGTGCTGATGATCGTTTCGATGCTCCGGCGCGATTGGGACCGGGTCGTGGCGATCCTCAACGGCTCCGAACTCGCCCAGGCTCAGGCGTCCTTGCCCCGGGTACGGGTCAGGCAGCGGGCGTGGGGCCGTCCGGAGCAGCGGACCGTTCCGCAGCGTCGCGCCGCCGCCGCTTGACCTTGGAATAGGCGCGGACACTGAACGGGATCAGCGCGAGATAAACGACGCTGATGACGATCAGCGTTTCCCAGGGAGCCGAGAACACAGCCGCCCCCAGCAAGGCAATCACCACGATCGCTTCCAGCCTTACATTGCGGCGCAGCCTGAGCGAGCCCCAAGAGAATGTCGCCACATTCGAAATCGCCAGAAAGGCGATCGCCGCCGCCCAAGGCGCAAGCAATCGATAGTCCTGGAGCCAGGTCCATTGCCGATCGCTTGCCAGCCACAAGAAGATCGGCAGGAACAACAGACCTGCCCCCACCGGTGCCGGAACGCCTGTGAGGAATCCGGCCGACTTGTGCGGCTGATCCTCGACGTCGATCCGCGCATTGAAGCGGGCCAGGCGGAGCGCCATGCATACGGCATAAGCCAGCGCAAAAATCCAGCCGATGCGCGGCCATTGCTGCAGCGCCCAGAGGTGGATGATCAGTGCCGGCGACACGCCGAACGCGATCACGTCCGAGAGCGAATCGAGCTCGGCGCCGAACCGGCTCTGCCCCTTGAGCGCGCGGGCTATGCGTCCGTCCATCGCGTCCAGCACACCGGCCGCCACGATCGCATACATCGCGTTTTCCCACTGCCCAGCGATGGCGAAGCGCACTCCGGTCAATCCGACGCAAAGCGCCAAGGCAGTGACTGCGTTGGGCACCACCGCGCGCAGCGGAATGCCCCGCCGGTGCTCGTTTGCCGCTGTCATTGCGGCACGCCGATGACGGTTTCGGTCTCGCCGATCCTCGCGATCACCGTCTCGCCGGCGATCGTCCGCTGGCCGAGCGCGACGCGCGGTACCGTGCCCGCCGGCAGATAGACGTCGACCCGGCTGCCAAATCGAATGAGGCCCACGCGCTGCCCGCGTCCGACCACGTCGCCGGGCTTCACGAACGGCACGATCCGGCGCGCGACCAGGCCCGCAATCTGGGTGAAGCCGATCCGCGTGCCGTCGGCACCTTCGACGAGGAAGTGCTGCCGCTCATTATCCTCGCTCGCCTTATCCAGGTCCGCGTTCAGGAATTTGCCCGAAATATAAACGACGCTGCGGATCGTGCCGGCGATCGGGCTTCGATTGATGTGCACGTCGAACACGCTCATGAAGATCGACACGCGCATCATCGGCGCCTCGCCCAGCCCGTCGGGCCCGGCGAGCTCGCGGGGCGGCGGCACGGTCTGGATCAGCGTGATCAGCCCGTCGGCCGGCGCGATCACCAGCCCCTCGCCCTGCGGCACGCTGCGAATCGGGTCGCGGAAGAAGGCTGCCACCCAGATGGTCAGCCCGATCAGCGCGAAGCCGATTTCGTCCCAGACGAAGAAGGTGAAGATGAAGGCGAGCAGCGCCGAGATCAGGACGAATTTGCGGCCGTCCGGGTGCACGGCAGGCCAGCGCCACTTCACATTGGTGGTGACGACCGGAGGCTTTTCGAGTGATGGCATGGCACCTGCTTAGGCTGGGCTGTTCAGCTTCACAACGCCGGACACCCCGTTGATCGTTCCGCCTGCCACCCGTAAGAGCCGCGCAACCCAAGTTTCAGGAAGAGCGCGCAATGGCCAAGATCAAGGTGAAGACCCCCGTTGTCGAACTCGACGGCGACGAGATGACGCGGATCATCTGGGCCTGGATCCGCGAGCGGCTGATCCTCCCCTATCTCGACATCGACCTCGAATATTACGACCTCGGCATCGAAAAGCGCGACGAGACGGAGGACAAGATCACCGTCGAGTCCGCCCGCGCGATCAAGAAGTATGGCGTCGGCGTGAAGTGCGCGACCATTACCCCGGACGAAGCGCGCGTCGAGGAATTCAAGCTCAAGAAGATGTGGAAGTCGCCCAACGGCACCATCCGCAACATCCTGGGCGGCGTCGTCTTCCGCGAACCCATCGTCATCAAAAACGTGCCTCGGCTGGTGCCCGGCTGGACCGACCCGATCGTGGTCGGCCGCCACGCGTTCGGCGACCAGTATAAGGCGACTGATTTCCGTGTGCCCGGCCCCGGCAAGCTGCGCATGGTGTTCGAAGGCGATGACGGCACCGTGATCGACGAGGAGGTCTTCCAATTCCCCTCCTCGGGCGTCGCCATGGGCATGTACAATCTCGACGACTCGATCCGCGATTTTGCCCGCGCCTCCTTCAACTATGGTTTGCTGCGCGAATGGCCGGTCTATCTTTCGACCAAAAACACCATTCTCAAGGCCTATGACGGCCGCTTCAAGGACATCTTTGCCGAAGTTTTCGAGAATGAATTCAAGCCTCAGTTCGACAAGATTGGTACGGTCTACGAACATCGCCTGATCGACGATCTCGTCGCCTCGGCATTGAAGTGGAGCGGCAAGTTCGTCTGGGCCTGCAAGAATTATGATGGCGACGTGCAGTCCGACATGGTCGCTCAAGGCTTCGGCTCGCTGGGCCTGATGACCTCGGTGCTGCTCTCGCCCGACGGCAAGACCGTCGAGGCGGAGGCCGCGCACGGCACCGTGACGCGCCATTATCGCCAGCATCAGCAGGGCAAGGCAACCTCGACAAACCCGCTCGCCTCGATCTTCGCCTGGACCGGAGGCCTTAAGTATCGTGGCCGCTTCGACAACACGCCCGACGTGACCCGCTTCGCCGAAACGCTGGAACGCGTCTGCATCAAGACGGTCGAACAGGGGCAGATGACCAAGGATCTCGCCATCCTGATCGGCCCCGACCAGCCCTGGATGACGACCGAGCAGTTCTTCGAAGCGATCCGTTCGAACCTCGAAACAGAAATGGCCAGCTGGGCCTAAGCGGCAAAGGCGTCCGGTGAACGCACATGTTCCCGCCGGATGCCGAGGCCGATCACGCGGCCGGGAATACGCTGCAGCAGCGGAAAGCGGTTCACCAGACGCAGCACGGCCGGCGGACGCTGCAGCGCCTCGGTGCGCGTCAGCAGGCCGCCGATCACCCGGTCCTGCGCGGCCTTCTGTGCGCTCTGGATCACGCGCGTCGGAAACAGCCGCCGCCGCTGGACTCGCTCGAGCAGCGGGTCGACGGCGCGGCCGTCCGCTAGCGGCCCGGCAAGGATGTTCGCCGCCGCGACCGCGTCCTGCACCGCGAGGTTGATGCCGACGCTGCCGATCGGCGACGCCGCGCACGCCATGCCGCCGATCGGCGACATGGCGTGCGCGGCGTCGCCGATTGCCAGCAGCCCAGGCCGGTGCCACCGTTCCAGCCGGTCCAGCGCAACGTTCAGCAGTTTCAGCTGATCGAAATCGCCGAGCGCCTCCGAAAGTGATCCAACTTCCGGCGCCATAGCTTCGATGTCGGCGCGGACGGCGTCGATGCCGCGGGCCCGCAGCCGTTCCGCGCCGCCTTTCGGCACGACGAAGGCGCATTGCCAATAGTCGCCACGGTCGATGCAAACCAGCAGCCGCCCCGCCTCGACGATCCCGCGCAGCCCGCTTGCAGTTGCGCCTGTGCGCGGGGCGCGGAACCAGAACACGTCGATCGAGGCGCCGAGATCGCGAAGGGGCAGCATCGACCGCACGCCGGAGCGGCGGCCGTCCGCCGCAACTACCAGCGCGGTCGCGGTGATCTCCTCGCCCGTCGCCAGCACGACTCCGGTGACGCGACCGTCCCGCTCGACATAGTCGGTCACCTCCGCCTCCCGGCGCAGCGAAAAAGTCGCATAGGCGCTCGCCTCGTCGAACACGAAGTCGAGGAAATCCCATTGCGGCATCATCGCGATGAACGGCGCCGCGACCGGCAAGTGACGCAGGTCGCCCACTTTCACTTCCGTTCCGAACAAGCGCAGAACGGCGCCGTCGACCCGGTTGTGCGGCCGCCGGAGAAACCGGTCGAGCGACCCGAGCTCGCGCAGTATCTCCATCGTCGACGGATGCACCGTGTCGCCACGGAAATCGCGCAGGAAGTCTGCATGTTTCTCCAGCACCAGCGTCTTCACGCCGGCGCGCGCGAACAGCAGGCCCGCCATCATGCCCGCAGGGCCGCCGCCGACGATAACCAGTTCGTGCTCGGACATTTCACGTCCTTTCGGCTGACAAGCAGGGCGTCCGCTGCTTAAGAGACGTTGTGGCCTTTACGCTGAACTCGACCGGCTTTTCCGACGCGCTTGTGATCCTTGGCGCGGCCGGGATCGTCATTCCCGCATTTGCGCGTGTGCGCGTCAACCCCGTGATCGGCTTCATCCTGGTCGGCGCGCTGGTCGGACCATTCGGCCTAGGCCAGCTCGTTCCCCAGGCGCCCTGGCTCTATTACTTGACCATCTCGGATCCGGACGCGATCGAGCCCTTCGCCGAACTCGGCATCGTGCTGCTGCTGTTCGCAATCGGCCTGGAATTGTCCCTAAAGCGCTTGTGGGACATGCGCGCGCTCGTCTTCGGCGTGGGCGCGGCGGAGCTGGCGCTGTCTGGCGCGCTGATCGGCGCCGCGCTGCTGGCGCTCGGCCAGCCATGGACGGGCGCTTTCGGCTTGGGCCTCGCCCTCGCCCTTTCTTCGACCGCGCTCGTGCTGCCGATGACTGGCATTCACGGCCCGGTCGGGAGGCCGGCCTTTGCGATGCTGCTGTTCGAGGATGTGGCGCTCGTACCCATCATCTTCATCCTCGGCGCGCTCGGAGGTTCGGCGACGCTCGCCAGTCTCGGCTCCACCGTGGCGCTCGGCTTCGCGGTCATCGTCGCACTCCTAATCGCGGGCCGCTTCCTGCTGCCGCGCCTCTTCGCCCAGGCCGCCCGCGCCAAAAACCCGGAGCTGTTCCTGGCTGCGAGCCTGCTCGCCGTCATCGTCGCGAGCCTCGCGACCAGCGCCGCCGGCCTCTCGCCGATCGTCGGCGCGCTGATCGCCGGCCTGAGCATCGCCGAGACCGACTATCGCGGCGAAGTCGAATCGATCACCGCGCCCTTCCGCGGCCTGGCGCTGGGCGTGTTCCTGATCACCGTGGGGATGAGCCTCGACCTGGGCAGTATCGCCGCCAATTGGCAGTCGCTGGTGATGGCCGTGGTGGGCGTCATGCTGGTCAAGACGCTCGTCACCTTCCTGCTGCTGCGCGTGATCAAGACGACCAGGGGTGCGGCGCTGCAGACCGGCATCCTGATGGCCTCGCCGTCCGAAACCACGCTGATCGTGCTCGGCGCAGCGTCGGCCGCCGGCCTGATCAGCGCCGGCACCGCCGCCTTCTGGCAGACGGTGACGGCGATCGGCCTGACGCTGACCCCTCTTCTCGCCCGCGTCGCCAAGGACCTGGCGCGCCGGCTGGAGCATGGCGCCGACGAGCCGCCAGAGCAGGCGAATATAGGCACGGTGATCATCGGCTTTGGCCGTGTCGGACGCATGGTCGCCGACCTGCTCCGCGCGCACAACAAGCCTTTCACGGCCGTCGAAAGCGACATCGACGCCGTCGCCGCCGCCCGCAAGGACGGCTATAACGTCCTCTTCGGCGACGCTTCGCGGCCCGACTTCATCGACCGGCTCCGGCTCGGCCATGCCGAGGCGCTGGTTCTGACGATGGATGACCCGGTCTTAAGCGTCCGGCTGACGCGCCGGGTGCGCGGCTGGGTGCCTGACCTGACGATCGTCGCCCGCGCTCGCGACACCGATCACGCCGCCGAGCTCTACCGCGCCGGCGTCACCGACGCAGTGCCGGAAACATTGGAAAGCTCGCTGCAGCTCTCCGAAGCGGTGCTGGTCGATCTAGGCGTCGCCATGGGCCCCGTCATCGCCTCGATCCACGGAAAGCGCGACGAGCTTCGCAAGGAGATCAAGCAGGCTGGCGCCCTCGACCGCGAGCCGCGCCTCGCCCGCACCAGGCTGCAGGACCTGAACGAGGCTAAGTCTCTCTGACCTCTGTCGTCATTGCGAGGAGCGTCAGCGATGAAGCAATCCACATGCCGCGGCTGGATTGCTTCGCTCCGCTCGCAATGACGGGAAGGATAAAGGTGGTGCGGGCGGTCGGGATCGAACCGACACTCCTTTCGGAACCGGATTTTGAGTCCGGCGCGTCTACCAATTTCACCACGCCCGCAGCGAAGGCCGCACGCCCCTAGCCGAGCGCAGGCAGCCTCGCAACTGGCCTATTCAGCCGCGAGGGGAGCGTCGCCTTCCTTCGGGTCCGGTCCGAAGCGGTTCGGTCCACGAGTGCCTTCAAGGCACATGAAGACCAAGACGATCAGCCCGCCCAGATATGGGATGAAGTTCAGCAGCACGAACCAGCCCGACTTGTCCTGGTCGTGGAAGCGCCGGACCTGCACTGCGAGGCCCGGGATGAATAAGGCAAGCGACAGAAGCAGGATGAGGATGACGCCCATGCCGAAGCCGGCGCCGCTCGCGGCCGAGGCCGGGTCCATGAACACCGCTCCGGCGCCCGTGACGATTGCCAGCACGATCATCACGATCGTCACCAGCAGCGTGAAGAGCCAGAACTCCTTCCGGCGCGAACGCCCGCTGAAATCCGCATAGCGCTTCAACGGCAGCAAAGCCCAATCCAGCATCTTGCCCCTCCTTCTTCGGCCGTTTCCCTGCGGCCGTTCAGCGAGCCTATCAGGCGGGGCGATATTCACAACGCGGAACGTGCGGCAGCCGCTCGTGTTTGACGGGCATGGTGGAAGTCCGGGCAGGCCATGGCTATGGCGAGCTGGTGGAGGCAGTGCGCGCGCGCCGCTGCATCCTGTTCGCAGGCGCCGGGCTGTCGATGGCGGTCGGCCTTCCCTCCTGGTCGCAGCTGATCGAGCACATGCGGCGTGAGCTCGACCTAGCCGATGGCGTCACCGATGCCGATTACCAGACGCTCGCCGAATATTACCGGCTGGAAAAAGGGAGCATCGGCGCGCTCAGGAGCTGGATGGACCGCACCTGGAGCGTGTCGGAGGCGAAGGTCGCCAGGTCTCGCATTCACCAGCTGATCGTGAAGCTTGATTTCCCGATCCTCTACACGACCAATTACGACAATAATCTGGAAGTCGCCTACGCGCACGCCGGGCGCGACTTCACCAAGATCGTGAACGCCCGCGACCTCACCCGCGCCGAGGATGGCTGCACGCAGATCGTCAAATTCCATGGAGATTTTGAGGAGGACAACTCCCTCATCCTTGCCGAGACCGACTATTTCGACCGGCTGAACTTCGACTCGCCCCTGGACGTGAAGTTTCGCGCCGATGCGCTCGGCCGCACCATTCTGTTCATCGGCTATTCGATGTCGGACCTGAACATCCGTCTGCTGCTCCACAAGCTTTGGCGCACCTGGGTCGATTCCGGGCGAATGAAGGATCGCCCGCCTTCTTTCGTCTTCGCCGCCCGGCCTGACCCAGTGCGCGATGCCGTGCTCGGACAATGGGGAATTACCGTCCTCAGCAACGGGGAGCGGGATCCGCAGAAATCATTGATCAAGTTTCTGGATCAGCTGGCGGCCGATGTGGACCCGGTCGATTAGCGGAAGCCGCGATAGTCCACTGGTTCAACTTTCCTGAAGCGCCGCGCGCCCTCGGTCTCGGACCAGCCGCGCGCCAACTCCGCCGCTGCGGGCGCCGCAGCGGCGCTCAGCACGATTCGCTGCACGGCTGCACAGTCGAAGCTGACCCGGCTGATGCAGATCAAGGGACCGGGCGGCAGCGGCTCCGAACGCCATATCTCGACGATCTTTGACCTCACGTCGGAGGGCGCGTTCCGCCATGGCTCGTCGGCGAGCGCCGCGACATCGGCCCGACCGTCTGCCAAAGCAGCGAGCGCGCCATCGTGGGTTCCCGCCTGCAAACGGGTGCCGAACTGCTCCGGCGCAAGGCCAAGCGAGCGCAGATAGCCCGACTGGACCAGCGCACCCGAAGTGGACCCCGGCAGCACTTCGGCATAGCGCAGCGTCCCGATCCGCTGGCGGAGCGAGGCGGCGGTCACTCCGGAAATTGCCCGCGCCAGCAGCACGCCGCGATAGCGGGCCAACGTGCCGGCCGGCACATCGACTACGGCTATAGCGGTCAGGCTGGGCGCATCTGCCATGCCGAGATAGCTGGCGAGATTGGTCATCGCGACGTCGACCGCGCCCCCCTTCACTGCGTCCCGGAGCGCATCGGGCGTCGGGTAAAGCTGAACCGTCACCGGCCGCTTCATCCGGGCTGCAAGCAAGGCGCGGAGCGGCTCCAGCGCCTTGGTGCGATCGTAGCGGGGATAGGCATAGGTCGCGAGGCGGACCGGTTCGGCCGGAGCCGCCGCTGCCGCAGCCAGGGCAAGAGCAAGCATGGCCATGCTCTTCCGCAACCCTTGGCCGATGGCAAGCGCTCGGGTCTTGAGCCCAACTCCAAGTCGGCGCACACTCGCCGCCATGAACGCGCTCACGCCCACGCCGGGCCAGCTGGCCCTTGCCGATACGCTCGTCGAGGGCGCCCGCGCCCGTGGCGACGCGATCACCACCGTGCCCGCCACCGCCTATACCGATCCGGCCCGGCACGCCCGTGAGTGGAGCGCCTTGTTCCAGCGGTTGCCCAACGTCATTGCGCCGTCCGCGCTGCTGCCCGAGCCGAACATGGCCGTGCCGCACGATGGCTATGGCCAGCCGCTGCTGGTCACGCGCGACAAGGCGGGTGTGGCGCATGTCTTCCTGAACGTCTGCCGGCATCGCGGCACTCGGCTGATCGAGGGCGGCGATCCGGTGTGCGCGCCGCGGCTGATCTGCCCCTATCACGCCTGGTCCTATGCCCTAAACGGCCGGCTCACCGGCCTGCCCCGGCCCGACACATTTCCGGGCCTGGACAAGAGCGCTCATGGATTAAAAGAACTGCCGACGCTCGAAGCCGGCGGGCTGATCTGGTTCGCTTTCGACGAGGGGACCGATTTCGGCGAGGTGAAGGCGCTCGCCCAGGATTTCGACGCCCTGAACTTGGCCGGCCAGCATCTCTTTGCTCGCAACACCCATGACGTGAAGGCGAATTGGAAGCTGATCGTCGACGCTTTTTCCGAAAGCTATCACGTCCAGCGACTGCATGCCGAGACGATCGGGCCGATGTTCCAGGATGGCGTGACCGCCGGCGACAAGGTCGGCCCGCACCAGCGCTCAGCGGTCGGTCGCGCCGCGGAGCTGGACGGGCTGGACCTCAAGGACTGGGCGGCGCTGCGCTCGGCCGTCACCTATGCCTATCAGATCTTCCCCGGCGGGATTCTGATCGCCAGCCCGGACTATGTGAACCTGATGGTGCTGATGCCGCAGTCGGTCGACCGCACTCTGGTCGAGGATTTCATGCTGATCCCCGAGCCGCCGCAGACGGAGAAGGCGCTCTCCCACTGGCAGCGCAGTTGGCGTCTGCTCGACCAAGGCGTGTTCGGCGCCGAAGACTTCCGCGCCGCCGCGCTCGGCCAACAGGGCCTGAGTACCGGCGCGATCGACCATCTGACGCTCGGCACGCTGGAAACCGGCATCCGCGCCTTCCACGACCAGGTGGAGATGCGCCTCTAGTTCCCCGGCGAAGGTCGGGGCCCACAGTGCCACGGGGATGGACCCCGGCCTGCGCCGGGGAACAGCCGGAACATGCTAAGCCGCCGAAGCATTCTCCGCGAAGATCGTCAGCCCCGGCGGCACCTTCTTGACCGAACCCCGGCTCAGCAAGGTCTCGATCGCGTCCAGCGCCGCCTTCAAGTCACGCTGCGTGAAGGGTTTCTCCAGGCAGCCGATGCCGAGGGATTCCGCACCTTTGGGGCAGCGTCCGGTGACGAACAGCACGTGCATGCCGTGTCGCCGTGCTTCCGCTGCGACTTCGACGCCATTGCCGCCATCGGTCAGGCCCAAATCAACCAGCAAAAGGTCCAACTTCTGCTTGGCAACGAACTCCAGCGCCGCCTCGACGCTGTCGACGGTGCCGACCACCTCATAACCGAACTCGGTCAACGAATGCTCGGTGTCAAAGGCAATCAGCGGCTCATCCTCGACGATGAGGATCCGTTTGATCCGGTGCGCCTTTCGTCCGAACAGCATTGCCGCCCCGCATTTCCTCCGTCATGGAGCGCGCCCTGTCCGCGCTCGTTCTTTGTTCCGGGATCACAACGCATGAACAACGATTTCGTAACGCGCCCGTGAAAAGATTTTGGAGCCGCCATCATGGCCGAACCTCCGCCTAAGTCGCGGCAAGCACAACGGATCGCCAAGCTGCTCGCCCGCGCCGGCATCGCGTCGCGGCGTGAGGTCGAGCGGATGATCGGCGAAGGGCGTGTCGCGATCAACGGCACGAAGATCGACACGCCCGCGACGCTGCTCGAGTCGCTGCATGGCGTCACGGTCGACGGCCAGCCGGTCAAGGCGCCCGCCCCCGCGCGCCTGTTCCGCTATCACAAGCCGTCAGGCCTGCTCACCACCGAGCGCGATCCCAGAGGCCGCCCCACCATTTACGACCGGCTACCGGACGGCCTGCCGCGGGTGATGCCCGTCGGCCGGCTCGACCTCGCCACCGAGGGCCTGCTGCTGCTCACCACGGATGGCGAGCTGAAGCGTCAGCTCGAACTCCCCTCGACCGGCGTTCCCCGCACCTATCGCGCCCGCGCCTATGGCAATGTGACGCAGGCGCAACTCGAAGAACTGATCCACGGCATCGAGATCGAAGGCGTGCGCTACGGCTCGATCGATGCGAATATTGAGCGGCGGACCGGCGCCAATGTCTGGATCGAGCTCACCTTGGCCGAGGGCAAGAACCGCGAAGTCCGCCGCGTGCTCGAACATCTGGGCCTGCGCGTCTCCCGCCTGATCCGCACCGCCTATGGTCCTTTCCCCCTCGCCGACCTTCCCGCCGGCGCCGTCGACGAAGTCCGCCAGCACGACCTGGTGGTGTTCCGGAAGACGCTCGGAAAACCCCCTCTCCCCTCGAGGGAGAGGGAGGGGCCCACTCGCGCAGCGAGTGGGAGGATGAGGGGGAGTCGCGACCTTGACGGAGGCACCCCCTCACCCCGCTCGCGTCCGAGGCGCGAGTCGCCCCCTCCCTTCAGGGGAGAGGGGCGGAAGAAATGAGGATCATCGCCGGCCAGTGGCGCGGGCGCACCCTCATCGCCCCGCCCGGCGACGCCACGCGGCCCACCGCCGACCGCACCCGCGAGGCGCTCTTCTCGATGCTCACATCGCGCCTCGGCAGTTTCGAGGACCTGCGCGTCGCCGACCTCTTCGCCGGCACCGGCGCTCTCGGCCTAGAAGCGCTGTCCCGCGGCGCCCGCAGCTGCACCTTCGTCGAGCGCGACCGCCAGGCGCTCGCATCCTTGAAGGCCAATATCGAGAAACTCGGCGCGAGCGGCACCGACATCCGCGCCCAGGCGGCGGAAGGCTTTGCCGGTGGTCCTTTCGATATCGTCTTCATGGACCCGCCCTATGGCTCCGGCCTCGGACAGAAGGTACTCCCGCGCCTGACGCTGGAGCCCGGCGCCTGGGTCAGCCTGGAGACCGCGTTCAACGAGGATGTCGCCGTGTCCGGCTTCGAAACGGACGCGGTCCGCACCCACGGCAAAGCCAAGCTCACCCTGCTCAGGCGGACCTGAGCTCACCCGTCGACATCAATGGGTCGGCGTATACCTCCCCAATGTACCGTCATTGCGAGGAGCGGAGCGACGAAGCAATCCAGTGGCCTCGATGCACGACTGGATTGCTTCGCTACGCTCGCAATGACGGTTGATCCGTCGATCGGTGATGCACAAACAGAAGCTCTCCTTATGCTTTGGTCGCAAGGATCGGGATGGCTCCCGCTTTCGCCGCGTGCCACAGGCCCATCATGAACCAGGCGATGAGCGGCCGTGACTGGGCCATATTGCTGCTGCTCTCGGTGCTCTGGGGCGGCTCCTTCTTCTTCCTGGCCGTGGCGCTCAAGGAACTCCCGCCGATCACCATCATGCTGCTGCGCGTCGCACTCGGCGCGCTGCCCCTCCTTGCCTTCCTCCACTTGCGCGGCGAACGGCTGCCCGGCTCCGTGCGCATCTGGGGCATGTTCCTGATTCTGGGCGCGCTCAACAACCCCCTGCCCTTCGTGCTCTACGCCTTTGCCCAGCTGCGCATCGAAAGCGGCCTCGCCTCGATCCTCAACGCCACGACTCCGCTCTGGGGCGTGCTGGTCGCGCACCTCTACACCCGCGACGAACGGGCGACCCCGGCCAGAATCGCTGGCGTGCTGCTCGGTTTCGCAGGCGTGGCGGTGATGATCGGCACCGGTGCGAAGCTCGACGGCGAAGCCCTCGCCATCCTGATGTGCCTGGGCGCGACGCTCAGCTATGCGGTCGCCGCCGTCTATGCCCGCCGCTTCCGCCCACTCGGCATTCCGCCGCTGACTGTCGCCACCGGCCAACTCATCGGCGCCAGCCTGCTGCTCCTCCCCTTCAGCCTCGCGCTCGAACAGCCCTGGACGATGCCCGCGCCGAGCGTTGTGACCTGGTGGGCGGTGATCGGCTTCGCGCTGATCTGCACCAGCTTCGCCTATTGGCTCTATTTCCGCCTGCTGGAGACCGCGGGCGCCACAAACGCCCTGCTCGTTACCTTCCTGATCCCGGTGACCGCGATCGTTCTGGGCGCCCTCGTGCTCGACGAAAGCCTCGAACCTCGCCACTATGCCGGCATGGCCCTGATCGCCCTGGGACTCGCGGCGATCGATGGGCGGCTGCTGCGTGTGAACAAGGCAGCCGCGGCTTAAGCCTTGCCGAAGGTTCCAGTGGCCTTGAGCTGCTCCAGATAGCCGATCAGCTGCGATCGGAGATTGCCGATGTTCTTGTAAGTGAGGCACTTCTGGCCCTGCACGTTGAAGGGCAGCGGCTGTCCTTCCTTGACGATCAGCAGCGTCGGCTTGCCCAGGCCCCAGGCGAAACCAACCTCCAGAAAGACATTGGGGTTGAGTCCGTCCAGCACGCCGATTAGGCCGTGCGATCCGGCGATACGCGTCTTAATCTCTTGGACGATATCGCCCAAATAGGCGTGCTCAAGCAGCCGTTCGCACACGATTCCAGTCTTCAAAGACGCATCCTGGATCGCGACCTCGTACACGTCGCTGTAATCGTCGGCAAAGGGCATCGCGACAAACATTTTGGCCTTGGCTTCGCTTTCGTCTCCGAAAGAGCGCAGCTGCGGCGGAGACCGCTGAGGCTCCGATTCGGATTGCTGCGGGGGCATGCTCCGCTGCGGCAAAAACTCGTGCAGCCAGGCCGCGAAACGGTCCCTGCGTACCGGATTGCGCTCGACGATCTCGATACGCTTAAGCTGATGGGGCGCATGGCCGTCGGCGATGGCATCCATGAATCCGGCGATGAGTGACAGGAATGACTCTTTCTCGTCCAGGCCGTAGCCGGGACCATGCACGGGCGAGCAGAGTGTTCGGAGCGGGATGTCGAATGTTGCAGCCCGCCCTAGCTCCTTGGCAGCGAAACGCCTGATCTGCCCGTACCGGAAATCGATCAACGAGCCGACACCTAGAACCATGATCTGGCGGGCTGCGATGCCCGTTCCGGGAACAAGGAGGTGGTTGCCAGCTTCGACCGAGAGATCGGCGCCCGTTCGCTGCGCGACCTTGCGGTCCACGCCATAGCTTTGGGCTGCATGCTTGAGCAGCAGAAGATCGCAGGTTCGCTCCAATATGTCGCCTTCGACCACCGCGAAATCGACCATCGCTGCCCCCAAACCCATCGCAACCCATACCTTCAGCTTATGCTCGGAGATTGCAACCCGCGCCTCCGTTCCCTAGCTGTTCCCCGGTGAGTCAGCTTGCCCCGAACGCGCCCGAGCCCCCCTACCTCCGCGGCCTCAACCCGCCCCAGCGCGAGGCGGTGCTGACCGCCGAGGGCCCTGTGCTGGTTCTGGCCGGCGCCGGCACCGGCAAGACGGCGGCGCTGACCGCGCGGCTCGCCCACCTTATTTACACCCGCCGGGCCTGGCCGTCCGAGATCCTCGCCGTCACCTTTACCAACAAGGCCGCGCGGGAGATGCGGGATCGGATCGGGCGCATGGTCGGCGACGCGGTCGAGGGCATGCCCTGGCTCGGCACCTTCCATTCAATCGCGGCCAAGATGCTGCGCCGCCATGCCGAGCTGGTCGGGCTCCAGGCCAACTTCACCATTCTCGACACGGACGACCAGCTGCGGCTCTTGAAGCAACTGATCGCCGCCTCCGATCTCGACGAAAAGCGCTGGCCGGCGCGCAGCCTCGCCGGCCTCATCGACAAATGGAAGAACCGCGGCTGGACGCCTTCCGACATCGATGCGGGCGAGTCCGAGCTCTTCGCCAATGGCCGCGGAGCCGAGCTCTACGCGCAATATCAGTCGCGGCTGAAGGCCGTGAACGCCTGCGACTTCGGCGACCTGCTGCTCCACATGCTAGTCATCCTGAAGACGCACCGCGACGTGCTGGAAAGCTATCAGCAGCGGTTCAAATACATATTGGTCGACGAGTATCAGGACACCAACGCGTCCCAATATCTTTGGCTGCGCCTCCTCGCCCAAGCGCGCAAGAATATCTGCTGCGTCGGTGACGACGACCAGTCCATCTACTCCTGGCGCGGCGCCGAGGTTGCGAATATCCTACGCTTCGAGAAGGACTTCCCCGGCGCGGTTATCATTCGGCTCGAACAAAATTACCGCTCGACGCCGCACATTCTCGGCGCCGCCTCCGGCCTGATCGCAGCCAATAGCGGCCGGCTTGGCAAGACGCTCTGGACCGAACATGGCGAGGGCGAAAAGGTGCGCGTGCTTGGCGTCTGGGACGGCCCGGAGGAAGCACGCCGCGTCGGCGAACTGATCGAGGATCACCAGCGCGGGCGCGGCAGCCTGGACGACATCGCGATCCTCGTCCGCGCCCAACACCAGACCCGGGAGTTCGAAGACCGCTTCATCGCGATCGGCATCCCCTATCGCATCATTGGCGGCTTCCGCTTCTACGAGCGGCAGGAAATCCGCGACGCGCTCGCCTATCTCCGCGTCGTGCACCAGCCGAGCGACGACCTCGCCTTCGAACGCATCGTCAACACCCCCAAGCGCGGCCTCGGCGACAAGGCACTCGCCAAGGTGCACAGCCTCGCCCGCGCCCAGGGCGTGCCGCTCACCCTCGCCGCTGCGCGCATCCTCGACACCGACGAGATCACGCCCCAGGCCCGACGCGCGCTCGGTAATCTGATCGGCGACATCGCCCGCTGGCGCGACATGTCGGCGCAACTCCCCCATGCCGAGCTCGCCCGCCAGATCCTCGATGAGAGCGGCTACACCGCCATGTGGCAGGCTGATCGCTCCGCCGAGGCCGCCGGCCGGCTCGAGAACCTGACCGAGCTCGTCCGCGCGATGGAGGAGTATGAGACGCTCGGCGCCTTCCTCGAACATGTCAGCCTCGTCATGGACAATGACGAGCGCGCGGGCGAGGCGCAGGTGACGATCATGACCATCCACGCCGCCAAGGGGCTGGAGTTCGACACCGTCTTCCTGGCCGGCTGGGAAGAAGGCCTGTTCCCGTCGCAGCGCGCATTGGACGAAGGCGGCAATGCATCGCTGGAAGAGGAACGCCGCCTCGCTTATGTCGCGATCACAAGAGCGCGGCGTAAGTGCTTCATCCTGCACGCTGCGAACCGACGCATCTACGGCCAATGGACCAGCTCGATTCCCTCGCGTTTCGTCGCCGAACTGCCCGCGCCGCACGTCGAGGAAGAGACCAGCATGACCGGCGGCGAAAGCCTGTGGCGCGCCAACTGGTCCGAACGCGCGGACCCCTTCGCCAACGTCGCCCGCGGCGCCACGCGCGGCCCCGGCTGGCAACGCGCCGCGAGCGCCGGCCAATTCACCACCGCCCCGGCCCGCGTCGTCGAAGCCCGCGCCAGTGCCGTCAGCCTCGGCAACAAGGGCCGCAGCGACCTGTCGCTCGGCCAACGCGTCTTCCACCAGAAATTCGGCTATGGCGTCATCGCCGAGATCGAAGGCAACAAGCTGGAGATCGATTTCGAGCAGGCGGGCAGGAAGCGGGTGATGGACAGCTTCGTGACGGCGGGGTGAAGGTCCGCTAAAGACCCGTAGCCTACCTTCAAGTCTCCTCTTGACGCGCCGCTGGCCACTGCTTGGTTCTCGCGGCCACCACCACATCTCCCACTATGAGAGGGATGGTTATGCCCTTCAGCGGCCACTGCCTGCGTCCGCAGCCACAGTATCACGGCGACAAGTTCGATACTCCAGACCAATAGCAGCTAGACGCCGAGCGGGATCAGGGGGATCGGGAAACAGATCAGCACAAGCCCGACGAGGAACATCATCGGACTGCCAGAACCTCGTCACTCCGGCCTTGAGCCGGGGTCCCGCTTCTTCCTGCTCAGGCAACAAGGAGTGCGGAAAGGTTCCTCCACTCGGGATTGTCGCGCTCGAAGAGGGCGAACTTGTATCCGCGCCGCCAGCGTTTGACCCGCTTTTCGTGGGCGATGCAGCTGTCGATCGTGTCACCGCGCTCCGCCCAAATCAGGCGGGTAGGCCGTAGCGGGCGCAAAAGTCGGAGCCGTCGCCGGTGCAATGATGGTGCACTCGCGCTGCGAGGTGCGCCGTGACGCCGACGTACATCGCGCCGCGATAGCGGTCGGCCATGATGTAGACCCAGCCGCCTTGTCCCTCTCCTTTCATCATGGGAGAACAGAAGAAGCCGGACCCCGGGTCAAGCCCGGGGTGACGGGAAGAGCATTCGGAGGCTACTTCGCTGCGAACTGCCCAGGCTCCGCCCCGAAGTGCTTGGTCGCGTGGGCGCGGGCGGCGGCGGCGGTCTTGAACGTCTCTTCCTGCAGGGTCGAGGTGACCAGCGGGTAGTTCTGCGAGTTGTAGCGGGTCTCGCGCACGGTCAGGCGGACATGGCCATTCTCGTCCTTGGCGATCAGGAAGGGGCGCAACGGGATCCTCGACATGTCAGTCACTCCTGGTCGGGCGGGCGACATCCGCGCGCCTGGGGAAAATGGCTATTTGCGAGCCTTGCGCGCGGCGTCTATTTGCGAGCCTTGCGCGCGGCGTAACGCGCGTCTCGCGCCGCCTTCTTGTCCGCTTCGCTGACTACCGCGACCTGGGCCGCAGCAAGCTTGGCCTCGGCCTTGGCCTGCGCCGCGACCTCCCGGGCCGCCTGTTCGGCTTCCCGCGCAGCCTGCTTGGCAGCCCGCTTTTCGGCTTCGGCCGCTTCCTTCGCTTTGCGGCGCGCGGCACGTTCGGCGACCGTCGCTTCATCGGCCGCGGGCCTGGCGCGGAGCGCTTCGAGTGCCTTGGCCTTGGCCTTGGCGGCAGCGGCAGTGCGTTCCTGGAAGCTCGGATCCTTGAACCCAGCCATTGCCCCTATGCTCCGGCTGCCAGCCGCAGGGGGGTGCGGCGCACTTCGCCGGCAATGACCTTGCGCCCATAGAGGCCCGAAATCAGCGCCGCATCGGCCGCATTGTTCATCACCACCCGGGTGCCGCCGCTGCGCAGCGTTTCGATGGTGCTGATCGCCAGCTTGCGCTTGGCGCAGGCGGCGAGAATGTGCGCCTGGGGCGCGTTGATGTTGATCGCTCTGGACATGTCTTCTCCGGCTGCCTGAAACGCATGGAACGCAAAAACGAAGCGGGCGCCGCTTTCGCGACGCCCACAGCGGTTCGGCAGCTTACGCGGCCTGGAGGTTGACGGCCGAGGTCTTGCCGCGATTGTCGGTCTCCAGCTCGTAGGAAACGCGCTGGTCCTTATCGAGCATGCGCATGCCGGCGCGCTCGACGGCCGAGATGTGGACGAAGGCGTCGCCGCCGCCATTTTCCGGCGCGATGAAGCCATAGCCCTTGTCGGCATTGAAGAATTTTACGGTACCGGTAATCATGAGGATATCCTTATCCCTGGTGCGGGCACGCGCCAAAGCGGCACGTCCCGGCTTCGTGAGGCTAGAAAGGGATCAAGGGAGAGCCAGAGCGGCCCGAAATCCGTCAATGCGACGTCAGCACGACCTATATAGGGCAGAATGGCCGGAAATGGAAGCGCCGCTGCTTTCGCTGTCCTATTTGCGCGCGCCGAGTCATAAACTGGCCGATGCAAGACTCAGCCGACCCCCTCGCCTTCACGCCGGTTCCCCGCGTCCGCAGCCGCCGCGACGGCTGGTCTGCCGAACGACAGCAGCGCTTTATCGAACTGCTGGCGCAGATCGGCCTCGTCGCTATTTGTGCTCGCGCCGTCGGCATGTCGGCCAAATCGGCCTATGCTCTGCGCAAGCGTCCCGGCGCTGAGGATTTCGCCCGCGCCTGGGACGAAGCGGTCGGGCTCGGCCGCTTTCGAGCAGAAAGAGAGGCGATCGACCGGGCTCTTCACGGCGAACGGCGGCCGGTCTTCTACAAGGGCAGGCAGATCGGCGAGCGCACCGTCTACAACGACAAGCTCCTCATCGCCGTGCTCCGCGCCAAGCATCCGAAATATGCCGGCGGCGGGTTCGAGGGGTGGTGAGCCCGATGCGCGAACTGCACAAGCCGCACATTCTGCAGACGCAACGCCCCGTGACCTTTGTTACCTTTGTGCAGCTTGTGCGGCTGAAAGCCGAAGCCGGTTGCCGCCTTTTCGCCACCGACCTAGGAGCAGCCGCGTGACCGCCGCCGCGCTGCCCTCCTCCCCGCTCGCCATCCCGGATTACCGCTACTTCTGGATTGCGCGCTTTTCGGCGGTGCTCGCGACGACGGCGATGGTGGTGGTGATCGGCTGGCAGCTCTACGATGTGGCCCGCGCCGATTACGGCATGTCGGTTCGCGACGCCGCCTTCATGCTGGGGCTGCTCGGCGCCGTCCAGTTCGTGCCTCTGGCGCTGCTCACTCCCGTCGCCGGCTGGGTCGCGGACCGGTTCGAGCGGCGGCTGGTGGCGCGGCTGGCGAACGGCATTGACATGAGCATCGCCATTGCGCTCGGCATTGCCACCGCCAGCGACGCCCTAACCTTGCCGCTGCTGTTCGGCGTCGCCGCGCTGCACGGCGTCGCCCGCGTGTTCATCGGCCCGGCGATGAGCGCCATCGCACCGAACATCGTGCCGCCGGAACTGCTACCCCGTGCCATCGCGATGAACTCCATCGCATGGCAAAGCGCCTCGGTCGCCGGTCCGGCCCTCGGGGGCGCACTCTACGCCATTGGCGCCGACCTGGCCTATTGGGTCGCCGCCGGCTTCCTGCTGCTCGCCATCGTCGCGCTGACACCCGTGCGCCGCGTGGTGCCACCGCCGATCGCCGGCAATGCCCATCCGCTGCGGCAGATGGCGGACGGTCTTTCCTATGTGAAGCACCACCGTTTCCTGCTCGGCGCCATCACCCTCGACCTGTTCGCGGTGCTGCTCGGCGGCGCGACGGCGCTGCTCCCTGTTTTCGCGCGCGATATCCTAAAGGTCGGCCCCGAAGGCCTGGGCTGGCTCCGCGCCGCGCCGGCAATGGGCGCGGCCGTCGTGGCGCTCTGGTTTGCCTGGCGCCCACTCCACCGCAATGTCGGGGCCAAGATGCTGCTGGCCGTCGCGGGCTTCGGCGCCGCGACGATCGTCTTCGGTCTGTCGGAATCGATGCTGGTCTCGATGGCGGCTTTGATCCTGCTGGGCGGCCTCGACATGCTGTCCGTCTATGTCCGCTCCTCGCTCGTCCAGCTGCACACGCCGGACACCATGCGCGGCCGTGTCTCGGCCGTATCGGGCCTCGCTATCTCCGCGTCGAACGAGCTGGGCGAACTCCAGTCCGGGATCGCCGCCGCGCTGCTCGGCCCGGTCGGCGCGGTCGTGTTCGGCGGGGCCGGCGCCATAGCGGTGACCGGACTTTACGCCTACTACTTCCCTGAACTCCGCCGTGCCCGCACCTTCGATCCGCCCGAAACCGCCCTTCCCGAAGCCGTTATGCAGGAGAAGCCCGCATGAAAGCCGCCAACATCCTCGAGACCATCGGCCAGACGCCCCACATCCGGATCAACCGGCTGTTCCCGAACAGCGAGGTCTGGATCAAGTCGGAGCGGTCCAACCCCGGCGGCTCGATCAAGGACCGCATCGCGCTCGCCATGATCGAGGATGCCGAACGCTCGGGCAAGCTTCAGCCGGGCGGCACCATCGTCGAGCCGACCTCCGGCAACACCGGCATCGGCCTCGCCATGGTCGCGGCGGTCAAGGGCTATCGGCTGGTGCTGGTCATGCCCGAAAGCATGTCGATCGAGCGCCGCCGCCTGATGCTCGCTTATGGCGCGACCTTTGACCTGACGCCGCGCGAAAAGGGCATGAAGGGTGCGATCGAGCGCGCGCTGGAGATCGTCGACACTACGCCCGGCGCCTGGATGCCGCAGCAGTTCGAAAACTCTTCGAACATCGACGTCCATGTGCGGACCACGTCACAGGAAATCCTGAACGACTTTCGGGACACCCCGATCGACGTGCTGGTCACCGGCGTCGGCACCGGCGGGCACATCACCGGTTGCGCGCAGGTGCTGAAGCGGGAATGGCCGAACCTCAAGGTGTTCGCGGTCGAGCCGACACTGTCGCCGGTCATTTCGGGAGGCCAGCCCGGCCCGCATCCCATCCAGGGCATCGGCGCCGGCTTCGTGCCCGCAAATCTTCACACGCAGCTGCTCGACGGCGTGATCCAGGTCGACCCCGCCGTCGCCAAGGACATGGCGCGGCGTGCGGCCGCAGAAGAAGGCATGCTGGTCGGCATCAGCTCCGGCGCAACCCTTGCCGCCATCCTGCAAAAACTGCCTGACCTGCCCGACACGGTCCGCGTGCTCGGCTTCAACTATGACACGGGCGAGCGTTACCTGTCGGTGCCGGATTTCTTACCCGAGGCTTGATCGCGTCGCAGCGCGTCCTCATCTCATCGCCGACTGACAGCGCGGGCGCATTCTGCTATGCGCCCGCGCCTTCGTTTTCGGAGACTGTTGATTGTTTGCCATGCTGACACAGCATCGTGACGCGCGCGACTGGCTCGCTGCCGCCTTCGTCGTGCTGCTGGTCGCTGCCGGCATCTGGGCCGCCCAGGTGCGCAGCGCCGGCTTCTTTGGTGATGCCTCTACCGTCGTGCAGCTGAGCGAGACCGCGCCGCCCGGGTCCCTGCCGCCCGCGCCTCCGGTCGAGCCGGTCCGCTATGCGGAGGTTGCGCCCGAAGACGCGGTCAAGATCAACGAGGCGGTGCCCTTCTCCACCGCGCCCAACCCTGCCGCCAAGCCCTTCCGCTTGGCCGCTGGCGGCGACGACCAGACCCGCGCCGTCGACTGCCTGACGGCAGCAGCCTACTACGAAGCCGCGACGGAAGGCGCCGACGGTATGCGCGCCGTCGCTCAGGTCGTGATCAACCGCCTCCGCCATCCTGCTTTCCCGAAGACCATCTGCGGCGTGGTGTTCCAGGGCTCCGAACGGACGACGGGCTGTCAGTTCACCTTCACCTGCGACGGCGCCATCGCCCGCGCTCCGATCCCCTCGCTTTGGCGCCAGGCGCGGGAGGTCGCGGCGGCCGCGCTCAAGGGCAAGGTCTACAAGCCTGTCGGTCACTCGACCCATTATCACACCAACTGGGTCGTGCCGTACTGGAGCGGATCGCTCGACAAGGTCGCGCAGGTTGGCACTCACCTCTTCTTCCGTTGGCAGGGGTGGTGGGGCACGCCTGGGGCTTTCCGAAGCGGCTATGCCGGCAGCGAGGCTCCGATCGCCAAGATGGCGGCGCTGTCGCCCGCCCATGCCGGTGCCGAGGAGATGCAGCTTGCAGAGGCCGAAAAGCCGGTCTCGCCCGAGCAACTGAAGGATCGTGGCGCCAAGCAGCTGAAGATCGTCTCGCCGGGCGGCGACGCCTTTGTCGTGGTGCTCGATCGCAAGGTGCCGGCCAGCCAATATCCGTCGCTCGCTCTCGCCGCCTGCGGTGAGAAGGAGTTCTGCAAGTTCATGGGCTGGACCGATGCGGACCGGGCGCCGAAAGGCTTCCCGATCACCGACCAGGCGCACAGGGCGCTGTCGTTCAGCTATCTCCGCAACAGGTCGAACGGCTTTGAGAAAATGCTGTGGAACTGCAAGGAGTTCACGCGGTCCGACCCGGCGCAGTGCATGAAGGCGCTCTGAACCGCTTGGCGTCGGGCGCCGCAGCCCCTAGCCATCGGGGCATGCAGGTCCCCGCCCGCCCCCTTGATCGCCCAATCGTGCTGGTCGGGCTGATGGGCGTGGGCAAGACGACGGTCGGCCGGCGGCTGGCGCAGAAGCTCGACGTCCCCTTCGTCGATGCCGACGAGGAGATTGAGGCCGCGGCGGGCCTTAGCATTTCGGAGATCTTCGAGCGGTTCGGCGAACCTTATTTCCGCGATGGCGAGCGGCGGGTGATCGCACGGCTGATCGATGGCAGCCCCAAGGTAATCGCGACCGGCGGCGGCGCCTTCATGAACGACCGCACCCGCGCCCTGATCCTCGAGCGCGCGATTGCCGTCTGGCTCAAGGCCGATATTGAAACCCTGGTCGAGCGGGTGCGCCGCCGCTCTACCCGTCCGCTGCTGAAGAACCGCGATCCGCGACAGGTGCTGAGCGAATTGGCCGCCGTCCGCGATCCCGTCTATGCGCTCGCGCCGATCCACGTCCGCAGCCAGCCCTCGCCGCACGAGGCAACCGTCCAGTCGATTCTGAGAGCTTTGTCCGAATGACCATCGTTCCCGTGTCGCTCGGCGACCGCAGCTATGACGTGCTGATCGAGGCCGGCGCACTGGACCGGGCCGCCGATTTGCTCGCGCCCTATGCGCGCGAGCGGCTGATCGTCGTTACCGACGAGACGGTCGCGCAGGCGCAGCTCGGGCGCATCCGGCACCCGAACATCATTCCCATCGTTCTGCCAGCAGGCGAGGCGACGAAGAGCTGGAGCCAGCTCGAGTCTCTCTGCGACCAGCTGCTGGAACTGGAGGTCGAACGCGGGGAGCATATTGTCGCTTTAGGCGGCGGCGTGATTGGTGACCTGACCGGCTTTGCGGCAGCGATCGTCAAGCGTGGCATCGGCTTTGTGCAGGTGCCGACCACCCTTCTCGCGCAGGTTGACAGCTCCGTCGGCGGCAAGACAGCGATCAACGCGCGCGCGGGCAAGAACCTGATCGGCGCCTTTCACCAGCCGAGCTTCGTGCTGATCGACCCGACCGTGCTCGATACCCTTCCCGCGCGCGAGTTGCGCGCCGGCTATGCCGAAATAGTCAAATACGGCCTGATCGACGATCCGGACTTCTTCGCCTGGTGCGACGAATATGCCGGCGCCCTGCTGGCCGGCGAAGCACAGGCACGCGAACGTGCCATTGCTCACAGCGTCGCAGCCAAGGCGCGCATCGTCGGCGAGGATGAGCGCGAAACAGCGGACCGTCGTGCCTTACTGAACCTGGGCCACACGTTCGGCCACGCCCTCGAAGCGGAGACCGGATTCGGCAGCGCCCTGCTGCACGGCGAGGCGGTCGCCGCCGGCATGGGCCTCGCTTTCCGCTTTTCGGCCGAGCGCGACCTCTGCCCCGAAAGCGATGCGGTGAAAGTCGCGGAACATCTGCGGCGGGTCGGCTTGCCGCACGACGCCATATCGGCGGGGGTCAGCGCATTGGGCAAGCGCCTCGCCGCGCACATGGCGCACGACAAGAAGAAGGCGAGCGGCCGCGTTCCCTTCATTCTCGCTGGCGGCATCGGCCGGGCCTATGTCGACAAAACCATACCGCTTGAGGACGTGGCCGATTTTCTTGACCGACAACGCGCCTAACGCAGCCGCCAGGCGAGCAGCAGCCAACCCAAAATCATCAGCGCGCCGCCGATCGGCGTGATCGCCCCTAGCCAGCGCGGCGCGCCGAAAGCCATGGCGTAAAGCGTCGCCGCGAACAGCGTTGCCCCGGCGAACAGGGTCCAAAGCGGTCCGAGCGCCACGTGCCGGGCCAGCGCCAGCACCGCCACGGCGTGCACCAGCTGGTACAGGCCGCCGGTGCGCAGCCACTCGGCCTCCTTGCCGGTGAGGCGATGGGCGCCAAACGCCCCGGCCGCAATGGCGATGGCTGCCGACAAGGCGGCAAGCCGCTCCAGCATCAGCCGCTCTCCGCGGGGATGGGGACCGGCGCGTCACGCCGGGGCTCGGCAGTCGGGATGATCATCAGCTCGCCGCCGGCATAGAGATCGCCGTCGACTGACTGAGCCGCGAGCCTTCTGCCGTCGACGTCGCGGTACTGCGCCTCGGTGCGCTCGATCTCGTCCAGATCGATCTCCAGCGCCGCCATCGCCTGCCGCGCCATAGCGATCGCCGACTCGAACACCTCCCGCACCGTCCCCGCCAACGGCGCGCCGGCAAGCCGGATCAGATGCCTGCGATCGAAGGCACGTACAAAGATCTGCGCCTGCGGAAAGCTGTGGGCGATGATCTCGATCCGCTCGCGGTCGAGCTCGTCCCCGTCGATGCAGAACAGGATCAGCTGCGCGTCGGCGGCGCCTGCCTGGCGCAGCAGGTCGAGCCTGGTCCCGTCGCCGAAATAGACCTTGATGCCGAACTCGGTGCTGACATCGATCTGCGCCGCCTTTTTGTCGACCATGGTGACCGACAGGCCCTGGCTCGCCAGCATGAAACCGACCGTCTGGCCGAAGCGCCCCCAGCCGACGACGATGGCGCTGGCGCCGTCATGGCTCGGTCCGGCCAGGTCCGTGCGCTCGGCGACAGGCGGCTCGCGTAGCCGCCGGCTCAGCTGCATCAGAAACGGCGTGGTCGCCATCGACAGGGTGATGACCGCGCCGAACAAGCTCGCCGCCTCGGGCGCGATCAGCAGCGCTTTCTGCGCCTGGGCGAACAGCACGAAGCCGAACTCCCCGCCCTGGCTCAGCAGCAGCCCCATCGCCACCGCCTGCCGCCAGGCCATGCCGAACAAGCGGGCGATGCCGAAGATGATGCCCGCCTTGATCGCGACAAGTCCGGCCGCGACCGCGACCACGAACACCGGCCGCTCGGCGATCGCGCCCAGGTCGAGCAGCATGCCGACAGCGATGAAGAACAGGCCGAGCAGCAATGACCGGAACGGCTCGACATCCGCTTCCAGCTCATGCCGATAGGGCGAGTCGGCGAGCATCACGCCGGCGATGAAGGCACCAAGCGCGCTCGACAGGCCCAGCGCCTGCATCAGCGCGGCGCTGGCGAGCACGGCGAACAGCCCGGCCGCCACGAACAATTCGCGCTCGCCCAATCCGCCGATCAGCCGGAACAGCGGGTTCAGAATATAGCGGCCGGCCAGCACCAGCCCAACCACCGCGCCGACCGTATAGAGACCAAGCACCCAGCCTGGCGGAGCGTTCGCTGCCTCCGGTGCGCGCGACAGCGCGGCGACGATCGTGATGAGCGGAACGATCGACAGGTCTTGCAGCAGCAACACCGAAAAGGCGCGCTGACCGAAGGGTGTCCGAAGCCGCCCGGCCGACTCAAGCATCGGCAGCACTTGCGCCGTCGAGGACAGGGCGAGCGGCAGGCCGATCGCCAGTGCCGCCGCGATGCTGAGCGGCGTCACGCCATAAACGAACGCCGTCAGCGCCGCGCCGCACAGCACGACCTGCAGCAGGCCGAAACCGAAAATGTCGTTCTTCAGCCGCCACAGCCGCTGCGGCGACAGTTCCAGCCCGACAAGGAAGAGCAGCAGCGCAATGCCGATCTCGGCAATGCCGAGCTTCGCCTCCGCATCGCCGACCAAGCCCAAAACTTCGGGGCCGATCAGCACGCCGCTGATCAGATAGCCGAGCGTGGCACCGAGGCCGAGGCGGCGGAACAGCAGCACCAGCACCAGTGCCGCTCCCAGCATGACGAACCCGTCGCGCAGCAGGGTGGCGGGCCCGTGCGCCTCCATCAGGCGCGAGCGCTCAGCGCGGCGGCGGCAGCGGCCTCAAACGGCAAGCGAATGGCGCCATGACGTCCCGGATGCGCGCGCGCCCGGGCGAGCTGATCGAGGCCGGGCCAGCTGCCCGGGTCGCCCCGCTCGCCGGCCAGCCAGGCGGCTAGGGCGTCCCGCGCCTCCGCCAGTTCTTCCGCGGTGCGGCCGATTGCGTGCGAGGCCATCAGATTGGCCGAGGCCTGGCCCAGCGCGCAGGCGGAGACTTCAAGGCCCAGGTCGGCGATCCGGCGATCGGCGTCTAGCCGCACATCCGCCGTCACCCGGCTGCCGCACGCCGGCGAACGCTTTTCCGCCGTCCCGTCGGGCTGCTCCAGCCGCCCGAGATGCGGGATGGTCGCCGCTAGCCGCAGCAGGGCCGTATCGTAGAGCGGCGCGTTCACCGCTCGGGCGCAGCCGGCGTTCCGGTCCGCCTCCGGTTTACCCAGTCGGCCATGGCCCGGCTGCTCGCGTCCAGCAGCGTGTACGTCTGCGCATTTCGCAGCCATTCCGGCCGGTTCGCCGGCCCACCCCGGACGGTGTCGATCACCAGCGTCGCAAGCAGGAACAGCAAGGATGCGAGGATCAGGCCCTTCAGAAACCCGAAGCCGAGCCCGAGAACACGGTCGACGGGCCCGAGCACCGATGTCCGCGTGCGCTTGCCGAGCGCCTGGGCCAAAAACTTGCCCAACAGGAAGGTCAGGCCGAACAGCAGCACGACGGCCAATGCCGCTGCACCGGAACCGCTGCCGACCGGCGTGGAGAGCGCGTCGGTCACCGGCGTATGCAGGAACTTGACCGCCAGCACCGCCAGTACCCAGGCGATCAGCGACAGCGCCTCCTGTACGAAGCCGCGCATGGCGCCCATCGCGGCGCCGCCGCCGAGCAGGACCAGGGCAATGATGTCGAGCGCCGTCATGACGCCGGGCTAACCGCGGCCAAGGAGATGGTCAACGAGGGCGCCCAGCCGCGCAAAGCCGGACAGCCGCACGCCGCCCCCGTCCTTCAAACCCGAAGGCACCAGCGCGCGCTCGAAGCCGAGCTTAGCCGCTTCCTTCAGCCGCAACGCACCATGCGCCACCGGCCGCAGTTCGCCCGACAACGCCACTTCGCCAAACGCGACTGCTTCGGCAGGGATAGGCCGCTCGCTCAATGCGGAGACTAGCGCTGCAGCCACGGCGAGGTCGGCTGCGGGATCGGACAGGCGGTAACCGCCGGCGACGTTCAGATAGACTTCAGCACTGGAGAAACTCAGCCCGCAGCGCGCTTCCAGGACGGCGAGGATCATCGCCAGCCGCCCCGAGTCCCAACCGACGACCGCACGGCGCGGTGTCGCCCCGCTCGCTAGCCGCACGACCAAGGCCTGGATCTCGACCAGCACCGGCCGCGTCCCTTCCAGCGCCGGAAACACGATCGCGCCGCTGACATTCTCGTCACGATGCGTGAGGAACAGGGCGGAAGGATTTGAAACTTCGTCCAATCCTCCTTCGCCCATCGCGAAGACGCCGATCTCGTCGGTGCCGCCGAACCGGTTCTTGATCGCCCGCAGGATGCGGTATTGGTGGCTCCGCTCCCCTTCGAAGCTCAGCACCGTGTCCACCATATGCTCGAGCACCCGAGGCCCGGCGATGGTGCCATCCTTGGTGACGTGCCCGACCAGCACCACGGCTGTACCGCGTTCCTTGGCGAAGCGGATCAGTTCGCCGGCGGAGGCGCGGACCTGGCTGACGGTGCCCGGCGCGCCCTCGATCAGGTCCGAATGCATGGTCTGGATCGAGTCGATCACCAGCAGGTCGGGAGCATTGGTCCGGAGCGTGGTCAGGATGTCGCGGACCGATGTCGCCGCCGCGAGCTGCACCGGCGCGTGGCCGAGCCCGAGCCGCCGAGCCCGAAGCCGCACCTGATCAGCCGCTTCTTCTCCAGACACATAGGCCACAGTCTTACCAGCGGACGCGAGCTTTGCCGTGGCTTGCAGCAACAAAGTCGACTTGCCGATACCAGGGTCGCCGCCGATCAGCGTCGCCGACCCCGCGACGAAGCCGCCGCCCAAGGCCCGGTCCAGCTCCGCGATGCCGGTCGGCATGCGCGCCGGCAGCGCGATGTCGGCATTCAGCCCCACCAGATCGATCGCGCGGCCGCCCGACTGGAGATTGTGGCGCGCCTGGAACGGCGTCACCACCGCGCCGGCGTCCTCGACAAGCGTGTTCCACTCGGCACAGTCGCCGCACTGCCCCGCCCATTTCGGCGAGACCGATCCGCACGCCTGGCAAACATAACGCTTCTGGGGTTTGGCCATGCCCCAGCTTTAGGAACAAAGCGGGACCGGCGCTAGAGGCCGAACGGCCAGGTCTCGTCGCCAGAGCCATGTTCCTCTGGTCCCGGTGGTAGCGCAGTCACCGCCTGCGTCTCGTCGAACCAGACAAACGCGTCATATTGCCTGGCGAGCGACGCCTCCGAATAGTGACTCCAGCGCTCGGTGTCCGACCGGTAGATGACGCCGATATAGCGCTCCAGTCTTTCCCCGGTGAGCGCCTGCCGGACTTCGTCGTCGGCGCCCCGCAGATCGAGCAAGAAGCGCTGGATGCCGCTATCGTGCATCAGCCGCTCGAAACTGTCCGGTCGCGACGGCTTCACCCGCTTGATCTTCATCGGCGAGTCCCAGTCGTCGGCCGCCGCGACAGTGCCGGTGTGGGTGCCGAAGCCGACCAGCCGCACCGCCTCTTCGCCGCGCGCCTCCCGCACCAGCTGGCCGAGGTTCCACTCGCCGCGAGTCTCGCCCATGTCGGTGAAGCGCGCGTCGCCGATATGGCTGTTATGCGCCCAGACCACCGCCTTGGCCTGCGGCCCCTTCCAGCGCAGCAGCAGTTCCAGCGTGTCGGCCATATGCTCGTCGCGCAGGTTCCAACTGGCCGCCGAGCCATGATACATGGCGCGGTAATAGGCCTCGGCATTGGCGACGAGCCGGGCGTTCTGCGCCGCATCGAGAAAGGCGTCGGGATCATCGGCGGCATAAACATGCTCGCGCGCGAACAGGTCGCGCAGCATCTGAACCACCGCGCCCTCGCACCGCGCATGGCCCTCGCTCCGGGCGATGGCGCCGTAAATGGCCGGCTCCTCCTTCCACGGCTTCAAGCAGCCATAGCGTTTGCGTGCCACCTGCGCCGCTTCGGGATCGGTGCGGTCAAGATAGCCGATCACTGCGGAAATCGACGCGTTCATGTTATAGAGATCGAGGCCGTGAAAGCTGACCGGCTGGGTTGCGTCGAGGTTATGGCCGCGCAGCCAATCGACGAAAGCGGCGAACTCGGCATTGCGCCACATCCAGGTCGGAAAGCGCGTGAACGGCGTCTCCGCCTCGGGCGGAGCCGGCTTGCCGCGGACCACGCGGTCGATCACCGCCGCGTCCGGCCAGTCCGCCTCGACCGCGACCAGGTTGAAGCCGTGCAGCTCGATCAGCCGACGCGTGATCGCCGCCCGCGCGTGGTAAAACTCGGACGTACCATGGCTCGCCTCGCCGAGCAGCACGACCTGCGCCTCACCGAGCCGATCGAACGCATCCGCGAATGCCGGATCGTCCAGCTCCGGCAACGGCTCCGCCGCCCCGGCGATCAACTGGGGAATGGCGCGGGTCTCGACCTCCAGCATAGAGTCCTCCGGTTCGATTCAGCAGAACGGATGGGATCGATAGAGGTTCTGCCTTGCTCGGGGCCGGAGCGCCTGTTTCAACAAGGCAAGTTCAAGGAGTGGGGCATGGCTGGAGATGGTGGACCGATCGGCAACGTCGCGCTGCTGATCGATGCGGACAATGCCTCGCCTGACTCGCTCGACGCGGTTCTGACCGTGCTGGCGGAGTTGGGCACCGTGAACATCCGGCGCGCTTATGGTAACTGGAGCAAGGCATCGCTCAAGGGCTGGGCGTCGATGACGCACCGGCATGCGATCGAGCCGCAGCAGCAGTTCGACGTCACCAAGGGCAAAAGCGCCACCGACATGCGGATGGTGATCGATGCCATGGACCTGCTCTATCGCGGACGGGTGACCGGCTTCGGCATCATGTCGAGCGACAGCGACTTCATGCCGCTCGCCATGCGCCTTCGGCAGGAGGGTCTGCCTGTCTACGGCTTCGGCACCAGCAAGACGCCGGAGTCATTCCGGCAAGCCTGCACGCGTTTCATCGACGTCGGCGCCTTGAAGGCCGCAGAGCAGGCACAGGAGGCGGAGACCGAACCCACCGTGGACGAGGCGCTGCTGGACCTTCTTGGCGCTGCGTGGAAGTCGGCCAAACGCGACGAGCGCGGCTTCGCCAAGCTGTCAGAGGTCGGGCAGCTTGCTGGCAATCGGTCATCCTTCGATACGCGCAACTACGGCTATAAGCGCCTGTCCGACCTGATCCAGGCGCTTCCAAACTTCACCACCGAGCGCCGCGATGATGGCGCTCTCTACGTCCGCCGCGTGCGGTAGGGCGACACGGCGGCGCTGGTGAGATCGTCATTGCGAGCGCAGCGAAGCAATCCACCCACAAAGCACATGACTTCTGGATTGCTTCGTCGCTTCGCTCCTCGCAATGACGGGGCAAGTTGATGTTATTCCGGTGGCTTTACCTAGTCAGCTTCTTGTACGCCAACCTTGTCGGACGATCCGCCGCATCGCCCAACCGCCGCCGCTTGTCTTCCTCATAGGCCTCGAAGTTCCCTTCGAACCATTCCACATGGCTGTCGCCCTCGAACGCCAGGATGTGCGTGGCCAGGCGGTCGAGGAAGAAGCGGTCGTGGCTGATCACCACCGCGCAGCCCGCGAAGTTCTCCAGCGCCTCTTCGAGCGCGCGCAGCGTCTCGACGTCGAGGTCGTTGGTCGGCTCGTCAAGCAGCAGCACATTGCCGCCTTTTTTCAGCATCTTCGCCATGTGCACGCGGTTGCGCTCGCCGCCCGACAGCTGGCCGACCTTCTTCTGCTGGTCCTGGCCCTTGAAGTTGAAGGCGCCGACATAGGCGCGCGTCGACATTTCGTGCTTGCCGACGGACATGATGTCGTGCCCGCCCGAAACCTCTTCCCAGACATTCTTGTTGGGGTCGAGCGCGTCGCGGCTCTGGTCGACATAGCCCAAGCGCACCGTCGGGCCGATATCGATCGAACCCGTGTCCGGCTGCTCCTGACCGGTGATCAGTTTGAACAAGGTTGACTTACCGGCGCCGTTCGGACCGATCACGCCGACGATCCCGCCCGGCGGCAGAGTGAAGCTCAAATCCTCGAACAGCAATTTGTCGCCATAGGCTTTGGAGACACCATTGACCTCGATGACCTTGCCGCCCAGCCGCTCCGGCACCTGGATGACGATCTGCGCCTTGCCGGGCGCCCGATTCTCCTGCTTCTCGACCAGCTCGTCGAATGCGCGGATACGGGCCTTGGACTTGGACTGGCGCGCCTTGGGCGACTGCCGGATCCATTCCAGCTCTTCCTTGATCGCCTTTTGCCGGCCGGCATCCTCGCGCTCTTCCTGCTCCAGGCGCTTCGCCTTCTTCTCCAGGTAAGTCGAGTAATTGCCTTCGTACGGATAATAGCGGCCGCGATCGAGTTCGAGGATCCAGTTCACGACATTGTCGAGGAAGTAGCGGTCGTGCGTGATCATCAGCACGTTGCCTGCATATTCGCGCAGGTGGTTTTCCAGCCACTGTACGCTTTCGGCGTCCAAGTGGTTGGTCGGCTCGTCGAGCAGCAGAATGCTGGGCTTCTGGATCAGCAAGCGGGTCAATGCCACCCGGCGCCGCTCGCCCCCTGAAAGGTTTTCGACACTGGCATCGGAGGGCGGGCAGCGCAGCGCTTCCATCGCGATCTCGAGCTGGTTGTCGAGCGTCCAGCCGTCGACCGCGTCGATCTTGCCCTGGAGGTCGCCCATCTCTTCCATCAACGCGTCGAAATCGGCGTCCGGCTCCGCCATCAGCGCCGAGATCTGGTTGAAGCGATCGACCATGTCGGCAGTCGCGCGCGCGCCGTCCTTCACGTTCTCCAGCACCGTCTTCGACGGGTCGAGCTGCGGCTCCTGCGCCAGGTAGCCGACCGTGATCCCCTCGCCCGCCCAGGCCTCGCCCGCGAACTCGGTGTCGATGCCGGCCATGATCTTCATCAGCGTGGACTTGCCGACGCCGTTCGGGCCAACGATGCCGATCTTCGCATCGGGGTAGAATTGCAGGTTGATGTTGTTGAGGATCGGCTTGGGGGCACCCGGGAAGGTCTTGGTCATCCCGTGCATAACATAGGAATATTGCGCGGCCATCGGCCTGATCTCCGGTTCGAACTGCTGCTGTAAGGATTTGGCGGGCGCGTTAGCGAAGCCGCCGGGACTTGGCAAACGCTTGGCCCCTTAGTTAGGGCGGGAACATGCTGAAACAACGCCTCGCGCTGCTCGCCCTTCCCTTCCTCGTCGCCGCGGCGCCGCACGATGCGGAGAAGCTGCGCGATGCCGCGCTCAAGGACACCGTCGCCTGGGATATCGTCGAGGATCTGACGACGGAGATCGGGCCCCGCCTCGCCGGCACCGAGGCTGAAGCCCGGGCCCGCGCTTGGGCCGTGGCGCGGCTTAAGGCGATGGGCTTCGCTAATGTCCGCGTCGAAGAGTTCGACATGCCCGTCTGGGTGCGCGGCGAGGAACGGGCGGAGGTGCTCGGCGGCAATCCGCAGCCGCTGGCGTTGACTGCGCTCGGCAACTCCGGAGCCACGCCGCCACAAGGCGTCGAAGCCGAAGTGATCGCCTTCGACAGCGTCGCGGAGCTGACCGCCGCATCGGCCGAACGGCTCCGGGGCAAGATCGTCTTCGTCACGCACCGGATGAACAAGGCGCAGGACGGCTCTTCCTATGGCTATTTCGGGCCGGTGCGGCGGCTGGCGCCTTCGATTGCCTCGCAAAAGGGTGCGGCAGCGATCGTGATCCGCTCGCTCGGCACCGATAATCATCGCTTCCCGCACACCGGCAATCAGAGCTGGAGCGACGGTGCCCAGCCCATTCCGGCGGCCGCCCTCTCCAACCCCGATGCGGACCAGCTGGAGCGGCTAATCAAGCGCGGCAAGCCGGTCCGGTTGCGGCTGGTCCTCACCCCGCGGCAGGTCGGCATCGGAAAATCGGGCAATGTCATCGCCGAAGTGCCGGGCACCGATCCACGCGCCGGCATCGTGCTGGTCGGCGGTCACCTCGACAGCTGGGACCTGGGCACCGGCGCGATCGACGACGGTGCCGGCGTCGCGATCACCGCCGCCGCCGCCAAGCGCATCATGGATGCGGGCCGGCCGAAGCGCACCATCCGCCTCGTCTGGTTCGGCGCGGAGGAAGTCGGCGTGCGTGGTGGCGAAGCCTATCGCAGCCGGCATTCGGGCGAGCCGCACGCACTTGCAAGCGAATCAGACTTCGGGGCCGACCGCATCTGGCGCGTCGACTTTGCCCTACCGCCCGCGGCCAAGGCCGTTGCCGATCGCATCGAGGCGGCGCTCGCCCCGCTCGGCATCGCGCGTAGTTCGGTCCAGGCGCGCGGCGGCCCCGACGTGGGGGCACTGGTCGCGTCTGGAGTGCCGGCCGTGACGCTGCAGCAGGACGGCACCGACTATTTCGACCTGCACCACACACACGACGATACGCTCGACAAGATCGACCCCAGGAAACTGGCGCAGAATGTTGCTGCCTGGACGGCGATGCTGGCCGTGGTGGCGAACGCTCCCGAGCCACTGGTCGGGGGCGCGGCGCAATCTCTACCTAAATAGTTTGACTAAGTCTCTGGACTAGTTAATTACTGCTGGCGCGACGGCATCGGGCCGAGCGCACGTTATTCCCTTGGGGAGCACAGGAATGAAGAAGCTGATCGTTGCTGCCGCTGCCGCCGGCCTGATGTCGCTGGCTGCTTGCGGTGAGAAGACCGCCGGTGAGAACGCTGCCGAGAACACCGCGGCTGCGCTTGAGAACCAGGCCGAGAACCTCGAGGCTGCTGCCGAGAACGCGACCAACGAGGCGGCTGCTGCCAACCTCGAAAACGCTGCCGACAACACCGAGGCTGCTGCCGAGAACGTTGCCGACAACGCTGCGACCGCTGCGGACAACGCCGCTGCCGCCAACGCGACCGGCAAGTAAGCCTTTCAGCTTACACGCTTAAGGAGGGCGGTTCCGCAAGGAGCCGCCCTTTTTCATGTTTTGGGATGATGGTCGGGGAGACAGGATTCGAACCTGCGACCCTCTGCTCCCAAAGCAGATGCGCTACCAGACTGCGCTACTCCCCGACGCGGCGCTCCATGCCTGTTGCGCGGTGGCGGTGCAAGCGCCGCGGCAAAGCCGCGCCGTCGGTCCTTGCCTCA
>NZ_DASZBC010000013.1:0-50973 GCF_035944535.1 Sphingomonas sp.
AGGTCGTCGTGCTGCACCACGAAGGGGAGCCGCTTACCCTCCCCTTTGATCACGCCCTGATCATCAAGACCGCCGTCGATCGGCTTCGCGCCAAGCTCGACTGGTCTGACGTCGCCTTTGCTCTGCTGCCAGAAGAGTTCACGCTTCGTGAGCTGCAGCACGTCCACGAGGTCATTCGTGGCAGGCAGCTCAACAAGCCATCTTTCCGCACGCGCATGCTGACGGCGGGTCGGCTGCAGCCGACCGGCCGCCGTGAGGTCGGTGGCGCCTATCGCCCGGCTGAACTCTACCGCGTGAAGGAGCGCCCATGACCGGCACCAGCCTCTCGCACCCGCTCCAGATCGCCACGGTCGATGCTGGCCCCGGCATGGGCCGGATTGGCGTCACCTTCTGCCCGGGCAAAAAGCAGCCAGGGGCCATGACTGGCGCATGGGACCGGGACTTGGGCCTTGATCTTGATGCGGTCACGGACTGGGGCGCGGTCACACTGGTCAGCCTGATCGAGGATCACGAGATGCGCTCGCTCAGGGTTGAGGCGCTCGGTGATGAAGTCCGCGCCCGGCACATGGACTGGGTGCACCTGCCGATCCGGGACGTGTCCACGCCCTGTTCGAAGTTTGAGCAAAGCTGGGTGACGGTCGGCGAGGGCTTGCGTGCACGGCTGCGCGCCGGCTTCGACATCGTCGTGCATTGCAAGGGTGGCCTGGGCCGTGCTGGCACCATCGCTGCCCGGCTGCTCGCTGAGCTGGGCGCAGACCCCGGCAAGGCGATCGACGCCGTGCGCGAAGTCCGAAATGGCGCGCTGGAGACGCCGGGCCAGGTGCGCCATGTGCTGACGCTTAAGGCCTTGCCAGAGTTGCAGCCCGATGCCTCCGACAGCGCCATTCGCGACCGCGCTGTCGGCGCCCTGCTTGGGCTGGCGGTGGGCGATGCCGTCGGCACAACGCTGGAGTTTTGCAGCCGCGATTCTTACGAGCCTCTGACCGATTTGGTCGGCGGCGGCCCGTTTCGCCTGAAGCCGGGTGAGTGGACCGACGACACGGCCATGGCCATGGCGCTCGCCGACTCGCTCGCCGCAAATCCCGACCTGGACGAGCATGATCTGATGACCCGCTTTGTCGACTGGCACGAGCGTGGGACATATTCCTGTACCGGCCGCTGCTTTGATATCGGCATCACTACACGCCAGGCGCTGGGCCGCTTCAAGGCGAGCGGCGATCCCATTGCCGGTTCGACCGATCCCTATAGCGCCGGCAATGGCTCGCTGATGCGCCTCGCGCCGGTGGCGCTCGCGCATTGGCGCAATCGGCAGAAGCTCGCCGCGATCGCTGCCCGCCAGAGTGCGACCACGCACGCGGCGCCCGAGGCGGTCAGTGCCTGCGCGATCTTTGCCGACATGCTTGCCGACGCGATTTCAGGCGCGCCCCGCTCACACGTGCTTCGGAGCCGCAGCGAGGGCGTCGGCAAGGTCCGCGAAGTGATGAAGGGAAGCTGGCGCGGCAAGCCGCGACAGGATGTCAAATCGTCTGGCTATGTGATCCACGCGCTGGAAGCGGCGATCTGGTCGGTAGCGCGCACGGCTGATTTCCGCTCAGCCGTGCTCCTCGCCGCCAATCTGGGCGACGATGCCGACACCACCGCTGCCATTGCTGGCCAGCTTGGTGGCGCGCTCTATGGCAAGCGCGGCATTCCGGCGGATTGGCTGGAGAAGCTTGCCTGGCGCGCGCGCATAGAGGCCATCGCGGATCAGCTCGCCCAGTGAGGGCCAGGGGCGCCTCCCCTGTCCCACATCAGACCAGCAGTCCGTCCCACTTTCCCAGCCCGGACCTGCCAATCGAGCAGCTCCGAGCCTTATGGTTGGAGCGGTTCGGCAAGCCCGCTCCGCGCGCCTTTTCGCGCGTGCTCCTGGCGCGCGCTGTCGCCTGGAAGATGCAGGTCAACGCCAACCGCGACATCTCGGCCACGACCAAGCGGGAGATGGAGCGGCTGGTCGCGCACAGCCGCGCCAAGCGCCTGGGCAAGGTTACGGACCTGCCCGTGCCACCAGCGCTCCGCCTGGTACCCGGCGCACAGCTTGTGAAAGTGTGGCGCGGCGACACTTATGTTGTCGACGTCCTCACCGAGGGTTTTCGCTGGCAAGGCTCGACCTACCGTTCGCTCTCTGCGCTCGCTTACGCGATCACCGGCACCAAGTGGAACGGCATGATCTTTTTCGGGCTGCGTGAGCGCGCGGAGGTTGAGCGCAAGCGCCTCGCCGGCGGCAGAATGGCGAGCGCTTCGCCAAGTGGCAGCAAAGACATGGCGAAGGCCTCGCCAAACCAGCACCAAAAGGCGTGCCGTGCCTGAGCCGGTCCGCTGCGCCATCTACACCCGCAAGTCGAGCGATGAAGGGCTGGAGCAGGAGTTCAACTCGCTCCACGCGCAGCGCGAGGCGTGCGAAGCCTATGTCCTGTCGCAAAAGCATGAAGGCTGGCAGTTGCTGCCCGATGCCTATGATGATGGCGGCGTCTCCGGCGGTACGCTCGACCGACCGGGCCTGAAGGCGCTGCTCGCTCAAGTCGAAGCAGGCCGGGTCGACACGATCGTCGTTTACAAGGTCGATCGCCTGACGCGCAGCCTTGCTGACTTTGCCAAGTTGGTTGAGCTGTTCGACAAGAAGAGCGTCTCGTTCGTTAGCGTCACCCAGGCCTTCAACACCACGACCAGCATGGGCCGGCTGACACTCAACGTGCTGCTCTCCTTTGCGCAGTTCGAGCGCGAAGTGACGGGCGAGCGCATCCGCGACAAGATCGCGGCGTCCAAGGCCAAGGGCATGTGGATGGGCGGCCGCCCGCCGCTCGGCTATGACCCCAAGGACCGCAGCCTGGTCGTGAACGAAGCCGAGGCCGCGCAGGTACGCACGCTCTTTTCAGCCTATCTGGAGCTGAAGACGGTGGATGCGCTGGTCAGCTTTGCCGATAAGCGAGGCATCGTCAGCAAGCGCTGGACGGGCGGCAACGGCCAGGAGCTTGGCGGCATGATGCTGCTTCGCGGCGCGCTGTATCACATCCTCGCCAACCCGGTTTACATCGGCGAGATCAGCCACCGCGGCAAACGCCATCCGGGGCTGCATCAGCCGATTGTCGACGCCAAGCTCTTCGCCAAGGTGCAGGCGCTGCTGGCCGAGAATCGCCGCAGGAGGAAGCTCGGCAAACAGGCCGCTGAGACCAGCCTGCTCGCAGGCCTGGTATTCGATCGTGCCGGCGAGCGGCTGACGCCGACCCACACCAGCAGAAATGGGAGGCGCTATCGCTATTATGCGTCGAACGCCCTTCGCCTGCGCATTCCGGCAACCTTGCTTGAGCAGGTCGTGATCGGCACCCTGACCAAGCAGGTCAGCAGTCCTGAAATCATGGCGCCGCTGCTCGTCCCTGACGGTGGCTCGCTCCACGATCTTCTCGCGCTGCATGGTGAGCGAGCCGCGCAGCTCCTTGGCGACAAGCCGCGTGCAGCCCTGCTGGACCTAGTCGAGCGCGTGGTGATCGGGGTCGACCAGGTCGCGATCACCCTGAAGCCACTCGCGAACGAGGGCGCGATCAAGCTCAGCACGGCCGCCAATTTTACACGGCGCAATCGCCATCTGTCAGTAGTCGGCGTGTCGACGATCCAGAAGACGAGCCCATCCGTATTGGCGATGTTTGCCAAAGGCCGGATCTGGTTTGAAGAGCTCGCCGCAGGCACGTACCCATCGATTGACGCGCTCGCCAAGGCTGAGGGCGTGACCGGATCCTATGTCGGCCGGCTGATGAACCTTGCTTTTGCTGATGCGGCGATCGTCGATGATGTGTTCGAAGGCCGGTTGTTACTCTCGGACACCGCGCCAGAGTTGAAAGACAAGCTTCCGCTGCCATGTGCATGGGAAGCTCAGCGCGCGGCAATTAGTTGACGCACGGTCGGCAAAGTTTACGCACGACATCTTGCAAGGGGGATGCGCGTGGCGGACGAGAGTAGCAGCTTGAACACTATTGAGCTGGCAACCGAGTTGACGATTGCCTGGCTCAACAACCCCAACAACCGCGTGTCGGCCGACGAAGTCCCTGCGTTTCTCCAGCGCATGCACACGACGCTCAACGGATTAGAGACCGGTCAGTCAGAACAAGGTCATACGGCTGATGATAGCGAGGATCACAAGCCGGCCGTGACCGTCCGCAAATCCCTGGGCTCGCCCGATCACATCCTGTCGATGATTGACGGCAAGCCGTACAAGACGCTGCGGCGGCATTTGTCGCGCCACGGGCTGACCCCGGAGCAGTATCGTGAACGCTATAACCTGAAGCCCGATTACCCGATGGTGGCGCCCAACTATTCGGAACACCGCCGCGCCATGGCGCACAAGATCGGCCTGGGCGCACGGGGTCGCGACGCACGGGCAGCCGCTTCCGATGGTGATGCAGCAGCCAAGCCGCAGCAGGCGGCGCGGGCCGCTCAGGGAGATGACGCAAAGCCTAAGCGTGCCTCCCGTAAGCCGCGAACGGCCACCGAATAACGCCAGCGCCCTGCCGATGCCGATCGGTGACATCGTCGTGAGGTAGGGCTGGTTCTTCGGGACTGGCCCCGCATCATTCTCCGTGTTGATGACGGTGGTGAGTGGCAGCTCGACCTGCGCCTTCGACACGGATTGCCTCTTGGGCGCCGCGTACGCGTGCGGGGCAAGCGGAGCGACTTCAACATAATCGACGTGGATGAGCTGAAGCTGCTCTGATCAGGAGCAGCGACGCCGTCCCCAATAATGATCCCAGCGCGCGACCGTGCCGCTCCTCAACATTGCGCAGGAGAGATCGCCTATCCCCTGCGCCGAGCACCAGGCGGCGGCCCGGGCTCCGCCAGCCGAGCCATTCGACTGACATCGAAGCACAGCTTCGAGGGACTGACGTCGAGCCAGGCTTGTCATGTAAGTTGGACCCGGCGCCGAGATGGCTGACCTCCAGAACTCGTCGCAAGGCCAGCGCTCGCCGCCTGACACGGCATCGAGGTCTGCGAGCGCGAAGCGCAGGCTGAAGCTGCGCACGCTGTCGACCTTGCTCTCGGCCGCCTCATCAAGCGCCACCAGAGCCTTAAACTTCAGATGCTCGCCCGAGAATCGCATCTCGCGCTGATCGCACAATCTAGAACAGAACAGGTACATTTTGCTGTCCTATTTCCACAGCTTTGTGCTTCAGACTGAGCTTGCGAGGCACGAGTCGGATGATCGAGTTTCTGGAGAAAATGCTCTTCGTGATGCCAGGGCTGCTGCTTGGTTGGGCTGCCGTCAGGCGCGCCGAGGCGTTAGTGATCTGGGCAAAGCGTCGGTCGCCACCGAGCGAGTACCTGACTGAGAAGCGCCGCCGGCCGTTACGGTCTATCGTCGAACAATCCAATATACTATCTTTTCATAAGGCCGAGCCCCTCCATCCTCGCTCCGAACTGCCTGTAGCGGAACAGAGCTCTCTCTATGTGGATCGGCAAGACGTAGTTGAAGTCGTCAACCTGATCCTGCTGGTGGAGCAGCGCTTTTTGCACCAGCTGGAGGTGCTCGCGGATAGGATTATGCTCAATCGAGACCCGCGGATGGACTAGCTTGATCACTATCCCTTTGCGGAAAACCTTCCCACGCAGGATGGGCACATAAGATCCATGAGGATATTGCGTCCAGAGTTGGTGGCTCCCCTTGGATTTCTGAACATACGAGTAAAGAGAGTTGGTACGGCCAAAGTCTGCCTCGTGCTTCAAGACTATTCTGTCCGGGATTTCAAAGGCGATGGGATCGAGTTGCAGACGTTTCAACGCCATCTGCACGACCTGATCCAAGGGCTCGTTAAAAAGTTCGTCCTTCGTCAACGCCCGGTGGAGCCGCGCAGGCGTACTCGCCAGCAGCTTCGATAGCGCCCACTTGTTCTTCAAAAGCCAGTTGCCGACAAACATCGCGATCTAGGTGCAAGTGAAACGGGTCCACCCTGATAGATATCAATCATGCAGGGGGGCAAGATGGTCGCGCGCGGCCGGGGACGCCATCGGCTAAGTTGCGCCCAAAGCGGCCGATGTACGCAGCTATTGAAAGCGTCAGCTCTGCATCCAACAGCGGCTATTCACCAGGTAGCCGCATTAAACGCTCAGGCGAGTTCGGCCGCAAGGAATTCGAAGGAGACATGAAGAGTCCGATTGGGACGCGTGGAAATGCTCGCACCTCGTTAAGGGTGGGTGCGGCCAAGGAGCGACGCTTGGCTCTGGCCAAACGGTCGCTGCAGGCATATATACCGCCCGTTATGGAATCATCTCGTGCCATCGGCAGAGGGCGGCCTCGCGAGTTTTGCGTCGATCAGGCGCTGGCGATGGCTCTGCGCGTGTTCTGGAGCAAGGGCTATGAGGGCGCGTCGATGGCGGACCTCACCGAGGCGATGGGGATCACCAAGCCCAGCCTGTACGCCGCCTTCGGCAACAAGGAGCAGCTTTTCGTCAAGGCGCTCGACCTCTATGAGCGCGAAAAGCTCGACTATGTCGGCAAGGCGCTCGAGCAGCCGACCGCCCGCAAAGTCGCAGAGCATCTGCTGCGAGGCGCGCTCGAGAACCAGACCAGCAGCTGCGAACCTCGCGGCTGCCTGGGCGTCATCAGCTCGGTCGCGTGCGGCGCCGAAGCGGAGTCGATCCGGCAGTTTGTCTTGGCCCGCGGAGCCTCTGCGCGGCGCGCCTTGGTGGAGCGCTTCAAGCGCGCGAAGGAAGAAGGCGACCTGCCGGCGGATGTCGATCCCGAGGGGCTGACCAGCCTTCTCTACGCCATCCTTCAAGGGATGGCGGTGCAGGCGGGCGCGGGCGCATCTTGCGAAGAGCTGGAGCGGTTGATTGCCACGAGCCTGTCGATGTGGCCGAGCGCCTAAAGCTCAGCTTTCTGTCCGCCAGCAAAATTCCGCACCAGAAACAGACCGGACGGTATAAAAAGCTCTTGAACAGCAGCTGAACTGTTTATATACCAGTCGGTATAGAGCAGCGGCAACGACGCTGCCCCTTAGGGAGGATGCGGACTGTAGCGGTGCACGCCGCGTCGGGTCCGCACTCGCAAATCAATGGCCGAAGGCCGCGAACGCATGCGCTTCCGCGATTGGAGGTGGCTTGCCTGGCGTCCGGCAGGTCCAAGGGAGGAAGAACATGGCCTATGTGAATTTCGCCGATACCGCTCCAGCTCTCCTCTTCCATGCCAAGCCAGCTGCCCGCCATGGGGAACAGGCGGGTTTCAGTGGGCTCGAATGGTCGGTGGTGGCCCTGGCTAGGCGCGATTCACTGAATTCGCTGCGCGCCCCGGGGCGGATCGCGAAGGCAATGGCAGCGGTGTTCGGCAGCAAGTCGCAAAACGCGATTGCCGATCCCAGGCTGGAGGCGCTGCGGCGCATGGCTGTGTATGGCTGGCACCGCGGCTTCGCCGTGCCGGAAGGGGAGATGGAGCGCTTCTTCGAAGCAGGCTTTTCCCCGCGTCAGCTGGAACTTCTTCTCACCAACATCGGCCGCGATCGCGCGGCGCGTGGCCGGAGGGCCTGACCGTCATGAACATGATCACCCACATCAAGGCCGAGGAGCCGCACCTCAGCGACGCCTCCCCTCATCCTTCCGCCGCAAGGCGATGGCGTCGGGCGGCTTTCGGCGGCCTTCCGGCGGCTGCCCTGCTCGCCGGCCTCGTCATCGCCAACAGCGAGACGGCGCCGCCGCCGCCACCGCCCGTGCCCACAGTAACCGTGGCCGCTCCGCTCGTGCGGCAGGTCACCGAATGGGACGATTATGTTGGCCGCTTCGAAGCAAGCCAGACCGTTGAGGTGCGGCCGCGCGTCTCGGGTCAGATCACCGGCATCCATTTTGCCGACGGCCAGGTGGTGCGGCGCGGACAGTTGCTGTTCACCATCGATCCGCGCCCGTTTGCAGCCGCCTTGGCAGAGGCGCGCGCCGGGCTCGCCAGCGCGCAGAGTGACTTGAGCCTCGCGCGGGCCGACTTGTCGCGGGCCGAAAGCCTGATCGCCGACCAAGCCGTGTCGCGGAGCGAAGTCGATCGGCTGCGGGCCCGGGTGCAGGCGGCGTCGGCGGCAGTCGCGGCGGCTCAGGCGCGGGTGCGCTCGCGTGCGTTGGACCTGGAGTTCACGCGGATCCGCGCCCCGATCGGCGGCCGCGCATCGGATCGCCGGGTCGATGCCGGCAATCTGGTTGCGGCTGGTGATGCGGGCTCGCTGCTGACGACCGTCAATGCGCTCGACCCCATCCACTTCAGCTTCGACGTCTCCGAAGCGCTGTTCCTGAAAACCAAACGCGAACGGAGCAATGGTGGCGTGGCCGAAATCCGTCTGCAGGACGAAAGCGAATATCGCTGGAAGGGCCGGCTGGACTTCACCGATAATGGCATCGATCCGCGCTCCGGCTCGATCCGTGGCCGCGCGGTTCTGTCCAATCCCGACCTGTTCCTGACCCCAGGCATGTTCGGCAATATGCGGCTGGGCTCTGGCGGGACCGTCCAGGCGTTGCTGGTGCCGGATGCTGCGGTGCGCACCGACCAGGCTCGCAAGGTCGTCTACGTGGTCGCCAAGGATGGCTCCGTTGCCGCAAAGCCGGTGGCGGCAGGCCCGCTCGTCGATGGCCTGCGCGTGATCCGCGCGGGCCTGACCGCTACGGACCGGGTTGTCATCGCCGGCACCCACTTGGCGCAGTCCGGAGGCAAGGTCCAGGTGCGCATCGGCAAGGTTCAGCCGATCCACACACAGGTCGGGCCGCCCATCACGGCACCTGCCGCCGCCCAGGCCACGCTCGCCCCTTGAACCGGGCGGGGCTCGGCCCCGCCCGCCACATTCAAACCTCTTGAACGGGGAGCAGGCTGGTGCGCCTCTCACGCTTCTTCATCACGCGTCCGATCTTCGCCGCCGTGCTAGCGATCATCATCACCATCGTCGGGGCGGTCGCCTATGTGGGCCTGCCAATCTCACAATATCCGGACATCGTCCCGCCGACCGTGACCGTCTCCGCCACATATCCAGGCGCGTCCGCGGAGACCGTGGCGGATACGGTCGCCGCGCCGATCGAGCAGGAGATCAACGGCGTCGACGACATGCTTTACCAGACATCGCAGTCGACCGGCGACGGGCGAGTGACGATCACCGTGACTTTCAAGCTCGGCACCGACCTCGATACTGCGCAGGTGCTGGTTCAGAACCGCGTTGCCCTGGCCGAGCCACGGCTGCCGGAAGAAGTCCGGCGCCAAGGCGTGGTCGTGCGCAAGACCTCGCCGTCCTGGCTGATGGCGGTCAACGTGCTTTCGCCCGATGGTTCGCTCGACCGCGCCTATGTATCCAACTATGTTCGCACCCAAGTTCGTGACCGGCTGACCCGGGTCGACGGGATTGGCGACGTGCAGGTGTTCGGCACGCGCGATTATTCGATGCGGGTCTGGATCGATCCGAACCGTGCCGCTGCTCTTGACCTGACTGCGGGCGAGATCGTCAGCGCCTTGCGCGCGCAGAACGTGCAGGTGGCGGCGGGCACCATCGGGCAGCCTCCTTACAGCAACGGCGCTGCGCATCAGCTGAACGTCGAGACCCAGGGCCGTTTCACCACGCCAGAGCAGTTCGCGAACATCATCGTGCGCGCCGATCCCACCGGCGCGATCATCCGGGTGTCCGACGTGGCACGGGTGGAGCTCGGTGCCGACGACTACGGCGTCAACGCCTATCTTTCGGGCCGGGAGTCGGTGATCCTGGGCATTACGCAGCGGCCCGGGACCAATGCGCTGGCTGCCGAGCAGGGCGTTCTGCGCGAGTTGAAGGCCGCCTCGGCCAGCTTCCCCAAGGGGCTTGAATATCGCGTTATCTGGAATCCGACCCAGTTCATCAGCGAGTCGATGAAGGAAGTGCAGAAGACGCTGCTCGAGGCGATGGTGCTGGTCGTCCTCGTGATCCTCGTCTTCCTGCAGAGCTGGCGAGCCGCAATCATCCCGATCGTCGCCATCCCTGTTTCGCTGATCGGTACCTTTGCGATGCTGGCGGCGCTCGGCTATTCGCTAAACACCCTCTCCATGTTTGGCTTGGTGCTGGCGATCGGCATTGTCGTCGACGACGCGATCGTCGTGGTCGAAAATGTCGAGCGCAACCTCGAAGAAGGTTTGTCGCCACTGGAAGCAGCGCGCAAGTCGATGGACGAAGTTTCGACCGCTTTGGTCGCCATCGTGCTGGTGCTGTGCGCGGTGTTCGTGCCGACGACGTTCCTGACGGGCATTTCGGGCCAGTTCTACCGCCAGTTCGCCGTCACCATTGCCACGGCGACGGTCATCTCGCTGGTGCTGTCGCTAACCCTCTCACCGGCACTCGCGGCGATGCTGCTCCGGCCGAAACATGGCGGTGAAAGCCGCGGTTGGCGCGGCATGCTCGCGATTGCGGGCGAGCGGTTCAATGGCGGCTTCGACCGGATGTCGCGCTGGTATGCGGAGCTGACCCGCACGCTCGTCCAGCGGCCGAAGCGCGTGCTGCTGGGCTATGGCGGGCTGATCGCTGCGACCGCGGCGCTCTTTTGGGTCACGCCGACCGGCTTCATCCCGGCGCAGGACCAGAGCTATGCGCTCGCCGCCGTGCAGCTGCCGCCTGGCAGCTCGATCGATCAGACTGATCGCGTGCTGAAACAGATGGTCAATCGGTTGCTGAAGGTGCCGGGCACCCAGGCCGCGGTCATGTTTGCGGGCTTCGACGGAGCCTCAGGCACCCAAGCGTCCAATGCAGGTGCCGCCTACATCACCTTCAAGCCGTTCGAAGATCGGCCGAATGGGGGACGCTCGGAAGCGGAGATCGTCGCCGGCATGCGCGCTGCAGTGGCTGACATGAACGAAGGCCTGGTCTTCGTCATTCCGCCGCCCGTCATTCAGGGCATCGGCAATGGCGGCGGCTATCGGATGATGGTGCAGGACCGTAACGGCGCGGGCTTTGCGGCACTTGGCGATGCCGCCTTTCAGCTGATCGGCCAGGCGAACCAGACGACGGGGCTGACTCAGGTCTATACGGTCTTCAACGCCTCAACACCGCGCCTCTATGCCAATATCGATCGCAACAAGGCCGACATGCTGGGGGTCCCAGCCTCCCGCGTGTTTGAGACGTTGTCGGTCTATCTGGGCTCGGCCTATGTGAACGACTTCAACCTGCTCGGCCGCACCTTCCGGGTCACCGCGCAGGCCGAGGCCTCCTTCCGCGACGACGCGACGGACATCGCCAATCTGAAGACGCGCTCGAACGCCGGCGGCATGGTGCCAATCGGATCCATCGCCACCTTCGAGGATCGGACAGGCCCATATCGGGTGACCCGGTTCAACCTCTTTCCGGCGGTCGAGATCGACGGCGAGACGGCGCCGGGCTTTGCTACCAGTCAGTCGATGGCAGCGATGGAAGGCTTGGCGGCGAAGCTGCCGGCAGGCTTCACCGGCGAATGGACCGACCTGGCCTTTCAACAGAAGGCCGCGGGCAATGTCGCCGCCATTGCCTTTGGCATGGCCGTAATCTTCGTCTTCCTCGTGCTGGCGGCCCAGTTCGAGAGCCTGGTGCTGCCGTTTGCGATCATCCTGATTGTGCCGATGACGCTCCTGGCGGCGATCGCGGGCGTCAACATGCGGGGCTTGGACAACAACATCTTGACCCAGATCGGCCTCATCGTGCTGATCGGCCTGGCGGCCAAGAACGCGATCCTGATCGTCGAGTTTGCCAAGCAGGCGGAGGATCGTGGCGCCTCGCTGATCGACGCCGCGGTCGAGGCAGCGGCGAGCCGGTTGCGGCCGATTCTGATGACCAGCCTCGCCTTCATCTTGGGCGTCGTGCCGCTGATGCTGGCCGGTGGGCCGGGCTGGGAGCTGCGTCAGGCGCTCGGCACAGCGGTGTTCTTCGGCATGCTGGGCGTGACGATCTTCGGCCTCGTCTTCACCCCTACCTTTTACGTCGTCAGCCGCGGCCTGGGCGAGCGCTTCGCCCGCCGCCGCGGTCATCCGGATCCGGGCTCGCCTGCCCTGCTGCCGGCCTAATGAGGAGCAATAAGATGCGCGTTCTTGCTGCCGTGTCCGCGCTTGCGCTGAGCGCCTGCACCGTCGGGCCCCATTACACCGCGCCCCTTCCGTCAGCGTCCGCTGCCGGCCCATTCGTCGCCGGTGGCGGGCGGGCCGTCAGCGCGGTGCCGGCTCGGGAAGGCGAGTGGTGGAAGCTCTACCATGACGAGGTGCTCGACGGGCTGGTCGCCGACGCCTTGCGCGCCAACACCGATCTGAGGGTTGCCGTCGCCCGGCTGGAACGCGCGCGCGCGAGCTTGCGCGAGGTTCGCGCCGATCGCACGCCGCAGGTCGGGATCGGCGGATCGGCACAATATGGGCGTCTTCCCGCCGGCCAGAACTTCGCGGCAAGCGGCGGTGGCCGCGACAATTGGTTCGTCGATGTCGGCCTTGACGTTGCCTATGAAGTCGACCTGCTCGGCCGCATCAACCGCGATGTCGAAGCCGCCCGGAGCGACGTGGAAGCAGCGACGAAGGACATGGAGGCTGTCCGGGTCGCCGTTGTGGCCGAAACGACGAGGGCCTATGCCGATGCGGTTTCATCGGCCGAGCGCATCGCCGTCGCCGAACGCATCGTCGGCTTGCTGGACCGCTCGTTGACCCTGATGCGCAAGCGCGAAGCGGCGGGGCTCGCGACACCTCTGGATAGCGCCCGGATCGCGGCACTGCGGGATCAACGCCAGGCCGAGATCCCGACCCTTGCCGCTGAACGGGACTCTGCTCTGTTCCGGCTGTCCACGCTGACTGGAAGGGCACCTGCCGAACTTCCGGCCGAAGCGGGGCTCCGCCGCACGACCCTGCGCCTTGAGCAGCCGATCCCGATCGGCGACGGCGCCGCCCTGCTCGCCCGGCGTCCCGACGTGCGGGCAGCGGAGCGGCGGCTGGCGTCGGCGACCGCGCGGATCGGCGTGGCGACCGCCGACCTTTACCCACGCGTCAGCCTGGGTGGCAGCGTCGGCTCGACCGGTGTCGGGTTGGGCAATGTGTTCGGCGTTGGTCCGCTCACCTGGCTGTTAGGGCCGCTGCTGAACTGGTCGGTGAACCAAACCCCGGCCCGCGCCCGCATCGCGGGGGCGGAGGCCGAAAGCCGCGTCGCGCTGGCACAGTTCGACGGCGCCGTGCTGACGGCGCTTGAGGAGACGGAAACCGCGCTCGCCACCTATCAGCGCCTGCTGGAACGCCGCTCCGCGCTCGAAAGCGCTCGCGCCGCGGCGCAAGTGGCAGCGCGCATCAGCCGGGCTCGCCAGCGAGAAGGGCAGATCGACTCTCTTGAACTGCTCGACGCAGAACGCACGCTTGCCGATGCCGAGGCGCAGGTCGCGACCGCCGACGCGATGATCTCCCGCGCGCAGGTAAACCTGTTCCGCGCCCTCGGCGGCGGCTGGAATGGCGCGCAGGATCAGGCAGTTTCTTGAGCGACTTGCAAAGAAGGAGGCCAAGCGATGATTGACGCTTCAACCTATGTGCCGCCAAAAGTCTGGACGTGGAATAAGGAGAATGGCGGGCAGTTCGCATCCGTCAACCGCCCCATCGCCGGGCCGACGCACGAACGCGAACTGCCAGTAGGCCAGCACCCATTGCAGCTCTATTCGCAGGGTACGCCGAACGGCATCAAGGTCACGATCATGCTGGAGGAGCTGCTCGCGCTCGGCCATTCCGGTGCCGAGTATGACGCCTGGCTGATCCGGATTGGCGAGGGAGATCAGTTCGGCTCCGGGTTCGTGGACATCAACCCAAATTCCAAGATCCCTGCGCTGGTTGACCGCAGTGGGCGGGAGCCGATCCGGGTCTTCGAGTCCGGATCAATCCTCCTGTACCTAGCGGAGAAGTTCGGCGCCTTGCTGCCGGCGTCGGTCAAGGAGCGGACGGAATCGCTGTCGTGGCTGTTCTGGCAGATGGGCAGCGCACCCTATCTCGGCGGTGGCTTCGGCCATTTCTATGTCTATGCGCCGATCAAGATCGAGTACGCCATCGACCGCTTCACGATGGAAGCCAAGCGCCAGCTGGACGTGCTCAACCGCCAGCTTGCCGATCATCGCTTTGTCGCGGGCGACGAATATTGCATCGCCGACATCGCGATCTGGTCGTGGTACGGACAGGTCGTGCTCGGCGATGCATACAACGCGGCCGAGTTCTTATCCGTGACAGATTATCCTCGCGTGTTGCGGTGGGCGGAAGAGATTGCCTCCCGGCCCGCCGTGCAGCGGGGGCGCATCGTCAATCGAACCGCGGGCGAGCTGCAGTTACTCGAGCGCCATAAACCGGCCGATATCGACCAGGCACTTGCCCCGTTGGTCATTTCAGTATGAGCTGCGAGCGCTGCTGAGGTGCCATCTTACTGATCTTCAGAGGCCTAGCGAGTAACTCTGACCGATTGGCGCTCAGAGTTGGTCGTCCCGCAGGACGCCCAAGTGCTACGCTGCTGTTCCGTCAAGCAGCATATCGCTTACGTAGCGCGAGGCGGACTGCCAGCGAGTTTGAGAAACTTCCTCAATGCATTAAGTCGATCTTCGCGAGCCCGAGCGCCCACGTAGGCGGTCGGCAAAGCATCGAAAGCGTGAAATGCACCAGGATAAACATGAAGCTCGGTAGGTATGCCGGCTCTGATCAGCCGCCGCGCGTACTCAATGTTCTCGTCGACGAAGAGATCGAGTGCGCCTGTCATGATGAACGTCGGAGGCAAACCGGACAGGTCGGTTGCTCGCGCTGGAGCGGCATAGGCAGAGACGCCGCTACCACCCGGCTCGTCCCCGAGGAGCGCCGTCCAACTGAAGAGGTTATTTGGCGGCGTCCATAGAAACTCGCCGGCGAAGGGATGGGGATCTGCGATGCAGGTGCGGTCGTCGAGCATAGGATAGGTGAGCAGCTGAAAGGTGACTTGGTATTCGCCTCGATCGCGTACCAGCAGCGCCAGCGCCGCTGCCAGACCGCCACCAGCGCTTTCGCCCATAAGGCCGATCCTGCCGACGTCGACGTTCAGTTCGCCGGCGTGGTTGAAGGTCCAGGCGAGGCCGGCGTAGCAATCCTCGATATTGCCCGGAAATGACGTTTCCGGTGCAAGCCGATAATCAACCGACACGATGACGCAGCCGAGTTGTTCGGAAATCGGCCGGTGCACAAACTCAAGAATGCCTGCCGATCCGCTCACATAGCCGCCGCCATGCATGTGGTAGATGCAGGGAAAGGGACCGGCGCCGGGCGGCGTGTAGATTACAAGCGGGACATCGGCCGCGCCCCCCGGACCGGCTATTGTCGTGTCACGCCGTATTACGGCGTTGGGCACGACCGGCGGCAACGGGAGGGCCGTCTCGCGCGACCGCAGGGCCGGCAATGTCTCGGCACTGAGCGCCACCTGCGGCAGCAGATCGAGCATCGGCAGCAGCTCTGGATCGACCAGATGGCGGCTCGTCATAGACCCAGCCGATAGTCAAAGCTCGTCCCGTCGCGGCGGTGGACGCGCTGCAGAAGCGCCGTCGCGGTTTTACCCAGCAGCGGAAAATCGCAGCCGCTCACCGGCTCCCGCAGCAACTCCGCGAGCAGCGCCGCGCGTTGCGGCGACAGCTCGTCGAGCTTGTCGCTGGTCATCAGCAATCCCCCTGCATAGGCAGCGAAGCGGGCGAGCAGCTCGACCTGATCGTCGCTGAGTTCGTGAAAGCGGTCGCGGAGTAGCACGCAATCCGGGTCTGCCTGCCACAATATACCCGACGCGTGATTTCGCGTGACCTGATCGCGGAGCAGGCTCTCCGCGGAATAATCGCCAGTCCAAGTGACGCCGACATCGCGCCCGATCCGCACGGCGTCGACATAGCCCACCGACGCCCAGAGCGGGCAGCCGCAGCCGAGCCACAGCGCGTCGCCAATCTCGTCGCGGATCAAGGCCGCCATGCGCCTCCAGATCTCGATGCGGCTCAGCCCAGGCTGGTGCCAGACCGCGCGGTCGGGCCCATGCTCGCTGCCGAACAGCATGAAATCGGTCTTGAAATAGTCCGCGCCCCAGTCCCGCGCCCAAGTGCGGAAGACTTGACGGATATATGCCTCAGCCTCCGGGTGGGTCGCGTCGAGAATGTAATATTCCTCGCTCCTTTTGTGCCACCGGAACTCGCCATAAAAAGTCATCTGCGCGAGTGGGCCGCCGGTCGCGCGGTCCTTGATCACCCAGTCCGGATGTTCGCGAAAGAGCCGGCTGCGATTGCCGACCATGAAGGGCGCGATCCACAGGCCGGGCGTGAAGCCGGCGGCGCGGACATCATCGAGCAGCGGCTTCATCCCGCGCGGAAATTGTGGCCGCACGTCCAGCCAGTCGCCCATTTCCGGTGTGAAGCCGTCGTCTATCTGGAAGATTTCGAGCGGCACCTGATGTTCGTCGCGATAAGTGCCGGCGGCGCGCAGATGCTCGAGGATGTTCGCCTCATCGATCGCCGCGTAGAGATTATACCAGCTGCACCAGCCCGTGATCCGCCGCGCCGGCACACGCGGTGGCAGCGGGCTCTCGGCCGCCACCACGCCTGCCCAGTCGCGCAACGCCTGCTCCACGTCCGGCCCGGCGAACAGCAGCAGCGGCTCCATAGCGACCGCGCCGTCATGAGGCACGCGGTCCCAGAGGGTCTCCAGCGAGATGGTCGGCGCGTCCGCCGTGCCGCCAAAGCGGAAGCGGCTCTGAAATCGGTCATGCCGTGTAAAGCCGAGCACGACCGTGCCTTCGCCGCTGGCCGGTAGCAGGGCGGTGGCGGCATAGCCCAGCGTCGGGCTTTTCAGGGGCGGGCCATCCCCGGCCGGCGTGCCCGGCTCGACGAAGAAGCTACCGTCCCAGCTTTGGTAGCCGTGGCGCAAATAGCGGCCAAGGCCCTGCACCTGCTCGAAGCGGATGCCGATGCTGTCGATCTCGCGCGCGGGATCGAGGCCCGTCACCTTGACCAGCAGCCGCAGCCGATCGCCGTCACGCTCAATGCCGAAGGCGAACTGTGCCTGCGCCGGCTCACCATCGAGCAGCGGTACGATGCCGCCAAGCCTGATGCCGAGACTTTCGAACGCCTGCCCGTCAAATCGCATCCGCAATCCTCAGCTCGCGTCTCTCATCGGCCGAACGCACCGCGGCAAGCGCCAGCCGCAAGGTGGCGGCACCCTCCGCGATCGGCACCAGCGGCGGGCGATCGTCGCGGATCGCGGCAGCCAAGTCGGCGAGCTGCGCCACGAAGGGGTCACAACCCGAACTCCAGCATTCCTCCTTCACTTCGGGCGCGGTGCGCTTGAAGGCGGCATTGTTCCAGTCGCTGAAATGCGCAGTCGCCCGTTTCGCGAACAAAGACCAGCCTTTCACCCATTGCCCCGGAACCGCGATATTGTTGGCGGTCAGGCTGGCCAGCCGCCCATCGTCCCAGCCGAAGATGATCGCGGACACGTCCTGCACGTCATAGTCGGGCGTTTCGCGGTGGAAGAGGTTGGCAGTGCGCGAATAGACCGTGTCCGGCTCGCCCATGAACAGCCGGACCAGGTCGATGATGTGGATCAGCTGTTCGAGCACCTGACCGCCCGACTGCTCGCGCACACGCCACCAAGGCGCGTGCAGCGCATTGCAGTGGTAGATGCCCGTCATCAGCCCGACGGGCCCGGTATCCTCCGCCGTCCAGCGCCGCACGGCTTCGCCCTGCCGGTACATGAAGCCGACCGCCGCCTTCACGCCCGCCGCGCTCTCCACCAGCGCATCGGCTGTCGCCATATCGAGGGCGATTGGCTTCTCCACCAGCAGGTGAACGCCAGCCTTGGCCGCCACCATGCTCTCGCCGGCGCGGGAATAGGGCGGGGCGGTGTCGATAAGCAGGTCGATGCCGAAATCCAGCATGTCCTCGACGCACGTGAACGGCTTGCCGGCATGCTGATCGGTGAAGGCGCGCACCCGCTCAATATTCCGGCCGGACACGGCGAGCAGCGTCATCTGCTCGGGCAGTTTTGCGACGGCGCCTGCATGCCGCGCGGCGATCCCGCCATTGCCCAATATACCGACGCGCAGTGTCATGACTGGAAGCTCAGCACCGCCTGGAGCATGCCTGCCTCACCTTTGTCGAGTCGCTCGAACATGGCCGGTGCATCCTCGAACTTCGCCTCGTGGGTGATCAGCGGCATCAGATCGAGCACGCCGCGATGCTGCAGCTCGATCGCCGTGCGCCACAGCCGGGGCTTGGACCAGCGATGGCTGGCCTCGGGCGCGACGCCGCTAATCTGGCTGCAGATCAGCTGGATGCGATTATGATGGAACTCCTCGCCAAGCCGCACGCCCGAAAGCTCGCCCTGGAAAAACCCCATCGCTACGACTCGCGAGGCATAGGCGGCGGCGCGGATCGCCTCGGCGAGCGCGGGCGCCGCGCCGGACACTTCGATGCAGCTGTCCGCCCCCTTGCCGCCGGTCATTTCTTTAATGCGCTCCGCCGCGCCTTCGGGCTCCATTCCCATCCAGGCGCCAAGCTTCACCGCGGTTTCCCGCCGTAGCGGATCGGGGTCCAGCGCGATCACTTGCGCCCCGGACTGCGCGGCCGCCTGCACGACGATTTGTCCGGGCACACCCAGGCCGAACACCGCCACCAGATCACCGATGCGGATGTTCGCATCGTGCACGCCGTTGAGCGCCACCGCCCCAATGTGGCTGAAAATGCCGATGCGCGGGTCGGCGCCCTTGGGCATCAGCCGCTCGCGGGCGTAGTCCGCAGGCGCGACAAAATGGGTGCGATGGTTCCACGTGCCGTATACACGCGCGCCGACTGGCAGATCGGCGACGCTCGTTTCGACGATCTCACCCACTTCTTCATAGCCAAGATGGCGCACCGGATAGGGCCAGCTGGGATTCTGGTCGGCCATGAACAGCCGCAATGCCTCGTCGAAGCGCCGATGCATGAACGGGTTGGTGCCGCGATATTGCGACAGCTCGGTTCCCGCACTGATCCCGGAATATAACGTGCGGATCAGCACCTCGCCGCGGCCAAGCTGCGGCAGATCCAGCGGCTCGAACGCGAGCGCGCGCGGCGCCTTCAGGATCAGGGCGGACGGAGTCATGCGTGGGCGAGTTTCTCGTTGGCGATGACGGCGCGGCGGGTCACGGCGGTCATCGACAGGATAATGACGACCGCGACCACATAGGCGGCCGCCATCGACGTCATGCCGGCGGCAAGCCCAAAGCTGCCGCTCATCCAGGCGATAATCAGCGGCGACAGACCGGCTCCGAAAAAGCCGATCATCGTCATCAGCCCGACCGCCGTGGCGCGGGCGTGGGGCGGCACTACATCGTGCATAGAGGCATAGATGCAGCCATCGAAAATGCCCTTGCCGATCGAGGTCAGCAGCAGCACCAGCCCGACCATTCCCGCCGTCGTCGCCCAGAGCAGTGGCACCAGCAGCACGGCCGCCAGCGCAAGGCCCAACGCTAGCGTATAGAACCGTCCGACCGGCGTCCGCTTTGCCCAATAGTCGCCGAGCAACCCGCTGAACGGCACGGTCAGGAAGCCGGCGATCTGGATCGTGGCCGCGCCGACCAGCGCCGACCCGCCAAGGTTCAGCCCTAGCGCGTCATGCACGAAGGTTGGTGCCCACACAGTCACGCCTGTGGACGCGCCGTTCGCAAGGAAGAACACCACGCACAGCATCAACGCCGGCGGGATGCGCAGCACGGTGCCAAGCGGCGCGCGCGGCGGCTTCTCGGGCTGTGGCGCGCGCGGCGGCGCGTCGAGCAGGAACTTGAACAGGATCGCGGCGACGACGAAGCCGATCCCGCCAAAGATCAGGAAGGGCGCCTGCCAGCCCAGCGCATCGGCCATATAGCCGGCGGCGAGCGCGCCCATGCCGGCCCCGGCGAACACCGCGGTCTGGTGCAGGGACAGCGCGCGGCCGCGCATTTCCGGCCGGTGCCAATCGCTGATCAGCGCCGTTGCGGTGGGGTAATAGGTCGCCTCGCCCATCGCCACGAGCGCACGAAGGCCGAGCAGCATCGCGAACCCTGTGGAAAGGGAGACGAGGCCCGTCGCCACGCTCCAGAATAGCAGGCCGTAGATGATCACGCGCGACCGCCGCGACTTGTCGCCCAGGCTGCCCGACAAGAAGGCACAGACGGCATAGACCCAGAAGAAGACCGAGTTGAGCAGCGCCAACTTTGTTGCGGTCAGGCCGAATTCGGTCTTCAGCTGCGGCATGACGGTAAACAGGATGGATCGGTCGGCCGCATTCAGGAAAGCGACCATCCACAACAGGCCGATCAGCAGCCACGGATAACGGGACGAAGCGGTCATGAGCGGCCCTCGATCAGCACAGCGCGAAAATCGTTGACGTTGGTGCCGGTTGGGCCGGTGATTACGAGGTCGCCGAGCGCGCGGAAAAACAGATAGGCATTGTTCTCCGCCAAATGCCGGGCGGGGTCGAGGCCGAGTTTGCGGGCGCGCGCGAGCGTGTCAGGGCCGACGATTGCGCCCGCTGCGTCTTCGGTGCCGTCGATGCCATCGGTATCGCAAGCCAGGGCCCAGATGCCGGGCGCGCCATCCAGGGCAATGGCGAGGCCTAGCGCATACTCCATGTTCCGACCGCCGCGACCCTTGTTGTTTACAACGGTCACGGTGGTCTCGCCGCCAGACAGGATGAGGCGCGGCTTGCCGTCGGACGCAAGGCGGCGAGCGAGGGCGGCATGGCTTGCGCCCAGGTGGCGCGCCTCGGCCTGCAGCTGGTCGCCCAAGGAGGAGACGGTGAAGCCGAGTGCACCGCCAGCCGCCGCAGCCGCGGCAAGGGCATCGCGCGCGCGGGCGATCACGCGTACTTCGCCGCCGGCTAGGCCGAGGCTGTCGGCGGAGGGCGTCTCATTCGCTTCGTCCTGCAGCGCCTTCGCGATCGGACGCGGCGGATCGATGCGGTATTTGGCGATGATGTCCCGCGCCATTTGCAGCGTGGTCGCGTCGGCAACCGTCGGTCCCGAAGAAACGAAGGACGGGTCGTCGCCGGGCACGTCGGAAATGATCCAGGTTGTGACCTGGGCCGACCCGGCCGCGACGGCGAGCCGCCCGCCCTTGATCCGCGACAGATGCTTCCGGACGCAGTTGATTTCGGAAATGGTTGCGCCGGATCGGAGCAGCAACTTGGTGACGCCCTGCTTGTCGGCCAGGCTCAAGCCCTCGGTCGGCGCAGCGAGCAGGGCGGAACCGCCGCCCGACAGCAGCAGCAGGAGCTGGTCGCCTGCATGAAGCGAGCGAGCGATCTCCAGCGCGCGGTCGGCGGCGCGCAGGCTGTTCTCATCGGGATAGGGGTGGCCGGCTTCGATGAGTTCGATGCCCGGCCAGTTCAGGCCGGAAGGCGCATGGCCGTGGCGGGTAACGATCAGGCCTTCGACAGGGCGCCGGGCGCGTTCGCGCGCCACCCGCATCATATCGGCGGCCGCCTTGCCGACCGCTACCACGACGAGCCGTCCGTGCGGCGCACCGGGCATGGCGCGCGGCATCGTCACTTCGGCGGACACCGCCTGCAGCGCGCTCTCGAACAAGGTGCGCAACACGTGCAGCGCATCCTGCTCGCGTGCATCCGTCATGGCGCCAAAAGTGGCGATCGGCCCCTCCTACCTGCTTTTCGGCTCTGCGGCCGCTCCGGCGCAAGCTGAACGTAGGCTCAGGTCCGGCATAGGGGCGATTTCCGGAACCGATTGTTTCACGATGTGCAACGTCAGTGAATTTCCCACGACAGAGTTGGCCGTAGTTTCTCGACCAGAAAGTCGATCAGCGTGCGGACGCGGACCGGCACGGCTTTGGGGTCGGCGAACAGGGCAAAAAAACTCATGTCGGAGGTGCGCCAGCCCGGCAGCACCTCCACCAGCCGGCCGGCCGCCAAGTCGTGCTTGCACAAAAAAGCAGGCAGATTGGCAATGCCAAGGCCGGACAGCGCCGCATCCCGCAGGAACATGAGATCGTTGCAGACGAGCTTGGCAGTGAACTCGACCGTCACTTCTTCATGGTCGCGGTGCAGCGTCCAACCATGACGGCGGTCGAGCGTGCCGTTGGCCAGCAAATCAAAGCGAGGTAGCTCGACATGGTTTTGCGGCGTGCCCTTGCGCTCGAAATATTCCGGCGCGCCGAACGCCCCACAGCCGGTGGTGCCAAGCTTGATCGCGACCAGCCCTGAGTCTGCGAGCGGCCCGACGGCTAGCGCCACGTCGAAGCCGCCGCGCAGCAGCCCGATCGCGTCGTCGGTCAGAACGCTCACTAGCCGCACATCGGGATACAGATCCATGAACTCGGGCAGCAACGGGCAGACCAGTTCCTGGCCGAGCACATAAGGAATGGCGATACGCACGACCCCTTGCGGGTGCCTTGCACGGCTTTGCAGCGCCCGTTCGCCGTCGCGCAGCACTCCGATCGAACGCAAACAATATTCGAAGAACAGAGCGCCATCCTCCGTTACGGTGACGGCGCGGGTGCTACGGTGCAGGAGCTGGATGCCGAGATGGTCCTCCAGCCGACTGACGCGCCGGCTAACGGTTGACTTGGGCATGCCGAGCACCCGGCCAGCCTTGGTCAGGCTCTCCGTCTCAACCACTTTGGTGAAGACCATCAGGTCGCCCAGATCCAGCATCGCCGCCATCCCGTGCCGAAGGTGGATCGTTCCACCCATGACAACAGATTGTTGCTGCATCGCGGGCTTTCGTTCAAGCGAGTGACGCGTGACCCTTAGCGCAAGCTTGGCCGCGCCTTCGCGCGCAGGACCGGCAGCGGCGTCAAGCGGGCGCCGGTTAGTGGGAGGGCACGAGATGAAGAACCGTCACAGCCATATCGTTCGCGCAGCCTTGCTCGCATCTGCCTTGATCCCGGCCGCGGCCTGGGCGCAGGAATCGCAAACTCCGCCGGCAGGGCCGAATGCGACAGCGGAAGGCCCGTCCAGCAGTGCCGAGGAAACGGACATCATCGTCACCGGCACCAGCGTGGCACGTGCTGCCTTCGACACGCCGTTATCCGTACAGGCGCTCGACGAAGGCACGCTGGCCCGAACGCAGGCTGCCGGCAATGCCGACATCCTGAATACCATTCCGACGATCAAGGCGGACGGCGGCGGCGGCGAGGTCGCGGCTAACGTGTTTGTGCGCGGTCTTCCGTCTGGCGGACAATATCAGTTCACGCCGCTGATGTATGACGGCATTCCGGTGCTCAGCACCTTCGGCCTCAACTCGTCTGCCTTCGACGTTTATTATCGCAATGATCTCGGCATCGAGCGGCTGGAGTTCGTGCGCGGCGGCGTCTCGAACCTGTTCGGGCCGGGGTCGGTCGCCGGCCTGATCAACTTCATCTCGAAGCACGGCACGGCCGACTTCGGCGGCGTCGCGCAGATCGAGGTTGCCGAGCGCAACCGCGTGCGCGGCGATCTGGCGGTGAGCGGACCGATCGGGCCCAACACTTTCTACTCGCTGTCTGGCTATTACCGGTATGACGAAGGCACGCTGCGCACCAACTTGAAGACAAAGGGCTATCAGCTTCGCGGCAACCTGCGCCACGAATGGGGCGACGGGTCCGGTCACGTCACCCTTTACGGCCAGTGGATCGACGATCAGGTCCAGTTCTTCCTGCCCATTCCGCTCAACGGCACCACTCGTAAGCGGACGCCAGGCAACGACGGGCGCAAGGTCAATTCGGTCCAGAACCGGTTCGATACCAATCTCTTGAGCTTCAATACGCCAGACGGCCTGTTCACCAGCGACATCAATCAGGGCGTGAAGACCACCGGCGGTCAGATTGCGCTCGCGTTCGAGAAGCAGTTCGACGGTGATTGGGGCATCAACGGCCGTTTAAAATACTCCAAGTACGACCACAAATTTGGGCTGTGGGCTGACGGCGACGGCGTGATCAACGTGCCGGAGACGCTGCAGAGCTTCCTGACGGCTCGCAGTCTCGGCAACATCGCCAATGCGAGCTTTACCTTCGTGGGCGGCGGCGCCGTTCCGGCCGGCTCGCTGCTGTTCGCCAATCGCTTCACCGACCGCGACCGCGACATGGACGATTTCACCGGCGAGTTGAACCTCACGAAAAAGCTCACCACTGGCAGCCTCGACCACACGTTGACGCTCGGCGCCTTCTACGGCAATGCGGATGCTGAGGATGTGAACGTCACCACGACCTATCTGGCCGAGTTCAACAACAGGCCTCGCCTGGTGAACCTCGTAACGACGGATCCAGTTTCGGGGGCGCAGACCATCCGGTCTCGCAACGGCCTGCTGAACGCGGGAGCCGGCTATGTGAACAATCGCCACCAGGTCGAGCGCTATGCCGCCTATTTCGCCGACCAGATGGAAGGCGAGCGGATCGTCTTCGATATCGGCGGGCGCATCGAGCATTTCAAAGGGGATATCAGCCGGGAACGCACCGCCACGGTTGTGACGGACGCGACCACTCCCAATCTGTCGGGCGCACTGCGCGACGTCGTCTGGGGTAATGGCCTGTTCACCACCGGCAAGGTCGACACGACCGAGTGGGCGGCGGCGGCAGGCTTGCTGTTCAAGGCCACACCGGAACTGAACTTCTACATCAACGGCTCGCGCGGTTACTTTTTTCCAGAGGTGCGGTCCGTCACCTTCAACGCGCTCTTCCAGCCGCAAAGCTTCAAGGCAGAGATCATCAAGCAGCTCGAGTTCGGCGCCAAGTATAATAACGGTCCGTTCGAGCTGTCCGGCGCCTTCTTTTACACCAAGCTCGATAATCGCCGGCAGGTGCTGTTCGTCAACGATGGCGCCGGCGGCTTCACCGAGCGGGTAAACCTGGTGTCCACCAAATCGTACGGGCTCGAGTTCACGGCCAATATCGAGCTCGTGCGGTATCTGCGCTTTGCCGGCAATCTGACCATCCAGGACGCGGAATATACCGCCTTCGACACCACGCCAGCCTTCGTTGGCAACGATCTCGAGCGGCAGCCGGAAATCCTCTACAATGCGGGCCTTTATTATGACAACGATGCCCTCGACGCGTCGCTCTTCACCAACTTCACTGGGCACAACTTCACGGCGGCGAACAACGCGATCGAACTCAAGGGCTGGAACGTCGTCAACTTCGACGCGGGCTACAAGATCGATCTGGGCGGCGACCGGAAGGTTCGGATAGGCGTCAACGTCTTCAACCTGCTCGACGAGGACGCAGTAACCGAAGGGTCGCCGCGCCAGGACATCAACCAGACGGTCGGCGGCGCCTATTTCGTCGGCCGGCCGGTGCTGCCGCGGCGCATCACGGCGCGAGTGACGTTCAACTTCTAGGCTCCCCACTGTCCGGGCGCGGTGTTCCCTTGCGCCGCGCCCGGCTCTTTTTGGCTGAATCGATGGACTTGGACAGCAACGCCCGCGCAATCCTGACCGGCAACGATCGCGGCGGCTACACCGTACCGAACGGCCGGGTTTACCCGTTCCAGTGGAACTGGGATTCCGCTTTCGTGGCAATGGGCTTCGACTGTTTCGATCCGGACCGGGCCTGGACGGAGATCGAGACGCTGTTCCGCGCCCAGTGGGACGATGGCTTTCTGCCCCATATCGTCTTCTGGCAGGACGATGCAGGCTATTTCCCCGGCCCGTCGGTCTGGGGAACGAACCGGCAGCCGATGACGTCCGGCATCACCCAGCCGCCGGTCGCCGCCTCGATGGTCCGCAAGCTCTGGGACAATGCCGTGGCGCGTGAAGAGGCGGACGGGTTTCGCGGGCGCTTGGAGGCGCTCTTCCCCAAGCTGATGGCCTGGCACCGCTGGTTCCGCGATGTGCGCGATCCGGACGGACGCGGCGTGGTGATCGCGACGCACCCCTGGGAAACGGGCCGGGACAATTCGCCCGAATGGGATGTACCGGGCGAACCGATCGACGTGTCTAGCGTGGGCGACTATGTCCGCCGCGACACCAGTCATCTCGACTCGAAGATGCGGCCGACCAAGCTCGAATATGACCGCTATCTGGCGCTGGTCCAGTTCGGGCGTGCCAAGGGCTGGGACCAAGCGGAGATTGCCCGCACCAATCCCTTCCAGGTCGCGGACATCGGCATGTCGATGATCCTGCTCCGAGCGCACCGGGACCTGCTGGCGCTCGCCGCCGAACTGGGGCGCCATGACGACGCGCGCGAGTTGCAGGAAATGATCGCGCGCGCCGAAGCCGGGATCGACTGGTTGTGGGACGATGACAGGCACTGCTGGTCATCGCGCGACCGGCTGACCGGGCGATTTTCGGGCTTCGTCACCAGCGCTTCGTTCCTGAGCTTCTACGCAGGGCTGCATGATCCTCTGAAGGACGCGGCGATGCTCACGCATTTCGAGCGGATCGGGGCGAAGGTCCCCTACCTCATGCCCAGTCTCGATCCCGACGATTCCGGATTCCAGATGATCCGCTATTGGCGCGGCCCGGTCTGGGCGGTGGTCAACTATATGATCGGGACCGGCCTGGCAGAGTGCGGCTATGACGCCCAGGCGCAGCGAGTGCGCCGCGACACCGCCGAACTGATGCGGCGCAACGGGCTATACGAGGCCTATAGCCCGGTCGACGGCACCGGCAGTGGCGGCGACGACTTTTCCTGGACCGCGGCCATTTGGCTCGCCTGGGCGCGGGACGCGGCCTGATGCTCAGTGCCGACCAGAAAGCCTTTTACGACGCGAATGGCTATCTGCTGATCACGGGCTTCATCGGGGCAGAGGAAGCCGCACAGTTGCGCGCCGAAGTGCACGCCATTGCCGCGCGCCAGGGCCCCACCAATGCAACCTGGTCGAGTGTGGCCGACCAGGGCACGGTGCTCGAGCATTCGCACGACGTGCAGTTCCGTTCCGCTGCCTTCACGCGACTGCTGGTTGATCCGCGGTTGACGGGCGTGTTCACCAGCCTGATCGGGCCCAACGTCCAGCTTCACCACAACAAGATGTTCATCAAGCCGCCCGAGCGCGGCTCGCCTTTCCCCATGCACCAGGATTATGGCTATTTTCCGCACCGCGGCACGTCCATGACCGCGGTCATCCTGCACCTCGACGACGCACCCAATGCAAAGGGGTGCGTGCGCCTCTATCCGGGCTCGCACAAGCTTGGCCCGCAAGAGGCGATCGGCCAGGATCACACCGTGGACCCGGATCGTTTTCCCCTCGACTCGGCGTTGCCGATCGAAGCGAAGGCGGGCGACCTGCTCGTCTTCAACTATCTGACGGTCCATGGCTCCGGCCTTAATGTCTCGGAGGAGCCGCGAACGACCTGGCTGGCGCAGGTGCGCGACCCGGAGGACGAGCCGATCTCCGAACAGCACCAGTCGCGCGGCCAGGGCATGATGCTGGCCGGCATCGATCCGCGCACCGTCCCCTTCCAGTTCGCCTGGCAATCGACGGCGTGATTGGCTTCAGCCGGATGCCGCAGAGTATCCGGCGAAGGCGGGCCTATGATCTATTCCTCACTTGGCAGCTGAGTTTTGCGTCCGACAGGTAAGCGCGCCAAGCTGGCCGCAATTGAAGGTCGGCAATGGGGTCTGAAGCGGACGTCTGCATCGCACCGTCTGATTGGCGGCTATGGGCGCAAAGCGGACAACGGCAGCTGTTGGTGAACTACGCGCCGTTAACGGCTGCTCACATTCGGCCGGTTGAGCGTCCGCTTAGACTCTCATCTTCGAGCGGTGGGTGGTAAGGCTTTCCGGTCCACTCAGAAGATAGATACTTTGCATCTGAGGTATGTAGGCCTTCAGAGCCGGATGTTCACGGCGATGCGATTGCTACATCACAGCGCCCGAGCATCGGCCGTAAAGGCGCCTTCGTCGCGTTACATCCGTTACAAGCGATTGTCTTTGACAGCTTTTCTTTGAGCGACCATTCAGGTCAGAGTCGCGGGCGTCGAGTCTGGCTGCGTTAGTCGGGAACCGACGGCTCGGCTGCTTGGTGCAGGTGCGGCGTTTTGCAACAGGGGGTTGCGACATGAGCGTAGGCCGGATGGCAGGCAACGTGCGCGGTGTAAGGGCATTCCGCTTCGCCCGATCTGCGCTTCTGCTCTCGTGCTTCGCCGCAGGTATTGGCCTGACCGGGCGAGCTGAGGCTGCAATCGTAGAGGCGTGCCACGACGAAAGTACGGGCACACCCGCAAACGAGATCTTGAGCACAATCATCAGCGCTGCAAGTGCGGAACTGAGCAGCAGTGCTCCGGATCGGGGTGATCGCGCCCTCAAACACCTGGCCGAAGTGACACTCGGTCAGGCAGCAGCACAGCCATCGCCATTGATGGCCGAGGCTTGCTACACTGCCGGCCGCGCCATGCGGATTGCGCAACAAGGCTCTGCGCGTGAAGCCAAGTTGCTGCTGGTGTCTTCCTATCGCCGTGCGCAACGGATGGGGAATGTCAGCTTGGCCGGAAAGGCTGCGCTGGAACTCGGCATGACCACAGCCGCCGAGGGTGTTGTCGGCGCAACCGGCGGCGTTCGGGCCGGGCAGGATGACGCCGACCAGGCTGCCCGTGCTGAAATGGAAGCATGCGCGCCGCGCGTGGTCGAGGTCGCCGACCAAGCGGCCGACTTCCTCACCGCTGCGACCGCGCTCGAATGTGCCGCCGCCACCGCGATGGTTGCCAGAGACGACTTGACCGCATCCATCTCCAACTTGAGGCTGGCGCGGCTGGAGTTGGACTTCGGCGGACGGAACCCCAGCGTCGCCGAGCTGCTGCGGGACGATGCCAGGGATCGCCTCTTCCAATCCCTTGCCGCGGCGCTGCGCATTCAGGATCGCGCGGATGGAGCGGAAGTCGCGTTGCGTGCGACGGAAACGCTGGTCGCGATGCGAACGGTCGATGCTCGAGTTGCGGACGCTCTTGAACGGCTCAAGGCCTCGACCCAAACCATTCCGGGGCTCGAAGCCTATCGCCTGGCAATGGCATCGCGGCTGGCGGGACTTCAAGGCCGTCCTTCTGAACAGCGCCGTCTAATCTCCCAGGCCGTGTTTACCGAGAGCCAGCAATCTCAGCCATTACGCCTCGCGACCTGGTATCTGGACATGGCCAAGACCGAGCCGGCCCGGCGCGCCGACCATGTCGGATCGGCCTATCGCGCGCTGGAAAGTGTGCGCCCGCTGATGCCACAGTTTGATCCCTACACGCAGGAATCGACCTTCCAGCTGCGGATGCGCGACGTTTTCGAAGCGGCTGCCGAGGTGGCGCTGGCGAGAGATGTCAACGATGCCAGCGCGATTGACCGCGCCCAGCAGATCATCGAGCGCTATCGCCAGGCCGAGCTCCAGAATGTCTTCGGCAGCGAATGTGTGCCGAGCCGTGATCCCCTGCGCCCCGCTGCGCTCAAGCCCGGCGAGATCATCCTTTATCCGGTCCTGCTGCCTGATCGCGTCGAGCTGATCTATGCGACGGCGGGCGCCGAAGGGTTCAGGCGCTTGGTCTCGCCGGTCAGCAGCAATCGCCGGGAGGTGCAGGAACTGGTCGAGGCCTTCGTCAGGGCCAGCAGTACCGGCAATGACGGATGGCAGGCCCCAGGCCGGCGTCTGCACGACCTTCTGATCAAGCCTGTGCTGGCGCAAGCCGGCGGCGCGCAGACGCTGATCATCGTGCCGGATGGACCTCTTCGTGCCCTGCCATTCTCCGCGCTGCAGGACGCCTCCGGGCGCTTCCTGGTCGAGCAGGCGCAGGTGGTGACCGCCCCGGCGCTCGGCTATTCCGAGCCAGGCAACCCCGCGAAGAAGGCGCCGGCAATCCTGGCGCTCTCGCTGGCCAAGGAGGTGAAGCTCCCGGCCGGCGATTTCCCTAGGCTCGAGGGAACCGTCGAGGAAGCGAAGGCGGCGGCGGGCACGACCGGCACACTCATCCCGGACTTCACCAAGCGCGACCTGGTGCAGGCGCTTTCCGGCCGTTCGTTCGACGTGTTGCACCTGTCAACCCATGCCAGCTTCAACGGGCGAGCGGATCGCGCCTTCATCGTTGCGAACGGCGAGGCGATCCAGCTGGGTGAGCTTCGCGATCTCGTCGCGGACAATCAGGTGAGGGGGCAAGAACTTTATCTTCTCGTGCTTGCTGCCTGCGAGACCGCCGTCGGCGATGATCAGGCCAGCATGGGACTTGCGGGCGCCGCCGTGCAGGCCGGCGCCGAAAGCGCGGTCGCATCGCTGTGGCAGGTCAACGACCTTGGCACGGCGAAGCTGATGCAATCCTTCTATGATCGGCTGCGGCAGGGCCGGCCCAAGGCGGAGGCGCTGCGATCCGCGCAGCTTTCGCTGATCCAGTCCGGCGCCGATTACGCGAATCCCGCGATCTGGTCGGCCTTCATTCTGATTGGAGGATGGCGATGAGCCCGCGTCTGCTTCGCTTGAGTGCGGCGCTGCTCGCCGGCAGCGCGCCGGTCGTGCCGCTTTCCGCGCAGGCAACGAGCGTGGTGGCCGATACCGGAACCTTGGGGCTTGGAACAAACGCCGTGAAAAGCGGCAACATCGTCCAGATCACCGGCGGCACCACTGCGGGCGCGAACCTGTTCCACAGCTTCAGCCGCTTTGACCTTGCGGCAGCGGACACCGCGCGCTGGGCCGCGACGCCGGCACAGGCGAGCGCGATCCGCAACGTGGTCAACCGGGTCACGGGCGGACTCCCGTCCAACATTTCGGGAACGCTGGACGCCAGTTCCTTCGCGAATGCCGACTTCTATTTTCTCAATCCGGCTGGCACCATCTTCCGCGCCGGCGCCCAGCTGAATATCCCCAACGCCGTCTATTTCTCCAGCGCGAGCGAGCTGCGCTTCGCCTCTGGCGGCGTGTTCACCGTAACTACGCCAAGCGGGGCTAGCCTCTCGATCGACGCGCCGGAGAAATTCGGCTTCGTCGGCACGCGCAGCGACATCAATCTTGCGAACGTTACGTCCAATTTCGCCCGAACACCCGCGGCGCTGCATCTGAGCGGCAGGAACATCAATACGTCCGCGGCGAGTGTTGAGACATTGCGGCTCGACCTGGTGGCCACGGGCACCGGAGATATTGCCGCTGACCTTGCCGACCCGCTGAGTACGGCAGCGGCCGGCAACATCACGCTGACGAATACGACGCTGTTCAGCCCTTCGTCCGCCAGTGCGGCTAGCCGGGTGCGCATCGCCGCGGGTGGGGTCAATCTGCCGAATGGAGACATCCGGGTTGCCGGCAGCGCCACGGCTCCCGCCGGAACGCTTACGGGCAAGATGGCATCTCTGTCGATGTCCTCCGGTGCCCAAATCGGGACCGAAGCGCGTGGAGTAAGCGGCGGCGCGGTCGACCTGACCGTCAGCGGCGCCATTTCGATGGGTGGCGCCTCAGTCATCTATTCGCGCGCCGTCGGGGCGGGCGACGCCGGCGCAGTTTCGATCAAGGCTGGGTTGATGACGATGACGGGCTCCTCGTTCGTCGACGGGCGCAACCAAATCGGCTCGACCGGCGCCGCCGCCGACATTTCGATTGACGTGGCCGGCCTGCTCACCATCAGGGGCAGTTCGCGGATCACGGGCACGACGGTCAACAATGCGCGCGGCGGCGATGTGTTCGTGCGTGCGGACCAGATATCCGGCCTGGAGTCGGCGCGGATCGAGAGCTCGACCGCATCGAGCGGGTCAGGCGTCGCCGGCGATCTGTCGGTGCAGGCGAATGAGATCAGGCTGCGCGGCGGCAGCCAGATTGCCAGCCAGGTGCTGGGTGCAGGCCGCGGCGGCTCACTCGACATACAGGCGGGCACGATCGATATCGCAGACACCAACTCGGGCCTGTTCGCCAATTGCTTCGGCGCCCTTTGCGCAGGCGATGCTGGTGACATCAAGATCACGTCTACAAGTCTGATCGCGGCTAACAATTCCCGAATCGCCACCAACACCTTCACCACGGGCAAGGCAGGCGACATCACCATCAAGTCGAACTTCATCCGCGTGACGTCAGACGCCTCGATCAAGGCCGAGGGCAGCACCACCGCCGATGGGCTGATCGCGTCCGGCCTCGCCGGCACCGTGCGCGTGAAGGCGGGTGAGGTCGTCCTCGACAATGGTCAGTTGCTCTCCTCCGCATTCGGCTCCGGAGACGCAGGCTCGGTGATCCTTACAGCCGACAGCGTAAGCGTCGGCGGCAGCAGGGGCGGCATCTCGTCCAGCACTTTCGGGCGGGGAGTAGGTGGCGACGTTCTGATCAACGCCGGCAGCCTGACTGTCGAGCGCGGCGCCTTTGTCGGCGCCCAGTCCGTTGCGGGCGTCACAGGCTCCGGAGATGCCGGCCGCGTCTCGATCGAACTTGCCGATGCGCTGGCGATGCGGACCAATGGCCGTATCGGCACCTCGGCATTCGGCGGATCCGGACGTGCGGGATCCGTCAGCATCACCGCGCCGCGCATGTCGATGGAAAGCGGATCGCAGGTCCAGGCAGTCGTCAACAATGCCGGCGCGGGCGGCAGCATCGACGTGAATGTCGGCAGCCTGGCCGCCGATCGCAGTTTGATTACCTCCTCGGCCGAGGCGGGCTCGTCAGCCCCGGCCGGTGACGTCAAGGTCGTGGCAACAGAGCTGAGCCTGACGAACGGAGCGGCGCTGCGCAGCACCACGGGCGGCAGCGGCCAGGCCGGACGCGTTCGTGTCGATGCCGGGTCGCTCAGCCTGGCTGGGGGGAGCCAGATCAGTTCGCATGCCGAAAAGACGGCGAGCGGCACGGCCGGTCTCGTCGACGTCACAGGTGGCACGGCAATGCTGGACGGTGCCGGGACGTTGATCACGTCCTCGACGCAGGGCAGCGGCGATGCGGGCGGCGTTGCCGTCAAGCTGACCGGACTGACCGTGCAGAATGGCGCTGCGATCACAACCGACGCGGAGGCTGGATCGGGGGGCAATGCGGGCCAGGTTTCGGTCGAAGTCCCAATCGTCGCAGTGGCAAGCGGCGGACGAATTTCCTCCTCGACGTTCGCCTCGGGACTGGCCGGGCGTGTCACGATTGTCGGGGACCAGATCACGGCCGATGGCGGATCGATCGCTTCGGCAGCACAGGCCGGGTCCAGCGGCTCTGCCGGCAATGTCGAGTTGCGCGGCGATCGGGTGGTGGTCAGCAATGGCGGGGCCATTTCGTCCCAGACGCTCGGCAGCGGCGACGCCGGCTCGGTGACCATCACTGCGCCGGAGGTGCAACTTCTGTCGGCCGGTCTCGTGACGTCACGTGCGGGTGCCGGAAGCACAGGCGCGGCAGGCGGCGTGACCATCGTCGCTACGGACTTGCAGCTCCATGGCGGCGCGCAGGCGACCTCGTCCACAGCGGGCCCCGGCAAGGCCGGGAACGTCTCGCTGCAAGGCGCGACGATCACTCTGACTGGCGGCGCGCGCGCCAGTGCCGAGGCCGCTGCGGGATCGAGCGGAGCGGCCGGTCAGGTGGTCGTGCTGGCCCGCGATACGCTGCGCCTCACCGACGCGGCGCAGCTTTCCTCCGCTACGGCGGGGTCGGGGGCGGCGGGAGGTGTCACTGTCAACGGCGGTAACGTGATCGTGGACAGCGCAGCGTCGATCAACTCACTGGCGGCGCCCGGGTCGACCGGTTCCGCAGGCGGCGTGCTGGTCAATGTTACAGGTAAGGTGACGGTGGCCGGAGCCGGTACCATCACCTCAGACACGTTCGGACCGGGCAAGGCGGGCGACGTCACCGTCAAGGCTGCGGCGCTGGAGGCGCGGAGCCAGGGCCGCATCTCGTCCAACTCGGATGCATGCGCCAACGCCAGCTGCCTCGCCACCGGCGACGCGGGCAATGTCGTCGTAACGGTCGGCTCCGCCACTATGACAGGCGGGCTCATAGGCTCTTCGACCGCGGGCAGCGGGAATGCGGGAGCGATCACTCTAACGGCCGACTCGCTCCTGCTCGAGCAAGGTTCGTTGGTCTCGACCTCTACGGCTGGTTCGGGGATCGGCGGTCAGATAAAGGTGGGCGGCTCATCCATTCGCGTCCTTGGGGCGTCGCGGATCAGTTCCCGCGCCGAGGCCGGGTCCAGCGGCACTGCCGGTCGCGTCGAACTGGCGGGCGGCATCGTCGAGATCAGGGGAACCGATAGTCTGGTCACCTCCTCGACCCGTGGAGCCGGGGCGGCCGGCGGTGCCCTGGTGACCGGTTCGGACCTTGTGGTCGCAGACGGCGCAGGCATCACCGCCGACGCGGAGGCGGGTTCCTCCGGCGCGGCCGGTAGGGTCGACGTGAATGTGGCAAAGCTCAGCCTTGGTTCGGCAGGGCAAATCTCCTCCTCCACCTTCGCCGCGGGCGCGGCCGGCCAGGTGAAGGTGGCGGCGAACACGATCGAGAATGTCGGGGGCTCGATCGCATCCGCGGCCGAAGCAGGGTCGAGCGGCGATGCCGGTAATGTCGAAGTGAGCACGCCCACTTTGCTGCTGGCGGAGGGCGGCTCCGTGTCGTCTCAGACGCGCGGTTCCGGAAGTGCCGGCTTGGTTCGTCTGACCGCTACCAACGCCATCATCCGGAGCAACTCGACCGTTACGTCCCGCGCCGACATCGGCAGCAGCGGTGCAGCGGGCAATGTCGAGATCGTCAGCGACCAGCTGCAGGTTCGCGACGGCAGCGCGGTCACGTCCTCGACCATGGGGTTGGGCTCCGCCGGCAGCGTGGCGATCCATGCCGCCGATGTGCTGCTGGACTCGTTCGGAGTCGTCTCCGCGGAAGCGGAAGCAGGATCGACCGGCGCGGCCGGACAGGTGCTGATCGATGCCAGCCGATCTCTTACGGTCAGCAAGCTCGGCCAGGTCACGTCCGCGACGTTCGGCGCAGGGCCTGCGGGCGGCGTGATCGTCCGCGGCGGCAGCGTCCTCGTCGAGACCGGCGGCTCTATCAACTCGCTCGCCGGGCCAGGCTCGACCGGGGCCGCGGGCGACGTGCTCGTGCAGGTGTCGGGCGCGGTAGACCTGCGCAGCCTCGGCGCGATCGGGTCCGATACCTTCGGCCCGGGCGCTGCGGGCGACGTGACGGTGCGCAGCGCCTCGCTGACCGTTCAGGAGGGCGGGCAAGTGTCCTCCAACTCGGCCGTCTGCCCCGATGGCAGCTGCGTCGGCAGCGGCGATGCCGGCAGCGTGACCGTGGAGACGAGCGGTCCGGTGCGCGTGCTGATCCAGGGTCTGATCGCCACGTCGACGGAGACGGAAGGGAATGGCGGCAACGTTTCGATCAAGGCGGCCAGGGTGGAGGCGGCGACCGGCGGAGCGATCCGCTCCGAAGCGTCCGCGAGCGGCGATGCCGGCAGCGTCCGGATCGAGGCGGCCGAACTTTCGCTGGCGAGTGCAGGCGAAGTGAGCACCAGCACGTTCGGCACCGGCGCAGCCGGACAGGTCGTTGTTCGGGTCGCAGATTTGAAGAATTCCGGCGGAAATCTCGCGTCCAGCGCCGGCACGGCCGGGGGCCGTTCCGGCAATATCGACATTGCGTCGACGACGACCGTGATCGACGGCGGCGGCAAGGTTCAGACATCCTCTGCCAGCCAAGCCCCGGCCGGATCCATCCTCCTGGCCACGCGCACGCTGGACGTCATCGGCGCAGGCAGCGAGATCGCCAGCGAAAACAGCTTCGTCGAACGGAGCGGCGCTGCCGTTTCCGCCGCGGCGGAGCCGACGGGCTCCGCGGGTTCCATCACCATCGTCGGCGCGGAGTTGATCCGCCTGCTCGATGGCGGCAGCATCAACACCAACTCGGTTTCGGGTCCCGCCGGCGATATCGACATCCAGATGCCGGCAGATGGACTTATCCTGCTGTCGGGAGCGGAGCGGTCGGGGGTGATCACCACTTCATCGGGTCCGGGGACGGGCGGGCGGATCAGTATCGCAGCGCCGTTCGCGATCATCTCGGATGGCGGCGACATCCTGGCACTGGGTCAGCAGGGGGGCGCCAACGTGCAGATCACATCCGATTTCTTCATCCGCTCCGCCGATCGGGTGAACCGGCTTTCCGTCGCCGGTTCGCTGGTGGTCGACAGCACCGTGCAGGATGTGAGCAGCGGCACCACGGTCCGGGAGTTGAACATCATGGACGCCTCGCGCGTGCTGCGCGGCCAGTGCGCGAGCGTGCGACGGTCGCGTGATACCAGCCAGCTTGCGGTCCAGGCACTCGGGCCCTATTCGCTGGCCGCACCGGACCTCCAACGCGGAACGATCGGCGGCGCACCCGGAGCATGCCATTGATCGCGGCAAGCCGGGCCCTCGCAGCCGCCCCGCTCGCGCTGATCGCCGCGGCGCCCGTTTGGGCCCAGGATGCGCCGGAGGCGAGCATCGTCGCCTTGAACGATGTCGCAGTGACGGCCGTGCCCGCCGATCTTGGAGCAGCACCGCGCACCCGCCGCTCCGCGCAACCGCAGAACGGTCAGCCGCTGCAACTGCGCTATGGCCCCGGCGAGCCAATCGATCCGGCTTGGGTCCGGGGGCATTTCGAGCGCGCCGGGCTGATCGGCCGACCGGCGTCGAACGCTGCGCTGGTGGACATGGTCCAGATCATCAACGCAGCGATTCTGCGTGATGGGTTGATCAACACCGGCGTTGTCATCGAGCCGCAGCCGGCACTGGAGAATGGCGGCACGCTGCGGCTCCGGCTCGTCTATGGCCGGCTGGGCAGTGCGGACGGGGCTTCTCCGCCGATCGTGATCAACTGGGGCGGGAAGGGATCGCGTGGCCTGTCGGACGCCTTCGTCGCCGCCGAGATGCGCTCGGCCGCCCGCACACCCGTCGACGCGGTCGCCATCGAACGCGACTTTCGTTTGCTGTCGGATCACCCGGCCGTCCGCACAGTCCGCGCCGATCTGAAGGCGCTGAACGCTCCCGGCGAGGCTCAGCTGGCCTTGTCCGTCGAGGCGGCGCCCCGGTACGACCTCTACGTCACGGTCGCCAACAACCGCTCGCCATCAGTGGGCGGCGAACGTGCGGCGCTGGGCGGCAGCATGCGCAACCTGCTGGCGAGCACCGACCTGTTCTCGTTCGAGGGCGGACGGACAAGCGGTGTCACCGACGCGGTGGTCAGCTATTCGGCGCCCCTGATCGACTATGATTTGCGGTTGAACGTTCGCGCCGGCCTGAACAATGCCGCAGTGATCGACCCGGAATTGCTCGCCCTCGACATTTCGGCGCGCGATCGCTTCGTCGAGGCCGGAATTAGCTACCAGTTCTGGGAACGTCCGCTGACGCCGGTCGAAGGCGGGCGTTGGACATCGGCGCGCGCGCTTAGCGCCGGTCTGACCTTCCTGCATCGCCGGACGCGCACCTTTTTGTTCGGCAAACCCTTCTCCTTCACGCCCGGATCGGTGCGGGGGCGGGCGGAGTATAGCGCCTTGCGCGGCTCGATCGAATTCGTCGACCGCGGCCCCTCTCAGGCGATCACTCTGTCGCTGATCGGCACACTGGGTCTGGAAGGCACGCGCAGCGACGTGCCCGGCCTGCCGCAGCCGGACGAGAACTTCACGGCGGCCGCCCTGCAGCTCAATTACGCGCGCCGGCTGACACCCGACCGGCTGGAGCTGCGCGGACGACTGACGGTGCAGTGGACGAGCGACTTGCTCTATACCGCCGAACGCTTCTCAGTCGGAGGCTCGAACAGCGTGCGCGGCTATCGTGAGAATCTGATCCTGAGCGACCGCGGTGCCGTGGCCTCGGTGGAACTCGCGCAACCTTTCAGTCTGAGCGGGCGGAGCGCTGGGCGGAGCGATGTCGATCTGGGCTCCTTTAGCGCCTCGCTGTTCGCGGACGCGGCCTATGTCGACAATGTCGGTGCCGCCGACCCTTCTCCCAGGTGGATTACCGGCATCGGCGCGTCCTTGCTGTGGACACCCTCCGAGGCGCTCACCGCCCGCATCATCTATGGCGAAGCCTTGAAGTCGGTGCCCGTCGTCGGTCGACGGGACCTGCAGGACAAAGGTGTCCAGTTCATGGTGACAGTGCGGCCACTCTACCTGCTCGGCTATCGGTGAGGCACTCGGAGCAGGCTGTCGACGTCTGCTATGCCTGTCGCGCTTGGCCAGGCGGGCCGCTTCTCTCAACCAGGCAAGATTACCAATCAAGGCGGAGGTCCTTCTGCCGCCGATCGTCCCGTTAGCGTTACTTTCGAAGGCACACTCACCGGAGCGCGGCTGGCGCGGGTGATTGGAAAAGGCAGCTCGGCCGAAACACACCATCTCGTGCACGGCACCCGGTCCAAAGTGATACTCTGCCTCTGAGTGTTTCGAGCGCTGAGCTGTAGGCCTGAGCGCTCCCTGCTCGATGTCCGCTATGGGTCGGTTTCGGACGTCCAGGCCGGCCGCACACCTCATGTCCGCTAAGGGTGGGAAGCGGACATTTAGCCGCCTCGCTTTTGAACGTGCTGGCGTAATCGCATGTGCCAACGCTACCCGTATCGCCACAGGCGTCCTTGCCGCCCCCCCAATAGCAACTAGCCGATCTACGAGCCTGACAAGGTCTGCTGTCACCGGAACAGTCCCATAACGCAGCGCTGAGTCGTGCACCAGGAGTGCAGGCGCTCAACGCTGCAGCAGCGGCCGTTCGGCGTCGCCGACAATGGCAAAGGCGGCCCAGTAATAGGGGTGCGACGTGTTCGCATCCTGCATCAACTGGACCTGCGCCGCCCGCAACGCCTCGCCGGCGGGCGTGCCGCCCGCTGCACTGAACAGCCCCGTGATCAGTCGCTTGGTCGCATCGTAATCGTCCGGCACCGGCCAATGGCTGGCAATGACCGCGCGCGCGCCGGCGCCGACAAACGCGCGGACCAGACCGTCCAGCGCATAATTGCCGCCGGTGGCGACGCCTGCTTCCCGGGTGGCGCTGACGGTCGCCATGCCCGCCGTGTCGCATGCCGACAGGATCACCCAATCCGCATCGATCTTCAGGTCATAAACTTCCTTGAAGCTGAGCAGACCGTCCGACCCCGGCCCGCCGAACGAGGTCAGCAGCGCCGGACGGGCGGGGCACTCCGGTCGCGGCGCCGTCACCAGTCCGTGCGTCGCAAAGTGCAGCACGCGATAGTCGCGCAGGTCGGGCCGGCCGACGATGTTTGTGTCGGCAAAGTCGGCACCGGTCAGCACCGCCGCCTGTTGCGTGCCGAGCGCCGCGCGCGCGAACTGCAACTCCGCCGCCGAGATTGGCTTGTTCCAGGTCTCGAGCGGCCAATCGCACGGATCGTTCGAAGCGGGCGTGCTGGTCGACAGGAAGGAAGCGGCAGTGAAGGGCGGCGCGTTCTCGCCCAACCCGAGATATGCGCGCTTGCCCGTCGAAGGAGCGACTTGCCGCACATCGGCGAAGGAGCGAGCCGACACGGCCGTGGTGACTTCTCGGTCCTTGCCCAGCCAGGCAACACCGCGCATGTCGAACTTGTCGGCATTGGCAGCCGCGATCCGGTTCAGATAGGCATCCACGCCGCCCTGTTCCGCCACCAGCAATGTCACCGGCAGCTGAAGCAGGGGACCATCCGGCTCGAAGATCAGGTGCTTGACGCCGGTCAGCCCGTCGGCGCCGATCGGATCGAACAAGGTCGCATAGAGCCGGCGGGCGCGCACCACGTCGAACGGCGTGGTAACGAGTTCGCCATTGTCGAGCTTCACGATGCTGTCGCGCAGCCTGGCCACAGTGTCGCCGAGTTGCGCGGCATTGGCGGCAATCCTGACGGCACGGCTCCGCTCCGGCGTCGCGAACACCGCATAGGCATCCTGGCCGACTAGCCGCAGCTGGTAATAGGCCTCTCCAGGCTTCAGCGTTTTCTGCAGCTCCGCAAGCGTGAGAGTCTGGGGTGAAAGGACACGGTAGCGCGAGTATTTGCTGAGGCGGGATTGAAGCGCAGTCTGGTCTCGCTCAAGGTTCTTCAGCCGCTCGCGCGCGGTTGCGAGCGCAATGGCAGCCTCGCTGCCCTCGTCCGGAGTTGCGGCAGCCATGTTCGCGACTTCGGCCGTCTGCCTGACCACTTCGCGCGACTGATTGACCGCCTCGCGGAACAGCATCGCCGCCTCGTCATCGCCCTCCGACAGTTCGCGGGCGAGGACAGCCTGGGTCTGCGCGACGCCCGGCCGCACGAATACCTGGTTGGCGGCGAACATTGCGGATGCGGCGTTGGGGTCATTGGCGGATCGCGCGGCGAGAAGTCGAAAATAGGGAGCGAGCGTGTCCCGCATCGCCGCTGCCGCACCGGGCACTCGCTCGCTCTCGGTAATCACGGCGGCATAGAGCGCGACAGCCTCGTCTTCGCGGCCGGCCCGCCCGTAAAAGGCTGCCAGTCGTGCCTTGGCCTGAAGCAGGGCGGCCGATTGCGGATAGCTCTCCTCGAGCAGCGTCACCGCCCGACCAAGCGCCGCCGCGGCCGCAGCAGCGTCGCCGCCCATCTCGCGCACGATCCCGGTCTCGCCCGCGATTTCGGAGCGCATGAAGGCGGTGGAAGCGACCCGGCCCTGCCGCACGCTCGCTAGCGCCGTCTCCGCCTGGGCGAATGCACGGAGCGCGTCGGCATAGCGCGCCTGCAGGCGCAGCGCGATGCCCTCGATCTGCTGCTTCTGGGCATCGAGGATCTGGGCCCGCTCATAAGGCTGGAGCCGGCTGTCCAGCCCCGCCGTGCGGTTGAGGGCGGCGTTGGCGCGGTTGATCTCCTGCGCCAGACGCGGCGTGATCTCAGCCGCGCTCAGCGCATCGGCCGCATAGCGGTCCACATCGGCCACCGGACGTTGCAGTTCTTCGAGAGCCTTGGCGGGTCTCTTCTGGTTGATCTGGTGCAGCGCGCGGAAGTTGCGGAGCAGGCGCCCGGCGATCGGGTCGGCGGCGGCTCCGCGTCCTTCGGCCTGCTCGAATGCTGCCGTCGCCGCAGGGAATTGGCCGAGGTTCGACTGTTGCAGGCCCTGGTTAACCAGATATTCGGTCAGCCGGGGCGCCTCGCCCATTCCCGCCGTGCGCTCGTACAAGGTTTGGAAGAACTCGGCCGCTTCGGCATAGCTGCCTTCGTTGTTGCGGGCATAGCCCTGCTGCAGCGCCCCTTCCGGATCGAGGGCACCGGCCTGCACGCGAGCAAAAGCGGCGGGATCCCCGGCAGCCGTGACAGCCACCTGCACTTCGCCGGTGACCGGCCGGTCAGTGGCAATGCTGGCAAGCCCCAGCTTCAGCGCGGAATCATAGCCGGCCAAGCCTTCGGCGGCGTAGAGCGTTTTGCCGCGGACCAGAGTATAGGTGCGGTAGCGGAGCTTGTCCTCGCCTTCGCATTCCACGACCTGTGCTCCGGCAAGGCCCGGCATATCGGCTGCCTGTGCGGCATCGCAGCGGCGACCGGCGGATGCGAGCCGGGCTCCGTCGTCGCCCTTCAGCGCGTAGAGCGAGCCCACCGGCGCCGCGGCATCCCGGCACACGATCGCATAGCCACGGTCGAACATGTCCTTCAGCTTCGCGTCCATCGGGCGGAGCTGTGCCGTGCAGCTCACTCCCGAACTGCCGATGCGGAAGGATTCCCGAATGCTGAGCGGCTCGCTCGGCGCAGCCGTCAGGGGGCCTGCGAGGATGGCGGCGCCGCCCAAGGTGAGGAGTTTCGACCGGATCACTGTTCGTCTCCCTGCGACGGCTCTTCGGATGCAGGCGTTTCCCACAGGCTGGGATTCCCGCCGCCGCTGACCGGATCGGTGACGATCTGGTCCGGAACCAACGGTGCGGTATCGACTGCCGTGACGAGGTTGATGGTCGGCAGCTTGGTAACCTCAGCAGGGTCGTTCTCGGACGGACCGACAGGGGTTAGGACCTGCGCCTCGAAGAAGTCCGGAATCTGGACGAGAACCGGGGCAAGTTCCTCAGTCGGCTCTTCGGGCTCCGGCTCGAACACGACGCAGCTGTCGCCTGTTACGAGACAGCCATTGATGGTGGAGCTTGGCACGAGGCGGATCGCGCCCTCTCCGGCAGCCAAGGTGATCAGGCCGCGTGCGCCGGGGCCGTCATTGCCTTGGACGCGGCCATAGATGACCAGGTCGAGATTGCCGGAACCGGTGCGGTTGCGCACCACCATCGACTGGCCGGCGTCGAAGCCGCCAAATTGCGTCGCCGTGCCGCTATTCTGGATCACGGCAAGGTCGCGCGCGGTCAGCTCCAGGCGCCCAGCGCGGACAAAGCCTTCGGGACGTGGCGTTTCGGCGGGCGCCGCCAGCGCCTGGTCGCGTCCCGCGAAGTTCGGGTTGGACTGGAGCTGCTCGGCGATGCTGGAGTTTGTCACGACGATATTGTTCGCCGTTAGCCTGAGCGTTCCGGCGGGATCGCTTGAACCCGTGATCGTCACGCTGCCACCCGCGTCGGTCAACACGGCCAGCCGGTCACCAGCTTCGAACGACACGCTGTTGGTCGAGCTCGCATTCTGCACCGCGAAGGCACCGTTCACCACTATGTTGCCGGCGCTGCGGATCGTCAGATTGGGCACCGACGACGCCTGAAGCGTGGCGGACCGTACCGTCACGAGGTTGGAGGCTTCGATTGTCACATTGGCGGCCCTGAGCCCCTGCGCCTCGGCACCGCTGATCGAATAGCTGCTCTCGAACTCGGAACCGCCGAAGCTGATGGTGCGGCCCGGCGTGGCGAGCAAGGCAAGCTGGTTGGTGTTGGCTCCACCGAGGCGGGCACCGTTTGTCAGAGCCAGATCCGCGGAAGTCAGCTTGATGTTCGGCGCGCTCACATCGCCGCTGAAGCTGATCACCGAGTCGCTGGACAGCACAAGGTCCATGCTGCTCGACACGCCTCCGAGCGACAGCGAACCGCCGCTGTCTAGCAGCAGCCGCTCGGACGCGGAGATGGTGCCGGTGCTGATCCCGCCGCTCGCCGCCAGCGCGATATTAGCTGCGGACACCGATCCGCTGAGGTTGATCTGCCCTGCCAGGCGCACGGGCGTCGCGGTCGCAAGCGTTGCCGGATCGAAATTGGTGCCGAAATCGTCGATGCTCTCCAGACCGGCGAATGCAGGATCGCTGTCGAGCACACTCACATTGGACACGAACAGGTTCCTGCCGGCGCTCACGCCCGTGGCGGTGACGTTGGACGTGGCAAGGACCAACAGGCTTTCCTCCGCCTGCAGGCTCCCGACGGTCAAGCTGCCTTGCTCGGACGCGATACCGACCGAGGTGAGGCCGCTCACATTGCCCAAGGCGATGCTGCCGGCCGCGCCGATCCCGATCAGGAATGCATCGCCGCTGGTGTCGATCCCCGAATAGAAGTCGCCAGTCGTCACATTGCCTGCGGCGATGCTCCCCAGGCTGCGGATGCCGATCGTTTCGGCCTTCAGATTGCCGGTCGCGATCTGGCCCGTGCCCAGATTGCTCAAGTCGATCGTCGCGCCCGCAATGTTGCCGGTCAGGAGCTGCCCGCCTGAGAAGACCTCGACATCACCGGAGACCGATCCCTGGTTGCCCAGCGCAGCCGTCAGGTTGCCGGCCGCAATGGCCCCATCGCTGACGATGAAGATGCTGTCGCCCGCGCTGATCTGACCCGTCTGCACCGAAAGATCGCCGATCAGCGATGCAGAGGAAGCTGTGGTGACGCTGCCGGTCGCAAGGATGCCCGCGGCCTGAAGGAAGACGTTGCCGAACTGGTCCGCATCGATGCCGGCGAAGAAGTTGCCTTGGTCCACAGTACCGAGCGTGACGTTGCCGCCGCCAAGCACACTGATCGACTCGCCCTTGATATTGCTGGCGACGACGCCGGCGGTCGCGAGGCCATCCTGATTGTCTCTGATGTCGACAAAGACACCCTGCACAGCCCCGACCGTGACCCCTTGCGTGCCTTCGACCGACACATCGCCGAGGATGAAATTGGGATCGCCTGTCCCCGCGCTCAGGTCCCCCGCAGTGACGGTAGCCTCCGAGCTGAGGAGAATGCTGTCGCCAGCGGTGACGTTCTTGACCTGCAGCGTACCGACGCTCAGTAGATCGACGGTTCCCCCGGCGGCGATGTTTCCGACTTCGATCCGACCCTGCGCATCGACCCGGATCGAGCCTGTCAGGTTGTAATCGGTCTGGGTGACGAAATCGCCACCGAAGCTCGCAAAGAAGTCGCTGTGGACGTCGAACAGGCCGGGCGTCGTGCCGACTGGCGGCGGCGTCAGCGATCCAGTGGCGCTCAGCGACAGGCTGTCGGTGCGCACCACGCCATTGTCGACGATGGCGAGGTTCAGGTCCCCAACCACCGAAATGTTGAGCCCGGTTGCGACGTCGAGCACCCCATTGTCGACGCGGAGAAAATTGTCCGAACCCACGGCCGGCGCATTGTCGCCGGTGGCGAACATATCGAGACTGCCGAGCGTCGCATCCGCCTTGCTGACCTGAACCTGCACGAAGCCGGCGGTGGTTACGCCCGGCGTGCTGCCGAACCCCGGGAGGGCGCTGGCGCTACCGGTATAGGAATTTGCCGTCAGCGACCCGCGTTCGGTCCGATTGAACCGGTTGGTGGCGAGCAGCGAGATGCGGCCTGCGGTTGCCGCACCGCCCGCGCCCTGGGTCGTCCCGTCGCCCCCCGCGCCGCCGAACGCACCCGCGTTCAGGGACACGTTCCCGGCAGTCACCGGAGCCCCTCGGGAAAGGAGCCCGGCGCCGCCAGCAGTTCCCGCTCCGCCCGCGCCACCAGCGGCGCCGCTGCCATCGCCGCCCTGGCCACCCAGGCCGATGCCGATGATGGTCACGTCCCCGAATTGGGCCGAGCCGCTGTTCCCGGGCGTCGCAGGTCCGCTGACCGTGCCGACATTGATGCCGGACCCGCCGATGCCGGCGCCGCCCTGACCGCCGACGCCACCGGCGCCACCGTCACCGCCCGTTCCGCCTTCGCCTTGCGCGAACAGGATCAGCGTGTCGATCTTGAGCGTGCCGCTGCCCGCCTGCCCCACTGTCTGGCCCGCACCGCCGGTGCCGATGCCGCCGGCGCCTCCCGCGCTGCCGCTAGGACCGTCGCCGCCATCTCCTCCGGTTCCGCTCACGTCGATCGCGACGGTTCCGAGCTGGATCGAACTGGCTGCGCCGACCGGCACGCCGAAGCGTCCGCCGGAATCGCTGATCACGAACACCGTGCCGCCGGTGCCGTCGCCGCCGGCTCCGCTCACCGCGCTTCCGAAGGTCGCAAAGCCACCTTCGCCGGCTGCTTCGAGCGAGACGGTCGCCGCAGCGGTGATGGACCCGCCTGCCGCGAAGATCTCCGCGTCCCCACCAATGCCGGCGCCGCCTTTGGTCGCGCCCGAGCCGCCGAACCCGCCTGCCACCATGTCGACGGCATCGGTGATGGTCACGGTGCCACCGGTAACGGCCAGGAAGGCGCCGCTGTCGAACACATTGTTGTTCGGATCCGAAGGCCTGCCGCCGCTGCCCTTGCCGCCGGTTCCCCCGGCGAAGTTGCCGCCATCACCGCCATAGCCGCTCGCATCCAGCCGGACGAAGCCTCCAACCATCGCCTTGCTGCTGCTGGGCCCTCCGAAAGTCCCGAACCGCGCTTCGCCGCCAATCCCCTCTCCGCCCACGCCGTTGCCCGACAGGGCGTTGCCGCCGACACCGTCGGTGAAGATGTCGACATCGCCTCCGACCGTCAGCACACCGCCTTCCGCCTGAGCGCGAGCACTGCCGCCTTCTCCCTTGCCGCCGATGCCGCCGCTCGCCGCGCTGGAGTCACCTCCGCGGGCATTCGCGTCGAGATAGAGCTCGAACCCGTTCGTCTCGACCGACCCGCGGGCGACCAGTTCGGCCAGTCCGCCGAGCGCGGTGCCGCCGGACAGGTCGCCGCCGCCTGTGTTGTTGCCGGCAGAGGCCGTAGCGGTGATAGACATTCCGCCGGTGGTGCGCACCGTGCCGCCACTCTCCACCACTATCACGGCCTTGCCCGCGATTGCGTCGCCGCCGTCGGCGCCGCTGGCGATGACGAAACCATTATTGGCGTTCGCGCCTAGGAAGATCTCTGCGGCTTCGAGCAGGCCGCTCCCGATGGTCGCGAAAGCGTTGCCCGCAGTCCCCGTGCCGCCCGTCACACTCCCTGCGCTGGTGCCGGAGCCGACTCCGCCGGAAAACGCCGAACTGGACAGAGTGAAGCGGTCTGCCAGCTTTATCTGGCTGTTGCCGTTGGAAGTGAAGGTGACCGGCGAGGCCGTTGCCGCGCCGCCCGAGCCAGACAGGCCGGTACCGGATTTGCCCTGCCCGCCCTGACCGCCAAAGGCATTGCCATCCAGGGTGATCGACCGGCCGTTGATCATTGCGCCGGACGCGGCATTGAAGCTGACGCCCGGGCCCGGCAGACCCGCGCCGCCGGCTCCCCCCGGAGACGTAGGACTGGAGCCGGTGCCGCCGCCCCCGCCCGCAGCGGTCGCGATGAAGCGTGCGTCACCATTTGCGAAGCTCAGCGAGCCGCCGACGACGCTGGCCTGGATCTTGCCGGCTGTCGCGGAGCCGCCGGCCCCGCTGGCGCTCCCGAAGCCGCCGCTTCCGCTCGCCAGCAACTGCAGCGAGGCGGGAGTGGAAAGCGAGGTGCCCGGATTGACGTTCAGCCGCGCCGTGCCGCCGATGCCGGAACCGCCGGAAAAGCTGCCGCCGCTTCCGCCCTGTCCTCCGCCACCATCCGCGCGCAGGTCGGCGCTGTTCAGCATGATCGAAGTGGTCGCGCCTCCCGTCGTCGCCGAGAGATCGATGGCAGCCGTCCCGCCGGTGCCGTTGCCCGCAGCGCCCGTGCCGGTGCTAAAGGCGTCGCCTTGCGCGGACAGAAACGTGTCCTTCGCCGTGATCGAGCCGCCGCCTGCTCCCGCAAAGAGGCGCGCGAGGCCACCGATGCCGCTTGCCCCGCCCGAGCCGCTGCCATGCGCGTCGACAAAGGCGTTGTTCGTGATCGAGATCGTGCCGTCGTCGACCACCAGCAGTGCCTGCCCGCCAGTACCGCTGTTGCCGAAGCCGAAGCCGGTGGCACGGGCGTTGAGATCGGCGCTCTTCAGCGACAGCGTGCCGCCATTCGTCGCCAGGATCTGCGCCTTGCCACCTAGGGTGGTCGCGCCCGAGGAAGGCCCAATGCCGATCGCGTTCAGGTTCACCGTCTGGGCGGTGATGGAGGAGCCGGCACCATTTGCCTGGAAAAAGGCGTGGCCGCCGGTGTCGACATCGAAGCCGACCGGGAAGCCGCGGCCCGGGTAGCTCGACGCGTAGATATCCAGCTGATCCTGGAAGGTCATCACGCCGCCATTGTTGGCAAGCACGTTCGCCTGGCCCGGCGCGGTGCCGAAGGCGTTCACCACCACCCGCTTGGTGGCGGTGAACGGCGTGCTCGAACTGTTCGTCAGGCTCGCGATCTTGCCGGAATAGAGATACGCCTCTTCAAGGAAGCCGGTCAGCACATTGGCGTTGGTGGAGACGACATTGGTGTCGCCGCTTGCCTGAGCGATCAAGGTCGAGGTGATCTTCGATCCCGCGGAGTTGCCGCCCGCGAGGCTGATTGTTGCACTCAGCGCGGAGTCCGGCAGCGTGTCCACTCGGTTCTCGACATTGCCGAACCCGTTAGTGGACAAGCTTCCGCCCGCCTGGAGATATATGGCGCCGTTCTCGACGCCGGCCGAGCCCGCCACGTCGAAGCCGAGGTCGCCGCTCGGCGCCACCAGCATGGTGATTGCCGTGTTCTTCGGCACTGCGACCATGAAGATGCCCTGCAGATCGCCGCTACCGGTGCTTGCGGGACCCGTGGTCGAGCCTTGGTGGATCAGCGGAAATCCGGTCGGCCCGTCGGAGCCTACCGTCACCGCGACGTCGAACAGGCCCTGCGAGAAGGTCAGGTTCGCCTCCTCCGCCGCCACATAGGCCGCCGAGCCATTGACGCGCACGGTGCCATTCTGCTGCACCACGGGCGCGACGAGCGCGACGTAGCTGCCTTCGGGCGATGCCTTGATCTGGGCGCCCTGCTGAATGGTTATGGCCGCGTTGCTGCCGGCAGCGCTTTCGAGGATGAAAGTGCTGGTAGAGCTGATCGTCCCGGTCCCGCCGGTCGGATCGCCGGTCGACAGCAACAGGCTGCCGACGTCGAATACGGCGCCATTGCCCAGGATGACGCCGCCTGGGCTGTAGAACCAGACGCTGCCGCCTGTCACCGGAGAAGCGCTGCCGACCAGGCTCTTTACCGTGCCGTTGAACTGAACCGCGCGGCTGGGATCGGCCGGCACGATCCGGTTCAGTACGGTGAAGCCGCTCAGTCCGTTATAGGTTACCGTGGAGCCAGCATTCTGAAAGTTGATCGCTCCGCCGCCGAGGCCGGTATCGCTTGGCGTGAAGTCGATCACCGCCGTGGGCGAGTTTATCGTGTAGGTCTCGACATTGGGCGTGACGCCACGATTAAAATTGACGCTGCCCGACGCGATCGTCGGGTCGGGCGCATTGTAGGCGAGCGGCGCGGTCTGCGCGTGTGCGGGCACCGCCAATGCGGTTGCGAGGGCAAGGACCGAGGTGCTGCCGACAATGCGGCGGTTCGGGCGTGCGGTGCGGGTCGTGAGCATATACGCGCTCCTCAGGGCAGCAGCTTGGTCGTAAGCGAGACAAGGAAGCGCACGTCGCCGCGGCGGTTCTGCGGCCCGGCGCGCTCCAGCGGCACCGCGAGCGTGGCATCGAGCCGCGCGCGGCTGAACAGGCCGGAGCGGACGCCCGCGCCGACCGAGGTCAGAGTCTCCGAGCGGCCACCTTTTTCCCAGACGCGGGCCGCGTCGGCAAAGGCGAAAGGTTGAAGCGTGATCTGGCGGCCCCCGAACGGCGTCCATTGCTCGACCTTGAGCTCGGCTGCGAGCCCGAGTCCGTGATCGCCGATTACCGTCCCGGGGTCATAGCCGCGGCCTATCGTATAGTTGCCGCCGGAAAAGCGTTCGAAGCTCAGCAGCCGGTCGAACGCATATTGCCCCCGCGGCGCGACGGAGAAGCTGAGGTTGGGAGCCAGCCGCGCCTCGCCATAGGCGGACATCCGCGCCAGCGTTGCGGTGCGATCGCCGAAGGCGCGGGGCAGGAGACTGCGGGCGTCGAACAAATCGAGCCCCTGGCGCAGCTCGACGTTGGCCGCGGCCCGCCAGCCAGGCGCCGCCCCCAGCCGGGGATCGGTCGCATCGACGTCCAGGCGAACATAGGCGACGCGCAGCCGATCCCGGTTCAGGAACGTGCCGAGCGACTTCACTTCCTGGTTCACGAAATCGAGACCGAGCGCCCCGCGCAGATTGGCCGCCTGGGTCCGCAAAAACGGATAACCGGCCTCGAGATTGGCGAAGAGCGTTCGCGCCTTGACCGGAAACGGGTTCCCCTGCGCGTCGACGATGTCGGGTTCGGTCCAGGCGTAATTGAAGCGGCTGCTGATGGTGAGCCCCTGCCCGCCGATCCGGAAATCATGCGCCAGCTGCAGGATCTGCTGCTCGTCGAAATCGGCCGTCGAGTAGAAGGCGATGCTGGTGCGGTCGCCGAGGCCCGTCAGCCCGAAGAACTGGGCCCGAAGCTGCGCGCCCCAGGGCCCGGTGTCGCGGCCGGCAAGGTTCTGGACGTTCAGGTCGACAACATAGGGCGTGCGGGTGACGGTCACGTCGCCAACCACCTCGCCGGGCCCAGTTCCCGCCGGGCGCAGCGTCAGCCTCACGTCATAGCCGGGCAGGTCGCGCACCAGCAACAGGCTGCGCTCCGCCTCGATGCGGTTGAACACCTCCTGGCGGGTCAGCGGCTCCAGATACGACGCGATCAGCCGCTCGGCGCCGCCCACCTCGCCGCGCACCCGCACTGCCGCGAGGCGCGCATAAAGCACTTCGAAGCGCACTTCGCCATTCTCGATCTTCTGCACCGGCACTTGGACGGCCGCGAGATAGCCGCGGTTGCGCAGCAAGGTCGCCGCCGCATCGCGGATATCGCAGACGACGCTGATCGGCCGCTCTTGCGCCAGATAGGCGCGATAAGCGGGGGCGAGCTCCTCGGGAGAGACGCCCTTGAGGTTGTTGAACACCGCCGCAGTGACGGTAACCTTCAGATTGGCGTAGGCGGGGTCGTCGAGAGGACAAGGAGCGCGTTCGATGCCGCCATCGACACGCACGCGCGGTCCCGCCGGCGCAGGTGCGACGGGCGGCGACACTTCTTCGCGTGTGGGAGGCACGACCTGAGCCGATGCGGTGACCGCCGCCAGGCTCGATCCGAACAACGTTACGACGCGCACAAGCCTGAGCGAAACGCCCACACTTCCCCCCTTATGAACCGTTCCCTTGAGGTTCGCGCGCCCGATCGAACCCGGTGCACCTTTGCGGTGTCTTCAATTCTTAGAGACCTATCGGGGCCTCAGCGCAAGCCTAAACCGCTGAACCAGTTCAGCAATCCAGCGGCTGCTTGCAAGTCGCTACTTAGAAACGGAGACAAGGGCTAGCCGAGCAGCCAAGGCAAGCATAGCCTAGATCAGGACAACAGCACCGCTTGCGGAGGCGATGCTAAGATCGGCGCCTATGGGCGCTTAGCTGACGTGAGCCCAATGTCCGCAATGGGTCGGAAGCAGCCGTTCCCGAGTCTGGGTCCAAGCGGCTGCAATGGGCGCAACTTCGCCCTTGCGATGCTGGCGGAACATGAGGGCCAGTCCCGCGTCGAGCCCCACCTATGAAGATAGATGACGAGATCAGCGCGCAGTCATGGAGCTATGGCGACGGCGATCTCCCGCTTCTTGGCGAGTTGTACCGCCCTCCGACAGAATCGAACGGCGCTGCCGTTCTCGTTGTACATGAAGCAGACGGCATTGGCGGTAACGTGCGCGAGCACTGCAGGCGGCTAGCCAAACTCGGCTACATTGCCGCGGCGGCAGACATGCATGGTGAAGGCCGCGTCCTCCAAGGGGACGAGATGCACGCAGCTCTTGCGTCATTCCGAGCTGACCCGGCGCATCTCCGTCGCCGGGTGCGCGCTGCCCTAGACGCGCTCTGCGAGCTCGATGGTGTGCAGGCCAACCGTGTTGCCGCGATCGGGTTCTGCTTCGGCGGCATGACAGTTCTGGAGCTTGCGC
>NZ_DASZBC010000014.1:0-484161 GCF_035944535.1 Sphingomonas sp.
CAGCATGAACGTGCGGTCGTCGGGATGGTCGGCCATATGCTCGGCGACGCCGTCGAGCACCCGGCCCATCCGCACCCTGGCGCCGGTGCGCGGCACCTTCTCGCAAAAGACGGCGGTGCAGTTCGGCTTGGCGAAGATCGCTTGCGCCACGTCTCTCCCGACCTTGCGCTGGTCCACGTCCCAGGCGGCGACCACGCGGATGTCGCTCGGCCGGTAGCCGCCCAGCTCCCAATGCATCAGCCCGACATGCTCGTTCGCGCCCTCCCGGTAATGCGCCAGCCCCTGAACCAGAGAACTCGCGCAATTGCCCACGCCCACGATCGCGACGTTAATGGAGCGGTCCGGATCATGGAGGCTCATGCGGCGGCTCCTTCGTTGAGAGTGACGAGCTTCGCGCCCCATGCGCCCCACACCAGCCGCGACAGGGAGGCTGGTCCGATCTCGAAGCGCAGGACGTTGTCGAGCGGCAGGCCAATGGCGGTCGCGATGAGCGCCTTGATCACATCCTGATGAGAGACAAGCGCGACCGTCTGACCGACGTGTCGCTCGGCGATCTCCGCGGCAAAGGCCGCCACGCGTCGCGCAACAGAGGCATATGGCTCGCCGTTCGGGGGGCACCCACTCCCGCGATGCTCGTTCCAGGCGGTGAAAGCAGGAGTGTCGATCAGATCGTCGATCGGCTGCCCGGTCCAATCGCCGAGATCGATCTCATCAAGCGCATCATCCTCCTCGACCGCGATGCCGCGACGCGCAGCCAATGCTTCGGCGGTCTCCCGTGTGCGCTGACGGGGAGAGCAATAGATCGCGTCGATCGGTTCGACAGCGAGCCGGTCAACCAAGGCGCGGGCCTGTTTCCGGCCCGCCTCGGTCAACGGCACGCCATCGGCGCGGCCGGTGAAGCGCTGGTTCAGATCGCCATGGGCCGCATGCCGGATCAGCAGCAGGGTCACGGTCATACGGGGCAGCTACTTAGCTTCATTGGCAGGCGTAACCGCCCACCCGCCCGGTAGTTCCGCGAGCGAAACGCAAATGCCTGAAGGCTCAAGGGAACTTAGATGATGATGCTTGGTTTAGGGGCGGAACGATACGGCTGCGGAACGCCTGAACCACGGAGAGTTTCCGAACATGACAGAGAAGGTGCTGATCACGGGGGGGGCGGGCTTTATCGGCCGCTTCGTCGCCGACGAACTGCTGCGGCGCGGCCATCAGGTGCGGGTGCTCGACAGCCTGATCGAGCAGGTGCACGGCGACTGCGAGCGCCCGGCGGGCCTGGCCGAGGATGTCGAACTGGTCCGCGCCGATGTCCGCAACGGCGATGCGGTGATGAAGGCGTTGCAGGGGATCGACAGCGTCATCCACCTTGCAGCGGAAGTGGGCGTCGGCCAGTCCATGTATGCGGTCGAGCGTTACACCTCGGTCAACGATGTCGGCACGGCCGTACTGTTCGAAAAACTGATCGAGCAGCCGGTCCGCCGGGTCGTCACTGCCTCCTCGATGAGCATCTATGGCGAGGGCCTGTACCGCGACGCGGACGGGAAGCTGGTCGAGAATGCCGAGCGCGGTTCGACCGCCGAAGGCCGCGGCGGCTGGGATCCGCTGGACGCCCAGGGCCGCCCGCTGACGCCGGTCGCCACGCCCGAATGGAAGCGGCCGAACCTCGCCTCCATCTACGCGCTCAACAAATATGTGCAGGAGCGCACCACGCACATCCTGTCGCAGCCCTATGGCATCGAGGGCGTGTGCCTGCGGCTGTTCAACGTCTATGGCCCCGGCCAGGCGCTCTCCAATCCCTATACGGGCGTGCTCGCGATCTTCGCATCGCGGCTGCTCAACAACCAGGCGCCGATGATCTTCGAGGATGGCGAGCAGCGCCGCGACTTCGTCTATGTCGGCGACGTCGCGCGCGCCTTTGCCGACGCCCTGGAAAAGCCCGGCCTGTCCGGCGAGACGTTCAACATCGGCTCCGGCAATGACCGGTCCGTCACTGAAGTGGCCACCGAACTCGGCAAGGCGATGGGCAAGCCGCTGCTGCCTGAGATCGTCGGCAAGGCGCGGATCGGCGACATCCGCCACTGCTTCTGCGACACAACCAAAGCAGCGGAGCAGCTCGGCTTCCGTGCTACCAACGACTTCCAGGAAGGACTCGCCGAGCTTGCCGAGTGGGTCGCCGAACAGACCGCAGAGGATCGCGTCGAGCAGGCGCGGGCCGAGCTGGAAGCGCGGGGCCTGGTCGCATGAGCGGCCCAGTCCTCGTCACCGGAGGGGCGGGGTTCATCGGCTGCAACCTGGCCGACCGGCTGGCACGCGACGGGCATGAAGTGATCATCCTGGACGCGCTGGCCCGCGCCGGCGTCGAGACGAACCTGGAATGGCTCAAACAGCGGCACGGAGATCGCATCCGGCCGATCATCGCCGACATTCGGGACGAGGAAGCGATCACCACTGCAGTGCGCGACGCTGCGGCGGTCTTTCACATGGCGGCGCAGGTGGCGGTCACGACCAGCCTCGCCGATCCGCTCGACGATTTCGACATCAACATCCGCGGCACGCTTGCGCTGCTTGAGGCTGTGCGGCGGCGCGGCGGCCAAGTGCCCGTGATCTTCGCGTCGACCAACAAGGTCTATGGCGACCTCGCCGACATCGAGCTGCGCGAGGAAGGCGATCGCTGGACGCCCGTCGACACAGAAGTTCGGAAACGCGGAATCTCTGAAGCCCGGCCGCTCGACTTCCACACGCCTTATGGCTGCTCCAAGGGCGCGGCCGACCAATATGTGCTCGATTATGCCCGCAGCTACGGCCTGCCCACGGCAGTGGTGCGGATGAGCTGCATCTACGGGCCGCGCCAGATGGGCACCGAAGACCAAGGCTGGGTGGCGCATTTCCTGATCCGGGCGCTCGAGGGCAAGCCGATCACCATCTATGGCGACGGCAAGCAGGTCCGGGACGTGCTGAATGTCGCCGATGCGGTGGAGACCTATCTCGCCGCCTGGGCGCGGATCGACCAGGTCGGCGGCCGCGTGTTCAACCTTGGCGGCGGCCCCGACAACGCGATCAGCCTGCGCCAGCTGATCCGTCACATCGAAGCGCTGACCGGAACGCCAATCGATATGCGCTACGAGGATTGGCGGGCGGGCGACCAGCGCTATTTCGTCGCCGATGCACGCGCGGCGCGCGAAACGCTCGGCTTGGCTGCGCCGAAAGGGTGGCAGCAGGGCATTGCGGAGTTGGCGCAATGGCTGGCGGACGCGCGCGGCCTGCCGCTCAAGGCGCTGCAGATGGAAGCCGCCGCGTGACGCGAGTCCTGCTGACTGCCGACACGGTCGGCGGCATTTGGCAATATGCAACGGACCTCGCGTCCGGCCTTGTCGAGCTTGGCGATGAGCCGGTGATCGTGACGCTTGGGCCTCGTCCGACGGCAGCGCAGCGAGCCAGTGTCGTGCCGGGCGTGGAGCTCATCGAAACCGACCTGCCGCTCGACTGGCTGGCCGTCGGCCCCAGCGAGCTGACCGAGGCGGCAGAAGGAATAGCCCGCCATGCCGATCGCGTCTGCGCCGACATCGTCCAGCTCAACGCACCGGCGCTTGCCGCATCTATGCGCTTCGACCAGCCGGTCGTCGCCGTGGCCCATAGCTGCGTCGGCACCTGGTGGCAGGCGGTCCGCGGCGGGCGGATCGACTCCGACCTTGGCTGGCGCGCCGAACTGACCGGCGAGGGCCTGGCGACAGCGGACGCGATCGTGGCGCCGAGTGGTGCCTTCGCGGCGATGCTGCAACATTGCTACGGTCTCGAACAGGCGCCGAAGGTGGTGCACAACGGAAGGCGGCCGCTCCAGATCGCAACAGGCGAGCCGCAGAACGTTGCTTTCACCGCCGGCCGGCTGTGGGACGAAGGCAAGAATGTCGCCGTGCTCGATCACGCGGCCCGCCTGACCAAGGTGCCGATCCGGGCCGCAGGGCCGGTCTTCGGTCCCAATGGCACCGGCATCAGCCTGTCCAACCTGCAGGCGCTGGGCAGCCTCGACGCGCACGGTGTCGGCGCTGTTCTCGCCGGGCGACCAGTCTTTGTTTCAGCCGCCGTGTACGAGCCGTTCGGCCTCGCCGTGCTGGAAGCAGCGCAGGCGGGGTGCGCCCTGGTTTTGTCGGACATTCCGACCTTTCGCGAGCTTTGGGAAGGCGCTGCCCGCTTCGTCTACCCGCATGACGCGGCCGGCTTCGCCCTCGCGCTTGAAGAGATCGTCGGCGACCCTTCGCTGCGTGCCCAGCTCGGCGCGGCGGCGCAGGCACGCGCCGCCGCCTATTCGGTGAAACGGATGGCGGCGGGCATGGCGGCGCTCTACGCCTCGCTGCCTGTCGCCGCGCGGGCGTTGGAGGCGGCATGAGGATCGCCTATTTCACCCACTCGCTCGCGAGCTGCTGGAACCATGGCAATGCGCACTTCCTGCGCGGCGTGCTGCGGGAGTTGCAGGCGCTGGGGCATCAGGTGGAGGCATTCGAGCCTGAGGGGGCGTGGAGCCTCCAGAACCTGCTCAAGGACCATGGCGAGGCTGGTCTCGACGCCTATCGCGCCGCCTATCCGGAGCTGAGCTCGACCGTCTTCAAAGCTGACGACGATCCCGCCGAACTCGTCGCAGACGCGGACCTGGTCATCGTGCATGAGTGGAACGAGCATGCGCTGGTCGCAGCGCTCGGCACCGCACGAAAGCGGGGCGCCCGGTTCACTTTGCTGTTCCACGACACTCACCACCGCGCGGTCAGCGAACCGGAGTCGATGCGGGCCTATGACCTTAGCGGCTATGACGGCGTGCTCGCTTTCGGCGAGACGCTGGCCGAGGTGTATCGCCGCTGGGGCTGGGGCGACCGTGTGTTCGTCTGGCATGAGGCCGCCGATACCCGCCTTTTCCATCCGCCCGCCCAGGAAGGCGGCCGCCAAGGCTTGGTCTGGATCGGCAACTGGGGCGATGGCGAACGCTCTGAAGAGCTCGAAACTTTTCTCCTCCGCCCTGCCCGCGCCGCCGGGCTGCCGCTCGACATCTATGGCGTCCGCTATCCGGCGGCAGCACTCGCCAAGCTGGACGAGCATGGCGCCAGATTCCGCGGCTGGCTGCCGAATGCGCGGGCGCCGGAAATCTATGCTCGGCACTTGGCCACGGTGCACGTGCCGCGCCGCTTTTACGTCGAAAGTTTGCCCGGCATCCCCACGATCCGCGTCTTCGAAGCGCTCGCCTGCGGCATCCCGCTCGTATGCGCGCCTTGGGACGACAGCGAAGGCCTGTTTCGGCCCGGCGAGGACTATCTCGTCGCCCCGACAGGCGAGGCGATGACCCGGCATTTGGCCGATCTGCGTGACGATCCCGACCTCCGCCAATCGCTCGTCGCGAGCGGCTTGGCCACCATCCGCGACCGCCACAGCTGCGCACATCGGGCCGAGGAGCTGCTCGGCATTGTCGAGCAGCTCACGGCACCCGCCCTCATGAAGGCCACCGCATGAAGATCGCATTTTACGGATCCAGCCTGCTTTCCTCCTACTGGAATGGCGCCGCGACCTATTATCGCGGGCTGCTCCGCGATCTGGCGTTGCGCGGGCACGAGATCACTTTCTATGAGCCGGACGCATTCGACCGGCAGCAGCATCGCGACATCGAGCCGCCGGAATGGGCGCGGTCCGTCGTCTACCCCGCGACCGAGGAGTCGCTCGGCCAGGTACTCGCGGAGGCGCGCCACGCGGATGTGGTGGTGAAGGCCAGCGGCGTCGGCGTGTTCGATACCGAGCTGCTCCAGGGCGTGATCCGCCATGCGAGTCCGCACGCGATCCGCATTTTCTGGGACGTGGATGCGGCGGCGACACTCAATGAGATGCGCGGCGCCCCCGATCACCCGCTGCGTGAAGCGCTGAAGGACCTCGATTTCGTCTTCACCTATGGCGGCGGCGATCCAGTGGTCGATGCCTATCAGGGCTTCGGCGCGGCGCGCTGCGTGCCCATCTACAATGCGCTCGATCCCACCACTCACCATCCGGTCCCGCCCGACGAGCGCTTTGCATCGGACCTCGCCTTTCTAGGCAACCGCTTGCCCGACCGGGAGGCGCGCGTGGAGGAATTCTTCCTGAAAGCCGCGGCGGCGCTCCCGGACCGTTCCTTCCTGATCGGCGGCAATGGCTGGCACGATAAGGTCATGCCGTCGAATGTCCGCCATCTCGGCCATGTCGGCACCGCCGATCACAACGCCTTTAACTGCACGCCGTTGGCGGTCCTGAATGTCGCGCGCGACTCGATGGCCAATGTCGGCTTCTCGCCGGCGACGCGGGTGTTCGAGGCGGCGGGCGCCGCGGCCTGCCTGATCACAGACTATTGGGAAGGCATAGAGCTGTTCCTGAAGCCCGACGAGGAAGTGCTGGTCGCCCGCGACGGACAGGATGTCGCCGAGCATGTCCGCGCCCTGACGCCGGAGCGCGCGCGGACAATTGGGGAAGCCGCACTCGCCCGTGTCCTGGCCGAACACACTTACGAGCTGCGCGGAGCACAAGTGGACGACATCCTCACCGCCGAAATGGCGCAGCGGCGCGAAAGGGCGGCTGCGTGAAGCTCGTCGTTCTCGGGCTCAGCCTGTCCTCTTCCTGGGGCAATGGTCATGCGACCACATTTCGCGCGCTGCTGAAGGCATTCGCGGCGCGCGGCCACTCGATCCTGTTCCTGGAGCGCGACAAGCCCTGGTATGCGTCGAACCGCGACCTGGGCGAGGTCGATTACTGCCGGCTGGAGCTCTACGACTCGCCCGACGACCTGAACCGCTGGCGCGGCGAAGTCGCGGCGGCAGATGCCGTGATCGTCGGCTCCTATGTGCCGGACGGTGTCGAGGTCGGCGCATGGGTGCAGCGCACCGCCCAGGGCGTGACCGCATTTTACGACATCGACACGCCGGTCACCCTCGCCAAGCTGGAACGGGATGATTTCGAATATCTAACGCCCGAGCTGATCCCCGGATATGACGTCTATCTGTCCTTCACCGGCGGCCCGACGCTCAGGCACATCGAAGATCATTACGGCTCGCCCGCCGCGCGGCCGCTCTACTGCTCCGTCGATGCTGAGCGCTACCGGCCGCTCGACATGCCCAAGCGCTGGGATCTCTCCTATCTCGGCACCTACAGCCCGGACCGGCAGCCGACGCTCGATCGGTTGCTGATCGAGCCCGCGCGGCGCTGCCCGGACAGGCGCTTCGTCGTCGCCGGCCCGCAATATCCGGTGGACTTAGACTGGCCGGCCAATGTCGAACGGATCGACCATGTGCCACCGGCCGACCATCCGGCGTTCTATGCTGCCTCGCGCTTCACCCTGAACGTCACCCGCGCCGACATGATCAAGGCAGGTTGGTCGCCTTCTGTCCGGCTGTTCGAAGCGGGGGCCTGCGCCACGCCCATCATCTCGGATCGGTGGGACGGCATCGACGACCTGTTCGCGCCCGGCCGGGAAATCATCCTCGCCGACACCAGCAAAGACGTGATCGCCGCCCTGGACACCGATGCCGCCGAAATGGGGCGCGCGGCCCAGGCCAAGACTCTGTCCGGCCACACGGCCGGACACCGGGCGGAGGAGCTGGAGAAGTGGCTCATCGAGGCAGCAGAGTCCGGACGTGAAACATTCCGGACTCGAAAGAGTTCAGCGGCTTAGCAGTTGATGAAGAAGAAGTCCGAGCGGCGGGGGCCGGAGTAGGATGAATGAAAGATAAGAAGGTCGCGTTCGTTGCCGGCGGTGCCGGATTCATCGGTTCCCATATGTGCGATCGGCTGATCGCGGACGGCTATCATGTCCTGTGCCTCGACAATCTCCAGACCGGCCGCGAGGAGAATATCCGCCACCTGAAGCGCGAAAGCCGCTTCGACTTCATCGAACATGACGTCACCGCCCCGCTGCCCACCGCCGTCACCCGCGCCGCCAGGAACATCGCGTTCGTCTATAATCTCGCCTGCGCCGCCTCGCCGCCCCACTATCAATCAGACCCCGAGCACACGATGCTGACCAATGTCGTCGGGACGTCGCATCTGCTGCGGCTGGCGGAGAAGGCCGGCGCGCGCTTCTTCCTGAGCTCGACCAGTGAAGTCTATGGCGACCCGGAAATGCACCCGCAGCCGGAAAGCTATCGTGGCTGGGTGAACTGCACGGGTCCGCGCGCCTGCTATGACGAGGGAAAAAGGTCGGCGGAGACACTCTCCTTCGACTTCGACCGGCTCGGCCGAGCGGAAGTGCGCGTGGCACGCATCTTCAACACCTATGGCCCCCGCATGCGTCCGGACGATGGGCGCGTGGTGTCGAACGTCATCTGCCAGGCGCTATCGGGCGAGGACATCACCATCTATGGCGACGGCAGCCAGACGCGCAGCTTTTGCTATGCCGACGATCTTGTCGAAGGCCTGCTGCGCCTGTCGCGCTACGAGGGCCCGCAGCCGGGTCCGGTCAACATCGGCAATCCGGTCGAGCTGACTGTGTCCGATCTCGCCGACCGCGTCATCGCGCTGACCGGCACCGACGCCGAGCTGGTTTACCGCCCGCTGCCGATCGACGACCCGCGCCGCCGCCGCCCCGATATCTCCAAAGCCAAGCAGCTGCTCAAATGGCAGCCGCGCGTCAGCCTTCAGGAAGGGCTGGAGCAGACCATCTCCTGGTTTACGCGTACGATCGATCGGCCGCAGCGGAGGACCGAAGCGGACCAGATGGTTGTAGCTGCGGAATAGCGTTCGCTGTTCCCCGGCGCAGGCCGGGGTCCACCTTACCGCAACCATGGGCCCCGGCCTGCGCCGGGGAGCAAGCACGCTCAGCGCCGATAGGCCGGCAGTTTCAGGCCCCGCACGATCGCCAGCGCGCGGAGGCCGAAGCCGAGCAGCACCGCTAGCGGCGCGGCGATCACGGCCGCCACGCCAACCCAGCTCAACAGCACGAACAGGGCGGCGGCCAGCGCGGCAGCGGTAACATAAAGTTCCGGCCGCAACAGGATCGACGGCTCACCGGCCAGCACATCGCGGATGATGCCGCCGACACAGGCAGTGATCACGCCCATCAGAACGGCAACGACTGGAGGCACTCCGAAGGCCATCGCCTTGGCCGCGCCGAACACGGCATAGGCGGCGAGCCCGACCGCGTCGAACCAGTCGAGCGCCCGTTCGCTCCACCAGCGCCGCGGTGTCACCCAGATCAGCAGCGCGGTGCCGAGGCACACGGCGGCGACGCGCCAGTCCCGCACCCAGAAGACCGGCGCGTCGATTAGCAGGTCGCGGACCGTGCCGCCGCCGACGCCCGTCACCAGTGCAAAGAAGGCGAAGGTGACGAGGGTCTGCCCCCGCTTGGCCGCCGCCAGAGCGCCCGATGCCGCGAACACGGCGATGCCGAACAGGTCGACCCAGCCGAGCAGGTCGCCGAGCGGGTTCACGCGCCCTTGCGGTGCTCGCCCTTCACCCAGCGAACGGTACCGGTCGACGCGCGCATAACGATGCTTTCGGTCGTCATGCAGCCGCCCTTCATGGTCTTGACGCCGCCGAGCAGCGAGCCGTCAGTCACCCCCGTCGCGGCGAAGATGCAGTCCCCCTTGGCGAGTTCGGTCAGGTCATAGACCTTGTTCAGATCCTCGATCCCCCATTTGCGCGCCCGGCCGCGCTCGTCGTCGTTGCGGAACAACAGCCGCCCCTTGAACTGCCCGCCGACGCAGCGCAGCGCCGCCGCCGCAAGCACGCCCTCGGGGGCGCCACCCGATCCCATATAGACGTCGATCGTTGTGTCCGGGTTGGTGGTGGCGATCACGCCGGCCACGTCGCCGTCGGGGATCAGCATGATGCCGCAGCCGACTTCGCGCAGCTCCGCGATCAGCTTTTCGTGGCGCGGCCGGTCGAGTACGCATGCGATGATCTCGTTCGGCTGCACGCCCTTGGCCGCGGCGATGGCGCGGACATTGTCGGCCGGGCTCTTGTCCAGGTCGATGACGCCTTCCGGATATCCGGGGCCGACCGCCAGCTTGTCCATATAAACGTCGGGCGCATTCAGCAGGCACCCCTTCTCGGCGATGGCGAGCACGGCCAGCGCGTTTGGCCCGGCCTTGGCGGTAATGGTCGTCCCTTCCAAAGGATCGAGTGCGATATCGATGGGCGGGCCGTCACCGGTGCCGACCTTTTCGCCGATATAGAGCATCGGCGCTTCGTCGCGCTCGCCTTCGCCGATCACCACCGTGCCATCGATATCGAGCGTGTTGAGTGCCGCGCGCATCGCCTCGACCGCCGCAGCATCGGCCGCCTTCTCGTTGCCGCGCCCGATCAGCTTCGACGCGGCGATCGCCGCCGCTTCGGTCACGCGGACCATCTCCAGCACCAGCACGCGATCAAGATTCTGGCTTGCACTCACCATCGAAATCTTTTCCTCTCCCTGAACTTGAGGCGCGATAAGCGAGGGGTGTGACGATGTCGAGAATGACAGCCTTGCTGCTGCTCCTGGCGGCGCCCGCTTCAGCGACCGAGCCGATGGACGCCTATCTCGAACAGACCACGGCGGAGCCGCGCTGCCGTGCAGCCCAGGGCGACGAGATCATGGTCTGCGGCCGGCGCGAGGCCGACAAATACCGCCTGCCCTTCGTTCCCGCCCCGACACCCGGCGATCCAAAGGCGCGCGGCGTGCATGAGGAACGCGCGCGACTCGTTTCGACAGAGGTGCCGTGCCAGCAGCGCGGACCCCATCTGATCGGCTGCGGCATGGTGGGCATCAAGGTCAGCACCAAGATTGGCAGCGGTCAGGTCGAGTATCGGCCGCTGGCGCCTTGATCAGTCCTGCAGCCACTCCGGCACGCGTTCGGCATTCATCACCGTTGCAGCGCTAATCCGGTCAGCCACGACGGCAAACCGGCCGCCATCGACCATGACCTCGGGCACCAGCGAGCGGCTGTTGTAGGTGGACGCCATGGTTGCGCCGTAAGCGCCGGCCGTGCGGAAGATGGCGAGGTCGTCGCTCCTCACCACATCGATCTCGCGGCCCATGGCAAATGTGTCGCCGGTCTCGCACACAGGACCTGCGATGTGCGCCGTCATCCGTTCGCCGGAGGGCCGAACCGCTTCGAAGTGGTGGTAGGCGCCGTAGAGCGCCGGCCGCGCCAAGTCGTTCATAGCGGCGTCCACGATCACATAGGGGTGCGTGACGCCGGGCTTCACCCAGATGACCTTCGTCATCAGCACGCCGGCATTGCCCGCGATGACCCGGCCGGGCTCGAACATCAGCTCGACATCCCAACCTTTCGTCACCCGCGCGACCATCTCGCCGAGATCGGTCGGCCATGGCGCGGGGTCTTCGGGCCGGTAGCGGACGCCAAGACCGCCGCCGAGATCCGCGCGGTCTACTTGCTCCCCGGCCGCCCTCAGCTCGCCGATCAGCTGGCCGATCTTCACATAGGCGGCTTCGAGCGGATCGACGTTGCTCAACTGGCTGCCGATGTGACAGGCGACACCCCGCATCTTCAGTCCAGGCAGCACCGCAAGGCGCGCATACATGGCGGGCGCCTGGTCGATTGGCACGCCGAACTTGTTGTCCGCCTTGCCGGTCGAGATTTTTTCATGTGTGCCGGCATCCACATCCGGATTGACGCGGAGCGTGGCGGAGACCCGCTGACCCCGCGCCGCCGCGAGGGCGGAAAGAACATGGCCTTCCTCCTCATGCTCCAGGTTGAACTGGCCGATGCCGGCGTCCAGCCCCTGCGCCAGCTCCGCAGGTGTCTTGCCCACGCCTGAGAAGACGATGTCCTCCGCCCGCATGCCGGCTGCGAGCGCCCGCACCATCTCGCCACCCGATACGATGTCGGCGCCATAGCCCTGGCGCGCCAGGACCTTCAGCACGGCAAGGTTCGGATTGGCCTTAACCGCGAAGGCCAGGTGCACTCGGCCGAGCCCCTCCAACGCTTCGCGGAACACGCGCGCGTGGCGCTCCAGCGTTGCACGCGAATAGACGTAGACGGGCGTGCCGACCGCCTCTGCGATCGCGCGCAGCGGCACGTCCTCGGCATGAAGTTCGCCGCGCTTTAGCTGGAAATGGTCCATCAGCTGGGCGGCAGGTCGAATCGGTCGTCGCGCCGCTCTTCCGACTGGCGCAGCAGCTCGTCGCTACGCCGCGGCCGCGCCTGGGTCTCGGGCATCATCAGCTGGCTGGGCGTGGAGGTCGCCTGCGCCGCATAAGGCTTGGGCGGCAGGCCCTCGCCCGCAGCCGGGCGCAGCTCCTCACGACCGCCGCAGGCGGTGAGGGCAAGCGCCAACACCAGCGCTCGTCCCGAGCGTTTAACCTTGATCACTGATCCTCTCCCATCCCGATCGCGGCCTTGGCATCCGCGATCCTGGCCCGCACCTGGTCCGGTGCGGTGCCGCCATGGCTGGTGCGCGAGCCGACGGACGCGCCGACGCTCAGCACGCCGAACACCCGCGCATCGATGCGGCCATCGATCGCCCGCAGTTGCTCCAGGCTCAGCGCCTCCAGCGCCTTGCCCTCCGCCTCCGCCACCCGCACAGCGGTGCCGACGATGTGATGCGCCTCGCGGAACGGCACGCTTGCTTCGCGCACCAGCCAGTCGGCCAAGTCCGTCGCCGTCGCAAAGCCCGCTTCCGCCGCCTGCAGCATCCGGTCGGCGCGAAAGGTCACGCTGCCGATCATGCCCGTCATCGCCGCGATCGACAGCGCCAGCAGGTCGTGGGCTTCGAACACCGGCGGCTTATCGTCCTGCATGTCCTTCGAATAAGCGAGCGGCAGCCCCTTCATCGTTGTCATCAGCGCGACCAGGCAGCCCTGGATACGCCCGGCATGGCCGCGCACCAGTTCGGCCGCGTCGGGATTGCGCTTCTGCGGCATGATCGACGAGCCGGTCGACCAGGCGTCCGATAGCTGGACGAAGCCGAAAGGCTGGGAGGCCCAGAGGATCATCTCCTCCGCCAGTCGCGACAAATGCATCGCGCAGGTAGCGCAAGCGAATAGGAATTCGAGCGCGAAGTCGCGGTCGGAGACTGCATCGAGGCTGTTGTCGGTCGGCCGGTCAAAGCCGAGCGCCTCGGCGACCGCGAACCGGTCGATCGGAAAGCCCGTACCGGCCAGCGCCGCGGAGCCCAATGGACACTCGTTCAGCCGCGCGCGAGCATCCTCGAAGCGGCCGCGGTCGCGGTGGATCATCTCGAAATAGGCCATCAGATGATGGCCGAGCGTCACCGGCTGAGCCGACTGGAGGTGCGTGAAGCCCGGCATCACCGTGTCCGCATGTTCCTCGGCACGGCCGATCAGCACCGACTGGAAGGCGGTCAGCGCGGTGTCGATCTCGTCGATCGCATCGCGCACCCAAAGCCGGAAGTCGGTCGCGACCTGGTCGTTGCGCGAGCGGGCTGTGTGAAGCCGCCCCGCCGCCGGTCCGACGATCTCCGCCAGCCGCGCCTCGACATGCATATGGATATCTTCGAGCGCCGAGTCTTCGGGCACACCCGTGTTCGCATATTCCGCGACGATCTGCTCGAGACCGCGGTCGATCGCCTCGGCGTCCACTGATGAAATGATCCCTTGCCGACCCAGCATCTCGGCATGAGCTCGGGACCCTTGAATGTCCTGGCGCCACATCCGCTTGTCGAAGCCGATCGAGGCATTTATCTCGCGCATCACCGCAGCGGGCCCTTCGGCGAAGCGCCCGCCCCACATGGCATTGGAGCTGTCCGTGCGCCCAGCGATTGCGCTTCTCCTCGGGACTCTGTTGATCGCGGGGTGCGATAGGGAAACCGCGCCGCCCCCGCAAGCGAAGCACGAGGCGCCGGCGAAAGGGCCGGAACTGACCGGCACGCTAGACATTTCGCAGCGCGGCAAGGCGGCGCCTGCGGACAGCTTCGTCGATCCCGCGGGGAAGCCGGTGACGCTCGCCGCCTTCAAGGGCAAGCCGGTGCTGGTCAATCTCTGGGCGACCTGGTGCGGCCCCTGCGTCGCCGAGATGCCGACCCTGGACGGCATCGCCCAGCGCGCCGGCGGCAAGCTGAAGGTGCTGACGGTTAGCCAGGACCGCGCAGGCGTCGACATCGGCAAGACCTTCGCGAAGGGCGGCTACAAGCTGCTCGAGCAATATCGCGATCCGGAGAGCAAGCTCGGCTTCGCCTTTGCAACCGGCATGCTGCCGACGACCGTGCTTTATGACGCTGAGGGCAAGGAGGTCTGGCGCGTGGTCGGCGCGATGGACTGGAACGGTCCCCGCGCCAACACCCTGCTCGCCGAGTTCATCGGATAAGCTTGCGCCCTCGAGCGTTCATACGGGCGAGGAGATTGTGAATGGACGACGATCGCGTCTGGGCGTTCGAAGCGAGCCTGTGGAAGGCTGACGCGGAGCATTATCAGGACTGTATCGATCCGGAAGTGCGGATGGCGCTGCCGACGCCGCCCTTTCTGTTCGAGGGCGAGCAGGCGATCGAGGCCGTGGCCGGCACGCCACGCTGGTCCAATGTCGCGTTCGAGGACGGCACCATCTCGCGCCCGCAGGAGGGCCTGATCGTCGTCGCCTACACCGCGCATGCCCAGCGCGCGGGCCAAGAGAAATATGTCGCTCACTGCACCAGCACCTACCGCAAGGACGAGCAGGGCGAGTGGCAGGTGATCCAGCACCAGCAGACGCCGAGGCTGGTGGCGGGGGCTTCCTCCTAATTCCGTTCGCTTCGAGCGAAGTCGAGAAGCGTATCTCGACTTCGCTCGATACGAACGGTGCTTAAGTTCAATCCCTCAGCAGCTCGTTGATCCCGGTCTTCGCCCGCGTCTGCGCGTCGACCCGCTTCACGATCACCGCGCAATAGAGTGACGGGCCCGGCGAGCCGTCCGGCAAAGGCTTGCCCGGCAACGACCCCGGCACCACCACCGCGTAAGGCGGTACCTTACCCATGAACACTTCACCCGTCGCGCGGTCGACGATCTTGGTCGAGGCGCCGATGAACACACCCATCGACAACACCGCGCCTTCGCCTACGACTACGCCCTCTGCGACTTCGGAGCGGGCGCCGATAAACGCGCCATCCTCGATGATCACTGGCCCGGCCTGGAGCGGCTCCAGCACGCCGCCGATGCCGGCGCCGCCGGAGATGTGCACGTTCCTGCCGATCTGCGCGCAGGAGCCGACCGTCGCCCAAGTGTCGATCATCGTTCCCTCGCCGACATAACCGCCGATATTGACGAAGCTCGGCATCAGCACGGCGCCGGGCGCGATGTAAGCGCCATGGCGCACGACGGCGCCCGGCACCGCGCGGAAGCCGGCCTTGCGGAACTCCGCCTCGCTCCAGCCGGAGAATTTGCTCGGCACCTTGTCCCACCAGCTGGCAGTGCCCGGACCGCCAGCGATCAACTCCATGTCGTGCAGACGGAAGGAGAGCAGCACGGCTTTCTTCAGCCACTGGTTCACGCGCCAGCCGCCCTGCCCGTCCGGTTCAGCGACGCGCGCTTCGCCCTGGTCGAGCAGCCGCAGCGCCTCGGCGACGGCGGCGCGGGTCTCGCCGACCGTCTGCGGGCCAATGTCCCCCCGCGCTTCCCAAGCCGCCTCAATCGTGTCGGTGAGCTTGCCGCGGTCCATCATTCCCCGTCTCCCAAAATCTCGTGCAGCCAGGCGCCCAGGTCGGTCACTTCATAATCGACATAGGCGCGGTCGTCTTCGCCGCGGCCCTGCTCCGACCCGTTATTGACCCAAACCGTGGTCATGCCGATTGCCTTAGCCGGCTTCAGGTTGCGCGCCATGTCCTCGACGAACAGCGACTCTTGGGGCTCGATGCCGAAGGCTTCGGCCATGCTTTCATAGGCGCGGGGCTGGGGCTTCGGCTCATAAGCGCAGGCGTGGATGTCGTGGATCGCCTCGAAGCTCTCCAACAGACCCAGCCGCGCCAGCACGCGCCGGGCGTAACTCTCGTCGCCATTGGTGAAGATCAGCTTCCGCCCGGGCAGCCGCGCTATGGCCTCGACCAGCCGCCGGTCCTCCTGCAGCACATCCATTTCGATATCGTGGACATAGTCGAGGAACGCGTGCGGCTCGATGCCATGCTCCGCCATCAGCCCGGACAGGGTCGTGCCGTGATTGTGGAAATAGTCCTTCTGCAGCGCCCGCGCTCTGTCCCAGTCCAGCCCCAGCAGGTCCTGGATGAAGCGGGTCATCCGCGCGTCGATCAGCCCGAACAGGTCCGCCGACGCCGGGTAGAGCGTATTGTCGAGGTCGAAGATCCAGTTGCGGATTTGGGCAAGCTGCGGAAGCATAGGGCCGCGCCTAGCTGCGACGCCCGGCTGCGGCAATCTGCAGTCTGTGTTAAGCATAATGCAATGCCCTTCAGACTAGCGAAGGGCTCGACCTGGGCAGGGGCCATGCCGGAATGAGTAAGCGTAAAGCGTGCGGGGCGACCGCCCTGATGTTATTGGCGATGTTCGGGCTGAGCGGCTGCGGCGGCGGAGGTGGCGGTGGCGTCAACTCGACGCCAACACCGCCGGTCACGGTGACGCCGGCGCCCTCGCCCACTCCGGCTCCGACGCCGACACCCACCCCGACTCCGACGCCAACCCCTACGGCGACCTTTCGCACCAACGAGTATAATCGCTCGCTGGGCCTCGAACTCGCGAACGCAGTGCCCGCCTATCAGGCAGGCGCGAGCGGACGCGGCGTGACGGCGGCCGTGATCGACAGCGGCGTCAATCCGAACAGCCCGGAGTTTGCCGGCCGGATCGCGGCGGCCTCGCAGGACCTGTCGGGTTCGCGTGGCGTCGGCGACGAAGGCGGCCATGGCACGGCCGTCTCCGCCGTGTTGCTCGCCGCCAAGAACGACAGCGCCATTCATGGCATGGCCTTTGAAGCGACCCTGCTTTCGCTGCGCACCGATACGCCGGGCAGCTGCAATAGCGACGGCGACTGCTCGCATCGCGACAATGCGATCGCCCGCGCGCTCGACGTCGCGGTTGCTCAGGGTGCGAAGGTCGCCAACCTGTCGCTGGGCGGCTCCAGCGCCAACTCGATGCTGCGCGCGGCGATCGGCCGGGCAACCGCCGCCGGGATGGTGATCGTCCTGTCGGCCGGCAATGACGGACAGGCCAATCCGAGTGGGCTTGCCCTCGCAGCCACCGACTCGATGGCGCGGGGCCAAGTTATCGTCGCGGGCGCGCACGATACCAGCAAGTCGATCTCGTCCTTTTCGAACCGCGCCGGCCAAGCCGCAAACGTGTTCGTGACCGCGCTGGGAGAGAATGTGCGCTCGTTCGACGAGAACGGTACGGCACTGATTTACAGCGGCACATCCTTCTCGGCGCCTCATGTTTCGGGCGCGGTGGCGCTGCTGGCGCAGGCCTTTCCGAACCTCACCGGCGCGGAGATCGTGCAGCTGCTGCTCGAAAGCGCGGACGATCTCGGCGCGCCGGGCACGGACCCGGTCTATGGCCGCGGCGTGCTCAACATCGGCCGTGCCTTTCAGCCCCGCGGCGGCGCTTCCCTTGCCGGCTCGCAGGTCGCGCTCGACCTGACCGGCAACAGCGCGACGCTCTCTCCGGCGATGGGAGACGCGGCGCAGCAGGGCATGGGCGCAATCATTCTGGACGGCTTCGATCGCGCTTTCGCCGTCGATCTCGCCCGCTCCGTCCGCAACGCCTCGCCGCAATCGAGCCTGACCGGCACGCTGTCACGCAGCCATCGCGGCGCCAGCTTGGCGATGGGCGACACCCGCATCGCCGTGTCGATCGCCGACACACCCGGCGGCGCGGCCGTGCGTCGGCTCTCGCTTGCTCCCGCAGACGCAGTGCGCGCGCGGACCACTGCCGGCATGATCGCCAGCCGCATCGATCCGCGCACCAGCTTGGCGCTCGGTTTCGGCGAGAGCCGGGACAGCCTGGCCGGCCAGCTTGCCGGACGAGTGGAGCCAGCCTTTCTGGTCGCGCGTGGCTCAAGCGACGGTCTTGGCTTCGATCGCCGCGACCAAAGCTCCGCCGCGATCCGGCACATGTTTGGCCGCGTCGCCGTGACTGCGGGTATGGAGTCCGGAGACGGCCTGCTGCTCCGCCGCGACCGCCTCACGCGTGACGCCTATCTGCGCTCCCCTTACTCGCTGCTGAGCATCGGCGCGGATCGGCGCTTCGGCGGACTGCGCCTCGCGGGCGGGCTGACGCGGCTGCAGGAGGAGCGGACTTTGCTCGGCGCCCGCTTCGGCAGCGTCTTCGGCGCGAGCGGCGGCGCGAGCTGGTTCGCCGATCTGAGCGCCGACTGGAGCCTCGGCCAGGGTTGGCGCCTGGGCGCATCGGCGCGCCAGGGCTGGAGCGTGCCTGCCGGTGGCGGCCTGCTGACCGAGCGGCCGGCGATCCGCTCCAACGCGTTCAGCTTCGATGTCGGCAAGGCGGGGCTGTTCTCGCGCGGCGACTTGTTCGCGGTGCGCGTGTCGCAGCCGCTGCGGGTCTCGGGCGGCGGGCTGAACGTGCGCCTGCCGGTCGGCTATGATTATGACAGCGGCGCCGCAAGCTTCGCCGACCAGCGCCTGAACCTCGCGCCTGAGGGCCGGGAGCTGGCACTGGAGGCAAGCTATTCGCGCATGTTCCTGGGCGGCCGCGTCGACACCAATCTGTTCTGGCGGCAGGATCCCGGTCATTTCGCGGCGGCGCCGGACGATCTCGGAGCGGCACTGCGCTGGCGGACGGAGTTCTAGGCTTCGGCGACCTTTGTCGCTAATGCGACAGCGGTGTCAGACTTTGATCTTCTGATCGTCGGCGGCGGCATCAACGGTGCCGCCATCGCCCGTGAAGCTGCGCTCAACGGCTTGCGCGTGTTGCTGGTCGAGAAGAACGATCTCGCCTCGGCGACCTCGTCCGCTTCGACCAAGCTGATCCATGGCGGGCTGCGCTATCTCGAATATTATGAGTTCAAGCTGGTCCGCGAGGCGCTGATCGAGCGCGAACGGCTGCTCAAGGCCGCGCCGCACCTGATCTATCCGATGGAGTTCGTGCTCCCGCACCGGAACACGCTCCGGCCCAAATGGATGATCCGCGCCGGGCTGTTTCTCTACGATCATATTGGCGGCCGCATGTCGCTGCCCAAGTCGCGCGGGATCAAGGGCGGGAGCTATCTCGCTCCGCTTAAGGAGGTGACCGACGGCTTCGTCTATTCGGACGCCTGGGTCGACGATTCGCGGCTGGTTGTGCTGAACGCCCGCGACGCCGCCGACAATGGCGCGGACATCGCGACCCGCACCGAGCTTCTCTCTGCCCGGCGAGACGGCGGCCTCTGGCGCGCTCACCTCAGCGACGAGCGCGAGGTCACCGCCCGCGCGCTCGTCAACGCCGCGGGTCCGTGGGTCGCGGAGATCGCGCAGCGGCTGGGCGTCAACAGCAAGGCCGGCGCCCGCCTGATCCGCGGCAGCCATCTAATCGTGCCCAAGCTGTTCGAGGGCGCGCACGCCTATATCCTGCAGCAGCCCGACCGTCGCATCGTCTTCGCCATTCCCTATCAGGGCCACACGCTCGTCGGCACGACCGACGTGCCGGTCGAGAGCCCCGCCGAAGCGCCGATCAGCGCAGAGGAGACGGACTACCTTCTCGCCGCGGTCAACCGCTATTTTGCCAAGCAGACGGCACAGGATGACGTGATCTCGACCTATGCGGGTATCCGCTCGCTCTACGACGACGGCGCCAGCGAAGCGCGTCAGGTCACGCGCGACTATGTGCTGGAGCTGGACGAGGCCGGCCCGCCGCTCCTTTCCGTGTTCGGCGGGAAGATCACCACGGCGCGGCACTTAGGCGAAGTGGCGGTGGCCAAGCTGGGGCGGCCGCTTGGGCTCGATCCTCTTTCGGTCACCAAGGCGCGTATCTTCCCGGGCGGAGAGATGGACGGGTTCGCCGACTTCCTGGCGAAGGTCCGTGCTCGGTGGCCCTGGCTTGGAGACGAACGGAGCTATCGAATGTCCCGCGCCTATGGCTCGATGCTTGAGGCGATGATCGGCGACCGCGGCGATCTGGGCGAGGAATTCGGCGCCGGCCTAGGTGCGGTCGAAGTCGATTGGCTGGTCGAGCGCGAATGGGCGCGCACAGTGGAGGACATCCTCTGGCGCCGAACCAAGCTGGGGCTCACGAGCGAAGTGGATGAAGCGCGGCTTCAGCACTACCTCAGAAAATAGGGACAGTCCCTATTTTCTGATCGGCGGGCTGGGTTTTGGTTTTCCCGATATGCCGCTAAGCGCCCGCGCATGACCATCAAGCATGCGCTCTCCGTTACCCGCCAACAGGATTTCGCCGCCTGGTACCAGGCCGTCGTCTCCGAAGCCGACATGGCCGAGGATTCGGGCGTGCGCGGGTGCATGGTCATCCGCCCCTGGGGCTATGGCATCTGGGAGCGGATGCAGCGGCTGCTGGACGACGCCATCAAGGCGACCGGCCATGAGAATTGCTATTTCCCGCTCTTCATCCCGCTCTCCTATTTCGAGAAGGAAGCGGAGCATGTCGAAGGCTTCGCCAAGGAAATGGCGGTCGTCACCCATCACCGGCTTAAGGCGGTGGACGGAAAATTGGTGGTCGATCCCGAGGCCAAGCTGGAAGAGCCGCTGGTGGTGCGTCCCACGTCCGAGACGGTGATCGGCGCCGCCTTTTCGCGCTGGGTGCAGAGCTGGCGCGACCTGCCTGTGCTGATCAACCAATGGGCGAACGTCGTTCGCTGGGAAATGCGCACCCGCATGTTCCTGCGCACCGCCGAGTTCTTGTGGCAGGAAGGCCATACCGTCCATGCCAGCGAAGCCGAGGCGCGCGAGCACACGCTGCGCATGCTCGAAGTCTATCGCCGCTTTGCCGAGGAATGCGTCGCCATGCCCGTCGTGGCGGGCGAGAAGCCGGAGAATGAGCGCTTCCCCGGCGCCGTCGCCACTTACTCGATCGAAGCGATGATGCAGGACGGCAAGGCGCTGCAGGCCGGCACCTCGCATTTCCTCGGCACCACCTTCAGCCAGGCGCAGAATATTCGCTTCCAGAATGCGTCCGGCGAGCTCGAGCTGGCGCAGACGACCAGCTGGGGCGTGTCGACGCGGATGATCGGCGGCATGATCATGGTCCATGGCGACGATGACGGTCTGCGCGTGCCGCCGCGCCTCGCCCCCTATCAGGTTGTGATCGTGCCGATGCTGCGGGAGACGGACGAAGATGCGGCCGTGCTCGACTATGCCCGTGCGCTGACGGCCGAGCTCAACGCGCAACGCGCTCTGGGCGAGCCGGTGCGCGCGCTGCTCGACGGCAAGGCGATCAAGGCATCGAACAAGCGCTGGTCCTGGGTGAAGAAGGGCGCGCCGGTGATCGTCGAGGTCGGTCCGCGCGACGTCGCCGCAGGCAATGTTTCCGTGATCCGCCGCGACCGGCTCTATCAGGAGAGCGGCAAGCTCGCCTCCTCGATCCAGCCCCGGGCCGAGTTCTTGAGTGCCGTGCCGGCGCTGCTGGAGGAGATCCAGTCGGGCATGTTCGCGGAAGCCAAGACTCGTCTCGATACGAACATCCGCCGCGGCGTGGCTGAATTCGCCGAGCTGGAGCGCTTCTTCGCTGAAGCCGAGCAATTCCCCGGCTGGGTCGAGGTCCAATGGTCGAAGCCGAGCGGCGGGGACCTGGAGGCGGTCGATCAGCGGCTGAAGGCGCTGAAACTAACCTTGCGCAACGTGCCCGAGAATGCGGAGCCGGCCTCCGGCACCTGCATCTTCACCGGCAAGCCGGCGGTCGAGCGGGTGCTGGTGGGACGGAGTTACTAGGCTCCCACCGACCACCCCACTCCGTTCGGCCTTAGCCTGTCGAAGGCCTGCCTTCCCTTCTGCACCTCAGCAAGAACAAGGGAGGGCTTCGACAAGCTCAGCCCGAACGGTGTTTGGGCGAACTCAGGTTAGCTAAACCTTACCACACCTTGATACGCTCTTCCGGCTTCAGGAAGAACTTGGTCCCCGGCTTCACGTCGAAGGCCGAATACCAGGCGTCGAGGTTGCGGACGACATAGGGTCGCCACATGCCCGGCGTATGCGGATCGGTGGTTAGGATCTGCAGCATGAACGGCTCGCGATACTTGTTCCGCCACACTTGCGCCCAGCCGAGGAAGAAGCGCTGGTCGCCGGTGAAGCCATCGATCACCGGCGCCGGCTTGCCGCCGAGCGACAGCTTATAGGCGTCATAGGCGACGGTGAGGCCCGCCAGGTCGGCGATGTTCTCGCCCAATGTCAGCTCGCCATTCACTTTCTTGCCCGGCAGCGGCTCATAGGCGCCATACTGGGCGACGACCTTGTCGGTATAGACCTTGAACCGCTCGGCGTCCTGCGGCGTCCACCATTCGGTCAGGTTGCCGGCCTTGTCGAACTTGCGGCCCTGATCGTCGAAATGGTGGCTGATCTCATGCCCGATGACGGCGCCGATCCCGCCATAGTTGACCGCATCGTCCGCATTCGGATCGAAGAACGGCGCCTGCAGGATCGCCGCCGGGAAGACGATCTCGTTCATCAGCGGGTTGGCATAGGCGTTGACCGTCTGCGGCGTCATGCCCCACTCGCTGCGGTCGACGGGCTTGCCGATCTTGTCGAGCTCACGCTGGTATTCGAAGCGGGTCGCGCGGACGAAATTGCCATGGGCGTCGCCCGGCCGGACCTCGAGCGCCGAATAATCGCGCCACTTGTCCGGATAGCCGATCTTGTAGGTAAAGGCGGCGAGTTTCTCGCGTGCGGCCTGGCGAGTCTGCGGCGCCATCCAGTCAAGCTTCTGCAGCCGCACGTCAAACGCGGCGATCAGGTTCTTGACCAGCTGCTCGGCCTTGGCCTTGCTCTCCGGCGGAAAATACTTGGCGACGTAGAGTTCGCCCACGGCTTCGCCCATCGCGGCGTTGACCAGATCGACGCCCCGCTTCCACCGGTCCTTCAGCTTCGGCGTGCCGGCCAGAGCGGTGCCCTTGAACGCGAAATTCTCTTCGACGAACGCTTTGGGCAGCAGCGGCGCTGCTTCTGACAGGGTGTGGAAGGTCAGATATTCCTTCCAGACCGACAGCGGTTCCGACGCGATCAGCGCCGCCGTTCCGGTAACGGCGCTCGGCTGGGTGACGATGATCTGCGGCTGCCTGACGCCGGCGGCGGGCAGAAAGGCGGCCCAGTCCAGACCGGGCATTTTGGCGCCAAGTTCGGCGGTTGAGACCGGGTTGTACAGCTTGTCGATCTGGCGCGATTGGGCGGCCGTCCAATGGGTCTTCGCGATCTTCGTCTCCAGATCGAAGATGCGCTGCGCCTTGGCTTCGGCATCGGCGATCCCCGCCAGCTTCAGCATGCTGGCGATGTGCGCCTTGTACTTGGCGCGCGCTTCCACGAACTTCGGGTTGCTGTCGTCGAGATAATAGTCGCGGTCGGGCAGCCCGAGGCCGCTTTGGCCGGCATAGACCGAGTAGACGCGGTTATCCTTCAGGTCCTGCTCGACAAAAATGCCGACCGGAACGGTGATGCCGGCGCGATTGGCGTCGCCCATCCAGCGGGCGAGCTCGGACGGGCTCGACAGCGCGGCAATCGCATCCAGCTGGGGCTTGATCGGCGCGATCCCCTTCGCCTCGATCGCGGCCTCGTCCATGAAGGCGGCATAGTAGGTGCCGACCTTTTGCGAAGTGCTGCCCGGCGCGCCGTTGCTGGCAGCCGCGGCTTGGATGATGTCGCGGGTGCGCTGGTCGGACAGGTCGCGGAGCACGCCGAAGCCGCCCCAGCTCGACCGGTCCGCGGGGATCTCGGTCGTCCGGTCCCAGTTGCCGTTGGCGAACTTATAGAAATCGTCGCCGGCCGAGACCGTGCGATCCATACCGGCCGCGTCAAAGCCGAAGCTGCCGAGCGCCGGCTTGGCCGTCTGGGCGTAGGCCGAGACGGCGAGCGTCAGCGCTGCCGCTCCGACGAGGAGAAATGCTTTCATGTGGTCATCCCCGGAAACAAAAGACGAAAGAGCTTAACGGCTTAGCTGCTCGCGGCAACAGCGCTTCATGTCGTTTGTCGGCGCTGGTTCGCCGTTGATCGACCGGTCGGCTTGGGCGGCTCCGGCTCTGCCGCCGCGGGCAGGCGCAGCCGCACGAGAAGGCCGCCCAGATCCTCGCTCTCTTCGAGCGAAACGGTGCCGCCATAGATTTCGGCCACGTCGCGCACGATGGCGAGGCCGAGGCCGGTGCCGGGTTTCGTAGTGTCGAGCCGCGCGCCGCGGTCGAAGATGCGCTGCCGCTCCTCCTCCGGGATGCCGGTGCCGTCGTCCTCGACCAGGAACTCGACGAACCCCGCTTCTCCGGACACCGTCACGAACACGCTGCCGCCGCCATATTTGGCGGCGTTCTCGATAAGATTGCCGAGCAGTTCGTCCAGATCCTGGCGCTCCATATGGACGAACAGCGTCTTGGGCCCGCTGACGTCGATCCGCACATCGGGGTAGAGGCGGCCGACGGCGCGCTCCACCGATTCAAGGCTCGGCCAGACCTGCGCGCGGCTATGAGCATGGCCGCGGCGGCCAACGGCGCGGGCGCGGGCCAGATGATGATCGACCTGACGCCGCATCGTGGTCGCCTCGCGGCACACCGTGTCCGGCAGGTCGGGCGCGTTCGCCGTCGCGGCGTTCATGATGACGGTCAGCGGCGTCTTGAGCGCATGAGCCAGGTTGCCAGCGTGGCGCCGCGCCTCCTCCGCCTGCTTCTCGTTATGCTCGATCAGGCCGTTCAGCTCTTCGACCATCGGCGTCAGCTCGTCGGGCAGCGGCTCATCCACACGCGTGGCAAGCCCCGAGCGCATCTTCGCGATCGCGGCGCGCACCCTCCGCAGAGGCAGCAGCCCGTAATAGGTCTGCAGCGCCGCAAGCACGATCAGGCCGAGCCCCAGCAGCGCGAAGCTGCGCACCAGCGTCCGCCGCAGCACGTCGATCTGCTCGTCGAGCGCGGCGCGGCTCTGCGCAACCTGGAAGCGCCAGCGCACGGGAGAGCCCGGCAAGGTCACGTCGCGCTCGAGTACGCGCAATGGTTCGTCCCTGAACTCCTTGGTGTCGTAGATGTGGACGTCGACATCGGCGTGGCGGCCGCGCACCTGAAGCGAGCGGTCCCACAGGGAGCGCGAGCGGAAATGCTCGAAGCCTTGGCCGCTGATCTGGTAATAGAGGCCAGAATTCGGCTCGAGGAAGCGCTGGTCGCCGAGCGGCCGGTTGAGCAGCACTTCGCCCGCCGGCCCGATCTCCGCCGAAGCGACCATCGCGGTCAGCACATAGTTCAGCGAATCGTCGAAGTTTCGCGTGATGGCGTTGGTGAGCACCCGGTCGAGCGCCAGCCCGCCGCCGAGCAGCAGCAGCCCGATCCAGGCCGCCGCGATCAGGATCATGCGACGGCTCAGCGAGCCGGTGGACTTGCGGCGTTGTTTCGCGACTTCACTCAACTTGTCCACCCAACCGGTTCGGCCTGAGCTTGTCGAAGGCCTCCCTTATTCTTCCCGGCCTCTTAGAAAGGGAGGGCTTCGACAAGCTCAGCCCGAACCGAGTTTTATGTTCAAGCTGCGTTCGAATCTTCGAGGCTGTAGCCGAGGCCGCGGATGGTGGTGATCACGTCCTGTCCCAGCTTCTTGCGGATGCGGGTGACGAACACTTCGATGGTGTTCGAATCGCGGTCGAAATCCTGGTCGTAGATATGCTCGATAAGTTCGGTGCGGCTGACCACCTTGCCCTTGTGGTGCATCAGATAGCTGAGGAGCTTATACTCCTGCGCGGTCAGCTTCACCGGCTCGCCGGCGAGCGTCACCTTGCCCGACCGCGTATCCAGACGCACGTCGCCGGCGGTCAGTTCGGAGCTGGAATTGCCCGAAGCACGGCGGATCAGCGCCCGCAGCCGCGCGATCAGCTCTTCCGACTGGAATGGCTTGGCGAGATAATCGTCGGCGCCCGCATCAAGTCCCGCCACCTTATCTGACCAGCTGTCGCGTGCGGTCAGCACCAGCACCGGCATCGCCCGGCCTTCCTTGCGCCAACGATCGAGCACGGTCAGGCCGTCGATCGTGGGCAGCCCTAAGTCGAGCACCACCGCGTCATAGGTCTCGGTTTGGCCCAGAAAATGGCCGTCCTCGCCGTCATCCGCCAGGTCGACGGCATAGCCGGCGCCCTCCAGCGTCTTCCTCAGCTGTGCCCCCAGGGTGGGTTCGTCCTCGACAATCAAAACGCGCATCTAGTTTCCCTCAAAAGCCCGAACGGCCGATCACCGCGCCCGTGCGGGCATCGACATCGACCCAGATCACGGTGCCGGCCCGCATGAACTTCAGCCGATAAACGCCACCATCGAATTCAGGACCCAGATAGGTGCTGCCCCGCATCCGCGGCAGCACCCGGTCCTCAATCTCACGCAACGAAAGCACCTGGCCGGACTTCCGGGCCTCGAACGCTTGATACTGGTCGCCCCGGCGCTGCGCCGAAGCCGGCACCGCAAGAGCAAGCGCAACAAGCGCCAGAGAGACAATACGCGTCATGCAGGTCATGGCCATAGCCGTTACTTGCAAGGCTTTGAATAGCCCATGAATGCTGCCGTTGGCGCTCGTTCAGCCAAGCTGATAGGAGCCGCGCCCATGTCCGCTCCCGTACTCGCTTATGAAAATCTCGGCTTGGTTCAGGGCTCCGGCTGGCTGTTTCGCGGCCTCGACCTTTATGTGGGCGAGCGCGACCGCCTGGCGCTGATCGGCCGCAACGGCGCCGGCAAGACGACGCTGCTGAAGCTGCTCGCCGGCCGCGTCGATGCCGACGAAGGGCGGCGGACGATCGTGCCCGGAACCAATGTCGTGCTGCTGGAGCAGGATCCGGACGTCTCCGCGTTCGCCACGCTACGCGATTATGCGACCAGTGGAAGCCCGGCGCCGGAGCTGCACGAAGTGGAGGCGATCGCCGACCAGATCGGCCTCGACCTTTCCCGCTCGGCGCAGACCGCGTCGGGAGGCGAGCGGCGCCGTGCGGCAATCGCCCGCGCGCTGGCGCTCGCCCCCGACGTCCTCCTGCTCGACGAGCCGACCAATCATCTCGATCTCGCCGCCATTGAATGGCTGGAAGCCTGGCTCAATCGCTTCAAGGGCGCCTTCGTCGTGATCAGTCACGATCGGACCTTCCTGACAAGGCTGACCCGCTCCACGCTGTGGCTCGACCGCGGCAATATCCGCCGAGCCGAAGTCGGCTTTGGCGGGTTCGAAGCCTGGCAGGAAAAGGCCTATGCCGAGGAAGAGCGCGCCGCGCAGAAGCTGGACGCGAAGCTGAAGCTGGAACTGCACTGGCTGCAGCGCGGGGTGACGGCGCGTCGCCGACGCAATCAGGGCCGGCTCGAAAAGCTCAATCAGATGCGTGCGCAGCGGGCGGCGATGCTGGGCCCGCAAGGCGCCGCCAAGCTCGCCATCGGCACCGACGATATCCGGACCAAGTCGGTGATTACTGCGGACAAGGTCACCAAGCGCTTCGGCGACCGGACGATCATCAAGGACTTCACGCTACGTATCCAGCGGGGCGACCGGATCGGCATTGTCGGCGCGAACGGTGCCGGAAAGACGACGCTGCTGCGCCTGCTGACTGGCGAGATCGCGCCGGACGAAGGCAGCGTCACGCTCGCCAAGACGCTCGACGGGGTGATCATCGACCAGCAGCGCAGCCTGCTCTCCCCGGACAAACGCGTGCGCGACGTGCTCGCCGATGGCGGCGACTGGATCGAAGTGCTCGGCACCAAGAAGCACATCCACGGCTATCTGAAGGAGTTCCTGTTCGACCCCGGTCTCGCCGATGCGCGGGTCGGCACGCTGTCAGGCGGCGAGCGCTCGCGCCTGCTGCTGGCGCGCGAGTTCGCGCGGCGGTCGAACCTGCTGGTGCTCGACGAGCCGACCAACGATCTCGACCTGGAAACGCTCGATTTGCTGCAGGAAGTCATCGCCGACTATGAAGGCACCGTCCTGATCGTCAGCCACGACCGCGACTTCCTCGACCGCACCGTCACCGTGACGCTGGGCCTCGACGGCAGCGGCAAGGTCGATATCGTCGCCGGCGGCTATGAGGATTGGGTACGGCAGCGAGCCGCGGCTCCTTCACGTTCCCCGGCGAAGGCCGGGGTCCAGCCGACGCGAGACACTGGGCCCCGGCCTGCGCCGGGGAGCAAGAAGCTCAGCTACAAGGATCAGCGCGATTATGAGCTGCTGCCCAGGCGCGTCGAGGAACTGGAAGCCGCCATCGCCCGCGACGAAGCAGCGTTAGCGGACCCCGATCTCTACACCCGCGATCCGAAGCGCTTCGCCGCGCTTACCGCCGCGATCGACAAGGCGAGGGAGGAGAAGGACAAAGCCGAACTCCGCTGGCTAGAGCTGGCGGAGCAGGCGGAGGCATTGGCGAGCTAAGCCCCTCCCCTTCAGGGGAGGGGTTGGGGTGGGGCTGTTGCCCCATCCGAAGTCTTCGGGCGAGCAGACGCTCGCCCCCACCCCTTACCCCTCCCCTGAAGGGGAGGGGCTATGGGTCAGGCACTTTTCATCCGCTCGCGCACGCGGCGTTCCAGGATGGTCAGCGGCATCGCGCCTTCTTTCAGCACTTCGTGGAACTGCTTGACGTCGAAGCCCGGCTGGCGCTCCGCCTCGGCGCGTAGCCGCTGCCAGACGCCGTGGCCGACCTTGTAGCTGCACGCCTGGCCGGCCTGGGTGCAGTAGCGCTCGACCTCGCGCTGGGTGCGCGGGCGCGCGAAGCCGGTGGTCTCGACCATATAGTCGGTCGCCTTTTCGCGGGTCCAGCGCTTGTCGTGCAGTCCCGTGTCGACGACGAGGCGCGTCGCGCGGAACAGGTAGGATTGCAGGAAGCCGGCGCGCTCCAGCGGCGTGCGATAGACTTTCGCCTCGTCGGCCACGCTCTCCGCGTACAGCGCCCAGCCCTCCGAATAGGCCGAGAAACCGCCCAGCTTGCGCAGCATCGGAATGTCTTTGGAGGTTTGCGCGATGCTGATCTGCAGATGGTGGCCGGGCGTGCCTTCGTGAAAGCTAAGCGCCGGCAGCGTGTATTTTGGCCAGTCGCGCACATCCTTCAGGTTGATGAAGTAAATGGCCGGCCGCGAACCGTCGAGCGAGGCGCGGCGATAATAGCCGTTGGACGCGCCGTCCTGGATCTCCACCGGCACCGCACGAATCTCGAGCGGCTGGTCGGGCAGCGTCGCGAAGAAGCGCGGCAGCTGAGCGTTCATCCGGCGGACGTCATCGTTCAGGCTCTCGATCAGCGCGGCGCGGCCGTCCGCAGTGTCCGGATAGACCTGGTCTGGCCGGGCGTTGAGCTGAGCAAGGCGAGCACCGACACTGCCGCGGGTTAGTCCCTCAGTGCGAAGAATCTTATCCAGCTCGGCGCTGATTTCCGCCACCTGCGCCAGGCCCATGCGGTGCACTTCGTCCGGGGACATGGTGGTGGTCGTCATCTGCTCGAGCGCCGCGGCGTAGATGGCATCGCCCTGGGGGAGCCGCCACACGCCATCCCCAGGCCGAGTGGATGGCCGCAGCGCCTCGATGGCCGCGATCTGGCGGTCGAGCGCGGGATAGACCTTGTCATCGACGATGCGCGTGGCGCGAGCGGCCCAGTCTCCCGCGACATTCGCCGACTTGGCGCGCGTGACGAGCGACTGGACCATGCCCGACTGGTCAGGCGCGGCACTGCGCAGCTTGCGCATCTGCACGAGCGTCAGGTCCAGCGACCAGGCAGGAGCGAGGAAGCCACGGGCCGCCTGAGCTCGCTGCTCCGCCGCTTCTTCGTCGAGCACACGCGAGAACGCCTCCAGTCGCGCCAGATAGGCTTCGGCATCGGCCGATGTCTTGATCGTATGGGCAGAGTTCAGGAAGTCGGGCATCGAGAAATAGGCGCCGCCCTGCTGAAAGATCGGATACGGCCGCACGACGCTGTCGATGCCGAAGCGTGCCGGCGCGACCTCCTGGCCCTCGAGCGAATAGACCAGCACATCGCGATTGAGTTCGTTTGCAGACGAAAGGCCGTTCAGCGCCCGCAACCGTGCCAGCGCCCGACGGGTGAGCGCCAGGTCCTTCTGCCGCTCCTCGGCAGTGCGCGGGGACAACTGGCTCTTGAGACTCGCCAGCGGCCCCTGATCGAGGCCGAGCGACGTCGCCAATTCCGGCGACCGCGCCACCGCTTCGTTGAACAGCTGCTCGAAGAGCGCATTGGCGGCAGCATCGCCGCTCCCGGGCTGGGCAAGCAATTGCGCCGGCAGCAGGCTTGTGCCGGCAAGCAGGGCGGAGCTGGTCAGAAAGGCGCGGCGATCCATGGCATCCCTCTCGATCTTTTGTATTTCGGGCGGGATAGCCACCGGTTTCCGCCCCGCCAGCGCGTTTCGACGAACGTCAGCCGATCGCGTCGAGCGTCCGCCCGGCACGCCCCGCCAATTCGGTGACATAGTGCCAGGCCACGCGGCCGGAACGGGCGCCCCGCGTCGTGGCCCAGAGCAGCGCATCGGCGGCATCGAACGACAGCGAACAGGCATCCGCATAGCGCGCGACGATCGCCAAATAGGTCTCCTGATCGAGCGCGTGAAAGCCGAGCGACAGACCGAACCGGTCGGCGAGCGCCAGGCGGTCGTCGACGACATCGCGGGGATTGATCGCGCTCGCCTGCTCCTCGATGTCTCGGGCGACGATGTGACGGCGGTTGGAGGTGACGTGCAGCCGGGCATTGGCTGGCCGCGCCTCGGCGCCGCCCTCCAGCAGTGAGCGGAGCGTGCGAGTCTCGGCGCCGCCCGCCTCGAAGCCGATGTCGTCGACGAACAGCACAAAGCCTCGGCCGGCTTTTTCCAGCAGATCGAACAGCTTCGGAAGCGTCGAGAGCCGGTCGGCCGCCACATCCACCAGCGCCAGGTCCAGTCCCTCCGCCTGCACGGCGCCTACCACCGATTTGACCAGCGCCGACTTGCCCGTGCCCTTGGCGCCCCACAACAGCACGTCATGCGCCGCCGCTCCCCGCGCTAGCCGCCGCGCATTGTCGAGCAGCGCCCTCTTCTGTGCGTCGATCCCGGTCAGCAGATCGGGCGAAAGTGGCGCGAAATGGCGCGCCGGCTCCAGCGCCTCGCCGCGCCAGAGATACGCGCCATGTGCCCGCACATCGGCATGAGCCGCAGGCGGCGGTGCGATCCGCTCCAGTGCTGCAGCGATGCGGGCGAGTGCGTCTTCCACATTCTCCCTTTAGCGGCGCGATACGGCCGCCGCCATGGCGTCACGCCGCCAATCGGCTCTCCGCCTCCATCACGCGATAGGGCAAGCGGCCGCCATCCGGCTCGGTGATCGTTACATAGTCGCCGACGCGTAGCGGGTGCGTCTCGAGGTGGAACAGTTCCTCGTCGTCGCCCGCGCCGATCGCGTAGGAAAAGGCCCAGCCATTCTTCTTGCGGATCACATGGCCGGTGCGATCACGCTCGTTCGGCCAATGCCGGCGTACCGTGGCAAGCGCCGGCGCCCGGCGGAACGCGTCCTCATCTACGCGCCCGTTTTCGTCCACCGGCAGATGAAGCAGATAGGCACGGCTAGCCGATCCGTTCGGAAAATCTGGGGATCTGGCAAGCTCGAGGCGAATGGTTTTCCAACTCATTTACTGATGCTGCCGGATCCGAGGCTGGTAAAGAATACGGATTGATACGGAGGGCCGCAGCGGCGAAAGGCGCTTGATGCCTGCCGACCAACCGGCCCCGACTTCGCTCTCCAGCCTCAGCGAAGCGCATCTGCGCTCGATCCTGTCGACGGTGCAGGACGCGATGGTGGTGATCGATGCGCGGGGCGTCGTCCTGTCGTTCAGTGCCGCTGCCGAGCGTATGTTCGGCTATGCTGAGGTCGATGTGCTGGGCGAGAATGTCAGCATGCTTATGCCCTCGCCCGACCGCGAGCGGCATGACGGCTATCTCGAACGTTATCAGGCGACGGGCGAGCGGCGGATCATCGGCATCGGCCGGGTGACGACAGCGCGGCGGCGCGACGGTTCGACCTTTCCGATCGAGCTGGCGGTCGGCGAAGCGCGGACGGGCGAAGGCCGGATCTTCACCGGCTTTATCCGCGACCTGACCGAGCGCCAGCAGACCCAGCGGCGGTTGCAGGACCTACAAAGCGAACTCGGCCATGTCTCGCGCGTGAGCGCCATGGGCACGCTGGCCGCCGCGCTCGCGCACGAACTGAACCAGCCGCTCAGCGCCATTTCGACCTATATGGAGGCGTCGCGCGATCTGCTCGACGCGGAGCCGACGCCGGACATCATCGAGATGCTGCGCGAAGCTTTCTCGGAAACCGCCGCGCAGGCGATCCGCGCGGGCCAGATCGTGCGCCGTTTGCGCGACTTCATTGCCCGCGGCGAAGCGGAGCGGCGGGTCGAAAGCCTCTACAAACTGGTGACCGAGGCCAATGCCCTGGCCATGGCCGGCGGCGGCGATCGCGGCGTCGACGTGCTGCTGGAGCTCGATCCAGCGGGCGACGCGGTGCTGGTGGACCGCATCCAGGTCCAGCAGGTGTTCCTGAACCTTGTCCGAAACGCGATCGAGGCCATGGAAGGCTGCGCGGTCAGGAAGCTCGAGATCAGGTCAAGGCGCGAGGGCGACTGCGTCCGCATCACGGTCGCAGACAGCGGTTCCGGCCTGGACGAAGACATACGCTCCAAGCTGTTCGAGCCGTTCCAGAGCACCAAGGACGCCGGCATGGGGCTCGGCCTTTCCATCTGCCGCACCATGATCGAGGCGCAGGGCGGGCGGATCTGGGCGGAGCCGTCGCCGCTGGGCGGCACCGCCTTCCACTTTACGTTGGTCGCAGGAGACGAGGGTGGCTGAAAAGCAGGTTTATGTCGTCGATGATGACGAGGCGATCCGCCGCTCGCTGAGCTTCATGCTGCGCACGTCTGGCCACAAGGTCGACCTGTTCACGCAGGGCGAGGAGTTTCTAAAGGGTGCGGCCAAGCTCGACCCCGGCTGCGTTCTGCTCGACATCCGCATGCCAGGCATGGACGGGCTGGAAGTGCAGCGCGCGCTGGCGGAGCAAGGCGTTAGCCTGCCGGTGATCATCATGACCGGGCATGGCGATGTCGGCCTCGCCGTGCGCGCAATGAAGGCGGGCGCGATCGACTTCATCGAAAAGCCGTTCGAAAAAGCGACCCTGATGTCGGCCTTGGAGCAGGGTTTCTCGCGCATTGGCGAGACCGACCTGCGCCGGCTGCGCGCCCAGGAGGCCGCCACCCGCCTTGAGGCGCTGACGCCGCGTGAGCGCGACGTGCTCAAAGGGCTGGTGTCCGGCCTGCCGAACAAGTCGATCGCCTATGATCTCGGCATCAGCCCGCGCACTGTCGAGATTCATCGCGCCAATCTGATGACCAAGTTGGACGTGAAGAGCCTGTCGGAAGCGCTCCGCATCGCCTTTGCGGCCGGGCTGGAGCAGGAGGAATCCTGAGCTTGTCGTCATTGCGAGCGCAGCGAAGCAATCCCATGCTGCGATTGAGCTCAGCTGGATTGCTTCGTCGCTTCGCTCCTCGCAATGACTATCCGCGACACTTTCATCCTAGGCGGCGCGGCCGAGCAGGTCCTCGCCCCTGTGAAAGGCGATGCCGAGCTGCAGGCTTTCGGCGATCCGCGCCGCACGGTCCTGCATCGCTGCGGCGTCGTCCGGCTCCAGAAGCTCCTCCGTGGTCTCGCGCCACAGGGCCAGCCAGCGGGTGAAGCTTGCCCGGTCAATACGGTCGGCATGCTTGATGTGCGCGGGCATGGGCCGGCCCTTGTAGCGGCCCGTCGTCAGCATCACGGAGGACCAAAAGGCCTGGAGCTTTTCCAGATGCTCCGGCCAGTCGCCGATCGCGTCATTGAACACGGGACCGATTACCGCATCTTCCCGCACGCGGGCATAAAAGGCATGAACCAAGCGTTCGAGCTTCTCTTCGGTGATCATGCCCGCGCCATGGCGCACCGCTCATGTCCGGGGCAATCCGGAACTTCCCCTAACCCATTCATCCGAACTGGCGCGAACCTGAGGCCGCCAGTCCGATCGGCTCTGCAGCTCCGAACAGCGCAGCGCGCCGGACGATCGTCTCCGCCCAGCGCCGGTGCGTGGCCGGCTCGCACATGCGGCGATTGGCGGCGAACACAGCCGGCGCCGCGCAGCCGAGGATCGCTTCTGCCTCGGCGAGATCGCGAGCAGGGACGGTCAAGGCGCCCTGCACGACGGCGATCTGGGCGGGGTGGATCACGGTTTTGGTGAAGAGCCCATGCTCCATGTCGCGCTGAAACTCGTCTCGTAGCAGCACCGGCTCGCCATAGCCCTCCATGACCGGGGCGCTGAGCGGTATACCAAAGGGCAGGAACACTCCTGCCAGCATCGCGATCAGGGGTCCGAGCGGACCATCATAGCTTGTGCGGCCCGGCGCTCGACGCACGCCGAGGCATTGCAGCAGGTCATTGCCGCCGATCCGCACCGCCAGCACCCGCTCCTGGACGACAAGCAACTGGTCGCGCAGCCGCCGGGCCTCGACGGGATCGAACATCTCCCGCGTCTCGAGGGTAGGCATTAGCAGGTGCGACGGCGCGAACGGATGCGCCAGCCATTCAGGCAGCGTCTCGGCGGTGACTTTGGGCAGCACGAACCCGGCGACCCGCTCGACGCCCGGCATGCGCAGGATGCGGGCGAGCATGGTTGGATCGCGCGGCCGCACGAAGACCAACGGCGCGCCGCCATCGAGGCCGGGCCGGGCGAGCAGAGCGGCCAGGCTCGCCAAGGCGGCAGGCACATGCTCTGCGCGGACCGCGTCTTCCAGACACACCACCGCAGAGCGCAGGCCTGGGATATGGCCGCCAGACAGCGCCGCGGCCAGGTCTGTGCGGGTCGCCGGCATATAGAGGGTGGCGCCCAGCTCCAGTACGTCGATCATGGCGCCCGCCCGATCACCGCCACTGCGCGGTAGGCCCCGCCCGACAGCCGATCGACAGCCACTCCGGCCTGCTTGGCGAGATGGATCAGATGCTCGACATCGGGATCATCGGGGTCGCGGATGAACAGCCGGGCCGGCATCCGCCGCAGAAACACGCGCGTGGCTTCGGCGATGCCCGGCTTGATCAGGTTCGGGTCTCGCGTGCCGGTGCGGAGCATCGCTTCGTCCAGCATGGCCGCGCAGGCGCGCTGTAGCTCGGCGCGGCGGAGGCAGTGGGTCGAAATGTCGGAGACCAGGCTCGTCCGCGCTGCGTCGAACAGCCGGTCCACGAAGGCGCGAGACAGGTCCTGCGGCGCAAGCTGCGGATAGGTGACACAGGCGTGGAAGTCGCCGGGTCCGACCGTCTTCGCACTGAGGATAGACCGGCTGACCAGGCCTGACACGATGCCGTTCAGCAGGCCTGAAGCGATCAGATAATCGTCCGCGGTCGCGGCGATGTCCGCCTGACCGGCAGGATCGGCAACCACCGCCAAGGTCGGCGAGAAGCCGAACGGCCGCTCTGCAAGCGCGCGCCGCAGCTCGCCGGCGATCGCGCCTTTGCCAGTCCAGCCGTCGACGAACACGGCATCGGCGGGATCGTGCAGCGAGGCGATATGGCGCAGCGCCTCCAGGTCGATGCCACGATCGCGGATGATGCTGACCGAATAGTGGACCGACCTCGCGCCCAGATGCCGCAGCATGCGGACCAGCAACACTCCGATTGGCGTCCCTCCACGGGCCAGTGAAACGAGCACGATCTCGCGGCCTTCCGCCCGCCTTGCCAGATGTCCGGCAAGGCTGGCGATGTCGGCTGCGAGGCGGGCACGGTTCCGCCGTTCGGCGGCATGGAACAGCGCCATATAGTTCTCGTCGGGCACCGTCTCCTTGCCGATCAGCTCGGAATAATGGCGGCGGCCGGATTGAATCAGCGCTTCCTTTTGCTCGCGCGCCGTCGCCGCCAGCGAGACGGGCTTGAGCAAGAAAGTGACGTCTTCGGGCAAGTAGCTGCCCGAGAAGTTGGCCGGTTGGATCCTGCGCTCAGCCAGCATCGAACAGTCTTTCGCCGAGCTGTGACGCGGGCGGCAGCATGGCGAAGTCGCACAACTTCATGAAAGGCGCGTCCGTGAGGCTGTCGCCAATCCCGACAACGGCGGCATTCGGATGCCGCGCGCGCAGCTGTCCCAGCATCCATGCGACGGCATGCTGCTTGCCGAGATGCGGCGGCAGCAGGGCCGCGTTGTTGCCGTTCAGGTGCAGCGTCCAGCCGGGCGGAAGTACAGGCACAGCCGCACGGATCACGGCGTGCAGCCTCTCCGCATCGGCTGCATCGTGCTTGGCGAGCACGTAGAGCGGCATGCCCGCTTCTTCCAGCACCCGGACGGCAAGTGGCTCGCCTCGCTCGCGGGCACATACACGTATACGTTCGACCAGCTGACCAAGCAGCTCGCCATGAGCCGCCGCCTGCACAGCCATGCGCTCGGCCCATTCGCCATCGGGAGTCCCATCCTCGCCGAGGATCACGCCGCCATGCGCGCAGATCGCCGCGCGATGCGGCACATGGGCGCGGGTCAGCGCATCCCGGCTGCGGCCCGTGACCGGGATCAGCATTGTCGTGCGGGCGAGCCACTCGAGGAAGTTCAGCTGCCGGGGCGTCGCGTAACTCAGCGCCGCGCCGTCCCGCGCGAAGCCCAACGGCGTCAAGTCGGCCTCTGCCCAACTCGGCGGGCATTTGCCGCGCGTCTGGAACAGCGTGTCATCCAGGTCCACAAAGGCGATGACGCCCGTCATGGCCAGGCGATCAGCCGGGCATCGAACGTCCGGATCAGGTCGGGATCGATGGACTGGGCGCCGGTCTCGTGCACGATCCAGGTCTCGCGCCCGTCGTCCGGGTCGGCGTTATAGAGATAGTTGGGCACGCCCGTTCCGTAATTGTCAGCAAAAGCCAGCGACCGGCCGATCGCGCCGCCGATCCTTGCCGGGCTCCGCGTCGTCGCCTGCACGACCACGTCGCAGCCGCGGCGCTGCAGCTCCTCTGCAACCAGCAGCCCGGAATAGGTGAACTCACCGGTGCCGAGGATGCGCAGCCGCCCAGATCGGGGCGCGGGCAGTGGCGGACAGGCGAGCGGCTCGCGCAGGCCGAGCCGGCCGAGATTCCTATGTTCCGCTATTCGTCCGAGTGCAGGCGCTTCCCTCTCAAACATGGGCATGGGCGCTGCGGCGTCGGGTGCGGCTTGCCAGCGCAGCCTTCCCTTGAGCAGCGATGCACTGCCGCAGCGCCGCGGCATCCGCCATTGCCAGCCGCCATCGGACCAGTTTGTCAGAGTAGCGACCCAGATGGTCTCGACCTCCGACCAGCAGCGGACCAAAGCCTCGGCCAGATTTGCCAGGGTAGTGCCGGTCGAAAGCTCGTCGTCGACCAGGACCAGGCTGCGCGGCGGCACGAATCCTTCGATCCGGGGCTGGTAGATGAGGTGCGCCGAAGCGTGGCTGTGCGGCTCCTCGAAACGACAGAGCAACGGCGCTTCGATCAGCTGCCGGGTCGAATGGATGAAGAATATGTCATCGCGGCCGGTGCTCGCCCGCAGCTCTGCATGCACACACTGGCCAAGGCACACGGCGGTCTCGGCCAGGCCGAGCACCAGCACCGGGCCAGGCAGATCGGGCGGCAGCCGCGCCGCAAGGTCGCGGGCGCTGGCGCGGATCAGTTGCGGAGCGGCGGGGATGTGCCGGCCGAGCACCTTGGAGACGACCAGAAAGCCGCGCTTCGGGTTCAATCGCGCGCCGAAGCCGCAAAGCACGTCGAGCGGCCAGTCCGCCCTGGTGACGCTCACCTCCAGCGAGCCTCCCGGCAGCCGGATGGAGCGATGATCCAAGGCGGGCGCGCGCTTGCTGGCGGCCCGGCCGAGCATGGGGCTGACTAGATGCTGACGCCGTAGGACTGGGCAAGCGGGCCCAGTCCGCCGCGAAAGCCCTGGCCGACCGCTTTGAACTTCCATTCGCCGGAATGGCGGCACAGCTCGCCGAAGATCATCGCCGCCTCGACCGATGCGTCCTCCGACAGGTCGTAACGTGCAATCTCCCGCCCGCCATCCTTGTTCAGCACGCGGATGAAGGCGTTGCTGACCATGCCGAAATTCTGGTTGCGGCCCTCGGCGTCGTGAATGGTGACGGCAAAGCTCAGTTTCTGCACGTCGGCGGGCAGCCGCTCCAGATCCACCATCACGACCTCGTCATCGCCCTCGCCGTCACCGGTCAGATTGTCGCCCTGATGCTCGACCGCACCGCCGGCCCCCTGCTTGTTGTTGTAGAAGACGAAATCGGCGTCGGACCTGACCTTGCCGGCTTCGGTCAGCAGGAAGACGCTGGCGTCGAGGTCGAAGCCCTGGCCGTCCGTGACGCGCGCGTCCCAGCCGAGCCCGACATGCACATGGCGCAGCCCCGGCGCTTCCTTGCTGAGACTGACATTGCCGCCCTTCGCCAGAGATACCGCCACGCCCGTCCCCCTTTGCTCGTACCGGCGAACTTCCGGCCCGGCGCGAGGCTAGGAGTGGGTGATCGACCGACGCAATCCGGGGAATGATCCAAAATGGTTGGAAACGACTCTACTCAACGGGTGTGCGCATAGTCCGCCGATCGAGGACCCTAGCTCTTGCCGCCGAGCTTGTCCTTCAGCGCCTGAAGTGCCGCGAAGGGGCCTGCTTCCGCCGCTTCACCCAAGCCCGCTTCGCGGAGCGCCTCGTCGGCCCGGTCCGAGCGAGGGAATGGGTCGAGCGCAAGCGCCAGGGTTTCGGCCGCGACTTCGCCGAGGTCGATCTGATTGCCTTCGATAGGAAGCGTGTCGCAATCCTCGGCGCTCAGCTCCACCTCTTCTTCGCTCGGTCGGGTATAAGCATTCGGCACAAACCGGACGGAGAAGGGCGCCCGCACCTCGGCTGGCATCGGTTCGCCGGTCACCACGCAGCTTTGCACCACGGCAGCATCGACTTGCCCGTCGGCATGGATGACGCCGGCGCGGCGGGCGAGCTTCACCCGCGCGCTCAGCCGGTCGATCTGCTGCAGGCGGAAGCGGCCGGCCAGCTTGCGTCGCTCATCGGCATCAGCGCCGATCTCGACCTCGCGCGGCGCCTCGTCGATCGTATCGGCAGCAAAGGTCCGGGAGAATTCGGGTGTCATGGCAGCCTGCCCGCAATGATCGAATCGGCGGACGCGGCGTGCAGACCCAGATAGAGCGCGCGCAACCGCTCCGCCGCATGATCCAGCGCAGCGGCGGGCGGCTCGGTTCCGCGGTACAGGTTGCGAACGAGCGCCGCCTCGAAGGTTCCGGTCCGCAGACCGTCGCGATAGGCGCCGATCCGGCCGCCCAGGGCGCCCATCATCCGGCCGATATGCTTGCCCACCACCATATCGCCGATGCCGATCTCGCGCAGCTGGCTATCCATGTCGGATACGAACAGCTCGACCAGCCAGGCAACGTTCTGGCGCTGCTCCGCCTCCAGCTCCAGTCGCGCGATGACCAGCGACAGGCAGGCGGCGATCATCTCGAAGCGACCGTCGATGGTGTCGGGAACGCCGCCCTGTTCGTACCAATGCCGCTCGCGGCCTAGCGCGATCACCGCATTGTAGAGCGGCCGCACGGCTTCGTTCGCGTCGCGCCGGCCGAACAAGCGGTCAAAGAAGGACATCAAGGCTCCGTTCAGGGTGCCGCGCGCTTGTGCACGGCGTGCGCCAAGCATATTGAAGCGGCCGTGGCCAAGTGCAATGCTTGCCCGCCCATCCGGGAGAGTGGAATGAGTTTGTTGAAGCGGCGCGTTGCGTTGGGCGCCGCCCTTGCCGGGACACTGGTCGCGACCGGCGGCTGCTCGCGCGTCGTCGGCCATCAGGGCTATCTGCTCGACACGCAGCTCGTCTCGACCGTGCAGCCGGGCGTCGACAACAAGGCGTCGGTGCAGCGGACGCTCGGCCGGCCAAGCTTCACCGGCCAATTCAGCGACAGCGATTGGTACTATGTCGCCCGCGATACCCGTCAGTTTGCCTTCGGGTCCCCGCGCCCAGTCGCACAAACGGTGCTGCACGTGCAGTTCGATCCGGCGGGCAATGTCGCCAATGTCCGGCAGCTCGGCCTGGGCCAGGTCGCATCGATCGATCCGGTGAACGCCAAGACGCCGACGCTCGGCCGCAAGCGCGGCTTCTTTGAAGACCTGTTCGGCAATATCGGTCGGGTCGGCTCGATCGGCGGCGGCGCGCAGCCAAGCGACAATACCGGCGGCTAAGTCCTGCTCCCCGAGCGCAGGGGTCATCATCTATATCAGAGCGCAATCGGGCCCCGGGCTCCGCAGGGGAACGGGGTGGTTGCCGTCCAGCGGATCGGCTATGCGCGCCGGCTCCCATGCATGCACCCCTGCCCCCGAAAGCCCAGCCGTGGCGTGAGGAAGCCGCTGCCACCGCCGCGCTGGCGGGGCCGCTTATCCTCACCAATGTGGCGCAATCGGCGATCAACGCCACCGATGTGGTGCTGCTCGGCTGGCTGGGCGCGACCCAGCTCGCCGCGTCCTCGATCGGCATCAACCTCTATATCGCCTTCCTGATCTTCGGCATGGGCCTCGTCATGGCCGCCTCGCCGATCTTGGCGCGGCAGCTCGGCCGGCGGCGTCACAGCGTCCGTGAAGTCCGGCGCACCGTGCGCCAGACCATGTGGGCGGCGGCCACTATCACCGTCCCGACCTGGCTGCTGCTCTGGCAGGCGGAACCGATCCTGCGGCTGCTCGGGCAAGAGCCCGCGCTGTCGGCGCAGGCCGCGGTGTTCGTACGTCCGCTCATGTTCGGCTTCCTGCCGGCCCTGCTCTATCTCGTTCTGCGGGCCTTTGTTGCCGCGCTGGAGCAGCCCAACTGGGCGCTCGCGATCAGCGTTGCCGGCGTGATCGCCAATGCGCTGATCAACTATGTGCTGATCTTCGGCGCGGGGCCGATCCCGCAGCTCGGGCTGTTTGGCGCCGGGCTGGGCAGCGCGCTGACGCAGACGCTGATGTTCCTGGGCATGGCCGCGGTCGTGATGCTCCACCCGCGCTTTCGGCGTTACCGGCTGTTCGGACGCTTCTGGCGCGCCGACTGGCCGCGCTATGTGGAGGTGTGGCGGCTCGGTCTGCCGATCGCGCTGACGCTGTCGCTTGAAGTGACCCTGTTCATCGCGGCGGTGTTCCTGATGGGACTGATCGGAACCACCTCCATCGCCGCACACGCCATCGCGATACAAATCGCGTCGCTGACGTTCATGGTGCCGCTGGGGCTCAGCCAGGCCGTGACGGTGCGCGTCGGCCTGGCCTATGGCCGGGGCGATCCAATCGGCATCACGCGCGCGGGCTGGACGGCCTTCACGATGGCGATCGCCTTTATGGCGGCGATGGCGCTGGTGATGTTCGCCATTCCTGAGGCGCTGGTCCGGCTCTTCCTGGACGTGAAGCTGCCGGAGAACCAGGCAGTGCTGCCGCTGGCGGTGTCGTTCCTCTATCTGGCGGCCTTGTTCCAGGTGTTCGACGGCGCCCAGTCGGTCGGTGCAGGCATGCTGCGCGGTCTCCAGGACACGACCGTGCCGATGATCTTCGCCGGCTTCGGCTATTGGGTGATCGGCATCGGCACGGCGGTGTGGCTCGGCTTCGGCCTGGGCTGGGAAGGCGTCGGCATCTGGATCGGCCTGGCCGCAGGTCTGGCTGTCGTCTCGGTGCTGATGCTCTGGCGATGGAGCCGGCGCGAGCGAATGGGGTTAACACCATAGCCAGCTTAACACATCGGTAAGCTTTCAGGGACAAACGTGAAATCAGCACGTTAGATGCTGAGGTCGTTTATGCGTATTGTTCGGGTTCTGGTTGTAGACGACTCCGTCACCATCCGCGCGATGATGCGGCAGGTGCTTGAAAGCGATCCGGAAATCCGTATCGCTGGCCTCGCCGGAAGCGCCGACGAAGCCGACCGCATGCTCGAAGACCATCTGGTCGACGTGATCACGCTCGATGTCGAAATGCCGGGCCGCAGCGGCCTCGACTATCTGCGGGACCTGCGCAAGCGGCGGCCGACGCCCGTGATCATGCTGTCCAGCTACACCGCGCGGGGCGAAGAAATGCGGGCCAAGGCGCTGCTGGAGGGCGCGTCGGGTTGCTTCAACAAGGCCAATGCAATGCGCGAAAAGGACCGGCTGATCCAGCTGGTCAAGGATGCCGCGCACCGGGAAGCCCGGCTCGACCGCGACGATTCCGCGGCCCTCGAAGCGATGCGCGCCGCCGCCGAATAAGCCGGGGTTTGATCGGAGGAGCGGCATCGTCATAGTGAGGCGGTGCTGCGCCTTGATGCCTTTCTCCCCTACCAGCTCTCGATCGTTTCGAACGCCGTCAGCGGCGTCATCGCCCGCACCTATGAAAGCCTGTTCGGCCTGCGAATCCCGGAATGGCGGCTGATCGCAGTGCTGGCCGAGGAGGAGGGACTCACGCAGCAGGCTTTGGTCGCCCGCACCGAGATGGATAAGATGACCGTCAGCCGCGCCGCCCAGGCACTGGTCACGCGCGGACTCGTCAGCCGCGGCGCGCATGGCAGCGACCGGCGCTCCAATGCGCTGGCCCTCACCGACGAAGGACGCGCTCTCTATGCGCAGATCTCGCCCAAGGCATTGGAACTGGAACAACGGCTGCTCCAGTCGATCGGCGAGCGGGAGCTGAAGCAGCTCAAGGCGACGCTCGAAAAGCTCAAGGCGGCGAGCGATGCGTTGCGCTGATTGGTAACATCTGTTACTAACTGTCTTCGCCACGTCGAAGGAGTGAGTGATGAGCGCCGACAACCCGCTGGGCCTGAACGGTTTCGAATTCGTCGAGTTCACTTCGCCCGATCCGGAGGCGATGGCGCGGCAGTTCGAGCAGCTCGGCTTTGTCGCCAGCCATAAGCATCCGCGCAAGAACATCACCCGCTACAAGCAGGGCCGCATCAACCTGATGCTGAACCGCGACGAGACTGGCCGCGTCGCCGAGTTCCGCGCGGCGCACGGCCCCTCCGCCAGCGCCATGGCCTTTCGCGTCGCCGACCCGGTCAAGGCGCTCGAATGGGCGCTCGCTCATGGCGGCCAGCGCACGGAGGAGGAGGACACCTGCATCCTCGGCATCGGCGGCTCCTATCTCTATTTCATACAGGACGGCAGCGACCTCTACGCCGATTGGGAAGAGATTCCCGGCTGGCAGCAGGCGGAGGCGGAGAATAATGTCGGCCTCGACCTGCTCGACCACCTGACCCACAATGTGAAGCGCGGCCAGATGCGGGTCTGGAGCGAGTTCTACCGCGAGCTGTTCGGCTTCGAAGAGCAGAAATATTTCGACATCAAGGGCCAGGCGACCGGACTGTTCAGCCAGGCGATGATCGCACCCGACCGGGCGATCCGCATTCCGTTGAACGAGAGTCAGGACGACAAGAGCCAGATCGAGGAGTTCATCCGAGAATACAAGGGCGAAGGCATCCAGCACCTCGCGCTGACCACGCCCGACATCTACGACACGGTCGAGCGGCTCCGCGCCCGCGGCGTCAAGCTGCAGGACACGATCGAGACTTATTACGAGCTGGTCGACAAACGCGTCCCTGGCCATGGCGAGGATCTGGAGCGGCTCCGCAAGAACCGCATCCTGATCGACGGTTCGGTCGAGACCGGCGAAGGCATTCTGCTGCAGATCTTCACCGAGAATATGTTCGGCCCGATTTTCTTCGAGATCATCCAGCGCAAGGGCAATGAAGGTTTCGGCAACGGCAATTTCCAGGCGCTGTTCGAGAGCATCGAGCTCGACCAGATCCGTCGGGGCGTGATCAAGGTCGAAGAGCCGGCGGAGTGACACTGAGCTTCCGTTCGTTTCGAGCGAAGTCGAGAAACGTTCGGCTCGGAGCATGCGCTTCTCGACTTCGCTCGAAGCGAACGGAGTTTATGTGAACATCGAAACGCAGATTACCGCCGCCCCGCTGACCGGCTTCGGCAACCACTTTGCCACCGAGGCGGTGCCCGGTGCCCTGCCAGTCGGCCGCAACAGCCCCCAGAAGGTGCCGTTCGGCCTCTATGCCGAGCAGCTCTCCGGCTCGGCCTTCACTGCTCCTCGCACCGAGAATAAGCGCAGCTGGCTGTACCGGCTCCGACCCACGGCGAGCCACAAACCCTATCGCGCCTACGAAGGTGCAAGGCTCCTCCGCTCCGGCCCTTTTGATGAAGTGCCGCCCAGCCCGAACCGCCTGCGCTGGGATTCGCTGCCCCTTCCCGCCGAGCCGACCGACTGGGTGGATGGGCTCGTCACCTATGGCGGCAATGGCGACGTCGCGACGGGCGCCGGCATCGCCATCCACCTTTATGCGGCTAATCGCTCGATGGAGCAGCGCGTCTTCTACTCGGCCGATGGCGAGCTGCTGATCGTGCCGCAGCAGGGCCGCGTCGGCTTTGCAACGGAGCTGGGCCGCCTCGACCTTGCGCCGGGCGAGATTGGAGTGATCCCGCGAGGCGTGCGATTCCGCGCCGAGCTGCCCGACGGCGCTGCACGCGGCTATGTTTGCGAGAATTACGGCGCGCCCTTCAAGCTGCCGGACCTCGGCCCGATCGGTGCCAATGGCCTCGCCAATCCGCGCGACTTCGAAACGCCGCAAGCCTGGTTCGAGGACCGGGACGGCAGTTTTGAAGTGGTGCAGAAGTTTCAGGGCCGCCTGTGGGCTTGCGATCTCGACCATTCGCCGCTCGACGTGGTCGCCTGGCACGGCAACCTCGCGCCCTACAAATATGATCTCGCGAGGTTCAACACGATCAACACCGTCAGCTACGACCATCCGGATCCATCTATCTTCACCGTGCTGACCTCTCCGAGCGAGATCGCCGGCACCGCTAATTGCGACTTCGTAATTTTCCCGCCGCGCTGGATGGTGGCGGAGGACACGTTTCGCCCGCCGTGGTTCCACCGCAATGTGATGAGCGAGTTCATGGGGCTGATCCACGGCGCCTATGACGCCAAGGAAGGCGGCTTCGCGCCGGGCGGCGCCTCGCTCCACAACCAGATGGCGGGGCACGGGCCCGACCTGGCATCTTGGGAGAAGGCAACCACCGTGGAGTTGGCGCCGCACAAGATCGAGAACACCATGGCCTTCATGTTCGAATCGCGCTGGGTGATCCGCCCCACGCGCTGGGCCACGGAGACGGAACTCTGCCAGCTCGACTATGACGATTGCTGGGCGGGGTTCCCGAAGGCGAGCGTCTGAGCCACGAACTCCGTTCGGGCTGAGCTTGTCGAAGCCCTGCTTTTCTTTACGGACCCAAGAACAAGAACAGGCCTTCGACAAGCTCAGGCCGAACGGAGTGTGGGATGAAGCTAGCCAGCCTGAAATCCGGCCGCGACGGCCGTCTCGTCGTCGTCTCCCGCGACCTGCATTACTATGCGGACGCCGCGCACATCGCGCCGACGCTGCAAGCGGCGCTGGACGATTGGGATCACGTCGCGCCCAAGCTCCAGCTGCTTGCGACCGACCTTGAGCATGAGGCGATTCCGCGCGAGCGTTTCCACGAGCGCGAGGCCGCCGCGCCGCTGCCGCGCGCCTATCAGTGGGCGGACGGCTCGGCCTATGTGAATCATGTCGAGCTGGTGCGCCGCGCGAGAGGCGCGGAAATGCCGGCGAGCTTCTGGACCGACCCGCTGATGTACCAGGGCGCGTCTGACAGCTTCCTCGCGCCCCGCGATCCGATCCCGCTCAAGGACGAGAGCTGGGGCTGCGACATGGAAGGCGAAGTCTGCGTGGTCACCGGCGACGTGCCGATCGGCGCCGACCGCGAGGCCTGCCTTGCCGCCATCCGCCTGGTCGGCCTCGTCAATGACGTGTCGCTGCGCAACCTTATCCCCGGCGAGCTCGCAAAAGGGTTCGGCTTTTTCCAGTCCAAGCCCGCATCGACCCTGTCGCCGGTGCTGGTGACGCCGGACGAACTCGGCAGCTATTGGCGGGACGGCAAGCTGCACCGGCCGCTGCTGGTCGAGCTGAACGGCCAGTCTTTCGGCAAGGCCGATGCCGGCACAGACATGACCTTCGATTTCGCCACGCTGATCGGCCATGTCGCGAAGACGCGGGAGCTCGGCGCCGGCTCCATCATCGGATCGGGAACCGTATCCAACAAGGATGCGGACGGCGGGCCCGGCAAGCCGGTCAGCGAAGGCGGCCTCGGCTATAGCTGCATTGCCGAAATCCGCATGATCGAGACGATCAACGAAGGCGCACCGAAAACCCCCTTTCTGCGCCACGGCGACCGGGTGCGGATCGACTGCCACGACGATCACCACCACAGCATCTTCGGCGCGATTGAGCAGGAAGTGGTTCCGGTTTGACCTCAACGCATCCGTTCGCTTCGAACGCAGTCGAGAAGCGTGATCGACATCCCACGCGTTTCTCGACTTCGCTCGAAACGAACGGTGTTTGATTGGACCGTCTGACCTCTACTCCTGCCGGCGTCACGCTCTGTGCGCTGGCCGATCTGCCGGATCCGGGCGCGCGGAACTTTGTGCTCGAGATCGGCGACAAGCGCTTCCATGGCTTCGTCGTCCGGCGCGGCGACACGGTGACGGGCTATGTCGATAGCTGCCCGCATATGGGCCTGCCGCTCGCGAAGCGGCTCGACGAGTATTTGACCGCGAGCGGCGAGCTGATCGAGTGCAGCTGGCACGGCGCACTGTTCCGGCCGGAAGACGGGCTATGCGTTGGCGGACCTTGCCAGGGGCACAGCCTCAAGCCCTGGCCGGTAGAAGTCGTGAACGGCCTGGTGAAAACCGCTAGACCGTGAACAGCGCATAGGGCCGGCCGAATTTCGGGCCGACCACATGCTGCGCGACGTTATAGACCGGAATGCCGCGCATCGTCTTGCCCTCGTAAGAGCCATGGTGCGCATGACCGTGCACCGCCAGCTTCACATGCTCGAACCGGTCAATGGCATCGGCCAGCCGCGCAGAGCCGAGATAGGGGAAAATCTCGATCGGCTCGCCTTCGAGCGTCTGCGGAATAGGGGCATAGTGGAGAACGGCGACCGACCGGTCGGTCCGCAGCGAGCGTAGGCCGTTCTCCAGCTTGCGTGCCTCATTGTTTGCCTCGTCGACGAAGGTCTTGACCGCCGCTTCCCCGAAGGGCGCCAGTTCGCCGCGGCCGAAACCGCCGAGGAACCCCTTCACGCCCGCGAAACCCACCCCTTCGATCACCACAGCCTGCTCGTCGAGCACCGTCATCCCTGCCTGGTGGAGGATGCGCGCGACATTCTCCGGCTGGCCACATTCGAAGTCGTGATTGCCGAGCACGCCGACCACCGGCTTGGAAGCGCATCGGATATCCTCGGCAAGCGACTCGGCCTCGGGCGTCTTGCCGAAATTGGTCAGGTCGCCGGCGAGGACGATCACGTCCGCCTGGTCGGACATCTCGCGGAACAGTGCGGCATATTGCCCCTTTGACGTTTCGGTCACGTGCAGGTCGCCGATCGCGGCGATGATGATCGTCTCAGTGGTGCTCATAACGTTTTTCCAGATTGCCGAAGGCTTCCGAAAAGCCCCATTCGGCGACGTCGGTCTGATAATCGTGGGGCGAGAAGATGCGGCCGCGACAGACTTTCACGCCGGGGGCCGGCATCTCCATCGGCGCCTGCAGCCGCTCCAGCAACTCGTCCATCAGCCAGCGCGGGATCAGGTCGCGCTCGCTCGGATAGATAAAGCGGAAGTTGAGCAGAGCCATCAGCAGCACTCCCAATAGAGCTCCAGATGGTCGAGCAGCCGCCGCCAGTCGATCTCGCCATGCTTCTTCAGGATCACATGCGCGACATCGGCGCCGTCATAGCGGTACCGGTCCTGGACGAAGATCTTCGATCAGATGAACTCGGTCGGCGGTACCAGCCGCACGATGGTGTCGTAAACCTCCGCGCGCGGTGCCCCGATGAACCACTCGTCGTTGATCGGCGTGCCCGAGGTCGGGCTGTTGAAAAGCACGTCCATGAACAGCTCGCCCCGGGTCACGCGCGCGAGCCAGCGCTCATCGACCATCTCGACGGATACGCCCTGCTCCTTGAAATAGGCGAGGATCTTCAGCGCGTCACTCGGCTTGGCGAAGACGTCCATCCTTGGTCGGCCGTAAGATGCCGGTGTAGCAGGACAGCGCATAAGTTCCCGACAACAGGAAAGGGTGACCGGACTGCGCGATCAGCCGAAGGCACTCGGCATAGAAGTCTTCCCGCTCAGGCGGTACCCGCAGCTCTGTCGAATGTAGGGTGTCGCCCTGCGCCATGGCCGTGGAACGGTGGGCTCATGCCGCTTGTTCCGCGTTCAGGACCAGCGAACAACTGTGCCAGAATCGCACAATCACCTCAAGACGGCTCCGCCTCTCTTCGTGTTGATCGAAAGATCGGCTATAGTTAATTGCCGCTAGGCGCCGGTGAATGTGTAACTAGGCACAATGTTGTTTGCAATCGGGGGGTTGCGTATGAGAATCGCTGTTCTTGCCTGTGCGGCGTCATTGTCGCTGGGTTTGGGATCCACGCTGCCGGCACAGGCTGCGGTAACGCTCATGCCCGTGACGTTCGACTTCACCAACGGCAACAACAGCAATGTTCAGGACGGCAATGCGCGCTTCTACAGCGCCACCTCTCCGGTCTGGGGCGTGTTCAACTTGAGGGTTACCGCTTGGAGCCTGGAGACGAATGCGATGGGTGTGTTCGTCCGCGACTCCAAGCTGATGGCCTATAGCGGCGGCCTGGGCGTGATCTCGGGCGACGATGGCGATGGCAGCCAGAACCGGCACAGTATCGACAATAACGGTCGCAAGGACTTCATTCTGCTGCAGTTCAACCGGCAAGTCCGGCTGACTTCGGCCACCTTCAACACCTATAGCGTCATGGGCTCGGGTAGAGACAGCGACGCAACCATCCGCCATGGCACCACCGCCCTGCCCTGGAACCAGCCGTTCGCGATTGACAACAAGCCGGTTGCCCAGCTGAATGCCCTCTTCACAGGCAGCTGGTCGTCGCCGGTGAGCACGAGCGGGAACAGCATTCGCAATCCGAACCCGCAGCTCAAGAGCGGCAATCTCTGGCTGATCGGCGCCGACTTCACCAACAGCGACCGGCGCATCGACGGCTTCAAGCTGGCGTCGATCACGGTCATTCCCGAGCCGGCAACCTGGTCGATGATGATCGGCGGCTTCGCTCTAGCCGGAACGGCGCTACGCCGCCGGACGGTGCGGGTTCTCGCTTAGCCGGTCGATACGGGCGACTGAGCCGCGTCGGTCTCCATCCGATCGGGCGCGGTCCCGCTTCCACTCTTGCCCCCGCCGCCCGAGTGGCGGTCGTCACGCGCGTCATGGTGCGCAACGGCGGGGCCGCGTTCCTTCTTCTGCCGGTAATAGCCCCGCGACGCCTCGATGCCCTTGGGCAGGCCTGACCGGTCGCTGTAATCGGCGGGCGGCGGACGCTCGCCGCCGCGCTTGCTCATCAGCGTCGCCGCGAATGCGTCCAAGGCAGCGATACCCGCGACAGCGCCGATGCCGATCAGCGCATTGCGCTTCGCATCCTGCCGGTCCGACCGCGCGCCGAAGGCCAGAGTGGCCATGTCGAGCACGTCGCCGCCCACCCGCGACCAGAGCGCCGGCTGCGGATCGGCCGAAAGCGTACCGATGCCCGACGCAATCTCGCGCGCTCCAAAAGCGCGCAGCAGGCCTTCCTTGCCTTCGAGGCCGAAGGTCTTCGCGATCTTCCCCGGCGCGATCAGCTCGGCGACGCCGAGTCCGAGCGAGAAGAGCCCGATCCCGCGCACCAGCGCATCGGCTCCGGTCAGCGAACTGTCCTTGCCATATTTGAACGCCATCACGCCGCCTCCATCTCGGGCTTCAGCATCACCTTGATGCAATTGTCCTTCCGGCTTTCGAACGTCGGGTACATGGCCGGGCCGTTCGACAGCGGCGCGGTGTGGGTGATGACGAAGCTCGGGTCGAGGGCGCCATCCTCGATCAGCTCGATCAGCTCGTCGGTCCAGCGCTTTACGTGCGTCTGACCCGTGCGGATCGTCAGCCCCTTGTTCATCGCCGCGCCGAACGGCACCTTGTCGAGCACGCCGCCATAGACGCCGGGCACGGAGAGGATGCCGCCGGGCCGGCAGAGCAGCATCATTTCGCGCAGCACGTGGGGCCGGTCGGTTTCCATCATCATCGACTGTTTCGCGCGGTCGTACAGATGCTCGGGCGTGATCTGGGAATGCGCCTCGAGGCCCACGGCGTCGATGCATTTCTGCGGACCCTTGCCGTCGGTCAGCTCGTCAAGCCGTTCCTTGACGCCTTCTTCGCCCGGATTGATCGTGATCGCCCCCGCGGCGGCGGCCATGCTCAGCCGCTCGGGCAGAAAGTCGATTGCAACGACCTGTTTCGCACCCAGCAGGATCGCCGACCGGATCGCCATCTGGCCGACGGGACCGGCGCCCCAGATCGCGACCGTATCGTCCGGCTCGATGTCACAATAGACTGCAGCCTGCCAGCCAGTGGGCAGAATGTCCGTAAGAAACAGCGCCTGCTCGTCGGGAATGGAGTCGGGCACCTTGATGTGCGTGTGATGCGCAAAGGGCACGCGCAGATATTCGGCCTGCCCGCCGGAATAGCCGCCGGTCAGATGCGTATAGCCGAACAGCCCGGCGGTGCTTCGGCCGAATGCGGCTTCCGCAAGCTTCGCCTTGCGGTTGGTCGTCTCGCAGACAGAGAAGTTGCCTTTTCGGCACTGTTCGCACTCGCCGCAGGTCATCTGGAAAGGCACCGCGATGCGGTCGCCGACCTTCAAGGCTCTGTTGTCCTTGCCGACTTCGACCACCTCACCCATCGTCTCATGGCCGACAATGTCGCCCGGCATCATGCCCGGCATCAAGTTGTGGAACAGGTGCAGGTCGGAACCGCAGATCGCGCAGCTCGTCACCTTGATGATCGCGTCGCGCCCGTCTTCGATCTCCGGATCAGGAACGCTTTCGTAGCGGATATCCTGTTTGCCGTGCCAGACCAGAGCCTTCATGCGCCATCTCCTGCGTTCGAGCCGACAACGACAGGAGCAGGACGACGTTGCATTCCGCACCGGGCCTGAAATGATCCGTGAGGCAGTCAGTGTAGCAGAATCACCACAGTCCCGCGGAAAACCCGCACCCCGATTGCCTTTGACTTTCGACTCGCTAAAGGAGGGTCGAGTGAGTGGGACATCCCACGCACCCAGACTTTGTGCCGTTCAGGGAGGCAATGAATGTTCAAGCGTGGTTTGATTGCGGCGGCCGCTGCCGCCAGCCTGGTTGCGGCTCCGGCCGTTGCGCAGAGCAGCGCGTCGAAGCTGTCGGTCGCGTCGTCGGTCCGTTCGGGCGCGGCAGTCGAAGGCAATGAACTCGCCGGTGGCGCCCTGATCGGCGTGCTGGTGTTCGTCGCCGCCGTTGCGATCATCTACTTCGTCGCCGAAGAGAATGACGAGTCCGAGAGCGCCTAAGCTCTTCGTCAACTGATATGGAAAGGGCCGGGTCTCCAAGGAGGCACCGGCCCTTTCTTTTGCGCGCGGCGCACTGACCTTCTCAGACCCACTTCTCGTCGCCCCGGCTTGCGTCGGGGCAAGGCTGCCTCTGGGACAAGCAAGAGAGAAGAAGAAGACTTGGCCCGGATCAGGTCCGGGCCGACGTAAGAAGGGGGCCTATTCCGCCGCGGTGGCGAGCCGCGCATCCGCATAGTCGCTGTCGGCCAGGCTGATCAGCGCGCGATCGTCATGGTTCCACGGGTGAAAACCCGGCAGGAAGAAGGACAACCAGGCGGGCAGCGCGCGCCGCACAAGGCCGGGGCTGACGAACAAGTGGCGGAGCAGACCGAAGCGCGCTTTCCAGCCGGTAATGCCGTCCTGGCGCAGCAGCTCCATCGATCCCGCCCAGCGCTTGGTCCAGAAGCGGTAGGAGACGAGCAGCATCATGATGCTCTTCACCTTCCACCTTTTCCAGCGCGACCAGTCGCGCGTGGCGTGCAGCCAGGTGTCGTAGGCGACGCCCTTATGCTCAATCTCCTCGACCGCATGCCACTTCCACATGGCGACGCTTTCGGCGTCCGCCCTTGACCAATAATGCTGATAGCGCAGCATAGTTTGAGCCAAGATGGCCGTATAATGCTCCAGCGCCATGGTGACGGCGAGGTTCAGGATCTGCGGCCGCCCCTTGGTCAGAGCCAGCGCCTCCTCGACATCCCTTTCGAGCTTCGCCACGTCATAGCCGGCATCGACCACGCGCTTGTTGAAGGCGACATGCTCGCGCGTGTGCATGACCTCCTGCATCACGAACGCCCTGATCTCCGCCTCAAGCTTGGGAGGCACCCCGTCGCGGTGCGCCTTCACGCTTTCGATGAAAAAAGCCTCGCCTTTCGGGAAGGTCACGGACAGCGCGTTGTGGAAAGCGGTCGCATAGGGATCGCCGCCATACCACCAGCGCTGTTGCACGCTGCCGCGACCGAAGCGGCGGTCACGCGGCGTGATGGTCAGGTCGGCCGGGGTCTTTGCGGCAAGCTGCATGAGTCGCGTCTCCTGTCTCATCCACTCAGCACATACTGACATGAATGTCAATATGCTGCAGCTTCCGTCTGCCGCTTCGACCGGCTATTATCCTTGCATGTCGCTCGCCAAACGCCGTCTTTCTCCGGAAGCGAGCCGCTCGGCCGCGCTGCAGGCCGCCCGCGACCTGCTGATCGAAGCGGGGCCGCAGGCTGTCACCCTGAAAGCCGTCGCCACACGGATGGGCCGCACGCACGCCAACCTGCTGCATCATTTCGGCTCAGCCGCCGGACTGCAACAGGCCTTGATGACCACGATGGCCGAACGGATCACGGAGCAGATCGAGGCTGCGGTGCTGAAGGCGCGATCGGGCGACGGCGACCAGCGCACGGTCGTCGACATGACCTTCGACGCATTCGAGCGTGGCGGCGGCGCCCTCGCTTCATGGATGATCCTGTCGGGCAACGACAATGCGCTGGACCCGGTGCTCGGCGCCATTCACCGGCTCGTCGACCGGCTCGGCGAAGGCCATGAAGACACCGACGTCCACAAGGAAACGCTTAATCTCGTGCTGCTAGCGCTCGGCCACGCACTGTTGGGTGAGCAGATGGCGGCCGCTCTTGGTCTGCCCCCGGAAACAGCGCGCGAGATGGCGCATCAGCAGCTCTCCGCTTCCATCGCGCAGCGTGGGCGTGGCTGACGCCGCAGCAAAGCCGCGCCGTCGGCCGGTCGGGCCTTGAAAGCCTCGCTTTAGCTGCCTTAAAGCGTTAGGCGCGCCCGACATGCACTTCCTCGACCAAGCCAAGATTTTCGTCCGTTCGGGCGCCGGCGGCCCCGGCGCGGTCAGCTTCCGGCGCGAAAAGTTCATCGAATATGGCGGCCCTGACGGCGGCAATGGCGGCAAGGGCGGCGACATCGTCTTCGAAGCGGTGGCTGGCCTGAACACGCTGATCGACTTCCGCTACACCCAGCATTTCCGGGCGCCGCGTGGACAGGGCGGCTCGGGCAGCAACAGGACGGGCGCCGGCGGCGACGATCTGGTCATCAAGGTGCCGGTGGGCACCCAGATCCTCGCCGATGACGAAGAGCGGACCCTGCTCGCGGACTTGACCGAAGTCGGTCAGCGGATCGTTTTCCTGCGCGGCGGCGACGGGGGGCGCGGCAATGCCAGCTACAAGACCTCGACCAATCGCGCGCCGCGCCAGCATGGCAGCGGCTGGCCCAGCGAAGAAGCGTGGGTGTGGCTACGGCTGAAGCTGCTGGCCGACGCAGGGCTGGTCGGCCTGCCCAATGCCGGCAAGTCGACCTTCATCAATGCGGTCACCAACGCCCAAGCGAAGGTCGGCGAATATGCCTTCACCACCACCCGGCCACAGCTCGGCGTAGTGCGCCACAAAGGCCGCGAGTTCGTCATCGCCGACATTCCTGGGCTGATCGAAGGCGCCGCTGAAGGGGCCGGCATCGGGGACCGCTTCCTTGGCCATATCGAGCGCTGCCGCGTGCTGCTCCACCTGGTTGACGCCAATGACGAAAGCGTCGCCGACAGCTACCGGGTCGTCCGCGACGAGCTCGACGCCTATGGCGCCGGATTGGCCGACAAGCCGCAAGTGCTCGCGCTCAACAAGATCGACACGCTCGACGACGAACTGATCGCGGCCTTGTCGGCCGAGCTGGAGGAAGCGAGCGGCATGCCGGTCATTCCGATCTCCGGCGCGGCGGGGATCGGGGTCGATTGGGTGCTGGACCAGCTGCTCGAAGCGATTGGGCCGGAAGCCGGACGGGTCAGTGACGACGACAATGTCGAAGACACGATCGAGTGGTCGCCGATCTGACCGTCGCTACAACAAGTTCAGCCGGTCCGCTCCGAAGGTGATCACCGTCGCCACCATGCCAAACAGGAAGGTGCGGTAGGCCAGCGCCAGATATCGGTATTTCTTGCGCTTCAGCACCGATCCGTTCTGGTAGATGTCGCGCGCCATTGTTCGATAAACGTCCTCCTCGTCGGCGAGGTGCGCCACCAGCTTTTCGATATATTCCTCCTGGTCGAGCTCAGTGAAGGAGCCGAAGAAGAGCAGATTGAGCGGAGCGCCGGCTTTTGGCTTCACCGCCGGGAGCACCGCCATCACCGCGAAAGCGGCGGAGAGCAAAGCGAAGCCGGCGAGCACCAGCATCTCAGGCGCGACAAGGCCCTTGGACGTCTGGTTGAGCGTGATGGTGAACACCACGAAGGTCGCGCCCATCAAGATGCTCGCCTTGTGGTCAGCCATGGCGGAGAGCTGGACCTGGATCTGCTGGGTCGTCCGGATCAGGTGAATGGCGTCGGGAGCGTAACGTTTCGGAATGGCTTCGTGAGGCAAGTCGGTCCCCTGTGTCTTGGGGCTGCCACCCTTCAGCCGCATTCGCTTGGCAAGGCGCGCCCGAGCGCATTAGGGACCGGCTATGTCCAATCGTCAAGAAATCGAAACTACCGTCCACCGGCTGATTGAACCGTTCAACAAGAAGGGCGTGGCGCTGACCGACGCAACAACCTTCGCGGGCGACCTGGAGTGGGACAGCCTGACGGTCATGGACTTCGTCGCTGCGGTGGAGGACGAGTTCGACATCATCATCACGATGAACATGCAGGCGGAGATCGAGACGGTCGGCCAGTTGGTCGATGCCGTGGGAAAATTGCGCGCCTAAACTTTTCACCCGGTTTGGGCTGAGCTTGTCGAAGCCCTTTCTTCAGGGCCGGAAAGAACAAGGAAGGCCTTCGACAAGCTCAGGCCGAACCGTGTTGAGGTACATAAGATGACGGACAGTCTCCAGACCGCCGACGCGCCCCGCGTCGAAACCGCAGCACCCGCCGGCGACCTGATGTCCAAGTTCGATGGGCTGATCGCGGAGCGCCAGGCGCTGCTCGACAGCGGCGTGCGCGATCCGTTCGCCATCGTCATGGAGCAGGTGCTTTCGCCGACCGAGGCGATCATCAAGGGCAAGAAGACGACCCTGCTCGGCACCTACAATTATATGGGCATGACCTTCGACCCGGACGTGATCGCGGCGGGCAAGGAAGCGCTCGAGACCTTCGGCTCCGGCACCAATGGCAGCCGCATGCTCAACGGCACCTTCCAGGACCATATGGAGGTGGAACAGGCGCTGCGCGATTTCTACGGCACCAGCGGCGCGATCGTGTTTTCGACCGGGTACATGGCCAATCTGGGCATGATCTCCACATTGGCCGGCAAGGGCGACTACATCATCCTCGACGCCGACAGCCATGCGTCCATCTATGACGGCTGCAAGCAGGGCTATGCCGAGATCGTCCGCTTCCGCCACAACTCGGTGGAGGACCTCGACAAGCGCCTCGGCCGCCTGCCGCCGGAAGCCGGAAAATTGGTCGTGCTCGAAGGCGTCTATTCGATGCTGGGCGACGTCGCGCCGCTGAAGGAAATGGTCGCCGTCGCAAAGAAATATGGCGCCATGGTGCTGAGCGACGAAGCCCATTCGATGGGCTTCTTCGGCCCGAACGGCCGCGGCGTTTATGAGGAGCAAGGACTGGACGGAGAGGTCGACTTCATCGTCGGCACTTTCTCTAAGTCAGTCGGCACGGTGGGCGGCTTCTGCGTGTCGGACCACCCGAAGTTCGAGGCGATCCGCCTCGCCTGCCGGGCCTATATCTTCACCGCTTCGCTGCCGCCCTCGGTCGTCGCAACCGCGGCCACCTCGATCCGCAAGCTGATGCATGCACATAATAAGCGCCAGCATCTGTGGGAGAATGCGCGCACGCTGCACGGAAACCTGAAAACTCTGGGCTTCAAGCTCGGCACCGAAACGCCGCAATCGGCGATCATCGCTGTGATCCTGCCGACCCAGGAGGAAGCGGTCGGCATGTGGCAGGCGCTGCTCGAGCAGGGACTGTACGTGAACATGGCCCGGCCGCCCGCAACGCCGGCGGGCATGTACCTGCTCCGCTGCTCGCTCTGCGCCGAACATAGTGCCGAGCAAGTGGCTCAAATCACTGAAATGTTTGCCGCGGCAGGCCGTGCGGTGGGTGCGATCCCCCGGCAGGGCTAGACAGGACCTGTTAACCACGCTCTGTTATGGAGAGGTGGGGATGGGAAGGGTCGCAAACCAGGAGATCGAGCACGGCTCGATCAGTGTGCGCCGCGCGCTTGCGGCGGCGTTGGGCCTGCTTGCCGCCTTCGGCCTGATCTCGCTGACCCTGCTGGTCTCCAACTCCAACAAGCAGCGTGACGCGGCCCTCGCCGCGCAGCGCCATAGCTTTGAAGTCATCATCCTCGCCCGGTCGCTTGAAAGCACGATGAATCGTGCCGAGGCGACTCTGGGCCGCTATGTCGTCAACATGGAGCCGGATTTCGGCCGGCTGTTCGTCGACGATTGGCGCCGCGCCGGCACCTCCATCAGCCGGCTCCGCGAAGCGACCCGCGACAATCCCGAGCAGACGGCCCATGTCGACCGGCTGCGCCGCATTTATGACGAGCGCGACCGGATGCTCTCTGGCGCGGCGCTCCGCACCCGCTACGACCAGAAGATGAGCAGTCTCGCCGCCTATGCCGCAGCCGGCAAGTCGGAGAGCGTCGCCGCTCTGTCGCGGGCGATCGAGGACATAATCACCACCGAAAAGCGCCTGCTTAAGGCGCGGATCGACGCTGCCAATGCGACGGTCGACCAGTCGAATTGGGCGGCGAAGCTGCTCCTTGCCTTTGCTATCGTCATCCTGGTCGGCGCCGCCATTCTCGCGTTCAGCATGCTCCAGGCGATCGCCGAGCGGCGCGCCGCCCGCACCGATGCCGACGAAGTGGCGCGCCGCGCCGAAGAACTGGAAGCCGCCGTCGCCGAGCGAACCGTCGAACTGCGCCTGGCAAACGAAGCGCTGCTCGCGGAAGCCGCGGAACGCGAAGCCGCCGAGTCGCAGCTGCGTCAGGTTCAGAAGATGGAAGCGGTGGGACAGCTGACCGGCGGTATCGCACACGACTTCAACAATATGCTGGCGGTGGTGATTGGCGGTCTGGAGCTCGCCCGCCGGCGCCTTGCGGACAATGCCGGCGACGCGCGGCGGCACCTGGAAAATGCGATGGAAGGCGCCAGCCGAGCCGCTGCCCTGACCCGCCGCCTGCTCGCATTTGCCCGCGCCGAGCCGCTGCTGCCCGAGCCCGTTTCGCCGGATGCCTTGGTCGAAGGTATGACCGAACTGCTCGACCGCACGCTCGGCGAGCGCATCGAAGTGCGGACGGATTTCAGCGGCGGCGACTGGACCGTTTGGGTCGACAAGCACCAGCTCGAGAACGCGCTATTGAACCTCGCCGTCAACGCCCGCGATGCGATGGAGGGCGAAGGGATGCTGACCATCGCCACGGCGCAACGGCGCTTGGCCGAGGGTGAGCTCGGCGCCGCCCGCGCTGGCGATTACATGGCGATTTCGGTTAGCGACACGGGCTGCGGCATGGAGCAGAAGGTGCTCGAGCGCGTGTTCGAGCCCTTCTTCACCACCAAGCCCGTAGGCAAGGGCACCGGGCTCGGCCTCAGCCAGATCTTCGGCTTCGTGCGCCAGTCGCTCGGCGAAATTTCCATATCGTCGGAGCCGGGTCAGGGGACGACCGTGTCGATCCTGCTGCCGCGCTACACCGGCGTGGATCGCGTGGCGCCGGCCGAGGAAGCGCATGGTGTCCGCGCCTCCGCAGCCGCAACGCAGCAGCAGGCGCAGATCCTTGTCGTGGAAGACGATGCCCGCGTGCTGAACGCGACCGTCGAGGCGCTGGCCGAACTCGGCCACCGCCCGATCCCCTGCGCCGACCCGCAAGATGCGCCGGGACTGCTCGCCGCTCATCCAGGAATCCGACTGATCCTATCGGATGTGGTCATGCCCGGCACGACCGGACCCGAGCTGATCGCCGCCATCCGTCCGATGCACCCCGACGTCGGCGTGCTGTTCGTGACCGGCTATGCCGGCGAGATCGACGAGGCCGCGGCATTCGGCGGGCACGATGTGCTGCGCAAGCCCTTCACCATCGGCAGCCTTGCCAATGCGGTGGACGCCGCGCTGGCGAAGCTCAACGGATCGCACCCGCCCGAAGCAACCGCGGCAGCAGCGTGACCGCGCCCAGCAGCGGCCAGCGCCGCTGCCAGGGCTTGATCTCGATCCGCGTACCGGCGTGCCGGTTAATCTTCCAGGCGAGGTAATCGATGCCTCCGGCAAAGGTCAGGCTCGCCTTGGCGAGGCGAACGACGGTCAGCGCCTTGCCGTTGCGGCGGAGCTGCCGCCACCGCACATCTGAGAATAAGGAGGGGCCAAGCGCCACCTCGCCGATCCTCCGGTATCGCTCCGGGTGCCAATCAACGATCGAGCCGGGGCGGTCGCCACGCTCGGCTCGCAGCTCGGCCCCGTAGGTCAACGCGAAGCCCTGCCGCCACTGCTCCAGCAGGTCGCCCCCGGGCGGCGCCAGCGAGAGCAGAGTGGCGGGCGCCTGCGCAACGATTGCAGCCATGCGCGCAGGCACTGCAGCGTCCGCGCTCCACACCAGCCGCACCGGCTGGGCGAAGCGCGCCCAAACAGACACGTTGCTCGCTTCAGGTCGCGTGAGCCGCTCGAAATCGGCTTCGCTCAGCACCGCATATTTGGCCGCGACGCCCTGCTCCTCGAAAGGGAAGACATTGGGCGGCACCAGCCGGTTCGCCCAGGCGAGCCACGCCTTGCCATAAGCCTGGCGATAGTCGCCCACGATCAGATAGAAATCGAGCATCTGCCCGTCGATCTCGCCGGTGCGCAGACAGGAACCGTAGAAGAGCACGGCTAGAGCGCCGGGATGCCGCGCCGCCACTGCCGCCGCCGCGGCCCTGACGCGCGGATCGACCGGATGCGCGAGTTCGTCGGCGATGAGTTTCTCGAGCGTCTTCACCTGTTTGTCACTGCGAGGAGCGCGGCGGCGAAGCAATCCAGCAGCTCCGACGACATCACTGGATTGCTTCGCTTCGCTCGCAATGACGGGCTGCTTAAGCCGCCAGCTTCAGGAACGGCACCGGCGGCGTGGTGCGGAGCACGATCGGCTTGCCGGTGCGTGCCTGGAAGATTTCGCCGTCGAGGATGACGTTCGAGCGTTCGCCTTCGATCTCGATCTCGTCGCCCTGTTCGATATGGACGCCGCGCATCTTGGCGCGCCCGAGCCGTCCGCGGATGCTGGCGAGCACCGCTCGGAACAGCGAGCCGGAGCCTTGTTCGATCGCCATCAGCTTCAAATGCCCGGCACTGCCCTCGGCCTTGCCGCCAAGCAGCAGCTTTTCGAGCGTAGTCACGATCAGGAAAGTAAAGCGCCCGGTGATCTGCTCGCCGCGCTTCAGCGACACGCGCACTTCGGACGGACGCGGCGGCAGGAAGGCGGCACGGATGCCGAGCACCACCGTCACGATCACCGCCAGCGCCGTCAGCAAATGGCTGATGCCGTTCGGCAGGCCAAGCGGGTAGATCTTATGCCGGCAGTAGAGGATCGTGTCGGCGAGCCCCGCGCCGCCCAGGAACATGCCGAGCACCGGCTTGCTGTCGCCTTCGGACAGCGCGATCAGCTCGCGCTGGACGATGTGCGCGGCGAGATCAGACTGGGCGAGGCCCACGATCTTCTCCAGCGCCTCGACCGGATCGCCGCGGGCGCCCAGGTCGAGCGCGATCAGGTTGGTCTTGCCGTTCGGCAGCACCGCAACCGGCGGCGGCGTCTCCCCGAAATAGCGGCCGCCATGCAGCTCAGTCAGCGCGGCCTGCACCGATCCGTCGCCGCCGTTGATCACGATCACCTTGGGCTGCACGCGAGCGATCGTGCGCATCGCGTCCGGAATCTGGCTGACGCGCTCCACTTCGTAATGGAAGACGTCGGGGTGCCGCGCGCAGTAGGCGCGGACGCGGGGAAGCAGCTCACGGTTGCCCGTGGAATGGGGGTTGGAAAGGAGCGCGACCGAGACCATCAGCCTTTGACAGGGCCAATGGAGAGGCCTTGGCGATAGTTGAGCGTCACGTCGACGGTGCGGACGCTGCTGCCGACCTGGATCACGACATCGTTGAAGCTCGGCCGCAGATGGACGAGCGAGATGCGCGGGTTACGCGAGAAGCCGCCGCCATCGTTCCAGCCGGACTTGCCGTTATTGTCCATGTCGTGGCGGACGGCGACCGCGTAATTACCGGGTCCGGGCAGATCGACGCAGACGTCCACGCGCCCGCCGGAAACCGGCACGTCCACCCGCTTCAGCTTCTTGCCCTTGGCGAGAAAGTCGGCCGGGTTGGAGCCGTAGATCTGGACGCGCACCGTGCCGCGCTGGGCCTTGAAGCCGCCGACGCGCACCAGCACCGCGCTGTCGCCGCGTGCACAGGCGGCGGTCTCGCCGACGATTGCCGCCGGCGCCGCGCCGCTCCCGGCAGCAAAGCTCATCGCCAGGGCCGAGGCCAATGCAACTTTCTTCATGACCATCTCTGCATCCGCGACTATAGCGGGCACGCTACGCCGCACCTTCAAAGACGGGAGATGGTGGAGCTTTGCGGCAAAACCATGGTCGCCGGGCGTCCAGAATTCGAAGATGTTGTCCGCAGTCGATCGCTATCTCGCCAGGCTGATCGCCGTTCCGCTGTTCGCGACCCTGGTGATCGCCGCCATGCTGCTCGTGCTCGACAAGATGCTGCGCCTGTTCGACTTCGTGGCGGAGCAGGGCGGGCCGGTCAGCGTCGTTTGGCGGATGCTCGCCAATCTGCTGCCGGAATATCTGTCGCTCGGCATCCCGATCGGGCTGATGCTCGGCATCCTGCTCGCCTTCCGGCGGATCGCGACGACATCCGAGCTGGACGTGTTCCGCGCCGTGGGCTTGAGCTATGGTCGGCTGCTGCGCGTGCCCTATCTCTTCACCATCGCACTGGCGCTGCTCAACCTCGCGATCGTCGGCTTCATCCAGCCCAAGGCACGTTACGCTTATGAAGGCCTGCAGTTCGAGCTGCGTTCGGGCGCGCTCGGCGCGTCGATCAAGGTCGGCGAGTTCACAAGTCTTGGCCAGCAGATGACCGTCCGCATCGAGGAGAGCCACCGCCGCGGCGCGGACCTATCGGGCATCTTCGTGCGTGCCGACAGTCGCGGCGGGCGCAGCCTGGCGGTCGCCGCGGAGCGCGGCACCTTTCTCCGCACCGACGATCCGGACACCATCATCTTCAGGCTGCGCAATGGCACGCTGATCCACGACGAGCCCAATTTCCGCTCGCCGCGCGTGTTGAGCTTCACCTCGCACGACCTGCCGATCGACCTGCCGAAGGTCGAGCGCTTTCGCAGCCGCGGCGGCCGTGAGCGCGAGCTGACCATTCCGGAATTGGTGCGGCTCGGCGGCGACGAAAGCCGGCCGCTCCCATTGCGCAACGAAAGCCGCGCGAACTTCCACTTCCGCATCGTCGAAGTGGCGATGATGTTCCTGCTGCCGCTGCTCGCCGTCGCCCTGGCGGTGCCGCCCAAGCGTTCGTCCTCGGCACTGGGCGTGTTCCTGTCGATCGTAATGGTCGTGACCTACCACAAGGTGAACGAATATGCGCAGGGCATGGGGTCGCTCGGCCGCATCGATCCGCTGATCGCGCTGTGGGTGCCGTTCCTGATCTTCGGCGCGATCATCTGGTGGCTCTACTACCAGCTCGCTTATGTGCCTGGCGGCCAGCCGATCGGCGGCCTGGAGCGCGTCTTTGCGAAGATCGGCGCCGCCATCCGCCGCTGGTTCAGCATCGGGCGCCGGCGGGAGGCGACAGGCTGATGCAGCTGCAGTTTTTCCCCTCGACGACGATCATGCTCTACACGGCGCGCATGTTCCTGGTGCGCTCCTTCGCGGTGCTCGCCGGACTGGTGCTGATCCTGATGACGCTCGATCTGCTCGGCGAGTCGGGCAAGATCCTGGCGCACCCAGGCAATGGCGAACCGGAGCTGTGGACATATGTCTCCCTCCGCGTGCCGCAAATCGTCGCGCGCTTCCTGCCCTTCTCGGTGCTGCTCGGCACGCTGATCACCTTGCTGACGCTCAACCAGAACAGCGAAGTCATCTCGATGAAGGCGTCGGGCCTGTCGGCGCACCAGATCCTTGCGCCGCTGATCGTCGCCGGGCTGTTCGTTGCCGGCCTCTCTTTCGCGTTCAACGAACGGGTGGTGGCGCGCGCGACGGCGACGCTCAAGGCGTGGAGCAAGGTCGAATATGGGCCGATGCCCAAGGGCAATAACATCCTATCCAATCTGTGGGTGCGCAATGGCGAGGACCTGATCCGCGCGGGCCGGGCGATCGGCCGCGGCGCCGGCACACGGCTGATCGACGTGACGCTCTATGATCGGGTCGGCAATGAGCTGGCGGCAACGATCGAGGCCAAGGAGGGCCGTTATGTCGGCGGCGCCTGGCGTCTGACCGAAGCGCGCCGCTTCGACGTCAGCACAGGCATGGAGACCCGGCTGGGCACGATCATCGCAGCGCGTGGCGTGACGCCGGACCGCTTCACCCTCGCCAACGTCGATCCGGAAGGGCTGTCCTTCATGCAGCTGCGCCAGGCGATCGAAGACCTGAAGGCGGCCGGCCGCCCCACTCGGCCGCTTGAAGCCGCGCTTTGGCACAAGCTGTCCGGACCCTTATCATCCGTGCTGATGCCGCTGCTGGGCGCAGTGGCGGGGTTTGGTCTGGCGCGATCGGGCAAATTGTTCGTCCGCGCGGTTGCCGGGATGGCGCTCGGCTTCGCCTATTTCGTCGCCGACAACTTCGCGCTCGCCATGGGCAATCTCGGCGCCTACCCGCCGCTGCTCGCGGCCTGGGCGCCCTTCCTGCTGTTCCTGCTGATCGGCGAGACGGTGCTGGTCCGCACCGAGGAATGATCTAGCGCGGCAGGCCGCGCCCGCCGCGTGTAACCGAGCTGAGCCCGATCTTCCACATCAAGCCGGGCAGGCCACGATAGTTCGCCTTAAAATAGGGCGATGCCGGGTCGAGCATCGCCGCCAGCCGGCGGTGGGCGATGCCGAGATTATGGTATGGTACGCTCGGCAGCAGATGGTGCAGCGCGTGATAGCGCAGCCCCACCGGCGCCCATAGACCCGGCAACAGGGCGGGCGGCGGCACATTGACGCTGTCGAGATACTGAGCCGTCACCGTCATCGCCTCGCCCTCATTCTCCCAGAGATGGGCGACGAGCGTGCGCAACTGGTTCAGAACGGCGACCGACGAAGCAACGCCAAGGATGATCAGGACAGCCCGGAGCGGCAGCACACCGGTCGCTGCCATGGCAACAAAGGTCAGAGCCCAGCAGCTCGTCACGATCTCGAGCCTGGTCCACAGCGCCTTTGCCTCGCCCTCGGGCGGACGGCGGCGGAAGACGGGATTGATCACCAGCCCCGAATAGCGCGCAACCACCGCCTTACGCAGCTTCGGCGAGAGCAGCGACAGCGGCGCAAGCACGGCATAGCGGACGATCAGTCCGATGGGCGCCAGCGCGGCGATCAGGATGAACGCCGGCAGCGTCCACGGCTTCATAAGCGCCAGCGGCAGATACTCCGGGTCTTCGACCGTGCCATAGCGCGTCCTCGCGTGGTGCAGATTGTGCACGCCTTCATACATGAAAGAGGGCACCATCAGCGGCACGCCGATCAACGCGTTCCAGGCGGTGCGGAAGCCTGGCAGCGCGCTGTGCTTCACATGGGTGATCTCATGAATGAAGCTCTCCGCGCGGTAGAGGGCCAGCACGGCGGCCAAGCCACAGGCCAGCGCCGGCCAGAAGCCGCTCACCAGGATCGCACCGGCGAGCGCCGCATAGCCAATCACGACCGACGCCAGGAAATCGGCCCAGTAGATGCGCGGGTTCGGCGCGCTCAGCTCGCGCGTCAGCTCGGCGGCCGCCTTGAGCAGCGCCATATCGTCCGCGATGCGCGGTCGGTCGTCGCGGGCCGCGGCGGGCGCGGGCCCTACAAAGGTCAGGTTGGTCGCCATTGATGAATGCCTTTCAACGAACATAGTGGCCGTAGTTTGGCAATCAAAGGGCCCTCGCCTAGAGAGCGCCGGATGTCCGAACTCCAGATCGTGCCGGTGACCGACGCACGTGGCCGCCGTGCCTTTGTCGATTATGCCTTCGCCCATTATGCGCAGGACCCGAACTGGGTGCCCCCGCTGAAAAGCGAGGCGCTGGCGATGGTCACGCCGGAGAAGAACGCGTGGTTCACCCATGCCGAACAGCAGCTCTTCCTGGCGGAGCGAGGTGGTCGCACGGTCGGGCGGGTCGCCGCGCATGTCGACCGGCTCGCGCTTGAACAGCCGGCCGAGCAGGGCTTCGGGCCGGGCACCGGCTTCTGGGGCTTTTTCGACGCGGAGGACGAGGCGACCGGTCGCGCGTTGATCGCAGCGGCCGAGGATTGGCTGCGCGGCAAGGGCATGGCGCGTGCGGTCGGGCCGGTCTCGTCATCCGTCTGGGAGGAACCGGGCCTGCTGGTCCAGGGCCATGACCATCCGCCGACGGTCATGATGGGCCACCAGGACGCCCGCTATCAAGGCTGGATTGAGGCGGCGGGCTATGAACGGGCCAAGGACCTGTTCACCTACGACCTCGACATCCTGACGCCCTTCCCACCGCTCGTCGAACGCATCATCGCCGCCGGCGAGAAGAATGCGCGCATCCGCGTCCGCAAGGTCGACAAGTCGCGCTTTGCCGACGAGGCCGCGATCATCCTGCGCATCCTGAACGATGCGTGGTCCGACAATTGGGGCTTCGTGCCGCTGACCGATCCGGAAGTGGCGGAAGTCGGCAAGAAGCTGAAGCCGATCGTCTATGAAGACCTGATCTACATCGCCGAAGTGGAAGGCGAGCCGGTCGCCTTCATGATCACTTTGCCCGACCTGAACGAGCCGCTGAAGCCGCTTAACGGATCGCTCTTCCCCTTTGGCTGGGCCAAGCTGCTCTTGTGGCTGCGGCGCCCCACGGCGCGGACGATGCGCGTGCCGTTGATGGGGGTGGTTAAGCGTCTTCAGGCCTCCCGCCTCGCCAGCCAGCTCGCGTTCATGATGATCGAATATTCCCGGACCGCGGCGGTCGCGCGCTATGGCGCCTCGCGCGGAGAGATCGGCTGGATCCTCGAAGACAATCAGGGAATGGTCGCGATCGCCGACACGATCGGCGCCAAGATCAACAAGATTTACCGGATTTTCTCAAAACAGCTGTAACTTGCCCTCTCCTGCGGCCAATGCTAGCAGTTCCGCGCCGGCAGCCTCTTCTTGGCGCGGCGATACGTCCGATCGGTGCCGTTGCGCCGGTCCCACAGGTTGATGTTGCAATGAGGCATTCTTTCCGCGTCCCGCATCGCCCGGCCAAGGCCGGCGGTTGCGTCCCGCGGAACTTCGGCTCGGGTCATTCACCCCGGCGTGCCTTTGCAGCGGAAGCGCTTAACTTCACGTCCACACCTTCGGCAGCTGAGCGGACAGGGGCCGCTTCGCTTCCCGATTTCACAGATCGCGCAGCCGATCGCCGCTCATGGAGCCGCGGCTGCGCCCGGAGAACATTCAATGACAACGCGCATGCTGATCGACGCGCGCCACCGGGAAGAAACCCGCGTGGCCGTCGTCAAGGGAAACCGCATCGAGGAGTTTGACTTCGAGTCCGCCGAGCGGAAGCAGCTTAAGGGGAATATCTATCTCGCCAAGGTAACCAGGGTCGAACCGTCGCTTCAGGCGGCCTTCGTCGATTATGGCGGCAACCGCCACGGCTTCCTGGCCTTCAGCGAAATTCATCCCGATTACTACCAGATCCCAAAAGAGGATCGCGAGGCGCTGCTCCGCGAGGAAGCTGAGCATGCTGCCGAAGAGGAAGCGCTCCGTGCGCGCCAGGACGAGGAGGACGACACCTCCGAACCAGTCGACGATCATCCGCGCGATGAGGATCAGGGCGACGAGGATGAACAGCCGCGCCCGGAGGCGGTGAACGGCAACGGCAATGGCTCGCACGACGAGGCGGTCGAGTCCCTGCGCGAGCGCCGAATGAACCTGCGCCGCCGTTACAAGATCCAGGACGTGATCCGCCGGCGGCAGGTGCTGCTGGTCCAGGTCGTGAAGGAAGAGCGCGGCAACAAGGGTGCGGCGCTGACCACCTATTTGTCGCTCGCCGGCCGCTATTGCGTGCTGATGCCCAACACCGCGCAGGGCGGCGGCATCTCCCGCAAGATCTCCAACGCCGCCGACCGCAAGCGGCTGAAGTCGATCATGGCGGAGCTGAAGCTTCCCCGCACCATGGGCTGCATCGTCCGCACCGCCGGCCTGCAGCGCACCAAGACCGAGATCAAGCGCGATTTCGACTATCTCGCGCGGCTGTGGGACACGATCCGCGAGAATACGCTGAAGGCATCCGCCCCGTCTTTGGTCTATGGCGACAGCGACCTAATCAAGCGGGCGATCCGCGACATCTATAATCGCGACATCGACGAGATCATCGTCGAGGGCGAGGATGGCTATCGCGCCGCCCGGAACTTCATGAAGCTGCTGATGCCCAGCCATGTTCGGCGCATCCAGGGCTATGCCGATCCGGTGCCGCTGTTCCAGCGCTTCGGCGTCGAGGACCAGCTGAGCCAAATGTATCAGCCGGTCGTGCAGCTGAAATCAGGTGGCTATCTGGTCATCAACCCGACCGAAGCGCTGGTCTCGATCGACATCAACTCGGGCCGCTCCACCCGCGAGCACGGCATCGAGGCGACCGCCGTCGCCACCAACCTCGAAGCCGCCAACGAGATCGCGCGCCAGCTGCGGCTGCGCGACATGGCGGGCCTGGTCGTCATCGACTTTATCGACATGGAGAATGGCTCCAACGTCCGTAAGGTCGAGAAGGCGATGAAGTCGGCGCTGGCGAACGACCGTGCCCGCATCCAGGTCGGCCGCATCTCCAGCTTTGGCCTGATGGAGATGAGCCGCCAGCGGCTGCGCACCGGCGTGCTCGAAGCATCGACCCGCCCCTGCCCGCATTGCGAGGGCTCGGGCTTTGTCCGCACGGCTTCGTCGGCGGGGCTGTCCGCGTTGCGGCTGCTGGAGGATGAGGCCGCTCGGGGACGGGGGTCGCAGCTGTTGCTGCGCGCCAGCCAGGAGGCGGCTTTCTACCTCTTGAATCACAAGCGCGCCGAACTCGCCGAGATCGAGGAGCGCTATGGCGTCCGCATCGAAGTGATGTCGTCGGGCGAGATCGAGGGCGCGCGCATGGCGGTCGAGGCGAGCGGCCCGCCGCCCGCCCACGCGCCGCGCTTCGAGCCGCCGCAGATCGAGTTCGACGAGGACGATGCCGTGCTCGACGAGATCGAGGACGAGGAAGAGGAAGAGGAAGAGCGCCACGAGCGCGAGCCTCGCAGCGAGCGTGGCGAGCGGGAGGAGCGTGGCGAAGGTGAGGGCGGCCGCCGCCGTCGCCGACGCCGTCGCGGTAAGCGCGGCCATGAGCAGGACGCTCCGACCCAGACTTCCGAGCCCGAGTTGGAAGCCGTGGACGACAATGACACGGTCGAACAGCTCGACACCACTGCCGCTGCCGACAGCACGGAGGCGCGTGAGGATAGTGAAAGCCGTCGCCGCCGGGGCCGCCGTGGCCGTCGCGGCGGCCGCCGCCGGCGTGGTGGCGAGGAGCAGGTCACAGGCGAAGCAGCGCTGACCACGGAAGCGCCCGAAGGGGAAGCGTTCGAAGCGCCCATCGAGCAGGAAGCCGCACCGGAGCCGGTAGCAGAGGAAGCGCCCAAGCGCCGCCGCTCTCGCAAGGTAGCGGAGGCGCCGGTGGAGCCAGCCGCAGAAGCGGTCACCGAAGCGCCTGCCGAAGAAGCGAAGCCGAAGCGCACGCGGCGCAAAAAGGCCGATGCCGAAGCGCCTGCCGAGGCCGCCAAGGCCGCTCCTGAGGCGGACGCCAAGCCGAAGCGGACTCGCCGCAAGAAGGCGGAAGAGGCGCCGGCCGAACCGGTGGCGGTTGAAGCTACCGATCCTCGCACCCCTGACACAGCCGTGGCAGAAACGGCCGAAGCCACTCCTGCGGCCGAGCCGGCAAATGACCAGCCCGCCGCCGCGCCCCGGAAGGGATGGTGGCAGCGCACCATCGCCGGGCGGCTGTAAGCGGATCGTCATTGCGAGCGCAGCGAAGCGATCCAGCATCGGCGATTGTGCCCACTGGATTGCTTCGTCGCTGCGCTCCTCGCAATGACGGTGTAGAAGCAGGGCTTTCAGCGGAGGTTCAGTTGCGGAACGCGAGTCCGGACCCGATGCGCCACCTGCTCCGAACGCTGTTTGCGTTGCTAATCTCGTTCGCCGTGCTCACGCGGCCGGTGACGGCGCAATCCATCCTGCGCGATGCGGAAACCGAGGCGCTGCTCGCGGACATGTCGAAGCCGCTGATCGAGGCGGCGGGGCTGCAGCCCAAGAATGTCGAGATCGTGATGATCGCCGACAACTCGATCAACGCCTTCGTGGCGGGCGGGCAGATCGTCTACATCCATTCCGGTCTGATCACCCAGGCCGAGAACGCCAACATGGTCCAGGGCGTGATTGCGCACGAGCTCGGCCACGTCACGGGCGGTCACATCGTGCGCATGGCAGAGGGCATGAAGACCGCCACCGGCATCATGCTCCTATCGCTGTTGCTCGGCGCCGCAGCGATGGCGGCGGGCGCTGGCGAAGCAGGCGCGGGCCTGCTGTCGATGGGACAGCAGGCTGCGCTCGGAAAATTCCTCGCCTTCAGCCGGGTGCAGGAGTCCAGCGCGGACGCCGCCGGTGTGACTTATCTCAACAAGGCCGGCGTCAGCGGCCAGGGACTCGTCGCCTTCTTCAAAAAGCTGCAGAACCAGGAATATCGCTACGGCTACAATTCCAAAGACGCGTATGATCGCACCCATCCGTTGAGCCGGGAGCGCGTTACGACCCTTGTCGATGCGCTTCAAAGCGCGCCTTCTTGGAACGCCAAGAGCGATCCTGCCATCGAGGCGCGGTTCGCGCGAGTGAAAGCCAAGTTGAAAGGCTATGTGCTCGATCCGCCGCTCGTGATGCAGCAATATCCCGAGACGGATCAGACGGTGCCGGCGCGCTATGCGCGTGCCTATGCCTGGCACCGCGGCGCCTATCCCGAAAAGGCAATGCAGGAAGTCGACGCACTGCTCCGCACCGCACCGCGCGACCCCTATTTCCTTGAGCTGAAGGGCCAGGTGCTGCTCGAATCCGGCAAGCCGAAAGAGGCACTGCCGGCGCTGCGAGAAGCGGTGCAGCTGACCGGCTACAATCCGCTGATCACCTCCATGTTCGGCCATGCGCTGATCGCGACCGAGGACCGCGCCAACTTCGCGGAAGCCGAGCAGGTGCTCCGTTCCGCTATCGCCAAGGACAACCAGAACCCCTTCGCATGGTATCAGTTGGGCGTGGTCTATGACCGGAAGGGCGATGCCGCGCGGGCGGCACTCGCCACCGCCGAGCGCTACAATCTCCAGGGCAATCCGCAGCTCGCCTTCGCCAATGCGCGGGTGGCGATGGCCGGCATCCCCCGCGGATCGGCCGACTGGGTGCGGGCACAGGATATCTTCATGGTCAGCGAGCCCGAGATCAAGAAACGCAAGAAGAACAGGGAAGAACCGCAGCAATGACGCGCTGGCTGTCCCTGGTCGCGGTCGCCTTGCTGTCCTCGGTTGGGACGGCGGTGGCGTTCACCGCGCTCGACCGGAAACAAGACACCCGCGCCTATCTGCTCGAACATCCGGAAGTGCTCCAGGAAGCGATGGAGAAACTGCGGATGAAACAGGCGGCGGCGCAGATCGCCCCCCTGCGTCGCGATCTCGAAACGCCCTTTGCCCAAGGGTTCATGGGCGCGCCGAAGGGCGACGTCACGATCGTGCAATTCTTCGACTATGCTTGCGGCTATTGCCGCACGAGCCTCGCCGACCTGCAGCGGCTAGTGCGCGAAGATCCGAAGGTCCGCGTCGTCTTCCGCGAATACCCGATACTCAGCCGCGAAAGCGAAACTGCCGCCCGCGCGAGCCTCGTCGCCGCGCAACAAGGCCGCTACGCCGCCTTCCATACGGCCATGTACGCGGCCGGCCGGCCGAGTGCCGCGGGGGTCATCAGGGCAGCGCAGACCGCCGGGCTGGACATGACGCAGCTACAGACCGCGATGCAGGCACCCGACAAGGAGCAGGAGCTGGTCAACAATGTCGCGCTGGCCCGCACTCTGGGCTTCAGCGGCACACCAAGCTGGGTGATCGGCGACCAGGCGATGAGCGGCGCCGTCGGCTATGAAGCGCTGAAAGAAGCGGTGGCGAAAGTACGCGCCAGCCGTACCTGATCCGTCATCCGGAACTTGTTTCGGGCTGACGCTCTCCCTTGAATCCCTGCGCGATCACGTACCACTCCCTCGACTCTTTCCGGGAGGCAGGCGGCTTGGCGTGCTTCACGGTCGCGAAATGCTTCTTCAGCAGCGCGACGAGCTCATTATCGGCGCCACCGGCCAGCACCTTGGCGATGAAGCTGCCGCCGGGATTGAGCGTCTCGATCGCGAACCAGGCTGCGCTTTCGACCAGCGCCATGGTGCGCAGGTGATCGGTCTGGGCATGGCCGACGGTGTTTGCCGCCATATCGGACATGACCAGATCGGCAGGGCCGCCTAACGCGTCGCGCAGCCGCTCCGGCGCGGCATCGTCGGTAAAGTCCATCTGAAAAAGGGTCACGCCGTCGATCGGATCGGTCGGGAGCAGGTCGATGCCGACCACCACCGCGTCTTTGTGCCGGCGCTTCGCCACCTGCGCCCAGCCGCCGGGGGCGACGCCAAGATCGACGATCGTCTTGGCGCCCTTCAGCACGCCGAAACGCTCGTCCAACTCGATCAGCTTGTATGCGGCGCGGGAGCGATAGCCTTCCGCCTTCGCCTTCTTGACGTACGGATCGTTCAACTGCCGCTCGAGCCAGCGGGTCGAGGCAGCGGTGCGGTTGCGGGCGGTCTTGACGCGCTGCCGGCCGCCGCCGCCGCCTCTCACGAAAAGCCGTCGCGGGCCATCAGCGTGCGCAGGATGCCTTCGCGAATGCCGCGGTCGGCCACACCCAGCCGCTCGGCCGGGAAGATATCGAGAATGGATTCGAGGATCGCGCAGCCGGCGACGACCAGGTCTGCGCGCTCCTCCCCGATGCAAGGCAGTTCCACCCGCTCCGCATGGCTCATCCGCGACAGCATCTGACTGACGCCGCGCATCGACTCCGCCGGCACGATCAGACCATCGACCGCGCTACGATCATAGCTGGGCAGCCCCAGATGGACGCTGGCGAGGGTCGTCACCGTGCCGCTGGTCCCAAGCAGCCGCATATGCTCCCGCGCCGCTTGCGGCAGGCGGGCGGCAAAGGCGCGGAAGCTGTCCTCCACTCGCGCCCGCATCCGTGTGTAGATGTCGAGGCGGCCTTCGGGCGTCGCCGAGTCTCCCGGCTCGACCTCGGTCAGCGAGACCACGCCCCAGGGCGCGCTATACCAGTCCCGGGTGGTCGGCAGCGGCCCCGACGTGTCGACCAGCACCAATTCTGTCGAGCCGCCGCCGATGTCGAAGATCAACGCCGGGCCGTCGCCGTCCTCCAGCAGCACGTGGCAGCCCATCACCGCAAGCCGCGCCTCTTCCTCAGCCGGGATGATGTCGATCACGATGCCGGTCTCACGCCTGACCCGGTCGACGAACTCGGCGCCGTTGCTGGCACGCCGGCAGGCTTCGGTGGCGACGGAGCGGCAGATATGGACGTGGCGGCGGCGAAGCTTCTCGCCGCAGATGCGCAGCGCCGAGACCGCGCGGTCCATGGCGGCGTCGCTCAACCGCCCAGTGGTGGCGAGGCCCTCTCCCAGCCGCACGATACGCGAGAATGCGTCGACAATGACGAAGCCCTGCGGCGCAGGACGCGCGATCAACAGCCGGCAGTTGTTGGTACCGAGATCGAGCGCGCCATAGGTGCGGCGCGACGCCTGCGTCGCCGAAGCATGGGATGCCGTGCGCGCCCGAAGGGCGGGCTGCATCGGCAGGGGCGCAAGGTCCGCCATTGCCGCCGTCACTCTGTTTCTTCTCCGGACGGCCGATACCGCCGGTACTTGCCCTCACCCCTACAGCCACTTGCCCGGAGAGGCAACCGACTGTGGCGCTTATGCAACAGCCAAGCTTGTTGTGCAGGGTTCATGTTGCGTTGCGGCAGGTTCAGCGTTCGGGCGCCACTGGAAGTCATCCGCCGCACCCCTTCTCACGCGGCGGAGACAACCAGAATAAGAGTAACTGGAGTAAGACGATGAAAAAGTTTCTGTTCGCAGCCCTGGCGGCGACCACCCTGGCCGGACCGGCCCTGGCGCAAGAGGCTGCGCCCTTCACCGGCCTGCGCGTCGAAGGCCTGGTCGGCTATGACAATCTGAAGGGCAATGGCGGCGGCCGCGACGGGATCGCGTTCGGCGGAGCTGCCGGCTATGACTTCCAGATCGGTGGCGCGGTCGCGGGCATCGAGGGCGAATATCTCGATTCCAGCACCAAGGGCTGCGAAGGCGCTTTCGTCACCGCGAACGACAGCATCTGCGCCAAAGGCAAGCGCGACCTGTATGTCGGCGGTCGCCTGGGCTTCGCGGCGGCGCCGAGCACCCTGCTCTACGCCAAGGCCGGCTACACCAACGCCAAGGTCGGCGTGAACTACACCGACCCGACGACGCCGGCGAACAACTTCACCACGTCGGACGAACTGGACGGCATCCGCGTAGGGGCGGGCGTCGAGCAGAAGCTTGGTACCAACCTCTATGCCAAGGCGGAGTATCGTTACTCCAACTATGAAGCCGGCATCGAGCGCCATCAGGTGCTGGGCGGCATCGGCTTCCGCTTCTAAGCGGCCACGTTTGTGGAAAACAGGGGTCGGGGCGCTTGCTCCGGCCCCCTTTTTTGTCCAGTAAATCCGGTGAACCGGGGCGATTTCCGCCTCACCCACAAGAGATTTCAGGGCGCTCACGCCCGGGGGGACCGATGAAGGCGACGATCGAACGGGCAACGCTGCTGCGAAGCCTGGCGCACGTGCAATCGGTGGTCGAGCGGCGCAACACCATCCCGATCCTGTCGAACGTGCTGATCGAGGCATCGGCCGAAGGGGGCATCCGCCTGATGGCGACCGATCTCGACCTGCAGATCGTCGAGACCGTCGAAGCCGCGGTGGATCAGCCCGGCGCCACCACCGTCTCCGCGCACACCCTGTTCGACATTTGCCGCAAGCTGCCGGAGGGCAGCCAGGTCCAGCTCTCGGCCGCCGAGGGAAAGATGGCGATCAACGCCGGCCGCGCCCGCTTCAATCTCCAGACGCTGCCACGCGACGACTTTCCCGTCATCGCCGAAGGAGAGCTGCCGACCCGGTTCGAACTGCCCGCTGCCACGCTCCGCCAGATCATCGACAAGACGCGCTTCGCCATCTCGACCGAAGAGACGCGCTATTATCTGAACGGCATCTTCCTGCACGTGTCCGACGATACGCAGCCGGTGCTGAAGGCAGCCGCGACGGACGGCCACCGCCTTGCCCGCGTCACCGTGCCGCGCCCCGAAGGCGCCGAGGGCATGCCGGACGTGATCGTGCCGCGCAAATGCGTGGGCGAGCTCCGCAAGCTTCTGGAGGAAGTCGACGGCACCGTTGCCGTGTCGCTGTCCAACACCAAGATCCGCTTCGACCTCGGCGCGGCGATCCTGACTTCCAAGCTGATCGACGGCACCTTCCCCGATTACAGCCGCGTCATTCCGACCTCGAACGACCGGCTGCTGCGGCTCGATCCAAAGAGCTTCATGGAAGGCGTAGACCGCGTCGCCACCATCGCCAGTGAAAAGACCCGGGCCGTGAAGATGGCGCTCGACCGCGACAAGATCACCTTGTCGGTGACCAGCCCTGAGAACGGCACGGCATCCGAGGAAGTGCCCGGCGACTATGCTGCCCAGGCGTTCGAGATCGGATTCAACGCCCGCTATCTGATGGACATCCTCCACCAGATCGACGGCGACCTGGTCGAAGTGCACCTCGCCGACGCCGCCGCGCCGACGCTCATCCGCGAAAACGACACAGCGCCCGCACTCTACGTGCTGATGCCGATGCGGGTGTGATAAGTCTGTAAGGAATGGCGTTGAGCTTTGTTCGCCGTTTCCGGCGCGCTGTTCTTACGCTGAGGACGCACGGGCATTCCGCCAACGGACGGATTGCCGAAGCGCTGACGGGATTTGAAAAGATGGCGCTCTTCGCGCCACTCACGCCTGCCGAGCGGCTCGCTAAATCATTGTGCTTAACACGTGCCGGCCGCTTCGAAGACTCAGAGGCGCTTCTGGATGAAGTCTGCCGGGATACTGAGAACGCCACCAGTCAGAACGGCCAGTACGTGAACCTGTTCGCGCGCCAATTTCGCGCGGATATGAATGGTGACGAGCAGCTGAAGTCCAAGCTGATTGAACATGCCCGAAAAATCCGTCCGACCGCCGCTGTCGAAATGTGGCTGCCATTGGAGCCGCCGTGAACGCACGTTCGGTACAGGCGCCTTCATCCTTGTTGAAGGGAGAGGTTAGCAAGTTGCCCCTTCTCCTCACCAAAGCTGCTGAACGTGCAGGCTCGCAGAGTCCGCTCATTGTCCTGCATGGCGCGAATGGATCGGCGTCCGACATGCAGCCGCTGCTGGAGCGGCTGCCGAGCGATCGTCCTGTCATCGCACTCGATTGGCTGGGTCATGGCGGCCGTCCAATCCCTGACGCGCTCTGCATCGAAGAGATCGGCGCAGACCTGATCGCACAAATGGACGCGCGCGGTGTCCCCGCGGCGCATCTTTTCGGCTTCAGCGTCGGCGGGCTGCTGGCGCTGTGGCTCGCCGTCCATTATCCCAAGCGCGTGCTGAGCGTGGCGACGCTCACCGCCAAGTTCATCTATAACGAGGCGGCGATCGCCCATGCGACGCACCTGACCAGTGCCGAGCGCCTGCTCCGGTCCAACCCCGAGCGTGTCGAGGCTCTCGAACGGATGCACGCGCCGCAGGACTGGCAAGAGCTGATCCGCAAAGTGCGCAACATGTTCATTGCCTTCGCCGAGCGCCCCCCACTCACGCCAGGAGAGATCGCCGGCATCACCCAGCCGGTGCTGGCGTTTGGAGCATTGGAGGACCCGCTCGTGCCCGCCGCCGAAGTGCTGGAGCTCGCCAGGCTGTTGCCGAACGCCACGCCGGCGCTCTTCCCGGGCTCCGCCCATCCGCTGGCGCAAGCCCCGCTCGACACGATCGTGCGCACGTTGCACAGGTTTATCGAAAATCCGGTCAGCATGCAGCGCAGCGCGCGCGTCAAGCTGACCGACTTTCGCTGGGATCGCGCTTAGCGCCCGGCCGCGTCGCGCACCTTCTGCACCGCAGGCAGCAAGAGGCCGATCAGAATTGCAACGGGGTTCGTTTGAGTGACATACCCCTGAGTTGTGCCCTCTGCTTGGGCCGTGGCGGGCAGCGCCAGCGCGGCAGCGGCGGCGAGGGCGAAGAAGGTCTTTCTGTTGGTCATCGTGCGTCTCCTTGTTGTGAGACGCTGATAGGGGTGATTCGCGGTTACCGCTGTGCGGGGGCGCACAACGTCTTTGCAGACCGGGGTGGCGAAGCCACCCCGTCGGTCCTCGCTGCTGGCGAGGGCGGCTGACAGCAACTGTGCGGGCGAGCGGTTGGCTTGCCCGCACGGGCTGGCCGCACGCAAGCCTCAGCTGCTATAGTACATATCGAACTCGACCGGGCTCGGCGTCATCTCCCAGCGGGCGACTTCCTCGCGCTTCAGCTCGATATAGGCCTCGATCTGCTCGCGGCCGAACACGTCGCCTTTCAGCAGGAAGTCCATGTCCGCTTCCAGGCTGTCGAGCGCCTCGCGGAGCGAACCGCACACGGTCGGCACCTGCTCCAGCTCGGCCGGCGGCAGGTCGTAGAGATTCTTGTCCATCGGGTCGCCGGGGTGCAAGCGGTTCTGGATGCCGTCGAGCCCCGCCATCAGCAGCGCGGCATAGGCGAGATAGGGGTTGGCGAGCGCGTCCGGGAAGCGGAACTCGACGCGCTTGGCCTTGCTGCCTGCGCCATAGGGAATGCGGCATGAGGCCGAGCGGTTGCGGCTCGAATAAGCGAGCAGCACCGGCGCTTCATAACCCGGCACCAGCCGCTTGTAGCTGTTGGTCGTGGGGTTGGTGAAGGCGTTCAAGGCCTTCGCATGCTTGATCACGCCGCCGATGAAGTAGAGGCACATGTCCGACAGACCGGCATAGCCATTGCCTGCGAACAGCGGCTTGCCTTCGTTCCAGATCGACATGTGGGTGTGCATGCCCGAGCCATTATCTTCCTTGATCGGCTTGGGCATGAAGGTCGCGGTCTTGCCATAGGCATGGGCGACCTGGTGCACGACATATTTGTAGATCTGCATGCGGTCGGCAGTCTCGACCAAGGTGCCGAAGGTCAGGCCGAGTTCGTGCTGCGCGGCGGCGACTTCATGGTGATGCTTGTCGCAGGGCAGGCCCATTTCGAGCATGGTCGAGACCATCTCGCCGCGGATATCGACCGCTGAGTCGACCGGCGCCACCGGGAAATAGCCGCCCTTGGCGCGCGGCCGGTGGCCGAGATTGCCGCCTTCATATTCGCGGCCGGAGTTCCCCGGCAGCTCGATATCGTCGATCTTGTAATAGCTGGTCGAATAGCTGTTCTCGAACCGCACATCGTCGAACATGAAGAACTCGGCCTCCGGCCCGACATAGACGGTGTCGCCGATGCCAGTGTTCTTCAGGAACGCCTCGGCGCGCTTGGCGGTCGAGCGCGGATCGCGGCTGTAGAGTTCGCCGGTCGAGGGCTCGACGATATCGCAGACGATGATCATCATCGGCGTCGCGCTGAACGGATCGATCCAGACCGCGTCCAGGTCGGGCTTCAGGATCATGTCGCTTTCGTTGATCGCCTTCCAGCCGGCGATCGACGATCCGTCGAACATCAGTCCGTCGGTCAGCTGATCCTCATCGATCGTCGAGGCGACCATCGACAGATGCTGCCACTTGCCCTTGGGATCGGTGAAGCGGAGATCGACCCACTCGATCTCCTCGTCCTTGATACGCTGAAGCACTTCGGAAGCAGTGGCGGCCATCGGTAATCTCCCCGGGAGTAGAAGGGCTAAATCATTCTCTCGTCATCCCCGCGAAAGCGGGGACCCAGCAGTGCCGGGAGGTCGACAAAAGAAGCTGGGTTTCCCGCTTTCCGCGGGAATGACGAAGGACAGATCGGGCGATCTTAGAGCGCATCCGCGTCGCGTTCGCCGGTGCGGATGCGGAGCACGGTTTCGACCGGCAGCACGAAGATCTTGCCGTCACCGATGCGGCCGGTCTGGGCGGCGGCGGCGATCGCTTCGACCACACGGTCGGCAAGGCCGTCTTCCACCACCACTTCGAGCTTCACCTTGGGCAGGAAGTCGACGACATATTCCGCACCGCGGTATAGCTCGGTATGGCCTTTTTGCCGGCCGAAGCCCTTCGCCTCCGTGACGGTGATGCCGGACACGCCCACTTCGTGCAGGGCTTCCTTCACCTCATCGAGCTTGAACGGCTTGATAATGGCTTCGATCTTCTTCACCCGAGCCCCCGCCATTGTGCGCTGCACAATCTTTTGGCGCGCATTGTTACGAGTCGCAAGCGCGGATTAATCGATCTGAAATATTGTTGCAGCCTCTGGGCTAGCCGCAGCCGCCCTGTATCCACCAGCTGCGGTCGCCTGTGCGCGGATCAAGGCCATCGCCTTTGCGGAACAGCCAAAAGCGGGCGCCGCCTTCATCCTCCACGAGGAAATAGTCGCGAATCGCATCGCGTTCGCCAGACCGCTTCCACCATTCGCCATGGATGCGTTCCGGCCCGTCGCCCCTGACCAGCCGGTAGGTCGTGCCTCGCCAGCTGAAGCGCTTGGGCGGCGCATCAGGCAGTTCGGCGAGAACATTCGCGATCGGCTCCGGCCGGGGCAGCAGCCGCGGCGGGCGCGGCCAAGCGTCCGGCCATGGCTCCGGTGTGTCGAGCGGCGCCAGCTTGCGGACGCTGCGCTCCGGCACATCGCTTTCAACCGCACTGAGGCGGTAAAGATGCTGCGGCCCGATCCGGCTGGCGATCAGGTCGACCAACTGGGACAGGTCGGGCGTGGCCTCAGGGGCCGCGAGGTCGCTGGCGAACGGGGTGGCGCCGAGCTCCTCGGTGCCGACCGCGACCAGCCGCATCGCATCGATGCCGAAGCCCGGATCGATGCTCTCGATGTGCCGACCGAGCAGCCGCAGCCAATGGGCCTTGTCGCGGGTCGCGCGCGCGGCCCCGGCCTCGATCCGCTGCACCTGCCGGTCGACCCGGTCACACATCAGCAGCAGCGCGCGGGCGCCAAGCCCCGCCTCCCGCAAATTCTCGATCAGCTGGTCGAGCAGCGCTGCAATGGCGTTAGCGATAGACTCGGCGCCACCGATCGGCTCGGCGAAGCGCAAGGCCGCTTGCGGCGCATCGCGCGGCACGACCGGGTCGAACGGCTCGGCGGCACGGCCGAGCGCTCGGTCGAGCTTCAGCAAGGTCTCCTGACCGAAGCGGCGGGCGAGCGGCGCGCGCGGCATGGCGACAAGGTCGCTAATCCGCTCCAGCCCAAGCCGGCGCATCGAGTCGATCACGGATTGCTCCAGGCGAAGCGCAGACAGTGGTAGCGGCTCCAGCGCCGCCAGCTCACCGCCTTGAGGACAGATCAGCAGCCGCTCCGGCCCATGCCGCGCCAGCGCATGGGCGGCAGCGCCATTGCCGGCGACGGCGATCCGCGCGCCGAGCCCCAGCTTCGAACAATAGCGGAGCAGATCGACGCACAGCTGCCGCTCGCCGCCATGCAGATGCGCAGCGCCGGTCAGATCGAGCCAGAGCCCGTCGCTGCCAGCCAGGCTGACCAGAGGCGTCACGCGACGGGCCGCAAAAGTCGCGATGCGGCGGAGGAGCGCCAGGTCGGCATCCGGATTCGCCTCCCGCACCTCCAGCCCCGGCACCATCGCGCGCGCCTGGGTCAGCGGCATGCCGGGGCTCAGCCCCAGCGCCAGCGCATTGCGGCACACCGCCGCAAGCGTAACCCGCGAGCCCGAGCGGTGGACGGTGACAACTAAACCCTCTCCCCTTGAGGGAGAGGGCGACTCGCGGGCGTTCGGCCCGCGAGCGGGGTGAGGGGGAAACGCCGAAGTTCGAGTTTCCCCCTCACCCTCCCACTCGCTGCGCGAGCGGGCCCCTCCCTCTCCCTCAACGGGAGAGGGGTTTATCTTCTTGAACGGCATATCGGCCGCTTCGCTGCGCCGGCCCAGCTCCCGCATCGCCGGGCGCTGGTGGAGCGGCAGCTGCGCGATCTCCGCTTCCATGCGGACGCGCCGCTCCTTCGAATTCTCCGACCAGCGCGCGCCTGGCCGCCAATGCCCGCCACGTGGGCAGGAGCATTCGTCGCCCAGATAAATCCCCTCTCCCCCTGAGGGAGAGGGCGACTCGCCGGAGGCAAGCGGGGTGAGGGGAAGTTTATAAGAAGGAGAAAGGCTACGCCGCCCGTCTCCACTCTCCACCTGCCTGATCCGGTCGGTGGGGAGAAAGGGCAGGTAGAGCGAGGCGACCCTGCGCATCGCAAGCCTCCATGATCAGCGAAAATCCGGGCCCGCCGCGCTGGCGGGCGAGTTCGACGGTCCAGCAGGGAGGCCCCACGCCGGCAGTCGGCAGCGGCACCGAGGGCGCCGGCCCGATCCGCCAGCGCGTGATCGCGGTCGAGGGCTCTGCCAGCGGATCGGCCTTGCGCCAGCGCCGGAGCATCAGCGCCATGGTCCCGCCCTCCTCCGCCGCCAGCTGCAGCCGCCGCGTTTCGGTGAGGCCCGCGCGCCCAACTTCGCCGACCACGGCCGCCAGCGCGCCATGCCGTAGCCCTTCTTCCATCACCGCCAGCACATCCGCGTCGCGCCCGGCTTCGGCGACCAGCAGCCGCTCAGGGGGAAGGCCGGCCAGCGCCAGCCCGGGTGCGAACAGGTCGCGGCGGGAGACAATCCACAGCACCATGCCCTTCTCGCCCGCGCGCCGCCCGGCAATGCCGGCAAGGAACAGCGTCGCCGCCGCATCGTCGCTATAGCCGCACGACGCGGCCGCCGCTTCGTGCAGCCCGGCATCGGCCAGACCGCCGCCAGCCAGCCGCCCGTCCAGCGCATCCACGCCGAACGGCAGCACCGCCGCAGGGTCCTTGCCCGAAGCCACGATCGCGCGCACCTCTGCACGCAATCGTTCAAGGCGCATCTCTTGGCGCATAGGTGCGACTCGACTCATGTGTTCTTCTTTTGTTCCCTGATCCGGGAACCGAGTCAATCAAGCTTGCTGCCGCTCCGCTTTGCCACCGATATGCAGGTGCGCAGCAAGCTACCGGGCGCGGACATAGCTCCCCGGCGCGTCCTCGAGTGCCGGCAGGCTGCCCGCGCCCGGCACGCGTGCGCCCTCGGCCTTGACCTTGGCGGGTGCGCGCTCGGCGATCCAGCGGATCCAGTCCGGCCACCAGCTGCCCTTGGTCTCAGTCGCGCCGGCGACGAATTCCTCCAGGCTCTTCGCGCCGGAGTCGTTGGTCCAATATTGGTATTTGCCGGCGGAAGGCGGGTTGACCACGCCCGCGATATGGCCGGAGCCGGCGAGGACGAAACGCACCGGGCCGGTGAAATGGTCGGTGATCTTCCAGACGCTCTCGGCGGGCGCGATATGATCCTCGCGGCCGGCCTGCACGTAAGTGGGCGTCTTCACTTCGCGCAGGTCGAGCGGCTGGCCCAGCACGGTGATCGCCTTGGGCACGACCAGCTTATTGTCGCGATACAGATCGGTCAGATAGGCGCGGTGCCATTTGGCCGGCAGGTTGGTCGTGTCGCCATTCCAGTGCAGCAGGTCGAATTGCGGATAGTCGTTGCCGAGCAGGTAGTTGTTGACGACATAATTCCAGATCAGGTCGCGGCCGCGCAGCAGGTTGAAGGTCGCGGCCATGTAGCGGCCATCGAAATAACCGTCAGGAGCCATTCCCTCGAGCATCTTCAGCTGCTCGTCGTCGACGAAGTTCTTGAGGTCGCCGGCGCGGGCGAAATCGACCTGGGCGGTGAAGAAAGTGGCGGACGCGACCTTCTCGCTTTCGCCGCGCCCAGCGAGCACCGCCAGCGTCGCGGCGAGCGTGGTGCCGGCGACGCAATAGCCGATCGTGTGAACCGCGGGTACGCCGAGCAGGTCCCGGATCGTCTCGATCGCGTCGATCTGGGCCGCGACATAATCGTCCCAGATCACGTCCTTCATGCTCGCGTCCGCCGACTTCCAGCTGACCATGAACACGGTCAGGCCTTGCTCCACCGCCCAGCGGATGAAGCTTTTCTCCGGCGTCAGATCAAGGATGTAGAAGCGGTTGATCCAAGGCGGGAAGATGACGATCGGCGTTTCGAATACCTCGTCCGTGGCCGGGCTATACTGGATCAGTTCGTAGAGCGGCGTGCGCTTGACGACCTTGCCGGGCGTGGTGGCCAAATTCTTGCCAAGCTCGAACGCGCCTTCCTTCACATGGGTGAGCTGGCCCTGGCGCATGTCGCGCAGCATATGCTCAAGGCCGCGCAGCAGATTCTCGCCGCCGGTTTCCAGCGTCTTCTTCATCACTTCGGGATTCGTGAAGACGAAGTTGGACGGGCTCATCGCATCGGCCACGGCGCGGGCGGCAAAGCGCATCTTCTCGCGCTGCACTTCATCCACGCCCTCGACCAGGTCGACAGACCGCATCAGATGCTCGGCCACCAGCTGATAGCTTTGCCGGATCATGTCGAACATCGGGTGCTGCTGCCATTCGGGCGCGGCGAAGCGCTTGTCCTTCGGCTTCTCGACGGGCGCCGTGTCGGTGCCTGGCGTGAGAAAGCGCTGCCACAGCTTCAGTCCGTCCGACCAGAAGTCCGTTGTTGCCTTGGTGAGACTTGTCGCCTCGGCGAAGTTCGGGAAGGCGCTGGGCGGCGGCGACTCGGTCGCCTTCATCGCCATCTCGACGCCATGCTCCATCATCAGCTGCTGGGCGCGGCCGATCACCCATGTCCAGCGCTGCATCTCGTCGAGCGTGGGCAGGTGCGTGCCGGGATTGTCGGTCTGGCTGGCCATCGATTCTCTCCTGTAGGCCCACTTAGCACCGTCATTGCGAGGAGCGCAGCGACGAAGCAATCCAAGAAGGCTGAGCGCTTCGCTGGATTGCTTCGCTCCGCTCGCAATGACGGGGGAGTTGCGCCACGCTTTCACGACGCCCATCTCCGAGGCATGGCATCAACCATCTGCCCTCTTTGCGCCAAGCCCTCCGCGGCGGAGCACCAGCCCTTTTGCAGCCGCGGGTGCAAGGACCGCGACTTGCTGAACTGGCTGGGCGACGCCTACCGCGTGCCCGGCCCGCCAGCGGAAGACAAGCCACTGGACAGCGAGCTTTAGCCGCAGCTATAGGCCGCGCCTTCGCTTGTCCAAGCGGCATGCCCAGGTAGCTCAGTTGGTAGAGCATGCGACTGAAAATCGCAGTGTCGGCGGTTCGATCCCGTCCCTGGGCACCATCCTCGACTGCACCTGCAGTATACCAGATCGGTGCAGCCGCCCGCCATATCCTTCTGTGCGAGGCTGCGTCTCTGGGAAGCTAACATTCCGGGCTCGTGAGAAATGCGCCGTCGGAGGGAGCTTTGAACCTTCGTTTCAGCTATCGGCCGAGCTCCGCTCCAACCCCTGCAACAACAGATGATCAGGCTGCTGTTTATGGTGGTCATCCCTCCGAGAACGGATCAGCGCCGCCGCGCCGACTGCAGCTCCGATTACAACCGCCGACTTGATGAAGAACCCACGCTTGTTGTGTCTCCACTCCGCACGGGCGCCCATCTCGGCTGGAACATTCGGGATCTTGCCGCGGCCGAGATCCTCAACGACACCTTCGACCACGTTGATCCGATCGGCGCCCATCAGCAGCAGCCAATGCAACCAGTTGGACTCGCTCCACCGAAAAGCAGCGCGGCGGATGACGCCGCTTACAGCGTGCGGTGGGGTCGAAGTCCCGAACACTGCAGGCGTGCGGATATGCTCTATCGACTGAAGAATCTCGACGTCGCTCTGCTGTTGCGGCGGACGCTCCCAGTCCTTGGTGAGACCCTGGTCTTGCGAGCGGTCGCGAAACGGATAGGTCGGATCGTTCTCGGCGTCGGCATCAACGCCCCAACCGACCACGCCCGCTGGATCAATGGGCGCACCAGACGCGGCGATGCGAGTGCGTTCGTCGAGCATGGTCTGTTCCTCAACCGTTGGGCAGCAGCACGGGCTTGATGCAGTTGTCGAGCTTACCGGAGAAGATGTGGTAGGCGTCGGAGATATCCTCGAGCGGCACCCTATGAGTTATGATGCCCTTCGGGTTGATCCGACCTTCCTTCACATGCTCGATCAGCTTGGGCACATGCCGCTTCACTGCCGCCTGATTGGCACGGATCGTCAGGCCCTTGTTCACGATATTGCCGAGCGGGACCATGTTGCCGGTTGGTCCGTAAACGCCAACGATCGACACGATGCCGCCCTTCTTGACCGAGTTGATAGCCCAGTGCGCCGGGATTGCGTTTCCTGCTTCCCATTTCAGCTTGGTGCCGAACACTGTCTGCAGGAAGTTGCCCTTCGCATCGCCGCCCACGGCATCAATCGCCACGTCGACGCCTAGCCCATCGGTGGTTTTCTTCATGAAAACGACGACGTCGTCGAGCTCCTGGAAGTTGTAGACCTCGGCAGGGCAATAGCTGCGGGCGAACTCCAGCCGATAGTCGATATAGTCGAGCACAATCACCCGACCGGCGCCGAAGAGCCACGCTGATCGCGCAGCTAGGAGTCCCACCGGGCCAGCGCCAAGCACCAGCACGGTATCGCCCTTCTGTATGCCGCCCATTTCAGCCGCCTGATAGCCCGTCGGCACCACGTCAGTCAGAAGAACGGCGTCGTCCGGATCCATCCAGTCCGGGATGATTGTAGGTCCGAAATCGGCATAGGGGACGCGGACATATTGCGCTTGGCCACCATCATAACCTCCGGCTGTATGGGAGTAGCCGTAGATGCCCGCCGCCGCGGTCGCCATCGGGTTGGACTCGTGGCAGTTCCCATAGAGCCCCTGCTTGCAGAAGTGGCACTGGCCGCAGGCGATGTTGAAGGGCACGAGCACATGATCACCGACCTTCAGGTTGGTGACCTCGGAACCGAGCTCCTCGACTATGCCGCAAAACTCATGGCCGAAGGTCATTCCGACCCGCGTATCGGGCACCATACCATGGTAGAGGTGAAGGTCTGATCCGCAGATGCAAGAGCGGGTGACGCGAACAATCGCGTCACGAGGATGCTCGATCTTCGGCATCGGCTTTTCTTCGACGCGAACCCGGTAGGGTCCTCTGTAGTTCATTGCGAGCACGCGCCAATCTCCTGCAGGCGAGCGACTAACCTTATGGAACGTCAGAGGTTCCTCGCTGACGACTACCCGCCACAACTATCCTACGAGCGTGGACTGTGCTCCATCGATCCAGATTGGCGTTCCCGAAATAAAGCGGCCTCGCTCTGATACGAGGAAGAGTGCCAGTTCGGCGACCTCAGCAGCGTCGCCACCTTCTCCATCCGTTAGCGGTATCTTGCCATCAGGATATTCTACCTCCTCTGCTGCTTCTTCGATGTTCCGCTTCTCAGTCTTGGCCTGGATGGCCGTGTCGATCTTGCCGGGGCAGATCACGTTTACACGGATACGGTGCTTGGCCAGCTCGACCGCGAGCATCTGACCCATGGTGAGCTGGGCAGCCTTCGTTGAGGAGTAGGCAGTCGCGCCTGCATTTGAGAAGACGCGGGTTCCGTTGATGGAGGACGTGATCAGGATAGCTCCGGACCCTCTGCGCTTTAGATGAGGGACAGCGTGGTGGATGGTAAGGTAAGTGCCTCGCAGGTTTACTGCGATGGTCTTGTCCCACTCATCAGGCTGGATCTCGTCGATCGGTGCCCACACGCCGTTGATGCCGGCGTTGGCAAAGACGATGTCGAGCCCTCCCTGAGCGCTTACCAGCATTTCGACGGCCGCCTTGAGGGCTCTGTCATTGGACACGTCTGCGACGAGCCGAACCGCAACGCCTCCGCTCCTCTCGATCTCGGAAGCGGTTTGCTCAACCTCGTCTTCCATCTGGCTGAGCACGCCAATTACAGCACCTTCGGCCGCAAAGCGAAGCGCGGCGGCCTTTCCGATCCCCGAGCCGGCGCCTGTTACCAGAGCCACCTTGCCAGCGAGCTCCACCTCAGGCCTCATCATCAAGTCGCCGGGGTTTGCCTTCCTCCGTCATGGCCACGTAGGTGAAGATGCCTTCGGTCACCTTTTCGGCTTCCTTGCCGCCGCGAACACGGGTCCAGGTCTCGACCTTCACTTTGATCGAGGTCGCTCCTTCGTCCTCCCAGGAGCAGAAGCAGCTGACCTCGTCTCCAACCGCGATCGGCCGCAGAAACTTCATAGCGTCAATGGCAATCGTCGCGACGCGACCGCCTGCTCGCTCAACCGCAAAGGTGGCGCCCGCCAGGTCCATTTGCGAAAGGGTCCAGCCGCCAAAGATGTCCCCACTTGGGTTTGCATCGCGAGGCATCGCTATGGTGCGGAGGTGCGCCCCTCCAGGCGGGGTCGGAAGCTGATCCATCATGCCGCAACGACTTGGAAGGCGTTGGTTTCCCGCAAAAAGAGCGAATAGGCATCGGAGCCACGCCATTTTCCCAAGACAAGCGGGATGGAGCCTCTGTCCTTACCCGCTGAGCGGAACGGTCATCGAAGCGGCCACGCAGCAAGGATCGACGGCACAGCCGTGAGCACAACCAAGATCGAGAGCGGCGCCCCGAGACGGGCATAGTCGGAGAACAGATAGCCGCCTGGCCCCATGACGAGCGTATTGCATTGGTGCCCAATAGGCGTGAGGAAGTCACAACCCGCAACGACCGCAACGGCCATGAGGAATGCCTCGGGTCTCAGGTTCAGGTCCTGAGCAAGCGCTACTCCGATTGGCGCCATCACGAGGACAGTCGCCGCGTTGTTGAGAAACGGCGTCACTGCCATCGCAGCGATCATGACCACACCCAGTGCCGCCCAGGTCGGTATTCTTCGACAGACGTCCGAAAGGGCGTTCGCGATGAGGCCGGTGCCACCCGTTGACTGGAGGGCTTCGCTGACCGGGATGAGTGCGCCCAGCATGATCAGAATGGGCCACGCGATGTGCTGGTAGGCTTCTCTGGGCGAGATCGCGCCTGTGGTTATCACCAACACTGCGGCTGCGAAGAATGCGACGGCAACCGGCACGGCTCCAGCGGCAGTCAGCGCCATTGCTGCACCAAGTATGAGCAGTGGTAAAAAACGCTTGCGATCGCCGCCTAGCTTCACGTCCCGCTCTGCCAGCGGCAGGCATCCAAGGTCGGTTAACCGGTCCGGCAGTGACTCCAGTGCTCCCTGGAGCACGAGCACGTCTCCGGGACATAGATGCAGATCGCGGAGCCGGTCAGTAAGGCGTTGTCCTGCTCGCGAGACTGCAAGAAGATTAACCCCGTAGCGCTCGTGCAGCCGGACACGGCCGGCGGACTGGCCCACGAGCACAGACTCCCGCATGATCACTGCTTCGATCACGCCGACATCGGAAGAGCCTTCGCTTTTAGCCGCGTTGCGGTCCTGCCCCACGAGCTCGAGACCGCCCTTGGCGATGGCACGCTCCAGCGCCTCGGGGTCTCCGCGCAGAACGAGGCGATCACCGGCCCTAAACTCTGCGTCCGCAGCAGGATCAGCGACGGAAGCGCCCGCACTCAGAAGCTGAACCACTTCGATATCGTCCTCGGCACCCTCAAGCAGAGCTGCCACGGTGACCGGCATCTCGGCATTGGCTGGGACTTTAGCCTCGGTCACATAGCGCTGATTACGAGCGCGCTTCCCACGATAACGACTATGTCGTCGCTGAAGCCCCTAAAAGCTTTGTCTGGCGGCACCGTGCCGGCGGCGATCGATGCCAGCAGAGCAAGACCGGCAACTACGTCGTAGCGCCACTTTCCCCAGATAAAGAGGATCATCATGGCTCCGACGATGGCGAATGCGAGTATCTGGTGCGTGGTCATAGAACAGCATCAACGCCGCGGGCTCCATCGGGACCACCGGAACATACACTCGGCCTGACGTCCGTTTCGCCCATGGATGCTTTCACCGCCCTCGCCAGGCGCGTGCACGAGATGTCGGCAGGCTCAACCGGCTCCCTGCCGCAGGTCGGCATTGCTGACCCTCGTGCTGACCTACGCCGCGTCCAACTTCGCACGGCGGACTGCTGAGAAGCTCTTGTGTCGCACGCCTACGCGGCGCACTGGCGGCTCAGGTTAGGCAACTCTTTTGTGAGAAATCACCGAATTCCAGAGGGCTGCGTTACTCATCCGGTCTGGTCAGCATCCGCTCCGCCGCAGGGGCATGGTCAGGCAGTGAACTCCACCTCCGCACTGCGTGAACTGGTCCAGTGTGATGGTGTGCACCTCGAAGCCAAGGTCAGCCAAGGCTTGGTCCACTCGCGGCGCTGACCCAGTCGAGATGATCCGCCTGCGGCCGAGGGAAAGCACGTTGCAGCCAAGGCTGGAAATTTCCTCCGCCCGAACTGGCACGATGTCGATGCCGAGTTCGTCCAGTCGATCGAGGAACGTAGGATCAAGTTTTTCTATGCACCCCAGCGCGAGGTCTCGATCCAGCATGCAGAAATGCGTGTCGAGATGGAGTAGGTCTGGCTCCACCCGCGTGTAGATGACAGACCAGCCCTCCCGTTCGAAGAAGCTGCCGAGCGCTTGAGCGCCGAGGGTGGTCGTTCGGTTGCCTGAGACGCCGATAGCGACATGCCCTGGGCGAATAAGTGAGACGTCGCCACCCTCTACGCAGCCGACTTCCACCTTGCCCAGATTTGGCACGCCAGCCGCTTTGGCCGCACTCAGCACAACGTCGACCTCACCCTTGCGGTGTTCGGCTCCAGGCCGCAGCCCGATCAGCCCCCAAGGTGTCATCAGACTGCTGTCCCTGGTGAAAGCTAGATCGGGGAGGTGCGAGAGTGGCTGCACGGAGACCACACGCACACCGAGGCTAGCTAACTTGTTCGCCAGCGCACGGTGTTGAGACTTTGCGGTCACTCCGCAGGCCGTGCGCCCGGACCGAAGAGCGTTCTCGCTGACGCGATTGCAAGGCACGATGCGCAGGTGCTGCGGCGACGCGAGCAGCACCTCCTTCAGAACACCATATTCGTTGTCCAACCCTGCAGAATTCCACCTCCGGCCAGAGGCGGGTGCTGAGGGTTGCCGGAGGGGTGTGGATTGAAGTGACCGGATGAGCAAGAGCGACCTCGGTAAGCACAACGCGTTGAACGGCCGGCATGACCCTCTGGCCAGACTAGTCCGAAACACGTGCGATCCGATCGTTGTTCCCGTCTTCCAGCATTGACGCCGGGCCGAGCGGCGCTTGAGCAGGCCCGGCTTGTAAGTGCGAACGACTTCCTGTGAGCTTCGATGCCCCGCATCTATGGCAATGCACCGTCGTTGCAGGGCGCACCATGCTTATTGAGAGGGATCTAGCCGCGGAGGAATTCGGACCGGAACGCTGCCAAGCGTGGCCCGTTCGGCTGCCCTATGAACAACATGGCCTCGGTGATCGAAGCTCCCCCACATCAATCAGACGCACTCGGCGAGCTCGCGGTTGCAGTCGCTGATCTCAGTGAAGCACACGATCTCATCTACATCGCGCGAGACGAGACCCGGGCATCGGCGATTGAACAAGCGCTAAGAGCGATGGCGCCCGATACGACCGTTGCTCGCTGTCCCGGCAGCGATGCGCTGCCTGGTGAAGATGTCCCTCCGTCCGCGGCGATTGCAGGCCAAAGGGTCGCCGCCTTGCGCCGCGTGCGGACTGCCGTAGGCAAGCCGGATCGTCTAGCCATTCTCCTGATCACGACCGCGGAGGCAGCGGCAAGGTTATATCCTGCTCCAAGCGCCTTCGACATCGCTCCCCCGATCCTCTGCCTCGGCCAGTCATGTGATCTGGACGAACTCGCCAGCACCCTCGAGGCAATCGGCTACGTTCCTGACGATCGCGTCGACGAGCCGGGCGAGATCGCCCTACGCGGGCAGGTAATCGACGCCTTTCCGGCCGACGCCGGCGAGCCGTTCCGCATCGAGGTTCAGGACTGTGCGATCTCGTCCATCCGCCCCTATGACCCAGTTACGCAGCTGACGACGGGCGAGTGCCGCTCGCTGGAAGTCGGACGGGCGCAGGAGCCTGAGCTTGGCGAAGGTGTGCCGCTGCTGGAGCACCTGCCAGGTGCGGCGCTTGTGTTCGACCCAGGGGCTGATGACCGTCGAAAACGCTTTCTGCGGCTGGCGGCAGACGCTGGCCGCCGCAGGCCGGCGCGCGCCTTGCCCGACATCTGCTCAGACGAGCGCTGGTGCGCGGCGATGATCGCGCATGAGGTTCTTCAAATCGGTGAAGACGTGGGCGAGCCGCCGCCGCGTTTCGTGGAAGATCGCAATCCGTCGGGGGCTTTCGCGGGCTATGCCCGGAAAGAGCTGCAAGCGGGTAACAAACTCGTGCTGGTCGGGAGCCCTCGTGATCTAAGGTTCGTAGCGCGCCGGTTCGAGAAGCTTCTCAAGGTCGCACCCGAGCCAGTCGCCGCATGGCAGGACGTGAGGCGCGCGAATGCCGGATCCGTTCTGTCCTTGGAGTTGCCACTGACGCGCGGTTTCCGGTGGCGAGACATTGTCGCCATCGCAGCGGGAGATCTTCTGGGGAGCCGCGCGCAGCGGGGGGACGAGCAGAGCGGCACGATCGACTTCGATCATTTTCGCATCGGTGAGATCAAGGTCGGAGATGTGATCGTCCACGAAGATCATGGACTTGCAGTTATTGCTGGCTTGGAAGCCTTGCCAACGGGGGAAGACGCGATCGTTCTTCGCTTCGCAACGGAAGCGCGCCGGCTAGTGCCCGCAACAGAAGCTCACCGTATCTGGCGCTATGGCGCGGAGGAAGGGGCGGTCACGCTGGACAAGCTTGATGGCTCGTCCTGGGAGAAGCGCCGCCAAGAAATCGATCGCACCATTGCCGAAAGTGCCCGGGCGCTCGTCACGCTCACTCAAGAGCGGCTCAAAGAGACCGCGCCCGTGCTGGAACCAGAGTCGGCGGCATATGAACGTTTCGCGGCCGGGTTTCCATTTACCGAGACTGTGGACCAGATCCGGGCGATTGAGGCGATCCGATCGGATCTTGCATCGGGCAAGCCCATGGATCGGCTCGTCATCGGCGATGTGGGTTATGGAAAAACCGAAGTAGCGCTTCGCGCAGCGGCCGTAGCAGCGTTCGCCGGCAAGCAGGTGGTTCTCGCCGCGCCGACTACCGTTCTCGTCCGGCAGCATCTTGAGACGTTCAAGTCTCGTTTTGAAGAGGCGGGGATCGTGGTGGCAGGCCTCTCCCGCCTGTCGACGCCGGCCGAGCGGAAGGCGGTTATCGCTGGCGTGCAGGACGGGTCCGTGCAGGTTGTGATCGGCACTGGCGCCGTCGCCGGTAAGGGCGTCGCTTACCAGAATTTGGGCCTGGTCATCGTTGATGAGGAGCAGAGATTCGGCGCGGCCGACAAGGCGAAGCTACGCGGCTTGGGTGCAAAGCACGTGTTGACGCTTAGCGCGACGCCCATCCCGCGGACCTTGCAGCAGGCGCTGGTTGGGCTGCAGCAGCTTTCGATTATCGCGACGCCCCCGGCGCGGCGCCAGCCCATCCGCACCTCGGTCACGTCATTCGATGAGCAACTGGTTCGCACGGCGCTCCTTCGCGAGCGGAGCCGCCGTGGGCAAAGTTTTGTCGTCGTTCCTCGCATCGACGACATGGCAGGCATGGCCGAGAAGCTGCGGACGCTCGCGCCCGAGCTGAATATCCACGAAGCGCATGGCAAGATGCCGGCAGCGGAGATCGACGAGGCCATGGTGGCATTCGCCGGCGGGGATGGAGATGTCCTGCTTGCCACCAATATCATCGAAGCGGGTCTGGACGTGCCTCGGGCCAACACAATGATCGTGTGGAAGGCGGATCTTTTCGGCCTGTCTCAGCTGCACCAGCTCAGAGGTAGAGTCGGTCGCGGTGCTCGCCGGGGTCAAATTTACCTCCTGACCGAAGCGGGCCGAGAAATCGCGCCCCGGACGATGTCTCGGCTGCAGACGCTGCAGGCCTTCGATCGGCTCGGTGCCGGCTTCGCAATCAGCGCCCGCGATCTCGACATGCGTGGTGCCGGCGACCTGCTTGGCGAGGAGCAGGCAGGCCATGTGAAGCTGATCGGCGTCGACCTCTACCAGCACCTGCTCGAACAAGCTCTGCGAAGCGTTCGCGGTGAAGGCGTCGACGACTGGACTGCCGAGATCAACATCGGGGCCAGCGGCCGCTTCCCCGAAAGCTGGATCGCAGACGAAGACATCCGCATCGGCCTTTACGGCCGCTTGGCGCGCCTTCGTGATAAGCAGGAGCTGGAAAGCTTTGAGGACGAACTCGCCGACCGTTTTGGCGAGCCACCAGCCGAGGCACAGCGCTTGTTCGTTAGAGCTCGGCTGCAAATCGCGGCCAAGGCGGCGAACGTTCAGCGGGTTAATGCGGGCCCTACAGCTATCGCTCTCAGTTTCCAGCCGGGCGCCAAGCCCCCCGGTGAGAACAAGCGGCTCGTGGAGATGAACGGCCGATGGCTGCTCACCGGGGATTTCGAGGACGAAGTTATTCGCACGCAGTCCGCTGAGGAGCTCGTGACTGAGCTCGCCGGCGATTAGCTAAGGAGCACTACACTTGTGCTCGCAAGCGGGACTCCACGTGAATGCCCGCGCCTACAAAGCGGCTGCAGCGGTTTTGGGCAGCGATCTAAATGAACTCCGCCTGTCGACGTCGGAGTAGGTCTGTTGCGCCAAACAGCGCGCGAGTGAAGCTTGCGTTCGAAGGTCACTGCTGTTGAGCATGGCCGCAAGGCGGTCAAGCGCTCACGTTGTTCCGAACGATGCAACGGCGGAACTATCGGGTTCGTTAGTTACCGTGCTGTCCGATATCGCCCTTGCCATGGTCATGTGTGATGATAGGCGATCCGCGGCCGTTGATTGGCTCACACGCTGGAGTTGCTTTGACTCATACCGGGATCGACCCTGATGCAGATCCGGGTGCCTATGCGCGGGACGTGTTGGAAAACATGTCCGAGGCGTTCTTTCTCCTAGATCGTGAGTTCCGACTCCTCGATGTGAACAGGGCCGCAATCGATCTCGATGGGCGACCCAAGGACACGCTTCTTGGCCGGACGCTGTGGGACCTCACCCCCGGGTTGGAGGACTCGGAGCTTGGCGAGCGGTTCAGGTCCGTGATGCTCAACCGGCACACGCAGATCTACACTCACCATCAAAGGTGGCCTGGCGGGCACAGCGCCTGGCTTGAGTCACGCATCGTCCCTGTTCAAGCTGGGGTCGCTGTTTTCTATAGAGACGTGACCTAGGAGTTGGCAGCCAAGGAAGAGCTGCGCGAAACGAGTCAGCGTCTGGACGCAATCCTCGCTAACACAACAATGGCCGTGTTCCTTCAGGATCATAACCAGCAGTGCGTCTACGCAAACGCCGCGGCCGAAAAGCTCACCGGCTACTCGTTCGAGCAAATGCAAGGCCGCCCCCTCCACGATGTGATCCATCACAAGAAGCCTGACGGGTCTCAATATCCCTCGAACGAATGCCCGATTGACCGTGCGTTCCCTGAGCGGGCGCAAATGCAAGGCGAAGAGCTTTTTGTAGCTCCTGACGGGAGCTTCTACCCGGTCGCCTTCACCGCGAGCCCGCTTCGGGACCGCAGTGGCGCTGCCGTCGGCACTGTCATTGAAGCTCGGAACATAGAGCAGGACAAGGCAAAGCAGGCGCAGTTCGATGTTCTGAACCAAACAGGTCAGGCGCTGGCCGCGGAGCTCGATTTGGAGCGTGTCGTCCAGATTGTTACAGATGCCGGAGTCCAGCTGAGCGGGGCGAAGTTTGGAGCCTTCTTCTACAACGTGATCAACGATGTCGGCGAGAGCTTCCTGCTATATTGCCTATCGGGTGCTGAGCGGGCGGACTTCGACAGCTTCGGCCATCCTCGTGCAACCGAAGTGTTCGCCCCCACCTTCAAGGGTGAAGGCGTGGTCCGCTCCGATGACATCTTGGCTGACCCGAGATACGGCAAGAACGCGCCACATAAGGGCATGCCAAACGGGCACCTTCCGGTGCGCAGCTACCTCGCCGTGCCGGTAATCTCCCGGTCTGGTGAAGTCATCGGCGGCCTGTTCTTTGCGCATCCCGAGCCCGGAGTTTTCAACGACGAATCTGAGCGCCTGCTTCTGGGTCTTGCAGGTCAGGCAGCGGTGGCGATCGACAATGCGCGGCTGTTCGAGGCCGCGCAGCGGGCAAAGCAAACCCTAGAGCAAAGGGTTGCTGAGCGAACGCGCGAGCTGGAAATCGCCAATGACGCGCTTCGCCAGAGTCAAAAGATGGAGGCGATCGGACAGCTAACCGGAGGTATCGCTCACGATTTCAACAATCTTCTCACCGTGATCAGGGGATCGGCGGACGTTCTAAGGCGCGACGATCTGACTGATGACAAGCGCCGGCGCTATGTTGACGCGATTGCAGACACAGCGGATCGAGCTGCTCGCTTGACAGGGCAACTGTTGGCCTTCGCGAGACGGCAGGCCCTTCGTCCAGAGGTGTTCGATGCGGGTCTTCGGATTACCTCGATCGCCGAGATGCTCAGGAGCGTGCTCGGGTCACGTATACGCCTGACAATCGACGCAGACTGTCCCGACTGCTTCGTCCAGGCGGATACAGCCCAGTTTGAAACCGCAATTGTGAACATGGCCGTGAACGCTCGCGACGCTATGGATGGTGAGGGCGAACTGAAGATTTCCATTCGTCGTGACCCGGAAAACGAACGCGAGTTCGTCTGCGTTGAGGTTGCCGACACTGGTCACGGTATCGAGCCCGAGAAGCTCGACCGGGTCTTCGAGCCCTTCTTCACCACCAAGGAGGTTGGCAAGGGAACTGGCCTCGGCTTGAGCCAGGTCTATGGGTTCACGAAGCAGTCTGATGGAGAGATCCGAGTCGAGAGCAGCTTAGGCCAGGGGACGACTTTTCGCCTGCTTCTTCCTGCACGGGACGATCGACCAAAAGAGTTAGAGGAAAAACTCCAGTTGAGTGAACGCCGGGCCGGCAGCCGCGTCTTGATTGTCGAGGATAACGCGGACGTGCGAGCCTTTGCGGTCGATCTCCTCCAGGATCTCGGCTTTGTGGCTCAGGTGGCTGACTCAGGCCAAGCCGCCCTGGACCTTCTTTCAAGCGGCGCCGTTTTCGACGTGCTGTTTAGCGATGTTGTCATGCCCGGAATGGGTGGCATCGATTTGGCTAAGATCGTGAGAGAACGCATCCCGCAGCTGCCGATCGTCTTAACCAGCGGCTACAGCCATATCCTCGTGGAGGAGGGGCAGCACGGCTTTCCGTTGCTCCAGAAGCCATATTCCGCAGCGGCCGTCACCGAGGCGCTCCATGAGGCTCTGAACGGTAGCGGCAGCAGCACCTCAGCATAACAACTCCGCTACTCGGAGCGCGACTAGCTTGGCTCCTGCGCTTTCGGGTAAGCTGCGGTTATTGCAAGATTTTTTTGCGGAACCAAGATGGCTGAATTGACAGTTTGGACACGCTCCGCCGGCAAGCTGAGATTTTGCCGCGGGGTGTTCGTGAGCTCGTCGCCATCAATGTGCGGCGGACTGCGGAGGCGCGGTCCGCGATCCGGGCCGTGCTGAAGCTAAGCACTCCATTCTGCGCCTGTGCGCGCTGCGACTCTATGATTTTGCCGCGCGCGCTGAGGCGCGCCGCCAAGGTCTTAGTGTCCTCCCTCGACCCAAATCCCGATCGACCGGAACGCGTCTGCCATAGCCTCCTCGAGCTCTCGCGACTCCCACTCGCTGACCGGATTCAGGTGCTGAAACAGATCCGGGACCAACCGGACGCCAAAGCGGCGCACCGCGGCGCTCGAGCGATATCCTGCCTTGTGCTGGTCGAAGCGCCAGTCCGGATCGCGCGCCGTCTGACCGACGTAAAGGCCCCACCTCCCCTCCCGCGCGGGATCGTGCAGGAGGATTACGTAAACCGAGTGGCGCGCGGTCCGCTCGCCCTTCGTGGACGATTGAAAGGTTCGAGCGACCCGTTGGGCACGGCTCCACCAGTGAGGCAGCGTCATCGCGGTAAGCAATAGCTCCCCCTCAGCCCACAGCCAATGCGGGGAAATACCGCGCAGCACCAACTTTCTGGCCCTCACGCTCGGATACTTTGCGGCCGAAGTGACTCGAGTGCGTCAGCGTTGACCCGCTTGGCGAATAGCGAAGGCACGGTCTGCTTCGATCGGGGCTGTGGTGAAGCGAAGCAGCCCATTCTGCGCCTGTGTCTGATGCGTTTCCGTCACCTTGCCCGCGTAAGTGTCCCAGCCGGTCACAACATAGGTTCCGTTGCGCGAACTAGGCAGCTCGACATTTGCCGTTCGAGCAGAACCCGCAAACACCATGCCACGTCCACAGCGATTGCCGCGGCGAATGAGCCAAAGCAAAGCCTGGTGCTCGTCTCCACATGCGGAAACGTGAAAGCCGGTCGTCTTCACCTCTTGATTCAAATTACGTCGGTTGAAGGTGTTCCAGTTTATCAGTGGCAGGAACTTCGACATCGCGAGCTGCGCCCTTCGCATGCCCGGTGTCAAAATATGCGGGCGCCGGTTCGGCCAGCGCATTCCACCGCCGACCCCTCCCGAAGTCAGGTGCGCCCAGCTCATGTGCCGGAAATATTCGTCATCGAAGTTTTCAGGAGGCGTCCGCTTCTTATCTTTAAAGGCGTGGATAGGCCCGTGCTCGCTATCGAAGAAGGGGCGGCTGTCCGTGATTTCGGATAGGCACATCCGCACTTCCCGAGCCATCGATACGGCCGGCGTCACGGTGTCCTTTGGGGTTGTCGATCGCACCCTTGCCGTAGATGTGAAGGCTGCAGAAATCGAGGTCCGGGTGGCGGAATATCGGGCTTCGCATATCGAGGTGCGGCTGAAGGACCAGCTCGGGGCCGAACAGCGAAACTGTCTGAGGATGAGTGCGACCGTATAGTGTTAGCTCCAGCGTTCGCACATGACAGGATAGGTCGTGGATGAACTCACCGAAGCAATCAGCACTATCTTGGGCCTGAGCGGGGTGGATCTCATTCCACAAGTCCCACGCAAAGAGCGCTCCAGACCCGCCCCAGCGCTGCACCGCAAAGGACAGCCGCTTCTTGATCAAACCCCGGGTCTGGCCGCACAGCAGAAGCCGGGAGGGATGGTCAAGCGGCCCGCCATTGGCTTCGTTCCAGGGGTGCCAGCGCCAGTGTAGCCAAGTCCAAAAGGTGTCGACTGGCGTCAGCAGAATTCTCAAGCCCACGCGCTCGCACATGGCAAAAAGGTCGTCCCACACGCGCACCATATCGGGCACCACGTGACCAGCGGGACGCTCGAAGTAACGGTGCCGCACCTGCGCGTATTCCATCATTAAACGCAGGCAGGTGACACCGTGCGCCTTGAGCCAGCGCAGGTGCCGCTCAACGCCGGGCAAATCGCGGCGACGGAACACGCCAGCGAGCTCGGGCCAGGTGATCGCGTCATCTTGACCGACTGGTGTCCAAGGCGCGCCATCCTCCTCTACGAAGTATGGAGCACCTGGCGCGACGGAGATCCACTGCAGCGGGCGATCCGGGATGGCCTGGGCACCACCAATCTCGTCGATTTCTGCCGGGACGTCGAATAACATGCGTGGTATTTCCCGAGGGCGTGAGGTCTAGCTCGGCACAACCACCTTTGGCTTCGCAAGTTTCGCCTACTCGCGCTGTTGCGGCGGCGTGTCGACTCAACAATGGTGGGGAACTCGCTTTGTGGTTCCACGGTTCTACACGGGAACAATCGACTTCCCGACCTTTTACCAAAACATTGAGAAACAATGTTTTCTCTTGTCCGTCCCTGGGCACCATTTCCTGATACCTCTCCAGTATATCGGATCTCTGCTCCCCGCGCGATATTCTCCTGTGCTGCGGGTTCTTTGTTTTGCTCTTGGAAGACGGACTCTTGAGACTCGATCAAACGTTTGGTTCGGGCACCTCCAAGACCATCGTCCATAGAGCGGAAAGCAGGAGCCGGTCAGGTGCATCCCGACGAGCGTTTATCGAGGAAGGGCATTGCCGACCTCGAGATCGGCCGTCAGCTCGATGAGGCCGTCCTTGCGGCGGAGAGTGATGCGATTGGCTGACCGGAGCAGCTGGACACACCCGCTGGTCGCAGGATCGCCCGACTCGACGCAAAAAAGATTGTCATAATCGCGAAGGTGCCAACGAAGGCCTGGGCTGCCGCCCACGAAAGTCCCGTCCGGCGCGATATGGCGGATGCGCCTGGCGCCGGGTTCGCCCCAGACGAGACTGTTTCCAACGAAATCGCGTTTGATTTCCGCGACAGTCATCTGCCGGCCATAGCCGGGCTCCTCGTGGAGAGGCTCTTCGGCCTCCGTAGGCGGCACGAGCATCGCTGAAGTGAGCCAAAGCAATATCATTGCGGTCACCTATTTGGACGTGCTGTGCGCTATCGCGGCGGCGACTTCGCTCGCCATGTTCAGCTGCGCGTCCTTGCCGGCGATGCGGTAGCGGCGCTGCACATAGGCGAAGTCCGTCCAGGCGATCGACACGCTGCTGTCCGCCTCTTCGGTCACCAGCATGCGCACCGGCCAATCGAGACCGGCGAGCGGGTTGGCCTGCAGGAACTGCACGCCAGCGGCGGATTTCCGAATAGGAGGAGAGTCGAGCGGCGGAGCGATAGGTTGGCGCCGGCACCGAGCTCCGCCTGGTCGATCGCATCGAAGAAGCGGATGCCCTTGGCGGCGATATCGGCCTTCAGCCGGGCGATCGTCTCGTCAAAGCCATAGTCGCTCTTCTGGGTGAGCACCCCCTCGGCGGCAGCGGCAGGTGTCGGCGTGGCGGCATGGACGGGCTGAGCGGCGGCAAGGCCGAGCGCGGCGAGCGCGGCGAGGCCCACCGTCATGCGGCTGCGGGCGGACGCGGGGAGAGAGGTCATGATCGATGCTCCTTGTCAGGCGATGCGGAACAGGCGGTCGAGCGCGAAGCGGCCGCCGCCCATGGCGATGAGGGGGAGAAGGAGGCCGGCCCAGCTCAGATGCGTCGGCCAGGCGTCGGGATAGACGAAGATCTGGATGACCATCGTCATGCCGAGCAGAGCGACGGCGGCGCCCCGGGTAAACAGCCCCAGCACGAGCAGGATCGGGAAAATATGTTCGGCATAGGCGGCGAGGTAGGCGCCGGTCACCGGCGAGATCAGCGGCAACGCATATTCTGTCTGGAACAGCTCGAAAGTGCTGTCGGTGAGCGTGAGCGTGCCTTCGACCTTGGTCCGGCCGGACAGGAAGAAAATCGCGGCTATTCCGAGCCGCTGCACGAGCAGCAGCAGCGACAGGGGCAGCAGCCGTTCCGCCAGCCGTGCCGGCGCGGCGAGCAAGGGTTCGGAAGCGGCGGGTCGGGTCGGAGCAATCGAAGCCATCGGATATCCTTTCCTATGGACGGAGTGCAGCAAGGGCACCGCTCTCAAGGGTGCGGGCGAACAGCGCCGCGAAATCGCCTTCAGAAGAGAGGCCGGCGGCAGCGAGCGCCGCTTCGCCGACGGTCTCGCCTGACCGGATGCCAAACAGCAGGCGGTGCTCGGCACGGTCGAGGGCGCGCGCCTCGACGCGCTGCTCTGGGCGAGTGATCAATATTCCTTCCGGCCGCCATCCAGGGGCGAACCCGTCCGGGACTTCGTCGGCGCGATGAGCAAGCCAGATCGTTGGGGCCGGTGTGGTGAACCAGGCGATACGCGTCGCCGGATGCATTAGGAGGCGAAGCGTCGCCCAGCCGGTCGGCGCCAGATCGGCGAGGCTGGTCGGGTCGAGCGGCTCGGCGTCGGCGGCGAGCAGCGCTTCCAGATAGAGGCGGTCGATCGCCGCCACATCGGGCAGATAGGGCAGGTCCGCGATCCAGGGCTGGTCGCAGAGGAAATCGGGAAAACTCGCGCCATAGCGGCTGACGATCGGCGAAGCGGGCGGCTCCTGCGCGATGAAGTCGAGCGCGGCGGCCTCAAATGTCTTCGGGCCGATCAGCCGGCGGACGGTCGGGTAGAGGTCGCCGAGCGCCTCGGCGGTTGCAAACACCCAGTTGTTGCGATGGACCGTCAGTCCATCGCGCGCATCGCAGGGCTGCAAAAGACGCGCGGCGAACTGCGCCTGGAAGGATGCGAGCTCAGGCATGGATTGCCTCCAGCGCCCGCTCGCGCTCGGCGAGCAACTGGTCAAAGGGCGGGAGGTTGCCGTCGCGTTCGATCAGGTGGGGCGACAGCCGAACCGGCGCACGGCCTCGTCGAACAGCGCCCAGACCGTGTCGGCAACGGGCGCGTCGTGGCTGTCGATTAGCAGGTCCGCGGCAGAGTCGCGGCTGTGGCCGGCGAGATGATATTCGCCGATCGCATGCCCCGGCAGTTCGCAGAGATATTCAGTCGGATCGAAGCCAAGATTGTGGCCGCTGACGACGATGTTGTTCAGGTCGACGAGCAGCCCGCAGCCGGTTCGCGCCACGAGTTCGCTTAGGAACGCGGTCTCGCTCCAGTCATGCCCGTCTAGCTCCATATAGACGGTTGGGTTCTCGATCAGGATCGGCCGACGCAGCGCAGTCTGGACAATGTCGATATTGCGCACGATCAGCCGCAGCGCGTCGCTGCTGCGCGGAAAAGGCAGCAGATCAGGGAAGCAGCGCTCGCCCAAGCTGCACCAGGCCAGATGCTCCGACACGAGGAAGGGCTCGCAGCGCTCGACCAGCCGAGTCAGCTTGTTCAAATGGATGGGATCGGGTGCCTCGGCGGAGGCGATCGATAGGCCGACACCATGCACCGAAAGCGGCCGCTCGCCCCTAAGGGCGTCGAGCATGGCGAGTCGGGGGCCGCCATCGACCATATAATTCTCTGCGTGGATCTCGAACCACAGCCCCGCCGCCGGACAGGCGATCGCCTCGGCGAAATGCTGGGGCTTGAGGCCCAGGCCGGCGGTCGGGGACATGCGATCAGGCCTTTTTCGGCGTCAGCGAGCCATTACCCTTGGGCGTCTTGATCGCCGTGCAGGTGCCCTTGGCGACATATTTCCAGGCATTGCCCTGATAGTCGGCGCGGCTGGTGCCGGCGCAGCTGGTGCCGGGACCCGCGGCGCAGTCATTCTTGTGCGCGAGCGAAATGCCGTAGCATTTTTCCTTGGTCGGCTGCGGCTTGACGGGGGCGGCGAGCGCAGCGCCGGCGGTTAGCGCCGACAGCACCGCCGCGGCGGACGCGATGGTCACAGTCTTCATGTCTGGTCTCCTGAATCGAGGCCCCGATGGGTCGGGACGGGCCGCATTGTCGGCCGGGCGGCGCCGCGCGTCCGCTACTCTTGCCGCATCGGTTCCATGCAAAAGCTGCACGGGAAGCGGCTGGCGGAGACCCTTGCGCAGGTGTAATGATGTGGCGGGAGACCGCCCATGGAAATGCAACAGGTCCGCTATTTCGTGGCCCTTGCGAACACGCTCAATTTCACGCGCGCGGCCGAACAGTGCAATGTCAGCCAGCCCGCCCTAACCCGCGCCATCCAGCAGCTGGAGGCGGAACTGGGCGGCCCACTCTTTCACCGTGAGCGGGGCAATACGCATCTTTCCGAACTGGGGCGGATGATGCGGCCCTATCTTGAGCAGGTGATGGCGCAAACGCGTGCCGCGAAGGAGAGCGCCAAGGCGCTTTCTAAGCTCGACCACGCGACGCTGACGATTGGCGTGATGTGCACCGTGTCTGCCGGACTGATCGCAGATCTGATCGCTCGCTTCACAGCCCAGCATCCGGAGGTCGAAGTGCGCATCCATGACGGGGGCGCACCGCAGATGATCGAGGCGCTTGAAAAGGGCGAGCTGGAGATCGGCGTGATCGGCGTGCCGGAGGAAATGCCGGAGAGCTTCCATTGTGTGCCGATTTTCGAGGAATGCTTCGTCGCTGTCCTGCCACACAATCATCGCTTGGTCGCCAGCGAGACCGTGCGCGCGGCGGACCTGCACGAACAGCCCTATGTCAGCCGCTCCAACTGCGAGGTGTTCGACTATGTGCGCAAGGACCTAGCCGCGCGCGGCGTGTTCCCACGCAAGGTGTTCAGCTCGACCCGCGACGACTGGGTGCAGTCGATGATCAAGGCCGGGCTGGGCTTCGGCTTCTTCCCGGAAAGCTGCGTCACCGATCCCGAACTGATCGTGCGCCCGCTGGTGGAGCCGGCCTATATGCGCACTGTCTACCTGGCCACCGTGCGGGGGCGGCCCCATTCGCCGGCGGTCGGCGCCTTCGTCCGCGAGGCGCGGCGTCACCAATGGCCGGCGACACGCGGCGTCGAGCCTATTCCGCAGCCTTCGCCCGAGGCGGCATAGCCAGCAGGTCGTGACAGCCCGCCAGCGCGTTCAGCGCAGCCGGAAACCCGGCATAGATGCTCACCTGCATCAGGATCTCGATCAGCTCCTCCCGGCTGCAGCCGGTACGCAGCGCTGCTTTGATGTGGACGCGCAGCTGCGGCTGGGCGCCGATCGCGGCGAGGGCCGATACAGCGGCGATCTCGCGCGTGCGCAGGTCGGCACCGCCGCGGGCGTAGAGGTCGCCGAAGGGGAACTCGATCGTCATTCGCGCGAAGTCCGGAGCGATTTCGGCGACGGCGTTGGTGACCTTCTCGAGCGGATTGCCGTGCAGCCGCTGCAGGATCTCGACGCCGCGCAGATAGCGCTCGTTCATCGCCGCACTCCCAGACCGAGCAGCACGGCGAGGGCGAGCGCCAGGCCGACGCCGCCGACCGCGACCGGCCAGCCGAGCCGATCGAAAAGCTGACCGATCACGGCCGCGCCGGCCAGGCCGCCGCAATAATAAAAGCTGAGATAAAGGCCGCTGGCGGCGGCGCGGTCGCTGGTCGCGGCCCGTCCGACCTGGCCTGTCGCCACGGCCTGCGCGAAAAAGGTGCCGACGCCCACAAGCGCAAGGCCGAGGAGGAGCAGCGGCAGAGCCGTGGCAAGGAGAAGCGGCAGGCCTGCGATCGCGAGCAGCAGTGAGCCGGCGAGCGCGGGCGCGGGGCCGATCCGGTTGGCGGCAGCGCCGGCGAGTGGCGTGGTCAACCTCGACGGGGCAAAGACGAGGAAAACGAGGCCCAGCGCGGCCATCGAGAGCGCGACCGGAGGGCGGGCCAGCACGAAGCCGACATAGGAAAAGGTGCCGATAAAGCCGAACAGGATCAGGAAGCCGATCAGGTAGAGACGCAGCTGGCGTGGATCGGCGAGATGGAAAGCCCAGCCGGCCCAGAAGGGCTGCGCCGTGCCGTCCCCCCGGATCGGCGCTCCGCGAGAGAGAGCGCGCGCCACCAGCAGGGCGCCGGCAAGATTGAGGACCGCGAAGACGAGAAAGCTGGCGCGCGGCCCCAGCACGCCGGCAAGCATCGCGGCGGCAAGGCGGCCGACCAGATTGCTGGCGACGCCGCCGGTCACATAGGCCGCAAGCGCGGTGGTGGCGCCGGTCTGGCTGCACCGTTCGGACAGATAGGTTAGGGTCAGGGTGAAGGCCGTCGCCATGCACAGCCCTTGCGCGAGCCGCAACAGGGCAAAGACGGTCAGGTCCGGCGCCGCCGCAAGCAGTGTGGTCGGCACGGCCAGCAAGGCCAGGCTGAACCCGATGCCGCGACGTCGATCCACATGCCGTCCGAGCACGCCCGCCAGCAGGCCGGCTATTGCCATGCCGAGCGTGCTGGCATTCGCAGCCAAGCCGATCGATGCGGAGGGCACGCCATAGAGCGTTGCGAGGCTCGGCAGGATTGCCTGGGTCGCGAAGAGGTCGACAAGAGTGAGGAAGCCGATCAGCCCGACCACCGCCGGGCTGAGCAGGCGGGCGCCAGGCGGCGTCAGGGCTGCGGTCGCCATCTTGGAGATGCCTCGAAGAATATGGGGCGGCGCCCGGCTGGGGGGCAGGGCCGGGCGCCGCGGGCCGCCGGCTCAGGGGCTGCCGGCGGCGGGGACAGATTACATGCCGTGATGGACGTCGGCCGAGTAGAGAACCGCCGGCACCTTGCCCTCGTTCACCCAATAGTGGCTGATGCCTTCCGCTTCGCGTGTCAGGTCGCCCGCCTTGTGGACGATCGGCTGGGCGCATGTGCTGCGATATTCCTTGATCGTGCCCGACACCGTCAGAATCAATGCGGGACGGTCCTTATGGCTGTGGAGCGGCACCACTCCGCCCGGCTGGACAACCAGCTTGCGCATGCGGAGCTGGCGGTCCGCAACCTCGATCTCTGGGCCGAGATCAATGGAGCCGAGCACGTCGTCGGTAACGCCCTTGGGTGCAGTGGGAGCACCCGCAAGCGCGTTGGCGCCTTCCGCGGTGCACTGGCCGGCTATCGCCGGCGAGGCACCGGCAAATGCGGCGGCGGCAAGCGTGGCGCCGATCGTGCGGCGAACAATGGGGGTCAACATGATTGCGTCTCCGTCTGGGTAGAAAATGACGGTCCTCACCTAGTCGGGCAGACTGAAGCTTCTCCAATCGCAGCTTTGCATCGTGTCGATGCGCCAACGGCATTTCATCTCCGCGCGGAGTTTCGGCACTTCACCGCCAAGCTTTGACGAGAGGAACCCAGATGAACATCCACGCACAGCCGATGACCTGCACGGAGCGGATGCTCGCCGGCAAGGTCGCGGTCGTCACCGGGTCGACCAGCGGCATCGGCCTGGGCATCGCCCACAAGCTCGCTGAAGCCGGTGCCGATGTGGTGCTGAACGGGCTCGGCGATTCCGATCAGATCGAGCAAACTTGCAGCGACCTTGCCCAGGCCCATGGCACGCGGGTCGCCTTCAATCGCGCCAATCTGATGATTGCGGCGGAAGCGCGCGGCCTGATCGAGCAGGCCAGTGCGACATTTGGCCGCGTGGACATCTTGGTCAACAATGCCGGGATCCAGCACGTCTCGCCGGTCGAAAGCTTTCCAGAGGAGAAATGGGACGCGATCCTGGCGCTGAACCTGTCCGCCGCCTTCCACGCGACCAAGGCGGCGTTCGGCCCGATGAAGCAGGCCGGCTGGGGCCGCATCGTCAACATCGCCTCTGCCCACGGTCTCGTCGCCTCTCCGTTCAAGAGCGCCTATGTGGCCGCCAAGCACGGCATTGCCGGCCTGACCAAGACGGTCGCGCTGGAAGGCGCGGAGCACGGCATCACCTGCAACGCGATCTGCCCGGGCTATGTCTGGACTCCCCTGGTCGAGAACCAGATCGACGACACGGCCAGGGCGCGCGGCATCACGCGCGACCAGGTGATCCGCGACGTGCTGCTCGCCGCCCAGCCCAATAAACGGTTCGTGACCGTCGAAGAACTGGGCGCACTGGCCGTTTTCCTCTGCTCCCCCGCCGGTCAGGGCATCACCGGAACCGCGCTGCCGGTCGATGGCGGCTGGACGGCGCACTGATGCTGCAGCGCATCGTCCAATACGTTCGTGTCGAGCAAAGTCGAGACACGCGCTTCTCGCCTTCGCTCGAAGCGAGCGAGGAAAGAAAACGGGTGGTGATCGTCGGCGCGGGCTTTGGCGGCTTGTCGGCGGCGAAGGCGCTCGGCGGGGCGGATCTGGACGTGACGCTGATCGACCAGCGCAACCATCACCTCTTCCAGCCCCTGCTCTATCAGGTGGCCACCGCCGGCCTCTCGCCCGCCGATATCGCGGCGCCGATCCGGCATAATCCTGCGCGATCAGAAGAACACGCGGGTGCTGCTCGATCGGGTGACCGGCGTGGACCCGGCGTCCGGGCTGGTGCTCACCGCGTCGGGAGCGTCGATTGCCTATGACTGGCTGATCCTCGCGACGGGAGCGCGGCACAGCTACTTCGGCCGCGACGACTGGGCCGAAAGCGCGCCCGGCATCAAGTCGATCGAGGATGCGACCGCGGTGCGCCGGAAGGTGCTGCTCGCGCTCGAACGCGCCGAAACCGAGGCGGATCATGAACGGCGAAAGGCGCTGCTGACCTTCGTCGTGATCGGCGGCGGCCCGACCGGAGTCGAGATGGCGGGCGCCATCGCCGAATTGGCGCGCAAGTCGGTCTCCAAGGACTTTCGCAGCATCACGCCGCATTGCTCGCGCGTGATCCTGATCGAAAGCGGCAAGCGGCTGCTCGCCAGCTTTCCGGAAGGGCTTTCCGCCCGCGCCCGCAACGGGCTGGAGCAACTCGGCGTCGAGGTGAAGCTCGGCGGCCGCGTCACCGCGATCACGCCCGGCAGCGTGCAGGTCGGGGAAGAGGTGATTACAGCCCACACCGCTGTCTGGGCGGCCGGCGTGCAAGCGTCCCAGGCGTCCGCCTGGCTCCATTCTGCCTGCGACCGCGCCGGCAAGGTGCTAGTCGACGAGACGCTGCGGCCGCACGGTTGTGCGAATATCTTCGTGATCGGCGACACCGCCGCCTGTCCCAACGGCCGTGGCGGGTGCCTGCCCGGCATCGCGCCTGTCGCCAAGCAGCAGGGCCGGCACGCCGCTCGCACCATCCTGACCGGTCGGGCCGAGCCGTTCCGCTATCGCAGTTTCAGCAATCTCGCGACGATCGGCAGGCGTCATGCGGTGATCGATTTCGGCAGCGTCAGGCTGCACGGCTTCCTTGCCTGGCTGATCTGGTCGGCCGCCCACATCTGGTTCCTGATCGGCTTCAGAAGCCGCATCGTCGTGAGCCTCAATTGGGCGTGGAACTACCTAACCTTCGGGCGGAGCGCGCGCCTCATCACCGGCGATATCGCGCCCGAACAGGAATCGGAAAGGAAGATCGCATGACGACGGTCGACAAGGAGCTGGCGGCACTTGGTCAGCGGGCGCTGGTGCTGCAGGGCGGCGGGGCGCTGGGGGCCTATCAGGTGGGCGTCTACCAGGCGCTCCACGAAGCCGGCGTCGAGCCGGACTGGGTGATCGGCACGTCGATCGGTGCGATCAATGCCGCGCTGATCGCCGGCAGTCCGCGCACCGAGCGGATGGACCGGCTGAAGGAGTTTTGGCGCCGGGTCGAACATGGCCGCTTCCTCGGCTCGCCGCTGCCGGCATGGTTCGGCACCGCGGTGCGCAACATGCTGGCCGTCACAACCGGCGTACCCGCCTTCTTCCGCCTGAACCCTGCCGCTTTTCTGAGCGTGCATTCGCCGCTGGGGCCGGAAGCGGCGGGCTATTACTCAACCGAACCCCTGGCGGAGACATTGGGCGAGCTGGTCGACTTCGAAAAGGTCAACAGCGGCGACATGCGGCTGACCGTCGGTGCGTCGAATGTCGCGACGAGCGAGATGCGCTATTTCGACAGCCGCGACATGCCGCTCGATCTACGCCACGTGATGGCATCGGGGGCGCTGCCGCCTGCCTTCCCCGCAGTCAGGATCGACGGCGAACTCTACTGGGACGGCGGCATCCTGTCGAACACGCCGGTCGAAGTGGTGTTCGACGACAATCCCAGGCGCAACTCGGTCGTCTTTGCCGTCCATATCTGGAATCCGCATGGGCCAGAGCCGAACACCATCTGGGAAGTGATGAACCGGCAGAAGGACGTGCAATATTCCAGCCGCGCCGCCGCCCACATCAAGCGTCAGCGCCAGATTCACAAGATGCGGCACATCATCTCGGAACTGACCAAGATGCTGCCGGAAGGCGCCCGCGGCGACAACCGGATCGCGGAGATGGCGAGCTATGGCTGCCTGACGCGGATGCATGTGATCCGCCTATTGGCGCCGGCCCTCCCTTACGAGGATCATGCCAAGGACGTGGACTTCAGCCCGGATGGCATCAGCCAGCGCTGGGCAGCCGGTTACCGCCACACCATGGAGACGCTGGAGCGTGCGCCCTGGCGCGACCCGGTCGACTCGCTCGAGGGTTTCATCCTCCACGAGGCGTGCGGCGGCGAGATGGTGGAGACGGCGGCCGCTGCTTGAACCAGGCCACGCTGCAGGAGCTAAAGATGAAACTTGCGTCGCTAATGGGCCTTGTGGCGCTTGCCATGGCACAACTTGCCCGAGCTGCTGAACCCAGTGCGGTCGACCGTGCCGCCTTGCTGGCGCTCGCCGACAAGATGGACCGCGCATGGACGGCCGCCGACGTAAACGAGAACAGCGCGCTGTTCTCTGCCGATGCAACCGCTCGCTTTGGCAACGACCCTTTGGGTGAGGGTCGTGAAGCGATCCAGGATCAGTTCCGGACCTTCTTCGCAGACCGGCCGCCCAATCTGCGGCACGTGACTAGAATCGACCATATAGAATTGCTCTCCCCCGACCTGGCCATGTGGGACGCAGAAGTCAGCGTTGAGCAACGTCAGCCCAGCGGAGCTTGGCTGGTCCAGACCCGAATCCAGAACCTTACTCTGGCCACGCGGCAGCCACAGGGCTGGAAGGTTCGCGCGGTGGGCGCTTTCCCCGTCCGGTAAGTTGCACCACTCCGCATCAGCCCGACTTCGCCCATGGGGAGATCAGTCGCGAGAGCGGCAGATCGCTCTCAGCTTGCGCACCGTGGAACGGCCGCTTACCGGCAAGGCATGCGGCGTCAACGCCGCGAACCAAGCAGAAGATCGAGCTTTGGCGGTGGGGAAGTCATCACGAGTTCAGGCGAGACTCCACGGTTGGTCCGGAGTTCCCGACCTTTGGCCAAGACCTTAAAGGGGGCCCAAGTTTGTTGGTCCGCCCCTGGGCACCACCTCCCGAGGCGAAGTTGAGCGGAGCCGCCGCATGAGCGAAGACCTTCAAGCACAAGAACGCCTCGCCTGGACCGAAAAAGGCAAATGGCCGTGGATCGGCCGCGTCGGATTGAAAGGCCTCTGCCCCCGCTGCGGCCAGGGTCCACTGTTCCGCGGCTGGCTGAAGGTGCGGGAATCTTGCCCTGTCTGCGGGCTTGATTACCGCTTCGCGACGCCTGATGATGGCCCTGCCTTTTTCGCGCTCTGCCTGACGGCCTTCCCGCTGATCTTCTTCGTCGTCTGGCTGGAAGTCGCCTATGCGCCGCCGGTCTGGGTGCATCTGGTCACCTCCATCCCCTTGATGGCACTAGGGACGCTCGCCAGCCTGCGCCCGTTCAAGGGTTGGCTAGTCGCCTCGCAATATGTGAACCGCGCCGAGGAAGCCGGCACCAGCGAGCTTGCCGGCAAGCTGACGCGAAAGGACTGAACCCGGAACGACCTTCGCGTGTTTGGACGGCGAGGAGATCGGGCATGGACATTTCGATTACGCCGCTTGTGGAGCGGATCGCACGGGTGCTGGCAGGCCAGCGGCTCAGTTCCAATGCGGAGGGATCGAACCCCTCGGCCGGAGAAGCGGTCGACCTCGCCTGGCGTGAGCATCTCGACGATGCGCGGGCGGTGCTCAGGACGCTGCGCGAGCCGGACCAGCAAATGGCCTCGGCTGGCGACGCGGCGGTGTGGGAACGCATGGTCCGCGCCGCGATCGACGCGGACGGCGCCGAAAAGCCGAATGCAGACAGGGTGCAGGAAGAAGCGGCGGCGGTCGGTCCCTAGAATTCGCGGCTAAGCGCGAACTCGACGCGGGTGCGCTTGAAGTCGAAGATCGGGATGGTCGAGTCGCTGCGGCTGTGGATCACGCGCACCAGCGGGGACAGGCCGCGCCAGGTGAAGCGACGCAGGACAAGGCCGCCCGTGAGGTCGAAGCGCGTGTCCTTCCGGGTCGCGCCGAACAACGGATCGCGCTCGTCGGCGACCAGGCGGAAGCTGCTCAACTGCACGAAGGCGAGTTGCTTGCCGAAAGCTCGCGACGCCAGCAGGTCGATGCCGCCGCTCTTGGTCGACAGATAGTCGGCCCGCGCATCCTGTCGCGTCAGCCTCAGCCCGATACGCGTGCTGAACCGGGGCGAAAAGGCGCGGTCATAGGCGATGTTTAGGTCGGCCAGCGTGCCGTCCTGGACGGGCGCCGTACGATAGTTGGAGCCAAGAATAGTAAGCTCGCCTTCGACCTGGCTGACACGATTGAGGGGCTTAAGCAGGTTCAGCGAGCCGCCATAGCTCTCGGAGTAGAGATCGCCGCCGAACCAGCGCCGCTGCACGATGGCGGCGGGCCTGACGCGGGCACCGCCCAGCCGAAACTCCGGCCCGCTCGCCAAGGTTACCACCAAATCGTGGAAGCGCGACTTGCCGTACAGGTCGGCCCGCGCGGACGCGCGGCTGAGCAGGACGACTTCGTCGCTGAGGTCGGCACGGGCAAAGCCCTGCAATGAGATAGACGCGCCGATCCCCGACGTGGCTCGCGCGTCGCGGCTGAGCGTCAGCGGCGCGACGACCGTGTCGACTCGCTCCTGAGAGGTGGCGCGATTGATGTTGCTGTCAGGCGCTATGGCGATCTCGACCGCGCCGCCGATGGGGCGGACTGAGCGCAATGCCGTTGCGAAACGGTCAACGACGCGCGCGACATCGTCCGGCAGCCCCGCAGCCCCCGCTCGCCGCAGCTCACGCCGGGCGCCCGCCTCGTCGCCTTCAGCCGCAAGCAGGCGGGCAAGTTCGAGCCGGGGACGCCCGGCATTCGATTGCTCGTCCAGCAGCGCCTTCAGCCATTCGATGGCGCCTTGGCGGTCGCCTTGCGCTTCGCGAAGGATCGACAGGCGAAAGCGCGCTTCGGCGCGATAGTCGGGATCCGGATCGCGGATCAGTCCACGCAGAAGCGTTTCTGCATCCGAGAAGCGTTGGGCGGCGGCATAGCGTTCGGCGATCGCGAAGATATCGGGCGCGGTGAGGCCGGTGGCACAGCCGGCAGCTGGATCGCAGGCGGAAGCTTGCGCGGCGGCCGGCGCCGCGCACGCCGCCAGAATGGCTCCGGAGAGCATCCGGAGACCCTGCGTCCTCAGCATGGCGATCCGGCTAGTTGGCTTTGCCGACCACGGCGCCGACGGCCGCGCCGCCGGTGCCGGTCAGGTTGAATGTGTAGCCCATTTCCTGGCCCTGTGGCCCGAAGAACGCGCCGGCGAAACTGCCGCTATAGACGTTGCCATCGCCATCGGTGCCTTGATGGGCAAGCGTGCCGGAGAAGCCGCCGCCCAGCGCCGCGATCGTCCCGCTGCCGTTGAACAGGCCCAAGCTCTTGTTCACGCCCGTCGCGACATTCTTGCCAAGCAGGTCGAGAGTGGTGGTGACCGTCTTGGCCGCGAAGTCCGCCGTGAAACTGCTCGTCCCCCCCAACGAATAGACGCCGTCCGGATTGGCCCAGAGGCCATCGACAAGGGTCGTGTAGGAAGCGGAACCGGTGCTCGGCGCATCGGCGGCCTGGCGGATGCCGTAGAGCAGATATTGCTGAGCCACGCCCAGCGTCGCGCCATTGTCCGTCACCTGTTGCCAAATGCCGTAAGTCACATAGGTGAGCGCCATCTTCGGGTTGGACGCGCCCGGATTGAACAGCACCAGCTGATCGCTGCGGTTGCCCGAAACCTGATTGTAGACGCTAACCGTGGCGTTGCTTTCGGTCGGGTTCTTGCTGGCCGGCAGGAAGGTGGCGGAGCCGCCACCGGCTTCGCGGACCGTGTATGCGCCAGTCGCTGAGTCATAGGAGAGGCTCACGCCGCCGCCAAAGACGGTTGAGGACGAGGATACGCCCGTAGCTTTCCCGTCCGCGCGTGTCACGGTCGACTGCACGCGTGCGCCCAGAGCCTGCAGGGTCTCGCTTTGGGTAAGCGGCAAAGTCGTGTTGACCGGCGCTGGAGTGGGCGTCGGTGTCGGCGCCGGAGTGGGCGTTGGCGTCGGCGTTGGCGTCGGCGTGGGTGACGGCGTTGGCGTCGGAGTCGGCGTCGGGGTCGGCGTGGGCGTCGGCGTCGGCGTCGGCGTGGGTGACGGCGTTGGCGTCGGCGTCGGTGTCGGCGTCGGCGTCGGCGTCGGCGTGGGTGACGGCGTTGGCGTCGGAGTCGGCGTCGGAGTCGGCGTGGGTGACGGCGTGGGTGACGGAGTCGGAGTGGGCGTCGGCGTCGGCGTCGGAGTCGGAGTAGGTGTCGGTGCGGGCGACGGAACGGGCGCGGGCGTACCGCCGGCAGAGCCGACGCTGCCGCCGCCACCGCCGCAGGCCGCAAGCACCAGCCCGAGGCTGAAAGCACAAGAATTCCGTAGCTTACGCATCAATCCATCCTGCCCGCAGGGTTCGATGCGTTAACTTTAGTTGGTTACGTGTTACCGGCTGGTAAAGGGGAGGTCAGGCGGCCCGCAATGCCTTTTGCCGGCGCCGCTGGACCGACGAGCCGATGCCCATCGCCTCGCGGTATTTGGCCACGGTGCGCCGGGCGATGTCGAACCCCTTCCCCTTCAGCAGATCGACGAGAGTGTCGTCTGACAGGATCGCATCCGGCGCTTCCGCACCGATCAGGCCCTTGATGGCGCTCTTCACCGCTTCGGCCGAGACCGCGTCACCGCCGTCCGCCGACTGGATGCCCGAGGTGAAGAAATATTTGAGCTCGAACACGCCGCGGGCGCAGCTCAGATATTTGTTGGAAGTCACCCGGCTCACGGTCGATTCGTGCATGCCGATGACTTCGGCAACCTGACGCAGGGTGAGCGGCTTCAGATGCTCAACGCCTTTCAGGAAAAAAGCTTCCTGCTGCTTCACGATCTCGCTCGCCACCTTGATGATGGTGCGCTGGCGCTGGTCCAGCGCCTTGATCAGCCAATTGGCACTGTGGAGGCAGTCGGCGAGCCAAGCCTTGGACGACTTGTCCTGCGGCCCCGAGGCAAGTTCCGCATAATAGCGCCGGTTGACGAGCAGTCTCGGCAGCGTCGCCGAATTAAGCTCGATCGCCCAGCCGATCGGGCGCTTGGCGACGAAGATGTCGGGCACGACCGTCTCAGTGCGCGAGGCGCCGAATTTCAATCCGGGTTTCGGGTCATAGCTGCGCAGCTCGCGCACCATGTCCGCCAAGTCTTCGTCGTCAACCTGGCAGATGCGCTTCAGCTGCTGCAGCTTGCCGGCGGCGACAAGGTCGAGGTTGGCGATCAGCCGCGCCATGCATGGATCGTAGCGATCGGCTTCCTTGGCCTGCAGCGCCAGGCACTCGGCAAGGCTGCGCGCGCCGACGCCCGTCGGATCAAAGCTTTGCACGACGCCGAGCACCCGTTCCACCTGGTCGAGCGGCACTCCTGCTTGCTGGGCCACCTCGGCGAGCTCTCCAGTGAGATATCCGGCCTCGTCGATCTGCCCGATCAGCCAGACGGCGATCGCATGGTCAGTGCCCGACAGCCGCTCGCCAGCCTGGGCAAGCAGATGCTCCTGCAACGTCTCGACCTCGGCGCTGAAACTGTCGAAGTCGATGCCTTCCTCGCCGACGCCGCCGCTGGCGCCGCCCGCACCCATCGAGCCGTCGAGATAGCTGTCGGACGGTCCGTCATGGTGGAAGGTCTCGGCGACCAGATCCACGTCGAGCGGCGAGTCGGCGACACCGTCGCCATGCTCGACCAGCCGGTCGGCAGTGACTGGCTCAGGCGCGCTCTCGCCGTCCCAATCTTCACCCCCATCGGACTCCACCGGCTCGGTCGCGGGCCGCTCGTCGCCGCCGGTCTCCAGCAGCGGATTCTTTTCCAGCTCTTCGGCGATGAAGCTCTCGATCTCGAGATTGGAAAGCGCCAGCAGCTTGATGGCCTGCTGGAGCTGCGGCGTCATCACCAGCAATTGCGACTGGCGCAGGTCGAGGCGAGGCGCGAGCGACGCCATGACTTCCTAACCTTTCGTCATCCCCGCACAGGCGGGGATCCAGGCTGGGTTCCCGCTTTCGCGGGAATGACGGGAAAGAAGCGAGCACATCGCTACAGCTCGAAATGCTCGCCGAGATAAAGTCGGCGGACATTTTCGTCGGCGACAAGCGCTTCCGGGCTGCCGGCGAAGAGCACGCGGCCGTCATAGATGATGCAGGCGCGGTCGACGATGTCGAGCGTCTCGCGAACGTTATGGTCCGTGATCAGCACGCCAATGCCGCGCTGCTTCAGCTGGCAGACGAGATCGCGGATGTCGGCGATAGAGATGGGATCGATTCCTGCAAAGGGCTCGTCCATCAGCACGATGGAGGGATTGGCCGCGAGCGCCCGCGCGATTTCGCAGCGGCGCCGTTCGCCGCCCGACAGCCCCATCGCCGGTGCGTCGCGCAGCCGCGTCAGGCCGAATTCGTCGAGCAGTTGCTCCAGGCGCGCCTCACGCGCGGCGCGGTCTGGCTCGGCCAGCTCGAGCACGGCCAGGATATTCTTCTCGACCGACAGGCCGCGGAAGATGGAGGTTTCCTGCGGCAGATAGCCGAGGCCCAGGATCGCGCGCCGGTACATGGGCAGGCCCGTGATATCGAGGCCATCGAGCATGATACGGCCGGAGTCGGGCTTCACCAGGCCCATGATCGAGTAGAAGCAGGTCGTCTTGCCGGCGCCGTTGGGGCCCAGCAAACCCACGACTTCGCCGCGTCCGACCGCAAGCGACACGTCCGACAGCACCACGCGCTTGTCATAGGCCTTGGCGATCGACACGACGGACAGGCCGCCAATCTCCGGCTCCGGACTGGGCGCTATCGGCGCGGCAAGGGTGGCGACGTCGTTCATGCCGGCTCCGGCTGGTGTCAGATCGGGGTTACTGATCGGTAAAGTTGCGTCATTTGGCAAGCTTCGTGCATGCAGGATGCGGCCAGCCGATCTTTTCGCCCGTCACAAGGGCTTAGCTGCCTTTGCGCTGCGGTACCGAGAAGCGGCCGGTCACGCGCCCGCCCCGGCCGCTGCTCGCCGTGCCGGGTGCGCCGCCTACTGCCGAGCCATCGACGATCGCGCGGCCGGAGTTCAGGTCGATGACGAGGCGCCCGCCGCGGATCACATTGGCGCCCTGTTCCAGCACGACGCCGCCGATCATCGTGATCTGGCGGCGGTTGAGGTCGTAGATCGCGAACTGCCCCCGCGCGGTCTCGCTGGGGCTGCGCACAGTAACCCCGCCGGCGGCGTCCAGCCGCTCGATATCGACGCCGCTGCCGCGCTGATTAGCGTAGGCGACCGTCAGTCGCGCCGCGTTCATGGTCAGGTCGGATTGCTTGACCCGGACATTGCCGGAAAAGATGGCGCGGTCCGCGCGGTCCTGCACCTCGATCCGGTCCGCTTCGACGTCCACGGGAGCGTTGGTGTTGTGATTGGCGAGCGCCTGGGCGAGCAACGGCGCTGCCAGCGCCAGCCCCGCGCCGAACGCGCTTCCGATCATGAGCCGCCGCACCATGGCGCTCATCTGGCGGCTCCCTGGACGATGTGCAAGCGGGCCCGACCTTCTAGCCGCACCACCCGCGCCGGCAGGTCCGCCGAAATCCGCGCGCCGCTGAAGGTGCCGAGCGGCATCCGCCCCTCTACCGGACCCTGACTCGCCAGCCGCCGCGTCTTCAGGTCGATATTCACATCACGCGTGGCGAGACGATAGCCGTCCGCCGCCTGATAGGTAACCGGCCCTTCGACGGCGACGGCCTCCCTGTCCATGTCATACCGCGCGCGGTCAGCGCGCAGCAGCGCAGGCCCTTCATCCATCGACAGGCTGGCAGACAAGTCCCGCAGCCGCACGATCGGCTCCCGCGAGGTCGCCTGCACGGCCGAGCCGGCGCGAAGCGCGAAAGACTGGCCCTTGGCGTCCTCGCCTCGATAAAGCGCTTCCGTCACGCGCAGCCGTTCCTTGGCGACCTCGACCTTATTCTTGTCGAGCATGAAGCTCATCTCGCCGGCGATCGTCAGCGGGGCGATCGACAGAAAGGCGAAGAGCGCGCCGATCCCCATCGGCAGGACGACGCGCATCAACCGGATGGTGCGGTCGTGGCTGCTGCCGGGCACCGCCCAGCGCTGCCGCGAATCGCGCGATCGTTCGGCTGCTTCAGACATGAGCGAAGATGTCGACGTCCGGCCAGCCGGCCAGGTCGAGCTTGGCGCGATGCGGCAGGAAATCGAAACAGGCCTGGGCGAGCGCAGTGCGCCCTTCGCGCTCGAGCCTCTTGTCCAGTTCCTCCTTCATTGCGTGCAGGAAGCGCACGTCGGACGCGGCATAATCCTTTTGCGCATCGCTGAGCACCGGCCCACCCCAGTCAGAGCTTTGCTGCTGCTTCGAGATTTCCTGGCCGACGAGTTCGCGGACCAGATCCTTCAGCCCGTGCCGGTCTGTATAGGTCCGCACGAGGCGAGACGCGGTCTTGGTGCAATAGACAGGAGCGGCCGTCACCCCGAGGTAAAGCTCGATCGCGGCAAGATCGAATCGGGCGAAATGGTAGAGCTTCAGCCGTGCAGGATCGGCGAGCACCGCCTTCAGATTGGGCGCGTCGTATTGGCTGCCGGGCCCGAAGCGCACCAGGTGCTCGTCGCCACGCCCATCCGAAATCTGCACCAGGCACAGCCGGTCGCGGTGGGAATGAAGGCCCATCGTCTCGGTATCGACAGCGACGGCACCCTCGGCGAGCACGCCTGGGGGCAGGTCTTCTTCGTGAAAAAATACGGCCATGCGGGGCGATGCATAGGCCGGCCAGGGTGAACGCTCAATGGATTAGCGGCAGCGGCGCTGGATCACGTCGGCTTTACCTGCCTGTGGATTATTTCGTTCGCCGCGTGCCCGAATCTCGGCTATGCACGTTGATGGGCGTGACTATGGGGTACCGTCTAATGGGATCGCGCGCGCGCCCGGCGCGAGGGTTCCGACTGGATCTAAGTGGGCGACCGGAAGGCAGTAATGGGTTTCGACAGAGGACGTAGGGGTCAGCGCGGCGGCAAAGACAAGCGCGACGGTTTCGGTGACGAGAATTACGGCGGCTATAGCGAAAGCGGCGGCGGTGGCCGTTATGGCGGAGGCGGCGGCTTTGGCGGCGGTGGCGGCTATGGCGGCGGCGGTGGCGGCTTCGGCGGACCCCGTGGCGGCGGCTTCGGTGGCGGCGGCGGTGGATTCGGCGGCGGTGGCGGCGGCTTTGGCGGCGGCCGCGGCGGCGGCATGCCCCAGCAGGTCATCGGCGAAGGCACCGGCGTCGTTAAGTTCTTCAACGCGCAAAAGGGCTTTGGCTTTGTCGTTCGCGACGATGGCGGCGAGGATGTGTTCGTGCACATCTCGGCCGTGGAGCGCGCCGGCCTGACCGGCCTGGCCGAGGGTCAGCCGCTCGGCTTCACCCTCGTCGATCGCGGCGGCCGCGTTTCGGCAACCGACCTGAAGATCGAAGGCGAGCCGCTTCCGGTCACCGGCGGCGGTGGCGGACGCGAGGACCGTGGCGGTGGCGCCGGCGGGCCGCAGCGTCAGCTAACTGGCGAGAAGGCGACCGGCACCGTCAAGTTCTTCAACGCGATGAAGGGCTTCGGCTTCATCCAGCGCGATGACGGCCAGCCGGATGCGTTCGTCCACATCTCCGCCGTCGAGCGGGCCGGCATGCCGACCCTCAATGAAGGCGACAAGCTCGAGTTCGAGCTGGAAGTGGACCGGCGCGGCAAATACGCTGCGGTGAACCTCTCGCCGATCCAGTAATCTACTGAGCCTCGTCAGCGCGAGGAGCAAAGCGATAAAGCAATCCAGTGGCGACGACCGCTGGATTGCTTCGCTTCGCTCGCAATGACGATTATTCCCGGCGCTGCAGCCGATCCGCCGCCGCTTGGTAGCGCGCGGCGCGATCCGAGGCGAAGCGCGCGACAAGCTTCTGGTATCTTTCGAGTGTCGCACTGCTCGCCTTGTCCGGTGAACCCGCGTCGAAGGGCGGGGCCGGATCATATTCCAGACTGAGCTGAATGAAGCGGGCATGGTCCTCGCCCGCGATTCTGGCGGCTAGCGCCAGTCCGAAATCGATACCGGCCGTAACGCCGCCGCCGGTCACGCGATTGCGGTCGAATACGACCCGCTCCTTGACCGGAATGGCGCCGAATGCCGCCAGCCACTCGTGACTGGCCCAATGCGTCGTCGCACGATAGCCGCGCAGCAGCCCAGCGGCGCCCAGCACCAGCGCCCCAGTGCATACGCTCGTGATCCACTGCGCCTGCTCCGCCGTGTGTCTCAGCCAGGCGAGCGTCGCCTCGTCCTCCATCGCCCCTGTCACCCCGAAGCCGCCGGGCACGCACAGAATGTCGGGGGTTCCGGCCGTGTCGAAGGTTGCTGTCGGCAGCAGCGGGAAGCCGGCGTCCGTCGGCACCGCATCCGATGTTTTCCCGACAAGCTCGACCTTGGCGTCAGGCAGCCGCGAGAGCACTTGCGCGGGTCCGGTCAGGTCCAGCTGCGTGACATGTGGGAAGAGCAGGAAGGAGATTTGCATCGCGTGCACTATCACGCTCGTCCCGAGCGAAGTCGAGGGGCGCTTCGTGGAGTTCAGAGCTAAGCCCCTCGACTGCGCTCGGGACAAGCGATATTCCTGTCGCTACTCCGCCGCCAGCAGCTCCTCCGCTCCGCCCAGATCGACCGAGACGAGCCGGCTGACGCCGCGCTCGACCATCGTCACGCCGAACAGACGGTGCATGCGGCTCATCGTCACCGCATTATGCGTGACGATCAGATAGCGGGTGTCGGTTTCGGCCACCATGGTATCCAGCAGGTCGCAGAAGCGCTCGACATTGGCGTCGTCCAATGGCGCATCGACTTCGTCGAGCACGCAGATCGGCGATGGCTTGGTGAGGAACAGCGCAAAGATCAGCGCGACCGCCGTCAACGCCTGTTCGCCACCGGAAAGCAGGGTTAGAGACCCCAATCGCTTGCCGGGTGGCTGCGCCATGATCTCCAGGCCGGCCTCGAGCGGGTCGTCCGAGTCGACCAGCTGCAAATAGGCCTCGCCGCCGCCGAACAGCCGCTCGAACAGGAGCCGGAAATGCCGGTCGACCTGCTCGAAGGCTGACAGCAGTCGCGTGCGCCCTTCCCGGTTCAGGCTGCCGATTGAGCCTCGCAGGCGGTTGACGGCTTCGGTCAGTTCCTCCCGCTCGCGGAGCGACCGCTCAAGCTCGCCTTCGAGTTCGCGCAATTCCTGTTCCGCGATCAGGTTGACCGGGCCGAGCCGCTCGCGGTCGAGGTTCAGCCGGTCGTGCCGCGCCGACTCCTCGCCCGCTTCCCGCACCTCGTCTGCCGCGAAGCCGTTCCGTTCCGGCAATAGCGGCGGCGGACATTCGAAGCGCTCGCCGGAGACGCGGTTCATCTCGGCCCGCCGCAGATCCGCGGCTTCTGCCCGGGCCAGCGCCCCGGCGCGGGCTTCGCGCGCCTGTGCCAGCGCCTCGCCGGCCTGAGCCAGCGCCCCTTCGCCTTCCCGGACCCGTGCTTCCGCCGCCCGCTCTTCACCGGCGAGAGACTCGGCCGCAGACCTCGCCGCACCCTGTTGCTCGTCCAGCGCCGCGATCTCGCGCAGCAGCGTGGTGGGCGAGTCGGTGAGCGCCGCCAGTTCAACGTCGATCGCCCGCTCGCGCCGGGCCATCTCATCGATTCGCTTGGCTGCTTCGCCCGCCCGGGCACGCCAGCCCTTCACTTCCGCCTGCACCACAGCTTGACGCTCGCGATCGGCGGCGATCAAGCGGTCGAGGGTCGCGGAGGCGGCACGCTTCTCCGCCACCGACGAGCGCGCGGCCTCACTCTCCGCCGAGAGACGGGCGACCAATGAGCCGGTCACATCCTCGGCAGGCAGAGCCCCGACCCGCGCATCTGCCGCTTCGGCTTCGCGCGCCGCCTCATCGCGCTCGGCAGCCGCGCGTTCGCGCCGGGCACTGAGTTCGCTCTGGCGTGCGGAGAAGCGGTCGATGGCAGCTTCGGCTGCATCTTCTTCGCGGCGGGCGTTGCGCGCCTCCAGCTCAGCCGCGGCGAGCGACCGACGCGCATCTTCGGCAGCCGCTTTGCTCTCCGCCAGTCGTGCTGCGGCTGCGGCCACTGAGGCACGCGCCTCCTCGTTTTTAGCGCGGGCCGCAGGCAGCGCTGCCTTCAGGGCCCGCAGCCGATTGGCACGGATCAGCCGCTCAGCGGCCGCGGCACCCGCGTCGCCGGCGGAGTGCCCGTCCCACCTGCGCATCTGCCCAGCCCGGGTCACCAGCTGCTGCCCGGGTGAGAGCGACCGGCCGTCATCCTCGTCCAGCACTGCGGTCTGCGCAAGCCGCCGGGCAAGGGCTGGTGCGTCCACATGCGCAAGAAGGCTGTCGGCGATGGGCGCGTCCGAATGGGGCACCGCTGTCCAGCTCGCGAGCGGGGTCTCCAGATCGTCACCAAGCGCCGCCGCCAGCGCGCGTTCATATCCGGGTGCCGCCCGGACATGGTCGATCAACCGATCCCCCGCTGCCCGCGCGAGTGCTTTCTCCAGCGCCGCCGCTTCGCTCTCCAGGCCACACAATGTTGCCCGCGCTGACGCCAAGGCGGCTTCGGCGGCGTCCCGTTCGGCAGCGGCGGCGAATCGCTCCGCTTCATGCTGCTCGATTGCTTGCGCGGCACGGGCAGCGGCATGTTCGGCGGCAGCGCGGCGATCTGCTGCCGCTTCGCGCGCCTCCGCGAGGGCAACGCCATCGCCAAGCTGCCCGATCTCCGCATCGATGCGCGCGACTTCCGTCTCAGCTCGCGCCAGCCGCGCCTGGGCGGCAGTCGCGGCCGATCGGGCAATCTGCGCTTCGGCCTGCTCCCGTGCCTGGGTGGACAGCGCCTGGGCGAGAGCCACTTCGGCATCCCGTGCCTGGCTTTCCACGCGCGCCAGCTCCGCAGCGAGCTCCGGCCGCCCGGCTTCCGCCGTGGCTACGCGCTGCTCCAAGGCCTTAGCCTCGGCCGTCAGGCGGGCGATCGCTTCGGCGGCGTCGTTGGCGAGCGCCCCTTCGCGGTCGCGATCGTCGGCGAGCCGCTCGCGCGCCTGATGCAGCTCGGCAAGGCGGCGCTCGGCGCCGGCCAGCTCGGCGCGGGCTGTCGCCAGCTTGTGCCCGAGCTCGGCAAGCTGGTCGCGCGACTTTTGCGCTGCCGCCCGCGCGTTCCCAAGCTGCCGCGTCGCTTCCGTGTTCCAAGCGGCGGCGGCACGCTGGGCCTCCGCGAGCTGAGACACGCGCTCCTCGGCGGCGACAGCCTCCTTCTTGGCAAGCTCCGCCGCCCGGGCCGCATCGCGCCAGCGCGCGAAGATCAGCCGTGCTTCGGCCAGCTTGATCTCGGCCGAAATGGCCCGGTAGCGCTCCGCCGCACGTGCCTGACGCCGCAACTGCCCGGAGCGCGTCTCCATATCGGCGAGCAGCTCGCCCAGCCGGGTCAGATTGGCTTCGGTAGCGCGCAGTTTTTGCTCGGCGTCCTTGCGGCGCACATGCAGCCCTGCGATGCCGGCGGCTTCTTCGAGCATCGCGCGCCGCTCGACCGGCTTGGCCGCGATGACCGCGCTGATACGTCCCTGGCTGACCAGCGCCGGCGAATGCGCGCCGGTCGCGGCATCGGCGAATAGCAGCGCCACGTCCTTCGCCCGCACGTCGCGGCCATTCATTCGATAGGCGGAGCCGGCGCCGCGCTCGATCCGGCGGATGACTTCCAGCTCGCCGCCGTCATTGTCGGCCGCTTCGGCAAAGAGCTGGACCTCGGCGAAGTCGCGCGCCGGACGGCTCGCGGTGCCGGCGAAGATCACGTCTTCCATGCCGCCGCCGCGCAGCGACTTGGCCGAGCCTTCCCCCATCACCCAGCGCAAGGCCTCCAGAAGGTTCGACTTGCCGCAGCCATTGGGGCCGACCACGCCGGTCAGGCCCGGCTCGATGCGCAGTTCGGCCGGATCGACGAAGCTCTTAAAGCCGGTCAGCTTCAGCCGCTTGAAGCGCAAAGTTCGAGCCTCCCTCCAGACCCGAACCTATCGCGCGCGCGTGTAGGGGAAAGGGCGGCAGCCACCCTTATCCCCAGCAATGAGTCCAACTGGGGCCCAAACGAGTCCAGTTGTTGTGGAGAACCGAGACTCCCTCGTCATTGCGAGCAACGCGAAGCAATCCAGCTAGGGAGTGTGAGACTCCTGGATTGCTTCGTCGCTCCGCTCCGCAATGACGATATGACTAAGCGCCTGCGGACTTCAGCTGCGGCTCCAGGCCCTCCCAGGTGCCGGCATTCTGCAGCATCGTACCGTTCAGCAGGAAGGTCGGCGTGCCCGGAAAGCCAGGGATCTCGTTCGCCTTGCTGGTGCCGGCGACCAGCTGATCGAGCGCGGCCTTGTCGGCAAAGCACTGGTCGAGCTTCGACTGCGGCACGCCGCGCTGCTTGGCGAACTGGTCGATGCCGAGCAGGGTGGCAAGCGCCTTGAACTGGTCGGCAGGCGGCGCGCTCTGCAGGCGCTGCAGTTCGGCTTGTGGTACTTGTTGAATCTTCGCCATGATCTGTTGCTGCTGCGCGAGCGCCTGCTCCGTCATCGCGAAATAGGTTTGCGGTCCGTTGCAGCGGGTGACCAACGTCGCGGTCATGTCGATCGGATCACGCACATAATTGCGCATCTCGAGGCTGAGCGTGCCCTTTTTCACATAGTCCTGCAGCTTGGCGTAGCCGGTCTCCGCGAACTCGGCGCAATGCGGGCAGGTGAGCGACAGATATTCGACCAGCTTCACCGGCGCGTTCGGGTTGCCCATCACCATCCCGCCTTCGGGCGTGGCGCTGACCACCTGAGTCCAGTCCTGGCCCGCCGGCGGAGTCGCGGCGGCGGCGCTGGTGCCATTGGCCGGAGCAGTCGCATTTTCGGCGCCCTTGCTGCAGCCGGCGAGCGCAAGCGCGGCGGCGCCGAGCGCGAGCAGGTGAGTTCTGGTCATCTGATGGTCTCCGTTACTTCGTCTTGAGCTGCGGCTCGAGCGCCGCCCAACTGGTGGCGTTCTTCACGCTTTCACCATTGATCAGGAAGTGCGGCGTGCCGGGAATGGACCGGGTCTGCCACGCCTCTTGCGTCATCGCCATGACCGGCCGCTGCTGCGCAGTATTGGCGAGGCACGCATTCACCTGCGCATCATTGAGGCCCACCACCGCGCCCAGGCCCGATGCCTTGGCCAGCATCCTCACTCGTTCGGGGCCGGCAGCCTTTTCCAGCGCGTCCTTATTTCCTTGAGCATAGCGCACACCCTGCCCGAACCATTGATCCTGCGTCGCGAACAGCTTTTCGTGCGCCGCGAAGAACCGCGCCGGCCCGGTGCAGCGCGCCAGCAATGTGGCGGCGAGATCGATCGGGTCGCGCACCGCGTGCCGGACTTCGACCGCCGTCGAACCGTTCGCCACATAACGGGACTTGAGCGGGGCGCTCGCCTCGTTCGAGAAGTGCGCGCAGTGATCGCAAGTATAACTCACATATTCGACCAGCCGGGTCTTGGCGGCCGGATTGCCGAGCACGAAGGCGCCCTGGGGCGTCTGAGTGACCCGCTTGGTCCAATCGGTCGCGGGCGTGGCGGCGACGAGCGCCAGCGCGGCAAGGCCGGCACCCGCAACAACAGATAATCTCACGCTTTCACTCTCCCGAGCACAGGCAGGGATTCGCTGGTGGCGATGCCGCGGGCCAGCGACTCAAGCACCGCCCGCAGCTCCGGATCCCCGACCGCGCGCAGCGATTCGCCGAGTTCGACCGGCACCGGCTTCAGCTCCGGCGCGGCGGGCTTGGGCGCGGCCTTGGCAACCACGCCCTGGCGAATTGCGACGCGCGCCACAGCCGAATAGCCGAAGAAGCGGTTCACCCGCTCCACGATCTCCGGCAGCACATGCTGCATCATCGGCGCGTGCGCGCTCGCAACCGTGAGCGTCAGCGTGCCGTCCGACCTTTTTCCTTGCGGGAAGCGGATCGATTCGGGCGCGGACACACCGGCATAACGCTGGCCGACGATCTCGCCCCAGCGGCTGACGATCGCGTGCTGGACGAAGCCGAACTTGCGGAAGGAGGCGCGCCCTGCCTCGGGCAGCAGTTCGGCGACGCTGCGCGCGCGGCCGCCGCGAGGGGCGTCGTCCTGCTTTGACTTGCGGCCGGTCATCGACAGCGCATTTGCCACGCTTCCAATGAACCGTCCATGGCGAGTAGGAGCTTGGGCGTGATCTCGCCAAACCTCCTCGCCTGGTACGACCGGCATGCTCGGGTGCTGCCGTGGCGCAGCCCGCCTGGCGCGCCGCCGCCGGAACCCTATCCAGTGTGGCTGTCCGAGGTCATGCTGCAGCAGACCACAGTCGCGGCGGTGAAGCCCTATTTCGAGACTTTCCTCGCGCGCTGGCCCACGATCGAAGCACTGGCGGCCGCAGAGGACGCCGAAGTGATGAGCGCCTGGGCCGGGCTCGGCTATTATAGCCGCGCGCGGAACCTGCTCGCCTGCGCCCGGACTGTCGTGCGGGAGCATGGGCGCTTTCCGGGCACTGCGGCGGAGCTTCGCAAGCTGCCCGGCATCGGAGACTATACCGCAGCCGCCATTGCCTCGATCGCATTCGGCGAGCAGGCCATAGTAGTCGACGGCAATGTCGAGCGGGTGATCGCACGCTTGTTCGCGATCGACACGCCCCTGCCCGCCGCCAAGCCGCTGATCCGCGCGCGCGCCGCTGAACTGACGCCGGCGGATCGGCCGGGCGATCATGCCCAGGCGATGATGGACCTGGGCGCGACCATCTGCACACCCCGGCGGCCTGCCTGCGCCATTTGTCCCGTCCGCAGCTATTGCGCTGCGCTGGTGCAGGGACGGCAGGAGGAACTGCCGGTGAAGGCGTTGAAAAAGACGAGGCCGCATCGCCACGGCTTCGTCTTCTGGATCGAGGCGGACGACCAGGTGCTGCTGGTGACCCGCCCGCCCAAGGGCCTGCTCGGCGGCATGCGCGCCCTGCCGACCAGCCGCTGGGACAGCGCCCCGAGCCTGTCGGACTCGCCGGTCCCAGCTGAATGGTCGGTGCTGGCCGAGCCGGTGCGCCATGTCTTCACCCACTTCTCGCTCGACCTCCACATCGCAGTCGCGAAGGCCTCGCGCAGCAATGCGATCGAAGGCGAATGGTGGCCGATCTCGCACCTGCCCCAAGCGGGCCTGCCGACCGTGTTTGACAAGGCGGCGCGGCGCGTCATGGAGCACCGGATGACCTTGAACGCCGCCGCATGCTGAGGCCCGGACTTACAGGCTCGCCCCTCGACCGGGCCGACACGCTCCGTAACGATCCCGAGGCGCTTGGCGCGGCGATGAGCGACTGGCGCTCGCGCCTGCTGCGGCTCGACGGCATCGACCCGGTGCTGTCGGATACCGGCGAGTTGAGCTGGGGGAGCCTTGCCGAAGCGCCGGAAACGGCGGAGTTGCTCCTCCTGGGGCTGCTCGATGGCCGCGCCCACTTCGCCGCCTTGGACTATTCGATGCCCGAAGCGGCGGCGCGATCGATGGCGATCTTCCGCTCGCTCGAGCTGCTGCCGCCCGAGGAAGCTTCGACCTATGCGGCCGCGCGGAGCCTGATCGACTGGCACCTGCGCCATCGCTTCTGCGCACGCTGCGGAAGTGGCGACACCACGATCCATCGGGCCGGCTGGGGCCGCAAATGCAGCCATTGCGCCACCGAGCATTTTCCCCGCGTCGACCCGGTCGTGATCATGCTGGCCGAACATGACAGGCGCGTGCTGGTCGGAAGGCAGCCGCGCTATCCCAAAGGCCGCTATTCGGCGCTGGCCGGTTTCCTCGAGCCGGGCGAGTCGGTGGAGGAAGCAGTCGCGCGCGAACTCTGGGAGGAAGCAGGCCTCAAGGTCCGCGACGTGCGCTACATCGTCAGTCAGCCCTGGCCCTTCCCGTCATCGCTGATGATGGCCTGCATGGCATATACCGACGATCCAGAGCTCACCATCGACACGACGGAGCTGGACGATGCCTTCTGGGTGGACCACCACGGGGTTGCTGCGTCCATGGCGGGCGAGCTCGGTGCGCCTTTCCTGCCGCCGCCCCCCTATGCGATCGCCCACACGCTGTTCAGCTGGTGGCTTGAGAACACAGGGGCCTAGCCGCGTTTGCGCGCCTGACGATAGGTTCCCAAGATACGGACCGAACGCGCCTGGAAGCGTAGCTCTTCCAGCGCGCGATCCACCGCAGGATCGCCTGGCGCTCCCTCGATGTCGGTGAAGAACTCCGTCGCGGCAAAGCTCGCGCCGCGCTGGTAGCTTTCCAACTTCGTCATGTTGATGCCGTTGGTCGCGAAGCAGCCCAGTGCCTTGTAGAGCGCGGCGGGGATATTGTTCACCTCGAAGATGAAAGTGGTCATCACTGGTCCGTCGGCCGGACGTCGCTCCTCGCGCGCCAGGATGAGGAAACGCGTGGTATTGTGCGCTTCGTCGGCGATCTCATTCTCGATCACGTCGAGACCATAGATGTCGGCGGCAAAGGCGGGAGCGATCGCGGCGATGCTCCAGTCCTTCATTTCCTCGACCGCCGCGACCGCCGCCGCCGTGTCGGCATAGTCGATAGGACGAATGCCGCGCGCCCGCAGCCACTTACGGCTCTGGCCGAGCGCCTGGGGATGGCTCATTACCTCGCGAATTTGGTGACCTGCCTTGCCGATCAGCGCAGGGACGATCGGCAGAAAGTGCTCGCCGACGATCGCCAGGCCCGATTCCGGCAGCAGGAAATGAATGTCGGCGACGCGCCCATGCACCGAATTCTCGATCGGGATTATGGCATGCCCCGCTTTTCCTTCCTTCACCGCTTCCAGCGCGTCCTCGAAGCTGAAGCAGGGCAGCGGCAATGCGTCCGGGAAATGCTCGCCAAGCGCGCGGTGCGAGTTGGCGCCAGGAGCGCCTTGGAACGCGACGGCGCGATCCGGATCGGCTTCGGCGGCAGCCCACATCTGTGCGACGATCCGCCGCGCTGGTTCGGGGTAGTTTTCCATCTTGAGGAGCGCGGTTAGGGGCTTTCGCGCTGCAAGCAAAGCCGCGGCGCTTGCGAGGCGCGCAGCCTCTTTCTAAAGGAGGCCGCAAATTTCCTGAGCGCGGCCCGTCCGGGCCTTCATGAGGACTTGGAATGAACGACCGCAACAACACGATCGCGGGCTGGGTTTTGGGCGCGGGCATCGTGGCGCTGGGGGCAGGCATCCTGACCAGCGAAATGTTTCATACCGAGCGTCCGGAAAAAATGGGTTATCCGATCGAGGGTGTCGCCGAGGAAGGCGGTGGCGGAGAGGCGGAACAGCCGATCGAGGCGCTGCTCGCCACCGCAGATCCGGCCAAGGGTGCTACTACTTTCGCCAAGTGCGCCGCCTGCCACACCATTACAAAAGGCGGCGCCAATGGCGTCGGGCCCAATCTGTGGGGAACCCTCGGCAAGCCGCACGGCCATGTGGCGGGCTTCGCCTATTCAAGCGCTCTCAAGAGCAAGCCCGGCAACTGGGATTGGGCGGGTATGAGCGAGTGGCTGAAGAGCCCGCGCAAATATGCCGAAGGCACCAAGATGACCTTTGCCGGTATTTCGAATGCGAAGGACCGGGCCGACCTGATTGCCTATCTGAACCAGCAGGCCGACAGCCCGTTGCCGCTGCCTGCGGCGCCCGCAGCAGGACAGCTGCCGGGTGATGCGCCGGGCGGCCCCGCCGCCAAGTCCGCGGATGTCGGCGCCTCACCGGTGGACACGCCGGCTCAAGGTGCGGTGACTGCTGATCCGGCGGCCAAGCGCCAGTTCGAAACCAAGAGCGACATGCCAGCGGTCGAGAAGAAGTGACCGCCTAGAGCCGTGATCATCTTAGCTTGATGCTTCTGACGGCGTCGGCCCGGACTTGATCCGGGCCTTGGCTTCTTCAGCGACAAGCCGCACGGCCGCCCTCCACAAGAGCAGCCTAGCCCCGCGTCAAGCCCAAGGCGACGAAGAGTGTGCTTCTGCTTAAACTGCTTTAGTCAGCGTCATTGCGGGCGCAACGAACCAATCCAGCTGTCCTGACTGGATTGCTTCATCGCTCCATTGCTTGAAATGACGATCAATCCGCGAAGGGATCGCGGACCAGGATCGTGTCGTCCCGCTCGGGGCTGGTCGAAACCAGGGCCACCGGGCAGCGGATCAGTTCTTCGATGCGCCGGATGTACTTGATCGCCTGGGCCGGCAGTTGCGCCCAGCTGCGCGCGCCTGCCGTCGACTCGCTCCAGCCTTCGATCTCTTCGTAGATCGGCTCGACCGCGGCCTGCTCCGCCGCGTGCGCCGGGAAGTGATCGAGCGTGCTGCCGCCGAGCCGATAACCGGTGCAGATCCGGATCGTGTCGAGACCGTCCAGCACGTCCAGCTTCGTCAGCGCCGCGCCGGTCACGCCCGACACTGCGACCGATTGGCGCACCAGCACCGCATCGAACCAGCCGCAGCGGCGCTTGCGTCCAGTCACCGTGCCGAACTCCCGTCCGCGCTCGCCCAGCCGCTGGCCGATCTCGTCGTCCAGCTCGGTCGGGAACGGTCCTGAGCCGACCCGCGTGGTGTAGGCCTTGACGATACCAAGCACGAAACCGACCGCGCCCGGCCCCAATCCCGAGCCCCCTGCCGCAGTCCCCGCAATCGTGTTGGACGAGGTGACGAACGGGTAAGTGCCGTGATCGACGTCGAGCAGAGTCCCTTGTGCGCCTTCGAACAGGATGCGGCGGCCCCGTGCGCGCGCTTCGTTCAAGTCCAGCCAGACCGGTTTGGCGAACTGCAAGACGAAAGCAGCGATCTCGCGCAACTCCGTGACCAGCCGCTCGCGGTCGATCGGCGGCTCGCCGAAACCGGCGCGCAAGGCATCATGATGCGCGGTAAGGCGATCGAGCTGCGGCCCGAGATCGTCCAGATGCGCCAGGTCGCAAACGCGTAACGCCCTACGGCCGACCTTGTCTTCATAAGCGGGGCCGATACCGCGCCGGGTCGTGCCGATCTTGCCGGCGCCGCTCGCGTCCTCGCGCAGCGCGTCGAGGTCGCGGTGAAATGGCAAGATCAGCGCGCAGTTGTCGGCAATCGAGAGCGTGCGGGGGGTCACTTCGACACCCTGCGCCTGGAGCTTCTCGACCTCGGCCTTGAGTGCCCAGGGATCAAGCACCACGCCATTGCCAATCACGGAGGGAGTACCGCGCACGATGCCCGAGGGAAGCAGCGACAGCTTGTAAACCTGATCGCCGATGACGAGCGTGTGGCCGGCATTGTGGCCGCCCTGGAAGCGCACGACCATGTCCGCGCGCTCGGCCAGCCAATCGACAATCTTGCCTTTGCCCTCGTCGCCCCATTGGGCGCCGATCACCGTAACGTTGGCCAAACTGCCCTCCTTGGAAGCGGGCACGGCCTAGTCGGCAAGCGAGGCGAGGTCCAGCGGAGCCTCGCCCCAGAGGTGATCAGCAGGCCAAAGCGACTCTCCGGCGGGCACGGGCTGCGGCGCCAGCCAGGCCGAAGCCGGCGATCATCAGCGCCCAGCTGCCCGGCTCCGGCACTGCATTGCCCGCCACGAGGATCGACGCCGAGCGAACATCGGCACCGAGCCAGTAAAGGTGCGAAAAGCTGCCGTCGCTCTGCTTCTCATAATGGTGGAAGCCGGCAATGCCCGACGTGTTCTGATTGACGAACGGATCGGAGAAGACGTGGCTGTTCGCGACCTGCGAGTTGAGGCCTAGGGAAGCAGCCCCAATATTTCTGATTGCCGACGCCACCATCGAAAGAGACTGACCAACCGCCGAAGGTCGCGTTCCCGGTACGGCCGACCGTGTTGTTGTAGAGGTCGCCCGGCACGTTCTGACCCGCGTCGGTGACGCCGTTGATGGTCAGCGACCAGCGACGGATCGGGCTGATGCTGTAGCCGATGCCGGCGACCACGCTGGTACCCGGGATGACCGTCAAAGTGCCGATGCTCGTATCGAATGTCAGATCATAGACATAGTCGAGCGGCGTAGTGAGCGGCCCGTGCACATCGGGTACGCCGAACGGATCCTGCTGGTAGTGAACATAATTGATCTTGCCAGCGAAGCGGACAGTGATCTCTTCGGCGGAGGCCGGCATGGCCGCCCCGGCCAGCAAGGCAGCTGCAAGCAGAACGCGCATAGATGTAACTTCCCCCTGTTTCCCCAAGGGAAGCTACACAGCTGCGGCTGAGCCGGACTAAGGACGAATTCGACACTTTCATCTATGTGCCAATCTGCAACACCAGCTTGGGCCAGTGCTTCGATGCGGAGTGATAACGTGATCGCCATGGCAATCGCGGCCCTGCTGCTCTCCGCCGTCACGCCGGCCATCCACGCGCAGAGCGGCCGCCACGTCCTTGTAGCGGGACCGGTGGTGGCGCGTACGCTCACTTACGGCAAGGAACCTCGTCAGGCAGCGACGCTCTTCACACGCGAAGGAGCTCGCCGAGCGCCGCTGATTGTCTATCTGCACGGCGGTGGCTGGAGCGCGGGGTCACCGCGAGACGGATCGAGAGGGGCCCAGACCGGGCATTGGACGAGGAACGGCTATGCCTATGCGACGGTCGGCTATCGTTACGTGCCGGCGGCGACGGCGGAAGATCAGCTGCGCGACGTGGCGCAGGCCATCGCATTGCTGCGCCGGCAGGCAGGAGTGGACGGCAGCCGGATCGCGCTGATCGGCCATAGCTCCGGCGGAACAATGGCAGCGCAGCTGGGCACCGACCCGAACTGGCTGGAGAAAGCGGGCGTGCCATTCACGGCGTTGAAGGGGGTGGTGCTGCTTGACCCGTCGGTGCTCGACATTCCGCCCGTCATGGCGCAGCTCGGCGCTCCGATCGTCGAACGATATTTGCGGCCGGCATTCGGCGACGATCCGGTCCGTCAATCGGAACTGTCCCCGGTCAAGCATGTCGAGCCGCCTAACGCGCCCGCTTGGGCGATCGTCGCGGACGCCAACAATGGCTTTGCCTCCGCTCAGGGAAGCGATTTCGCTGCAGGCCTGATCGGCGCGGGTGCCTCAGCCAAAGTGATCCCGATCGCCGGCACCACTCATATGCGCATCAATAACGAGATCGGACAGCGCGACGATCGCGCCACCGCCGAGATCGATGCGTTCTTCGCCGGCATCTTCCCGGAGGTTCGACGCCCCCGCTTCAGGTAAGCGGCGCCGCACTCCCTCCCTGGAGCACATGGCTGCACCCATCGGCACGGCATTGCTCGTCAAGCGCGGCGACCGTGATCCAGCCTTCGCGCCTTAGCCGCGCAGCTGCGGCCGGGTCGTGGCCAAGTGGCAGAAAGACGCGTCGCGCTCCGCCTTCCGCTTCGATCAGGTCGAGCAGCGGGTCGGGGTAGATGGAGAAGCCGACCGCCGGCTCCTCAAGCCCGTCTTCATGCAGGATTGTGTAGCTGCCGCCCCGACCGACTTCGCCTGGCAGCCCTTCGGCGAACAGCGAAAAGCCGAGCCAGCTCTGATATTCGAACCCATGCCGCTCGGCCGGATCCAGGGTGACCATGGCAGTGCCATCGAGCCGGCGGGCAATCTGCTCGAACGCATCGAGACGGGGCGCGAGGCTTGGCTCGAAGCTCCGCAGACGCTGCACGGCTTCGGAAAACGGACCGGCCGCCGCGATCAGCGGCAGATAGGCTTCCGCACCAATGGCGGCGAGCCCCCCCGCATCCTTGGCGTCAAGAAGCGCGCGCACCTGCGAAGCCCGGGCAGGCTCAAGCTCGAACGGACCTGCGGCGAGCGTGTCCACCAGGTCCGGCATGGTCAGATCGACAGTGATGCCGCGGGCGCCGGCCGCCTGCAGCGCTTCCACCGCCAACGCCACGATCTCAGCCGCGGCCTCCGCACTGTCACGGCCGATCAGCTCGGCGCCGATCTGGGTCATTTCACGCTCCGGCCGCAGCTGCGATGCGCGCAGCTTCACCACTGGGCCGCCATAGGAAAGCCGCAACGGCCGAGGCCGGGCGGCTAGTCTTGTCGCGGCAATCCGACCGACCTGTGTCGTGATGTCGGGTCGCAGCGCCAAGGTCCGCTGCGATAAAGGGTCCACGACGCGAAGCAAGTCGCGCGCCGTCCCCGCTTTCAGCCGCCCGACCAGCGACTCCTCATATTCGGCGAGCGGCGGCGCCACCCGCTCATAGCCGTGGGCGCGAATGGCATCGAGCGCCGCCCGCAGCATCGCCGCCGCCGCATCCGCTTGCGGCGGCAGCCGGTCGCGCAAGCCTTCGGGCAGGAGGGCCGTCACGGGAACAGCAGCGGCTTGACTCGCTTTACGCCTGGCAGGCGGCACAGCGTGTCGAGGACCGGCTCCGGCACGGGCGTGTCGACCGAGAGCAGCAGCACCGCCTCGCCGCCGGCGGCGCGGCGGCCGAGATGGAAGGTGCCGATGTTGACGCCGGCATCGCCGAGCGCGGTGCCGATCCGGCCGATGAAACCAGGCGAATCCTCGTTCACGACGTAGAGCATCGGCCCGGCGAGGTCGGCTTCGACCTTGATTCCGAACAGCTCGACCAACCGCGGGTTCTGATCACCGAACAAGGTGCCGGCGACCGAACGCTCGCCGTCCGAAGTGGCGACGGAGACGCGGAGCAGGGTATGGTAATCGCCTTCGCGGTCATGGCGGACTTCGCGCACGTCGAGGCCGCGTTCCTTCGCCATGAAGGGAGCGTTCACCATGTTCACCGTGTCCGAATAGACGCGCATCAGGCCGGCCAGCACGGCGCCGGTGATCGGCTTCTGGTTCAGTTCCGCGGCGGCGCCCTCCACCTCGATATCAATCGAGGTCAGACCGCCATGGGCGAGCTGCCCAACAAGCGAACCGAGCTTTTCCGCCAGTGCCATGTACGGCCGCAGCCGCGGGGCGTCCTCTGCCGAGACGCTCGGCATGTTGAGTGCATTGGTGACGGCGCCGGTCAGCAGATAATCGGCCATCTGTTCCGCGACCTGAATGGCGACATTAACCTGCGCTTCGCTGGTCGACGCGCCCAAGTGCGGGGTGGAAATGAAGCCGGGCGTGCCGAACAGCGGCGACTCCTTGGCAGGTTCCTCGACGAACACGTCCAGCGCCGCGCCGGCGACATGGCCGCTATCGAGCGCCTCCTTCAGCGCTGCCTCGTCGATCAAGCCTCCGCGGGCGCAGTTGACGATGCGCACGCCCTTTTTCGTCTTGGCGAGGTTCTGGCGGCTAAGGATGTTCCGGGTCTGGTCGGTCAGCGGCGTGTGCAAAGTTATGAAATCGGCGCGGGCGAGCAGTTCGTCCAGCGTCACCTTCTCGACGCCCAAATCGCGCGCGCGCTCGGCCGAGAGGAAGGGATCGAAAGCGACCACCTTCATCTTGAGGCCAATGGCGCGATCGGCGACGATCGAGCCGATATTGCCCGCGCCGATCAGGCCCAAGGTCTTGCCGGACACCTCGACGCCCATGAAGCGGTTCTTTTCCCATTTGCCGGCTTGGGTGGAGCGGTCGGCTTCCGGAATGTCGCGGGCGAGCGCGAACATGAGCGCGATTGCGTGCTCGGCCGTCGTGATCGAGTTGCCGAAGGGCGTGTTCATGACGACCACGCCCTTTGCCGATGCGGCGGGGATGTCGACATTGTCGACACCGATACCCGCGCGCCCGACCACCTTGAGATTGGTCGCGGCATTCAGAATATCGCGCCCAACCTTGGTCGCGGAGCGGATGGCGAGACCGTCATAGTCGCCGATGATCGCGGTCAGCTCGTCTTTGGTGAGGCCAGGCTTTTCATCGACCTCGACGCCGCGCTCACGGAAGATGGCGGCGGCGCGCGGGTCCATTTTGTCGGAGATGAGGACTTTGGGCATGGGATGTTCCAGCTTGGATGTGCTCCGGCAAAGGCCGGAGCGGTGTGTCACAGGGCTCCGGCCTTCGCCGGAGCACGGTCATGCGCGGATCGAATGCCACGCCCAGTCGAGCCACGGGCCGAGCTTGGCGATATCGTCGGCATCGACCGTCGCTCCGCACCAGATGCGCAGGCCGGCGGGCGCGTCGCGGTGGCCGGCGATGTCATAGGCGACATCCTCCGCCTCGAGCACCGACGCCAGCTTCTTGACCAGCGAGAGCCGGCCGGCCTCGTCCATGCCCTCGACAACGCTGTCAGCGAATTTCAGGCAGACGCTGGTGTTCGACCGGATCGCCGGGTCGGCGACCAGATGATCGAGCCAGGGCAGCTGTTGGACAACGCTGTCCAGCGCAGCGGCATTGGCTTGGGAGCGGGCGATCAGCCCGGCCAACCCGCCGACATCCTTCGCCCATTCCAGCGAGAAGATATAATCCTCGATGACCAGCATGGACGGCGTGTTGATCGTTTCGCCTTGGAAAATGCCTTCGATCAGCTTGCCGCCTTTGGTCATGCGGAAGATCTTCGGCAGCGGCCAGGCGGGCGTATAGCTTTCCAGCCGCTCGACGGCGCGCGGGCTGAGGATCAGAACGCCGTGCGCCGCTTCCCCGCCGAGCACCTTCTGGAAGCTGAAAGTGGTCACGTCGAGCTTGTCGAACGGCAGCGGCATGGCGAAAGCTGCGCTGGTCGCATCCGCGAAGGTCAGTCCCTCACGGTCTGCAGGAATCCACGCGCCGTCAGGCACGCGCACGCCGGATGTCGTGCCGTTCCAGGTGAAGATGACGTCATGGCTGAAGTCGACCGCGGCGAGGTCTGGCAGCGCACCATAAGGGGCCTTCAGCACCGTCGGATCGAGTTTCAGCTGCTTGACCGCGTCGGTGACCCAACCTTCACCGAAGCTTTCCCAAGCGAGCAGGGTCACCGGACGCGTGCCCAGCATCGACCACATCGCCATCTCGACGGCGCCGGTATCGGACGCGGGCACGATGCCGATCCGATGCGTGTCGGGCACCTGCAGCACTTCGCGGGTGAGATCGATCGCATGCTGGAGCCGGCTCTTGCCGAGCTTGGACCGGTGCGACCGGCCAAGCGAGCCGTGCGGCAGGCGCTCGAGCGCCCAGCCGGGTGGCTTGGCGCAGGGTCCGGATGAGAAATAAGGGCGTGCCGGCTTGTCGGCGGGACGGTCCAGGCGCAGGTCGGCCGTGGGGTCGGCAATCAGTCCAGTCATGTATCTCTCCTCGCAGAGAGCGCGCGCCGCGTTGGGACGGCGTGGCCCGCGGCCGCCCTGACGAAGAATCCTCAGGATGTCAAACTGCGGACATCAGGCAGCTAAAGAGGAACGGGGACTAAGATGACGAGTTTGTCCTAGGTCGGTTCTCAGAAGAATGGTAAAGAAAGAGTTAACGACAAGAGAATCGGTACGCAGTCGTTCCAAAGTTTCACTTCGAACAAGGGGTTCAAGACATGCAACCAATCTCATTCGCTGCTGCCGCAGTCGCCATTGGCGTCGGCATTGCCGCGCCTGCGCAAGCAGATATCGTTCAGGTCGACGCCAGCGCGATTCAGGGCAAGAACATCCTGTTCAACGCGGGTACGCAGAACGCCACAACGGTTGTCGGCCTCACCAACAGTACGCCGCAGTTCAGCGTCGACATCACGAGCGGTGGTGCGATCCTGCGCGCCAGCGGTGGTCAGGCGAGTGTCTCGGGCGCGTTGAACGGTGCAACGAAGAACCCGAACGACACAATCAATCTGACACAGTTTCAACTGGAGCTGACGCAGGACGGCCTGACGTTTCAGGACGTCGAGTTTCGTCTGTTCGGCGGTGATGCGACCGAAGCTGACTTCACTTTGATCGACGACGCCGGCACTGTTTTCACCTTCAACGACCAGGCGATCACCGGCGACGGCCGGTTTGGCTTCCAGGCGATCAATGGTCAGACGATCGCTCGCGTGTCTTTCACAGTTAACGGCACGGGCATTCAGGAAGTTCGGCAGATCCGGGTCGGGCCGGCTATCGCCGCAATCCCGGAACCAGCGACATGGGCGATGATGCTCGGCGGCTTCGGCCTGCTCGGTGCCGCGATGCGACGTCGCGACCGAATGGCGATCACCTACTCCTGAACCGAAGGTTCGGGCGTATGAGAGCGGGAGTGCCGAAAGGCGCTCCCGTTTTTCTTTACGCGACCGCCCGCGCTGGCGCGTAAGCGACCGGCTTGATGCCGGTTAGCGTTTCGAGTCGCTGCTTCACGTTCGCGCTCATCAGATTGACATAGACGCGTGCGGTCTCGTTGAGGCGCGCGGCCTGCTCGACGAGCGCCCGCTCTTCGGCGGAAAGCGGATTGTCGTTACGCGCGGCAAGGGCGCCGATACTTCCCTCCTTTTCGGCCGTCGCTGCGGCCAGCGCATCGATGTCGAAGCTCTTGAGCGCGGCGAGCTCGGCCTCCAGGGAAGCAATCACCGCCTTCAGCGCATCCATCCGCGTCATTTCTTTTCGACCCATTTCATTTGCGCCGCGATCATGCGGTCGGCGATCTTAGCGGGGACGATCGGATAGCGACCTTCCTGCAGCGCCCGCTTGATCATCTGCACGCGCTCCGCATCGACGGGCGGACGGGCGGCCAGCGCCTTGGCGGTATCCCGTGCGCTGGTTTCCGCCACCGCCGCCGGCTGCGGCGCGCGAACGGCTTGCAAAGGCACGACCTTGGCCGCGTCTCGAGGTTCTGCACGGCTGCCCTGGATGTGGCCGGGCGTTACGCCGATCGGATCAATCATGCCCGCGTCCTTTCCTGGCTGGAGTGGGTTTCAGGCATAGAAACGGCCGGCTGCGCAGAACCTTTAGAAAATGTTGCTCACCACCCCGGCAGCGTTGCTTTCCCGGTCTCCAGCGCGATCGCCTGCACGGGCGCCTTGGCACCTTCGATCTTGATCTGAAGCCGGGCGCCGGCGGCGGCATCGCTCATTGCCGTACCGTCGGCCGATACGGAAAAGCCGCTCTGTCCCGCAACCAAGGTCACCGGATCGCCGCGCCGTATCACTGGTTCAGCCTTAGCTGCCGCTACCGCAGTCGCCGGCGCGCCCTTGACTCCGACGAAGATGCGCCAGCCATTATGGTCGGGGCAGCGGATCACGATCGCGTCGCGCGCTTCGCTGCGCCAGCTGAACTCCGGGCTGGAGCTGCAGCCGGAGAGGCGCAGCCGGCGGTCGATCGGCGCCGCGGGGCCGCCGGGCTCACCCAGCCGCGCGCCGGCGAAGATCTCGGCGGCGCGGTCCAGTAGCGCGAGATCGATGGCGGCAGGTGCCGCCGCGATTAGCAGAAGCGAAATCATGTTCGGCTCCATCTCAAGGATCGTAGGAAATGGTGAGGGTGACACGGCGGGGGCCGGGGATGGCCGTTGCCTCGACGCGCAGCCGATCGGCCGGCACGAGTCCGCCTAGCGAGCGCGCCACCGTGTCCGCGCGCAAGGCAGCAAGAGCGAGCGCGCTACCTTGAATTCGGTCCGAGGGCGAGCCATCGGCATAGCCGGTGACGACCAGCCGGGTGCGCGGATCGGCCAGTGCCTCGCGCGCCCAGGTCAGGATAGTAGCGGCACTGGCGGGCAGTTCGCTGCTGCCAGGCGCGAAGCCGGCCACCACGTTGGCGTCCACGGCGAGCCGCGGCTCCGGCTCACCGCCAAAGGCTTTGCGGATGCCGGCCTGGATGGCGTCCTGCTGCTTCTGCTCCTTGTGCGCGGTCGCCTGGAGGAAGACGAAGAAGCCGACCAGCAGCAGTGACAGGTCGGCGAGCGTGATCAGCCAGAGCGGACGGGCAGGGCGGTGCAGCGCAAGGCGCATCAGGCGGCGAGTCCGCGCTTCACCGGCGTTTCGCGATTGGCGAAGGCGCGGAACGGTTTCACCAGCGCGCGGCGTTCATTCTCTTCCGCGCGCGAGAGGCGGCGCAGCCGCGCACTGACTGGCGCGGCAATCAGATTGGCGAACAGCGCGCCATAGAGCGTGGCGAGAAGAGCGATCGCCATGGCGCTGCCGATCGTCGCCGGATCGTCCATCGCGCGGAACATGCCGACCAGCCCGATCAGCGTGCCGACCATGCCCATAGCCGGGGCCGTCTCGGCGGCAGCAGCCCAATAGTCCTGGACCACGGCATGCCGCTCCAGCCGCTCCTCGCGAAGCCGGTCGAGCAGCGCCTCGACCTGATCGGCGGTGGCGCCATCGGCGACCGCCTGCACCCCTTCCCGCACATCACCGTCTTTCAGCAGGTGCGAGTCGACGGCGAGCAGGCTCTTGGCAGTGGCGACCCGTTCGGCGCGGGCGAGCTGGGCACGCGCCGGGCCGAAGTCGAATGGACGCCGCACCAGCACCGGCAGCGCGCGAAAGGCATTCACCGTGTCGCGGAACGGCCCGCGTGCGGCGGACGCCAGCAAAGTGCCGCCGCCGACGATCGCCAGCGCGATGGGATCGTAGAAGAATGAGAGTGAGTCGATCATCGCTCGTTCTTCAGCAAGAGCCGGGCCAGTTGCGCGCATGCGGCAAGTGGCGGCGGGGGCGGCAAGCCGCATTGCCGGTCGGCGGCAAATCATTGCCGGTTGGATGCCGCGATCCTGCTCGCCGCCACGCCCTCGAGGCATTGGCACGCCCCTTGCACAGCCGCCTGCGGAATATCGCGAGGAGCCAAATGGCAGACGATCTGTTCGGAGTGCATGGGAAGGCGCTGGCGCTGCGGTCGCAGCGGCTGGGCCTGCTCGCATCCAACATCGCCAACGCCTCGACGCCGGGCTTCAAGGCGCGCGACATCGACTTCGCGGCGGCGCTGAGCGCGGCGGAGGCACCGGGCGCGAGCACGGCCGCGGCGATTCAAAGCGCCACCAAGTACCGCGTGCCGCTCCAGGCCTCGCTCGACGGCAATACGGTCGAGCTGAACACCGAGCAGACCAAGTTCGCCGAGAACGCGATCGCCTATCAGACGACGCTCTCTTTCCTCAACGGCCGCATCGAGACGCTCAAGCGAGCGCTGAAAGGCGAGTGATGGATAAACCGCTCACCATTTTCGACGTCGCCGGGCGCGCCATGTCGGCGCAGCTCGTGCGGATGAACACCACCGCCTCCAACCTCGCCAATGCGGGCGGGGTCGCGAGCAGCGAGGCAGAGGCCTATCGGTCGCTGAAGCCGGTCTTCAAGACCAGCTACGATCAGGCGACCGGCCTCGCCACGGTGGACGTGAAGCAGGTCGTGACGGCGGGCCCCGCCCCCACCAAGCGCCACGACCCCAACCACCCGATGGCGAACAAGGACGGCTATGTCTTTGAATCCGCAGTCGATGAAACCCGGGAGATGGTCGACATGATGGAGACCGCACGCACGTATAAAAATAATGTCGAGGTGCTGCAGACGGCGAAGAGCCTGATCCTCGACACGCTGAGGCTCGGCCGGTGAGCGGGGTCGCGTCGTTCGACGACACGCTGTCGAAGCTCGGCATCGGGCGGCAAGGCGTTGCCGGCACGCCCCGGCTGCAGACTGCCGTCGAAGCCAACATGCTCGGCCAGGAGGCCTTTCTGAAGCTCATGACCGAGCAGCTGAAGAACCAGGATCCGTTCGAGCCGGTCAAGAACGAGAATATGGTCGCTCAGATGGCGCAATTCTCAAGCGTCACCGGCATTTCGGAGATGAATAAGACGCTGAAGAGTGTCGCCGACCAGCTGGGCGGCGCCAATGCCGCGCAGGCCGTCTCCTATGTCGGACGCGCCGTGCTGGTCGAAGGCAATACGGCTTATGCGGCGGCCGACGGCTCCCTTTCTGCCGTGGCACCGCTGGAAGAAGGCGCCGACGAGCTGGTCGTCCAGATCTCGGACCAGGCCGGCAACCTGCTGCGCACGATCAACTACGGCGCCCAAGGCAAAGGCGATGTCGAGGTCAACTGGGACGGCAAGACCGATGAAGGCGGCACCGCCCCGGCCGGCCCATACAAGATCACCGCGTCCGCACTCCGAAATGGCACGCGAGTTGCTTCTCCAGTTGCCGTGTGGGCGCCGGTCACGTCGGTCAGCCTGGGTTCGGGCGGCGGCGCGCCGATGCTGAACCTGGCTGGACTTGGCCAGCAACCCCTGACTGCCGTCCGCCAGGTCGGCTGAGCTTTTCGTAGGAGTTACCGATGTCGTTCTACACTTCACTGTCCGGCCTGCAGGGCGCCCAGACCGAGCTCTCGACGATCTCGCACAATCTGGCGAACGCCGGCACCAACGGCTTCAAGCGCTCGAAGGTCGAGTTCGGCGACGTGATCGCGTCCACCGCGACCAAGAGCCCGAACCAGCTGATCGGCTCCGGTTCCTATGTGAAGAGCATCCGCCAGCAATATTCTCAGGGCGGGCTGCAGCAGTCGCAATCCTCGCTCGACCTCGCCATTTCGGGCGAGGGCTTCTTCGTCGTCAAGCCGAACCCGAATACGAGCGAGATCGCGTTTACCCGCAACGGCTCCTTCTCGGTTTCGGCCGACCGGTTCGTCGTCGACAGCCAGGGCTCGACCGTCCAGGTCTACCCGGTTGACGGCAGCGGCACCGTGGTCGCCACCGGCATCGATGAGACCGTCGCGCTGCGCCTGCCGCAGACCAGCGGCACGCCCAAGGCGACCACCGAAGCCAAGGTGTCGGTCAACCTGTCGGCCAATGCGCCGATCCCGGCCAATGACCCGCAATGGACGGCGGCAAGCCCCTATGCGTTCAGCCGCTTCGATCCGGAGACGTATAATTTCTCCTCGTCGACCGTGATCTACGACTCGGTGGGCAATCCGAACACGCTGACGAACTACTATGTCCGGCAGACCGCGCCGGGCGGCACGAACACCAACAGCGACTGGCTCGTCTACACCTTTGTCGGCGGCCAGCAGCTGTCTGCCAATGCGACCCAGCAGACTCCGCCCGTGCCGCTGACTTTGCGGTTCGACGCGAACGGTGTGCTGCAGACTCCGGGGGGGCCGACGACGTTCGCGACCTTTACTCCGCCGAACGCGGCGCCGCAGGATATGACGATCAACTTCGCGATCGCCACCACCCAACGCCCTTCGGCCTTCACCATCATTGCGCAGAGCCAGAATGGCGAGCCGATCGGACAGCTCCAGGGCGTCACCGTCGATGCGAACGGCCTGGTCAAGGCAAGCTTTTCGAACGGCACCAACCAGGCGCTCGGCAAGGTCGTGCTCGCACAGTTCGCCAACAATGAAGGCCTGCGCCAGATCGGGAACAGCTATTGGTCGGCTTCGGGTCTCTCCGGCGCGGCGACGCTCGGCCAGGCGGGGGAAGGCGGCTTCGGCAACATCATGGCCGGCGCGATCGAACGGTCGAACGTCGACATGACCGAAGAACTGGTCGGCCTGATCGCCGCCCAGCGCAACTTCCAGGCCAATGCCAAGGCGATCGATACCGCCAACCAGCTTGGCCAGACCATCATCAACATCCGCAGCTAACGAGACGAGAGGCCTAGGGGCGATCGATGGATAGACTGGTCTACACCGCCTATTCGGGTCTGCGCAGCCGCATGGCCGCGCAGGCAGCGATCGCCAACAACATGGCGAATGCGTCGACGATCGGCTTTCGCGGCGACAAGGTCGCGTTCGAGCAGCTGGCGCTGCGCGGCGGCTCGGTCGAAGCGCGTTCGCTGACCGCCGGCGAAGTGATCGACGCCGACCGCAAGAACGGCGCCGTGATCTCGACCGGCCGCGATCTCGACATCGCCATGGAAGGCGATGCCTGGATGGCCGTTCAGGCAGCGGACGGCGAGGAAGGCTATACCCGCCGCGGCGATCTTTCGATCTCCCCCTCCGGCGTGCTGCAGACCGGCGACGGCTTTCCCGTCATCGGCGGCAGCGGGCCGATCACCATCCCGCCCGCGTCCAAAGTGACCATCGGTCCGGATGGATCGGTGCTGGTCGTTCCGCCCGGCGGCGAGCTCGACAAGCCTCAAGCCGTCGACAAGCTGAAGCTGGTCGATCCCAAGGGCAGCGAGACGGTCAAGGGCACCGACAATCTGCTGCGCGTGAAGGGCGGCGGCGCGCTGCCCGAAAACCTCGACGCGAAGGTGATGGGCGGCAAGCTCGAACAGTCCAACGTGAACATCACCGACACGCTCGTTCAGATGATCGAGAACCAGCGCTCCTACGAAGTGCAGGCCAAGCTCCTCGCGAGCGCCAAGGACATGGACGATGGCGGCGCATCCCTGATGCGCATGCCGTGAAAGGACAGATGAAATGACCACCGCCGCGATGCACATCGCCCGCACGGGCCTGGACGCTCAGAATGAGCGGATGCGCGTGATCTCCAACAACCTGGCGAACGTCAACACGACCGGGTTCAAGCGCGACCGTGCCGCGTTCGAGACGCTTGCCTATCAGACGGTCACCGCCAATGGCGCGCCGAGCACGTCCGAAACCAAATATGCGACGGGGCTCAACCTCGGCACCGGCGTTCGCATCCAAGGCACGGCTCGCATCGAAACCCAAGGCTCGCTTCAGACCACGGGCAACTCGCTCGACCTGGCTCTGGACGGCAACGGCTATTTCCAGGTCCAGCTGCCCGGCGGCCAGATCGGCTATACGCGTTCCGGCAACTTCACCCGCTCGCCCGAAGGCCTGATGGTCACCAGCGAGGGCTATCAGGTGCAGCCGGGCATCACCATCCCGGAGGGCACGACCCAGATCACGATCGGCGTGGACGGCACCGTGTCCGCGCAGGTGCAGGGGCAGACCGCGCCGACCGAGGTGGGCCAGCTCCAGGTCGCGACCTTCCAGAACCCGGCCGGCCTGCAGCCGATGGGCGGCAACTTCCTGATCGAAACGGCCGCCAGCGGTGCCGCAAATCTTGGCGTCGCTGGCCTGGAAGGGCGCGGCAGCATTCGCCAGGGCATGCTCGAAGGCTCCAACGTCAATGTCGTCGAAGAACTCGTCGACATGATCGAGACCCAGCGCGCCTATGAGGTCAACTCGAAGATGATCTCGGCCACCGACCAGATGCTGCAATATGCCAACCAGAACCTCTAAGGTGATGGCGCGGACCCCGTTCCCCGGCGCAGGCCGGGGTCCAGTTCGGCGCAGCTGGATCCCGGCCTTCGCCGGGGCACTCCTTGTTCTGTTCGCCACCCCCGCTTTCGCCAAGAAGGAGCCGAAGGTGGATTACGCGCCCGTCGCCCCGGCGCTGGCGCCGCCGCCTCCCGCGAACGGCTCCATCTTCCAGGCCAGCCAGGGTTATGCCGCGTTGGTCGAAGGGCCCCGCGCGCGCCGCGTCGGCGATCCGCTGACGATCGTGCTGACCGAGCGGACGGTCGCGCAAAAGGACGTCTCGTCCAAGTCAGGCCGCGACGGCAATATCGGCCTGACCCCGCCGAGCGTCGGCCCCCTGTCGCTGTTCGACCCGGCCGAGGCCGCCGCGTCGGGCACGCAGAAGTTCAACGGCAACGGCACCGCCACCCAGTCGAACAGCCTGTCCGGCGAAGTCAGCGTCACCGTCGCGGAAGTCTTCCCCAACGGCACCATGCTGGTGCGCGGGCAGAAGCGCTTGACTCTCAACCGCGGCGACGAATGGGTGCAGATCTCGGGCATCATCCGGATCGCGGACATCGACTTCAACAATCGCGTGCCCTCCACGCGCGTGGCGGATGCTCGCATCACCTACACCGGCCGCGGCGACCTTCACCGGCAGAGCCGGCCGGGCTGGCTGCAGCGCTTCTTCTCGCTCGTGAGTCCCTTCTGATGATCCGCTTCCTGATCGCGCTCCTCGCCCTGATCGCCGCGCCGGCTTCCGCCGAGCGGATCAAGGACCTGGGCTCCTTCGCGGGTGTCCGTCCGAACCAGCTGGTCGGCTATGGCATCGTGGTTGGGCTGGCTGGCACGGGTGACGACAATCTGGAATATACCGTGCAGTCGATGAAGGGCGTGACCTCGCGCTTCGGCATCAACCTGCCGGCGGGCATCAATCCGGGCCTGAAGAACGCCGCGGCGGTGATGGTCACCGCCGAACTGCCTGCATTCGCCAAGCCGGGCCAGCGGATCGACGTCACTGTCGCCGCGATCGGCAAGGCCAAGTCCCTGCGCGGCGGCAGCCTGTTGCTGGTCCCGCTCCAAGGCGCTGACGGCAACATCTATGCGATGGCTCAGGGCTCGCTCGCGGTCGGTGGCCTGGGGGTCGAAGGCGCCGACGGCTCCAAGCTGACGGTCAACGTGCCGAGCTCCGGCCGGATACCGGACGGTGCGACGGTCGAGCGCGCCGTGGACACCGGCTTCGCGACGAGCGAAGATCTGCGCTTCAACCTGGCCAAGGCCGACTTCACGACAGCCGAGCGCGTCGCCGAGGCGATCAACAAGCGCTTCGGCGCGGGCACGGCGCGTTCGCTCGATGCTGTCTCCGTGGCGATCAAGGCTCCCCAGGGCGCGGAAGTGCGCACGGCGCTGATGAGCGAAGTGCAGAACCTGAATGTCGTCGCCGCCGAAGCGGCGGCGCGGGTGATCGTCAATGCCAGGACGGGCACCGTCGTGATCAACTCGGCCGTGCGGGTCAGCCCCGTTGCCGTGACCCATGGCCGCCTAACTGTCCGCGTCGACGAAGCGCCCCGTGTCTCGCAGCCGGCCCCCTTCTCCAACGGCCAGACCGCCGTCGAGCAGCGCAGCAATGTCCAGGTCGAGGAACAGGCCAACCCCATGTTCATGCTGGATCCGGGTCCGAAGCTCGCCGATATCGTCAAGGCGGTGAACGGCATCGGCGCCACGCCCGCCGACCTGGTCGCGATATTGGAAGCGCTGAAGGAAGCGGGCGCGCTCAAGGCGGAGCTGATCGTCCTGTGAGCGCGCTGCCGCCCCTCCAGGCGCCGATCGCCGGCAGCCCCAGCGTCGCCGCCGACACCAGTCGGCTGGCGACCAAGGAGAATCTCGAAAAGGCGGCAGCCAAGTTCGAGGCTTTGTTCATCCACCAGATGCTCAAATCCGCCCGCGCGGCGAAGCTGGACGACGGGCTGTTCGACAGCGAAGCGCTCGACCAGTTCCGCGACATGCAGGATGCTAAGCTTGCGGAAACCATTTCCGTTCATACCCCGATGGGCATCGGCAAGGCGCTTGCCGACTTCCTGGCGCAGAACCGCCCGGACCTGAAAGGGGATGAGCCCAAATGAGCGACCTGCTCTCGCTCGGCGCCAGCGGCGTGCGTGCCTATCAGCTGGCGATGAACGTCGTCGGTGAGAATATCGCCAATGCGACGACCAAAGGCTATGTCCGGCGCAATCCGGTGCTGACCGAAGCCTCTGCGGGCGCCGGGTCCTACATCCTTCTCAACAACCTCAATATCGGCCAGGGCGTGATCGCTGGCGGCGTCGGACGGCAGTGGGACGATTTCCGCGCCGCCGACGTGCGCACCGGCACCTCGGAAGCGGGCCGGACCGGCGAGACCATGGTGTGGCTCGACCGGATGGAAAAGCTGCTCGGCGGCACCGACATCGGCGGCTCGCTGACACGCTTCTTCAACGCGGCGGAAGGCATCGCCGCCGACCCGACCGGCATCGCGCCGCGCACGGCCATGATCGATGCGGCCGGCGGCGTCGCTGCTGCCTTCACCGCCACCGCCACCGGGCTGGCGACGATCGACGCCGATCTTCGCGCCTCCGCGATGCAGGCCGTGGAGCGGCTGAGCGGCTTCGCCGCGGGGCTTGCCGAGGCCAATGTCGGTCTCGCGAAAGTGCGGGCAGGCAGCAACGAGCAGGCGCAGTTGCTCGATCAGCGCGACCGCATGATCGACGAGCTGAGCGCGCTGGGCTCCATCCACGTCAGCCTCGATGACCGCGGCGTGGCGACCGTCCGCATCAACGACAGCACCGGCCCGGTGCTCGTCGCGGGATCGGCAACACGCAAGATCGGCGCGGAGTTCAACGCGTCCGGTACGCTCGGCCTGGTCTTCGACCCGGTCTATGCGCCAGAAGCTTTCGCCTTTCGCGGCGGCGCCATCGGCGGCTTGGCGGAAGCCAGCGCCCGCGTTGTCGACATGCGCGCGCAGATCGCGACCTTGGCGACGGCGGTCGCGGAGGGCGTCAACCAGGTCCAGGCGGCAGGTATCGACCTGAACGGTGCCGCGGGCGCCGCCTTGTTCGACGCGAGCGCCGGCGGCGGGATGCTGGCGGTGAACCCGCTGGGGGCGCGTCAGATCGCCGCCGCCCGCCCGTGGACGGTCACCGGCGGCGCAAGCAATGCCGGCAGCGCCGCGCTTCAGGCAGCAACGGCCACCAGCGGCTCGCCGCTTGCCTCCACCCGCATCACGGTCAGCGGCGGCGTGCTGACCGCGATCGATCCGGTCACCAACAACGTGATCGGCACGGCCGCGTTCACCGCCGGCACGCCCGTCACCATCGCCGGTCTCTCCCTGACCCTGTCCGGTACGCCAGCAGATGGGGACAGCTTCACGGTGGCGGCAACCCGTCCCGGCAGCCGCGACAATGGCAATCTCGCCGGCTTTGCGGCGCTCCGCACCGGAGCGCGTTACGAAGGCCAGGCCAATGATTTGTTCAACGCCAATGCTTCGGCGCTTGCCGCGAAAAAGCAGGTGGCGGAGGCGCAGGGCGTGATCCTTGAAGGCGCCCTTGCCGCTCGCGACGCGATTTCCGGCGTCAATCTCGACAATGAGGCGGTCGAACTGATGCGCTTCCAACAGGCCTATTCGGCATCGAGCCGGATTATCCAGGTCGCGCGGGACACGTTCGACTCGCTCCTCCAGGCAGTAGGCTAAGCCATGCAGATCGGCACCGGATATTTCTTCGACTCGCGCAATCGCCAGATGGGCGCGCTCAACGGCAATGCCGCTCGGCTGCAGGAGCAGATCGCGACCGGCAAGCGTATGTCCGCGCCGTCGGAGGACCCGGTCACTGCCGGCCGCCTGGCGCGGCTCAGCATCACCCAGGCCGATCAAACCCAGTTCGCGTCGAACGTGAAGCTCGCCCAGTCGCTGCTCGCCCAGTCGGACAACGCGCTGGAAAGCATTGCCAACAATCTCCAGCGCGCGCAGGAGCTTGCGGTCCGCGCCAACACAGACACGCTGAACGACAGCAATCGCGCCGCGATCGGCAAGGAACTGGAGGCTATCCTCGAGGATCTGCTGAGCCTTGCCAACTCGACCGACTTGCGCGGCGAGGCGCTGTTCGGGGGCAGCGCGACGGGGCAGCCCTATGTGCGGGCGAATGACGGCAGCATCGCCTTTGCGGGCACCGGCGAGGCCCCGCCCGTGCCGATCGGTGCTGGCGTTTCGATCCAGGCGACCGAAAGCGGCCCGCGCCTGTTCGAAGGCGTGACGGTCGGTGGTGCCGCCAGCGACATGTTCAAGATCGTCGGCGACCTCGCCAAGGCGCTCGCGCCAGGCGGCAGCGCTGACAAGGCGGCGCTCAAGCAGGCGCTGGCAACCGGCACCGAGGGGCTCACCAAAGCCTCCGAGAAAATCTATGCCGGGCGAGCCTCGATCGGCGCGCGCGCCGCGCGGCTCGACATCGAAGCGGAACGGCTTGCCCAGGCGAAGACCGACAATGACCTGGAACGGGCGGGCCTTGAAGGCACCGACATCCAGTCCACGGTCATCGAGCTGCAGAAGACGATGCTGGCGCTGCAAGCGACCCAGGCGAGCTTCTCAAAGCTTAGCCAGCTCAGCCTGTTCGACTATCTGCGCTGACGCGCACTTCACGTCATCCCGAACTTGTTTCGGGAATAGGGTGTCCACGTGACGCATCTTTCGGCGCTGGCCCGCACGCATCCCGCGGCCCTACCCTTATCGCGAAACGAGTTAGGGATGACGCCCCGGTCTTCTTCGATTTTTCCGTACCTTACCGCCGCTTTAACCAACATTCTTCCTCAAGATTGCACGGCTAATGCCGTCTTAGGGATCGAGCGCGGGCGGGTCCGCGAAAGCGTGCAAGTGGAGGCGGCGAAAGCCCGATGTTTCCTGTAATCGGTCTGGTCGTCCTCATCGCCATGGTGTTCGGCGGGTTCGCCATCACTGGCGGCGCGCTGGGGCCCGTGCTGCATGCGCTGCCGCACGAGATGCTGATCATCGGCGGCGCCGCGGTCGGTGCGCTCATCATCGGCAACAGCGGCAAGCAGCTGAAGGCGCTCGGCGGTGGCCTCGGCAAGGCGTTCAAGGGCCCGACCTACACCAAGCAGGATTTCCTCGACGTCATCTTTCTCGTCTCGCGGCTGATGAAGATGCTGCGCGTCGAAGGTCCGATCGCGCTTGAGCCGCATGTCGAGGACCCGAAATCGAGCGCCATCTTCGCCGAATATCCGAAGCTGCTGAAGGACTCGGCGCTGATCCACCTGATCGCCGACACGCTGCGGCTGGTCGTGGTCTCGTCGGGAACGCTCGACGTCCATGCGGTCGAGGAAGTGGTCGATAACTCGCTGAAGACGCATCACCACGAGACGATGGGCCCGGCCCATCAGCTGCAGACGCTGGCCGATGCGCTGCCCGCGCTCGGCATCGTCGCGGCCGTGCTCGGCGTGGTGAAGACGATGGGCTCGATCGACAAGCCGCCGGCGATCCTGGGCGGCATGATCGGGTCGGCGCTGGTCGGCACCTTTCTGGGCGTGCTGCTCGCTTACGGCATCGTTGCGCCGCTCGCCGGCCGGCTGAAGCACGTCATGGAAGAAGACGCGGCCATCTACCAGACGGTCAAGCAGATCATCATCGCGTCGCTGCACGGCCACCCGCAGCCGCTGGTGATCGAGGCCGCGCGCTCTGGCATCGCGCACGCCAAGCAGCCGAGCTTCGCCGAAGTGTTCGACGGCCTGCGCGGCAAGTAAGATGGCCAAGCGCGCGACCATTCCGGCGCGGCCCGGATCCAACGAGCCGCCCAAGATCATCGTCAAGAAGATCGTCGAAGGCGAGCATGGTCACCATGGCGGCGCCTGGAAGGTCGCCTATGCCGACTTCGTAACCGCGATGATGGCCTTCTTCCTGCTGATGTGGCTGCTGGGCGCCACCACGGAGAAGCAGCGCAAGTCGATCGCCGACTATTTCTCTCCGACCCTGGTCGAGACGAAGCGCGAAAGCGCGGGCAGCAATGGGCTGCTTGGCGGCTCTTCGCTGACCGACCGCGACTCTTATCCGCACAAGGCGGCCCAGACCGGTACGCGCGCGCTGACCGTGCCGCTCGACGCGCAGGGCGGTCCGGATGCGGGCGGCGGCAGCCAGTTGCGCAAGGAAGACATGCAGCAATTCGCCAAGGTGAAAGCTAAGTTGAACGCTCAGCTGCAGACGGCGAAGCTCAGGAAGCTACGCAACCATGTGCGCTTCGTGCCCACCCGCGAAGGACTGCGCATCGACCTGATCGACAATGCCGATTATTCGATGTTCGCGCTCGGCACGACGGCGTTCAACCCGGAGGCGGCCGAGCTGGTGAGCACCGTCGCTCAAGCGGTCGCGGCGATGCCGAACCAGGTCTCGATCCGTGGCCATACCGACAGCCTGCCGTTTGGCGACCCGCGCGCGATGAACAACTGGATGCTGTCGAGCGGCCGCGCCGAAGCGACACGGCGCAAGCTGGCGATGGGCGGTGTGACGGAACGGCGCTTCGAGCGGATCGAAGGCGTTGCCGACCGCGATCCGTTCATCTCGAAGGACCCGTCCGACCCGCGAAATCGCCGCGTCTCGGTCACTTTGCTCTATCGCGGCTTTAGATAAGCAAAAGGCCGGAGCGTTTCCGCTCCGGCCTCCGTCTCCCCGCTAAGCCACCGGGGGAGAAATGCGTCAGCAGCGATTGCCGCTCCGTTCGATGGCGCGCCCGGCCAGCGCACCTGCGCCGGCGCCGACGATCGCGCCTGCCGTCTCGTCGCCCCTGCGGCCGACTGCGGCGTCACCGAGCAGACCGCCCACGATTGCACCGAGGATGGTGCCGGCCGTGCCGTTGCTGCGGCAGCGATAGCCGGCCTGGCGCGCATAGTTGCGATAGGCGCGGCGCTCAGCCCGGCGATAGTCGCGCCGCTCATAACGATCATCATAGCGATCGCCATAATAGCGTTCCGAGGCATAGCCGCGATCGTAGCGGTCACCATAATACTGGGCCTGGGCCGGAACCGCCGCTGCGGCCGTTGTCAGCGCTGCGCCGATGATCCCGATGGTCTTCAACATGACGTGTCTCCTCTTGCCCCTTGAGAGCTTGAGGACGATATGGCTGAACGGCCGTGATCCGAGGCTGAACGCGCAGGTTAGCTGAGGTTCAGGTTCGGCGGAATCATGTGTTTACTTGCTCTTGCGTGCGATCACCTTGATCTCGGTGATTCCACGATCGGGGATCAGGCGGGTGATCTCGATTGCGGTCCAGGCGAGCGCCGGCGGCTTCACGAACCGCTTCTTGACAGCGACGATCGCCGGCATCTGGCTCTGCAGATCGGTATGGTAGCTGGTCATTTCCAGCACATCGTCCCAACTGGCGCCTGCGCGGGCGAGGATGCCGGCAATACGCTCGAAGGTGCGCGTGTAGCTCGCCTCCACCGTCTCGCCTTCGCGCTGCCCTGCCACGACTCCGGAAAGATAGATCATGTCGCCGGAGACGACCGCATCGGCATAGCCCCAGTCTTCCTGGTTTTGCCGCCCCTGCGGATGCTCGGTCATGATCACCGTCGCCTGTTGGCGCGTACCCGCTAGCGCAGGTCCGGCCAGCAAGAGCGCGCGAGTGTGATGGTCTTCATCGGCTCTCCCAACAGCAAAAACCGGCCGGGAGCAGCCCGGCCGGTTTTGAACCTAGCAGAGAGGAAAGGGCGGCTTAAGCCGCCGCTTGCTGCTTCGCGAGCTCGCGCTTCAGCTTGCGGGCGGTTGGCCCGAGCTTGTCTTCGCTGGTCTTGGTCAGCCAATTGTCGAGGCCGCCGACATGCTCGACCGAACGCAGGCCGTGCGTCGAGACGCGCAGTTTGACGCTCTTGCCCAGCTTGTCGCTGATCAGCGTGACGTTCTGCAGGTTAGGCAGAAACGTGCGCTTGGTCTTGTTGTTGGCGTGGGAAACATTGTGACCCACCTGCCGGCCCTTGCCGGTCAGCTCGCAAATGCGCGACATGCGTGATTCTCTCTAAAGCTCGGGGTTGCCCGGAAAGCAGGCGCGCATAGCGGCAGCGGGCGCGTCCGTCAACTTGATGCAACCGTTTCGCCCGCGGCACGTTATCGCGATTCACATGGGTCAAGGGAGAAGAAGAATGCGTCCGTTGCTGACTATCGTTGCCGTCATTGTGCTGTTGCTGATCGTGGGTGTCGCGACAGGCTTTATCAATCTGAGCGGCCGCGGCGGCGACATGCCGGAAGTGAAGGTCGAAGGCGGCGCACTGCCCAAGGTCGATGCGGACGTGGGCGACGTCGATGTCGGCACCAAGAATGAGACGATCCAGGTTCCCACCATCGACGTCGACACTGCCAAGACGGACGCCGGGGAAGACAAGGACAAGTGAGACAGGGGGTGAGCCCGGGGGTGGTGGCCGGCGCCGTGCTGCTGCCGCCCCTGGGCGTGTACCTCGACCGGGGCATGGGCCGCGATTTCTGGATCGCGGCCGCCCTCACCTGCCTCGCCTGGCTACCGGGCGCGGCATATGCATTATGGACCGTGCTGGCGCGCTGACCTAAGCGCCGCACCATGGCCTTTCCACTGCCGGAGCCGATGAAGCGCGCCTTGGCCGCTGCCAGGCAAGCCGCAGTTGACGGCGAAGTGCCGGTGGGAGCCGTCATCATCCGCAACGGCGAAGTGCTGGCCGAAGCGGCGAACGCACCGCGCCGGCTGCACGACCCGACAGCGCATGCCGAGATGATCGCCATCCGTGCCGCCGCTGCGGCGATCGGCGAGGATCGGCTGCAGGAATGCGAACTGTGGGTGACGCTGGAGCCCTGCGCCATGTGCGCCGGCGCGATCGCCCTCGCCCGCATCCCCCGCCTCTATTATGGCGCCCCCGACCCTAAGGGCGGCGCGGTCGAGCACGGCGCGCGTGTGTTCGCCCAGCCGACCTGCCACCACCGGCCTGAAGTCTTTGCCGGCATCGGGGAGGCGGAGGCGGGAACGCTGCTGCGTGAATTCTTTGCCGGGCGCCGATAATGTCATGAGGCGCAAGCCTCGACTTGGCGCGGCTCAAACGGTTAGAGGAGCGGGCGAGGAGTTCGACACATGACCGCGCAACCGCTTGCCACGCTTCGCTGGGACGATCCCCTGCTGCTGGAAGACCAGCTGACGGACGAGGAGCGGGCGATTCGCGATGTCGCGCACGCCTATGCGCAAGAGCGTCTCCTGCCGCGCGTGATCGAGGCTTTCCGGGAGGAGAAGACCGACCGGACGATCTTCAACGAAATGGGCGAGCTGGGCCTGCTCGGCGTGACGCTGCCCGAGGATTATGGCTGCGCAGGCGCGTCCTATGTCGCCTATGGCCTGGTCGCGCGCGAGGTCGAGCGGGTCGACAGCGGCTATCGCTCGATGATGAGCGTGCAAAGCTCGCTCGTCATGTACCCCATCTATGCCTATGGCTCGGAGGAGCAGCGGCGGAAGTATCTGCCGAAGCTGGCAAGCGGCGAATGGGTGGGCTGTTTCGGCCTGACCGAGCCCGACGCCGGCTCCGATCCCGGCGGCATGCGGACGCGGGCGGAAAAGATCGAGGGCGGCTACCGCATCTCCGGCTCAAAGACCTGGATCTCGAACGCGCCCTTCGCCGATGTGTTCGTCATCTGGGCCAAGTCGGACGCGCATGACGGCGCCATTCGCGGCTTCGTAGTCGAGAAAGGCGCAAAGGGCCTCGACGCGCCCAAGATAGACGGCAAGCTTTCGCTGCGTGCCTCGATCACCGGCATGGTGATGATGGAGGGCGTCGAAGTCGGCGAGGACGCGCTGCTGCCCAATGTGCAGGGTCTGAAAGGCCCGTTCGGCTGCTTGAACAGAGCGCGCTACGGCATCAGTTGGGGCGCGATGGGCGCGGCCGAGGATTGCTGGCATCGCGCGCGCAGCTACACGCTGGAACGCAAGCAGTTCGGCCGGCCGCTCGCCCAGACCCAGCTCGTCCAGAAGAAGCTGGCTGACATGCAGACCGAGATCACGCTGGGGCTGCACGCATCGCTGCGCGTCGGTCGGCTGATGGACGAAGGCCGCTTTGCGCCGGAAATGGTGAGCCTCGTGAAGCGCAACAATTGCGGCAAAGCGCTCGAGATCGCGCGCATTGCCCGCGACATGCACGGCGGCAACGGCATTTCCGAAGAATATCATGTGATGCGCCACGTGATGAACCTGGAAACGGTCAACACCTATGAAGGCGCACATGATGTGCACGCCTTGATCCTCGGTCGCGCGCAGACAGGGCTGAATGCGTTCTTCTGACCGTCATTGCGAGGAGCGCAGCGACGAAGCAATCCAGCACCGACTCTGGATTGCTTCGCTGCGCTCGCAATGACGATGACAAAACCCCTTTCCGGCCTTCGCGTCCTCGAACTCGCACGCATTCTCGCCGGGCCCTGGGCCGGCCAGCTGCTCGCCGATCTGGGCGCCGACGTGATCAAGATCGAGCGGCGCGGCGCGGGCGACGACACGCGCGGGTGGGGGCCGCCCTTCGTGCAGGGCGCGGATGGCGAGCCGCTCTCTGCCGCCTATTATCATAGCTGCAATCGGGGCAAGCGTTCGGTCACTGCCGATTTCGAGAGTGATGCCGACATGGCGCGGGTGCGCGAACTCGCGGCCGAAGCCGATATCGTCATCGAGAATTTCAAGACTGGTGGGCTGAAGCGCTACGGCCTCGATTATGCCAGCCTTAACGCGTTGAACCCGCGCCTCATCTACTGCTCGATCACTGGCTTCGGCCAGACCGGGCCCTACGCGCCGCGCGCGGGCTATGACTATCTGATCCAAGCGATGGGCGGGATGATGAGCATCACCGGTATCGACGAGCCGACCCGCGCCGGCGTCGCCATCGCCGACCTGTTCACCGGCGTCTATTCCGCGACGGCCATCCTTGCGGCGGTCAACCGGCGCCACGAGACTGGCCAAGGCGCATGGATCGACATGGCGCTGCTGGACGTGCAAGCCTCCGTGCTCGCCAATCAGGCGATGAACTATCTGGTGTCCGGCATCGCGCCGGGCCTCACCGGCAACACCCATCCGAATGTCGTGCCCTATCAGCCGTTCGAGACGAGCGATGGGCGCGTGATCGTAGCGGTCGGCAATGACGGGCAGTTCGCGCGCTTTGCCGCATTGCTTGGCGTGCCGGAGCTGGCGGAGAGCCCCGACTTCAGGACCAACGCCGGCCGTATCACCAATCGCGAGCGGCTGATCCCGCTGCTGTCGGAACGCACCCGGCGTATGTCGCGCGACGCGCTGCTCGCTGGCCTCGAGCGCGAAGGCGTGCCAGGCGGCCCGATCAACGACATCGCGGACACTTTCGCGGACCCGCATGTTCAGGCGCGCAGCGTCAAGGTCGAATTGGAGGCGCCACATGTGGCCGGGGGCACGCTCGCGCAGGTGCGGTCGCCGATCATGATCGATGGCAAGCCGATGGTGGCGGACCGCGCGCCTCCTGCCCTTGGCGCCGACGACGCGGATTGGCGCTGGCGCTAGTTCCCTGTCTGTTCGCATCACGCTAGACTGGCGCGGTGAGTCCCACCCGCAAGATCATCCATGTCGACATGGACGCCTTCTTCGCGTCGGTGGAGCAGCATGACGATCCGACTCTGAAGGGAAAGCCGGTGGCGGTCGGCTCGCCAAGCCCTCGCGGAGTTGTGGCGGCCGCCAGCTATGAAGCGCGAGCGTTCGGTGTACGATCCGCGATGCCGTCGGTGACGGCCCTGAGGAAGTGTCCGGACCTGATCTTCGTGCGCGGCCATTTCGACCGCTACCGGGAGGCCTCACGGCAGATCCACGCGATCTTCGCCGACTATACCGACCTGATCCAGCCGCTCTCGCTCGACGAGGCCTATCTGGACGTGACCGCCAACAAGCGCGGCCTGCCGACCGCCTGGGCGACCGCCAAGGAGATCCGCGCGCGCATCCTGGAAGAGACCGGCCTCACCGCGTCCGCAGGCATCTCTTATAACAAGTTCCTGGCCAAGCTCGCGTCGGATCACCGCAAGCCGAACGGCCAGTTCGCGGTCACGCCGGACATGGGCGCAGCCTGGGTCGAGACGCTGCCGGTCAGCCGCTTCCACGGCGTGGGGCCGGTCACCGCCAAAAAGATGCAGCGCCTGGGGATCGAAACGGGCGCCGACCTGCGCGCCTGCTCGCTTGCCTTCCTGCAGCAGCACTTCGGCAGTTCGGCCGAATGGTATCACGCGATCGCGAGGGGCGAGGACCACCGCGAGGTGAACCCCTATCGCGAGCGCAAATCCTCAGGCTCTGAGACCACCTTCAACGAGGACCTGACCGATTCTGCCGCCATCGAGGCGGGCGTGCTCGGTCAGGCGGACGATGTCTGGGCCTGGTGCGAAAAGGCGCAATCCTTCGGCCGCACGGTGACGGTGAAGGTCAAATATGGCGACTTCCAGATCATCACCCGCAGCCGCACCCAGCCGGCGCCAGTGCGGAGCCGCGAAGCACTGCACACAGCGAGCCTGGCGCTGATCCGGTCGGTCCTGCCACCTGAAAAAGGCATCAGGCTGGTCGGAGTTACCCTGTCAAACTTCGTCACAGAGGAAGAGCTGGAGCCCGACCTGCTACCCTTGTTCGGCTGACCTTTCTTCTCTCTCGTCATTCCCGCGAAAGCGGGAACCCAGGAGTCACCACAAAAACAGCTGGGTCCCCGCTTTCGCGGGGATGACGATAGGTTCGAATGAATAGCGGCTAGAACAAGCCCGGCACTTCGCGCTGCGCGGTGGTTGGCGCTTCTGGCGACAGCAGCTGGCGGCGCGCGGCGAGGCTCTGGCCGCTCTGGCCTACCGCGATCGGTGTGCAGGTCCGGCCGGCGAGGAAATCGAGCGCCCGTGCCACCGAAGCCTCGCGCGGATCGCCAAGCGGATAGGTCACGTCGTCGGTTGCTGAGCAGCTGTTCGGCACCGTCGCTGCGAGACCGTTGAAATAAGCGTCCGAGTTGGCCGCGTTCTTCGTCGAGAAAGCAACGACGCGCAGCCGGTCGTCGCAGGCGGAGCGGTCGATGGCGATCTGTCCGACCGGCTTGCCATAGGTGTTGCTGCCAATGAGCGCCGTGTTCTGCGCCAGATAGGGTATCTGGGCATTGATCACGAGTTCGCTGGCCGAGGCTGTAGCTCCGGTGCCGATAAACGCCACTTTCATCGGTGCGATCGACTGAGCCTGGGGCTGGAAGAAGCGCGTCTCGTTGCGGGACGATTTCTCAGGCCGATAGGTGACGCGGCTCTGCACTTCGGAGGAGAAGCGGGCGCGGCCGAGCAGGTCGTTCAGCAGATAGGCGGTCGAGACCAGCCCGCCGCCATTGTAGCGAAAGTCGACGATCAGCTCGGTCACGCCGGCGGCGCGGAACTGGTCGAAGGCGGTGCGCAGCTGCGAGTCCGCGGTGGTGATGAAAGTGCGCAGATTAAGATAGCCGACCTTGCGCCCGCCATCCTCAATGATCCGCGCGCCATAACGGCTGGAGACCGGCTGAAGCGTATAGTCCGCCTTGGTCATGGTGACCTCGCGGATGCCTGCGGGGCCGCTGACGCGGATGGTACGGGTCACGCCGGCATTGCTGGGCCCGAGCGCGGCGGAGACGCCGCCGGTCCCTTCCGCCGCGATGATGTCGGAGACGAGGCGCAGATTCCCCGGCGTCTCGCCGATGGCGAGGATCTCGTCGCCGCGATCGAGTCCGTGGGCAAAGGCAGGCGCCCCCTCGAAGCTCTCAGCCACGAAGGCCCGCCGCTGCGCCGCGTCGGTCGACAGGCGGATGCCGAAGCCGGCCGTGCTGCCCGTGTTATAATAGGCCTCTTCTTCCTTGATCGAGGTCAGATAGGTGAAGAAGCGGTCCTTGCCCTGCGAACGGGCGGTTGCGGTCAGCGCGTCGATAAAGGCCTGAACGGTAGACTGGCCGCTCGGCGCCAGACTGGCGGGCAGCGTCTCCGGAAAGAGATACCATTCCTGCAGCACGTTCGCGGCCCAATTCTGCCGCGCGTCAAGCGAGCAGCTCGCACTCGATCCGCTGGAGGCCGGCGCCGGACTGGGCGCAGCCGCGCTGCCGCCGGGGGAGCCGCCACCACCGCCGCAAGATGAGAGAATCGCTGCCAAACTCAGCAGCGCGCCGAAATCACGCCAGCGCCTCAAGGGCAAAACTCCCCGCAAAGTCAGGAGCTTATAGCAGAACCCACGTCGTTCCGCCAGCGCGCCCAGATGGCGGTGGGCAGCAGCAGCCCGCGTGCCTCCTCGCGCACGGCGAGCTCACCCATTTCCACACGTCCGGGCAGGTCGGCGAACAGTTCCCGCACCAGCTGCCCTATCGACAGCGCCGACATGCGCACTGCATAAACCGTCAGGAACAGGAAGCGGGACTCCGCATCCAGCAGACACCGGCAGTCGGCGAGCAGCGGCGCGAGCTTCTCTTCGAGCCTCCACACCTCCCCTTCAGGGCCGCGACCGAACTTCGGCGGATCGAGGATGATGCCGTCATATCGCCGCCCCCGCCGCACTTCGCGTGCTGTGAACTTCGCCGCATCGTCGACGATCCAGCGGATCGGCCGGTCAGCCATTCCGGCCAGCGCCGCATTGGCGCGGCCGCCCTCGACGGATTTCTTCGATGCGTCGACATGCACCACTTCGGCGCCCGCCGCCGCGAGCGCGAGCGTGCCGACGCCGGTGTAGCCGAACAGGTTCATCGCGCTCTTCGGCTCCATGCCGCGCATCCAGGCCCAGACGGGTGCCATGTCCGGAAAGAAGCCGAGGTGGCGAAAGGGCGTGCACTGCGCGGTGAAGCGCACATCTTCCCAGCGCATCGGCCAGCCTTCGCGCGGCACCGGCCGGTCGAAGCGCCAGCGCCCGCCGCCTTCCTCGTCCGATCCGGGCACGAACTCCGCGTCGGCATTCCAGTCCGCCTGCGCCGGCGCCCACATCGCCTGCGGCTCGGGCCGGATGAAGCGGAAGCGGCCATAGCGCTCGAGCTTGCGGCCGTGGCCGGAGTCGACAAGCCCGTAATCCGACCACGGTTCAGCCACCAAAGTCTGGAGATCGCGCACCCTAAACTCCGCCTGCCCTGAGCCTGTCGAAGGGCTGCTTTTCTCTTTGGAAGCCCGTAAAGGAAAGCAGGGCTTCGACAAGCTCAGCCCGAACGGGTGGGGGTCGCGCGTTCCGTGATGTAATTGGTGATCGCGTTCAGCTGTGCCGGCAGCACATCATAGCGCTCGTCCCGCTCGAACAGCGAGCCGACCCTGGACGGAAGCGATGGGCGCACTCCAGTCGCGCGCTCGACCGCGTCACGGAACTTGCCCGGATGCGCCGTCGCCAGCGTCACGACCGGTACACCGGGCGGCAACTCGGCTCCGCGCGCCGCAGCCAGGCCGATGGCGGTGTGCGGATCGAGCACCTGGCCCGATCCTTCGCAAGCCCAGCGCATCGCCAGCGCCATCGCTTCCGGATCGATGCGGGCGCTGCCGAAGATCGCGCCGGTGCCGCTCAGCTGCGTGCCAGTCAGCCGCATCGCGCGGGAGCGCCCGAACTCGGTCATCTGGCCGGGCACGGCAGCAGGATCGAGGTCGAACAGCAGCCGCTCGAAGTTGGAGCTGACCTGGATGTCCATGGACGGGGCCGCGGTCGGCGTCACTTCGCCCGCCGAATAGTCGCCGGCCGACAGCGCCCGGTGCAGGATGTCGTTGACGTTGGTGGCAACGATCAGCCGGGCGACCGGCAGCCCCATCTTCGCTGCCGCATAGCCCGCGAACACGTCTCCGAAATTGCCGGTCGGCACCGAAAAGGCGACCGGCCGTTCGGGTGCGCCCAGCCGCACGGCCGCATAGAAATAATAGACGATCTGGGCCATCAGCCGCGCCCAGTTGATCGAGTTCACCGCCGACAGGGTGAAGCGGCCGGCGAAGGCCTTGTCGGCGAACATCGCCTTCACCAGCGCCTGGGCGTCGTCGAAATTGCCTTCGATCGCGATGTTGTGGACGTTGGGCGCCTTGACCGTGGTCATCTGCCGCCGCTGCACGTCGGATACGCGGCCGTGCGGGTGGAGCATGAAGATGTCGACCTTGGCGCGGCCGGCGAGCGCGTCGATGGCCGCGGAGCCGGTGTCGCCGGACGTGGCGCCGATGACCGTCAGATGCGCGTCGCTGTCCTTCAGGAGACGTTCGAACAACAACCCGAGCAGTTGCAGCGCCACGTCCTTGAAGGCGAGCGTTGGACCATGGAACAGCTCCAGCAGCCAATGCTGTTCGTCCAGCTGGACCAGGGGCGTCACCGCTCGGTGTGCGAAGCGGCCATAAGCGAGCGTGCAGAGCGAGCGCAGTTCGTCTTCGCCCATCGCATCGCCGATAAAGGGCATCATCACCCGCACGGCCGTCTCGACATAGGAGAGTCCGGCGAGCGCAGCGATCTCGTCCGCCGTAAAGCGCGGCCATTTGGCGGGCATGTAAAGGCCGCCATCGCTCGCCAGCCCCGCCAGCGTCACGCCCTTGAAGTCGAGCCGCGGCGCCGCCCCCCTGGTGCTCACATAATCCATCGTCGCGCCTCTATCGGCTCCGCCGCTTCAGCGCGAGAAAGTAAATCACGGCGGCGACCAAGGCGAAGAAGAACCATTGCACCGCGTAAGCGAGGTGATTGTTCGGCACGTCGTCCAGCGATGGCGCACGTGCCCGTTGCAGTCCGGCGGGAGGGCGGTCGGCGATCAACCGGATCGTCCGCTCGCTGTCCGGCCCGATCACTCCCACGACGATACCGCCGCCCCATGCGGGCTGGCTGGGTCTGGCGGACCAGCCGGCGGCGATGTTCGCTGCTCCCTGCGGCGTCTCGCACGTAGCGATGTGGAGCCAGCCGGCATCGCCCTTCACGTTGCGGCCACTTGCCTGGCGCCAGCCCAGCACGCGCGAGCAATCGACCTTGCTGCGGCGGAACAGCGGCGGATGGGCGGGATCGAAGCGCGTCGGCCAGGCGATCGGCATCAGGCCCTGCGCAGCTGCATAGCGGTCCAGCGCTGCATTCTTCTGCGCGCGGCGATCCAGCTGCCAAAAGCCGAGGCCGATCATCACCGCCACGGCTGCCGCGACGACCAGAGTTGGGAAGAGGGGAAGCCTGGCCAACGGATCAGCGCCCCAGCCGCCTCACGCGCGACCGACGCACCATGGGTCGGGCTGCATGTCGAAGGGTGCTCCCGGCTGGTTGGGAGAGGGGAAGCGCGTCTTGAAGGTGAAGGCATCGCGCGAGGGGCCGAAGCGGTCCAGCCGCCACAATCGCGACAGGCCTTCGTCGATCGTCGGGATAGTGCCGGCGGGTATCCACCACAGCGCCTGATAGGCGCCGTCGAACCGGCCGAACCAGTCGCGCCGCTGCGCCATGACCGGCGTGTGCGCGCTCCGATACACGAAGGCGAACAGGGCTTCGGCGTCGGTCCAGACCGACATGTTCAGAATGAACAGCGGATCGTCGGTGACCTGGATATCGGTCGCGTTGCCGCTGTCGCTCTGTAGCCGCCAGACAAAGCCGGGGCTCGCATCGGCCAGCGCATTGATCCGGTCAAGCTCGGCGAAGAAGCCGGCCACTTGCGGATCGCCGGACGGCGCGGTGAGCCGTCCGACATTGATCTGCGCGAGGTGCCAACCTTGCTCCATCGCCTAGTGCGCGGCGCCCCAGCTGCCCCAGACATAGACGACGACGAACAGGAACAGCCAGACGACGTCGACGAAGTGCCAGTACCAGGCCGCGGCTTCGAAGCCGAAATGCTGGCGCGGCGTGAAGTGGCCCTTATAGGCGCGCACCAGGCAGACGATCAGGAAGATCGTGCCGACCAGCACGTGGAAGCCGTGAAAACCCGTCGCCATGTAGAAGGCGGCACCGTAGTTCAGGCCCTTGAACGGGATCTCGGCGTGCATGTACTCGTACGCCTGGATGCTGGTGAAGATCAGGCCGAGAATGATCGTCAGCCACAGCCCCTTTTTCAGCCCATCGCGATCGCCATGGATCAGGGCGTGGTGCGCCCAGGTGACGGTGGTGCCCGAGCAAAGCAGAATTAGCGTGTTCAGCAGCGGAAAGGCGAAGGGATCGATGATCTCCAGCCCCTTGGGCGGGAAGGTTGCGGGCGCCGTTTCGCTGAGCGTCGCCGCGCCATCGGCCACTTCGATCGGCACCGGGAAAAGCGAGAAGTCGAACCAGGCCCAGAACCAGCCGACGAAGAACATCACTTCCGACGCGATGAACAGGATCATGCCATAGCGCAGGTGCAGCGACACGACCGGCGTGTGATCGCCTGCATGCGCTTCCTTGATGACCTGCGCCCACCAGCCATACATGGTGAAAAGGACGCCGGCCAAGCCGAGGAAGAACACCCAGCCGCCGAAGCGCGCCTCGTGCATCCACATGATGCCGCCCGCCGCCATGATCAGGGCCGTGAAGGCGCCGATCAGCGGCCAGGGGCTGGGCGGAAGGATATGGTATTCGTGGTTCTTGGCGCCGGCCATGAAGCTTTCCCTGATACGGTCTTTGATCCGCCTCTAGCGAGCCTTTGCGGACGCCTCAACCGGGTAGAAGGTGTAGCTCAGTGTGATCTGCTGAACGTCCCTGGCGTCTTCGTCCTTCAGCATGGCCGGGTCGACGAAGTAGATGATCGGCATGCGCACCCGCTCGCGAGGCTTCAGCGTCTGCTCGGTGAAGCAGAAACAGTCGATCTTCTTGAAATGGCCACCGGCCTGGTCGGGGGAAACATTATAGGTGGCGCGGCCGGTCACCGGCCGGTCGGTCAGGTTTTCGGCGATGTAGAAGGCCATCAGTCGCTCGCCGACGCGCACCTGCTCGACATTCTTCTCGGGGCGAAAGCGCCAGGGAAGGCCGGAGTTCACGTTCGCATCGAAGCGGACCAGCACGGTGCCGGCGGCAGGCTTCCAAGGCAGGTCCGCATCGGTGGCCCGTCCGGTCGTCCCGGCAAAGCCCGTCACTTGGCAGAAGAGCTGGTAGAGCGGCACCGCGGCAAAGCCCAAGCCGACCATAAACAGCGCGATCAGCCCGGCCAGCATCGCGGAACGACGATTGCGGATGGCGAGATCGGTCACGGAAGGCTCTGGATCTTGGCGATGGTAATGAAGAAGAAGAGGATGGCGAAGGCTGCCAAGATCAGCGCGGTCACCAGTGCGCGCGACTTCTGCCGGGCGCGGATCTCGTCCTGCCGGTCCGGCTCCGTCATGCGAGCACCAGCCGGTCCACGACCAAAGCAGCGAACAGCACGAAGAGATAGAGAATCGAGAAACCGAACAGCCTCTTTTCCGGCTGCATCTGCTCGGGCGCGGTCGCCCGATTGCACCACACGCGAACGGCGAGCGCCAAAAAGACCGCGTTAAGCGCAAGAGCGGCGACGCCGTAGATCGGGCCGGTCAGCCCGAGCGCCCAAGGCGCAACGGCCGAAATCGCCAGCGCGCCGCTGTAGAGCAGGATCTGCGCGCGTGTTGCCTTGGCGCCTGCGGTCACCGGCAGCATCGGGATGCCGGCGGCTGCGTAATCCGTTTTCACGAACAGGGCGAGCGCCCAGAAATGCGGCGGCGTCCACAGGAAAATGATCACGAAAAGCAGCGCCGGCAGCATGGTCACGTCACCGGTCGCGGCTGCCCAGCCGAGCAGCGGCGGAAAGGCGCCGGCCGCGCCCCCGATGACGATGTTCTGCGGCGTGTTCGGCTTCAGCCAGACGGTATAGACCACTGCGTAGAAGAAGATCGAAAAGGCAAGAATGCCGGCGGCCAGCCAGTTGGTGGCGATCCCCAGCAGCATGACGGAGAAGCCGGCGACGCCAACGCCGAAATGCAGCGCGGTGGTCCGATCGACGCGCCCGCCCGGCAGCGGCCGATTGGCAGTCCGCTTCATCTTGGCGTCGAGATCGGCCTCGTACCATTGGTTGAGCGCGCCCGACGCGCCCGCCCCCAGCGCGATCGCAAGGATGGCGGTAAAGCCCAGGACCGGATCGATCGGGGCTCGGGAGGCGAGCAGGCCGCACAGCGCAGTGAAGACGACGAGCGACATCACGCGCGGCTTGGTAAGCGCGAAAAGGTCCCGCCAATCGGCCGGAAGCGGCGTCGAAGATTCGGCAGCGATCATGAGATGGCCGCCATATAGGCGCGCCTCACCGGAAGGGGAAGCGCTTCGCTGACTCGATCAGGCGAGCGCCTTGGCCTGCTCCAGCCGAGATTTGAGCTGGCGCTGGATCAGCGAGCCCGAAAGATGCGCATCGACCGAGTCGAGCTGTTCCTTTTTCAACTGGATGCGAATGTCGGCAACGGTGCGGCAGGAGCCGGATGCAGCAAGCACGAAGGCTCGCTCGAGGGTGCTTTGGCGCTGCATGATGGGCTCCTTCCGAACGCGGGCAGACAGATGCGGCGCTGCCCTCAAGAATGCTGCGGAAGTGTAACGATCGGAGGCCCGAAAGGTTGCCTAGACTTTGCTCTCGGCCCCGGCGAGCCGGTCGGCGCGAAGGCGATCGGTGAGTTCGATCCGTTCCGCCATCTCAAGCCAGGCGGCGGCCGAACGAAGGCACCGCTCGCGCACATTGTCGAGCGTCGCGGCATCGGCCGCTTCCCGCGCGGCTTGAGCTTGTGCTCGGTAAACAAGGGCCTGGCTCACGCGCGCTCCGGTAAAGAGGGAGGGGAGGCGGCGAGCTGGTAAGGCCCGCCGCCGATAGGGTTACGCGCTCTGGAGATTGACCGCGCTGCTCTTGCCGCGGCGATCCGTCTCCAGCTCGTAAGACACGCGCTGGTCGCGGTCGAGCGTACGCATGCCGGCGCGCTCGACGGCCGAGATGTGCACGAACGCGTCGGCGCTGCCGTCTTCGGGCTGGATGAAGCCATAGCCCTTGTCGGCGTTGAAGAATTTGACGGTGCCAGTGATCATGTGAGTCTTCCTTCTTAGAACAGGCGGCCGACTGCCGGCGCGTCTGAGCAGCAGTGCAGGGAGAGAAGGAAGAAGGAGCCGCAAAGCACCAAAGACCGTCGGTTTGCGACTGTAGCGGGCGTTAGATGGGGAAGGCCGGCCACTCAGGCAAGAGCACAATGAAAAAGAGGCGGAGCCGACGCCCCGCCTCTCATTCATTCCAGCTCGTTACCGGCCTTAATGGTGACTGCCGCTGTCGATGACTGGCAGTGTTTCGAACTGGTGGAAGGGCGGCGGCGAGGACAGCGTCCACTCCAGCGTCGTCGCGCCTTCGCCCCAGGGATTATCTTCCGCCTTGCGTCCCGCCAGCAGCGACCAGAACAGGTTGACGAAGAAGATCACCATGCCGGCGGCCATGATCGCATAACCGGTCGAAGCCATCTCGTTATAGGCTGTGTAGGCGTCCGGATAATCCGGATAGCGGCGCGGCATGCCCTGCATGCCCAGGAAGTGCATCGGAAAGAACAGCAGGTTCACGCCGATGAAGAACACCCAGAAATGCAGCTGGCCGAGCAGCTCATTATAATGCCGGCCGCTCATCTTCGCGAACCAGTAATAGAAGCCCGCGAACAGCGCGAACACGGCGCCCAGCGACAGCACATAGTGGAAGTGCGCGACGACATAATAGGTGTCGTGCAGCACATCGTCGACGCCGCCATTGGCGAGTACGACGCCGGTGACGCCGCCAACGGTGAACAGGAAGATAAAGCCCAGCGCCCAGAGCATCGGCGTCTTGAAGCTGAGCGAGCCGCCCCACATGGTCGCGATCCAGCTGAAGATCTTGATGCCAGTCGGCACCGCGATGACCATCGTCGCTGCGGTGAAGTACATCTTCACGTTCACGCTCATGCCGGTCGTGAACATGTGGTGTGCCCACACGACGAAGCCGATCACGCCGATCGCGACCATGGCATAGGCCATGCCGAGATAGCCGAAGACCGGCTTGCGGCTGAACGTTGCGATAACCTGGCTGACGATGCCGAAGCCGGGCAGGATCATGATGTAGACTTCGGGGTGGCCGAAGAACCAGAACAGGTGCTGGTAGAGCACCGGGTCGCCGCCGCCGGCCGGGTCGTAGAAGGCCGTGCCGAAGTTGCGGTCGGTCAGCAGCATGGTGATCGCCGCGGCCAGCACCGGTAGCGCGAGCAGCAGCAGGAACGCGGTCACCAGCACCGACCAGACGAACAGCGGCATCTTGTGCAGGGTCATGCCTGGCGCGCGCATGTTGAAGATGGTGGTGATGAAGTTGATCGCGCCGAGGATCGAGCTCGCGCCCGCCAAGTGGAGCGACAGGATCGCCATGTCGACCGCCGGCCCCGGGGCGCCGGTGGTCGAGAGCGTCGGATAGACCGTCCAGCCCACGCCCGCGCCGTTGCCCGTTCCGCCGGGCACGAACGCCGAGCCCAGCAGCAGGATGAACGCAGGCACCAGCAGCCAGAAGGAGATGTTGTTCATGCGCGGGAACGCCATGTCCGGCGCCCCGATCATGATCGGCACGAACCAGTTGCCGAAACCGCCGATCATCGCCGGCATGACCATGAAGAACACCATGATCAGGCCGTGCGCGGTGATCAGCGAGTTCCACAGGTGATAGGCCTGATCCATGCTGGCAGCCGAGCCTTCGACCATCGACGCCCAGGTCTGCAGATACTGCACGCCCGGCTGGGCGAGCTCCATGCGCATCAGGCCGGACACCGCGCCGCCGATGATCCCCGCGATGATCGCGAAGATCAGGTAGAGGGTGCCGATATCCTTGTGATTGGTCGACATGAACCAGCGGGCGAAAAAGCCCGGCTTATGGTCCGCGTCATGCGCATGATGGTGCGCGTGATCCCCGTGAAACTCGGACGGAGTGGCTGCGATATCGGTCATTCTTACTGATTCCCGTTGGGCTGGCCGCCCTGGCTGGTTGCGGGAGGAGTGGCGGTGCCGGGCGTCGGCGTGTCGGTCGCGCTGACCGGCTCAGGCCCGGCCTTCAGCTGGTCGGCAGCCTTGGGAGCAACGAGAGCGGGGGTCTTGGGCCCGCCCATTGTGCCGCCCTTCGACGCCACCCACGCCGCGAAGCGCGCCGGCGACACGACCTCAACCGCGATCGGCATATATGCATGGCGGGCGCCGCACAGTTCCGAGCACTGGCCGAAATAGACGCCTTCCTTTTCCGCCTTGAAGGTCATTTCGTTTATGCGGCCAGGGACGGCGTCGAGCTTGAACCAGAAAGCCGGGATCGCCCAGGCATGGATCACGTCGTTGGACGTGGTCTGCAGCCGGATTTCGCGGCCGACCGGGATCACCATGCGGTTATCGACTGCCAAGAGACGCGGCCCGTCTGCATATTGCCGCTGCCGGGCCCCAGGCTTGGGCGTGTCCTCCAGCATGTTGGAGACGACCTCGAAGCCGCCATTGTCGGGATATTGGTAGGTCCAATACCATTGGTTGCCGATCGCCTTGACGGTCAGCGCGTCCTTGCCGGCCGGCTTGAACTGGGCCGCGAGCAGGCTGATCGATGGGATCGCGATCGCGACCAGGATCAGCACTGGCACCAAGGTCCAGATCACCTCGACCAGGGTGTTGTGCGACGTGCGCGACGGCACCGGGTTGGCCGAACGGCGGAAGCGGATGATCACGTAGAGCATCAGCAGCAGCACCAGGGCCGAGATGCCGATCATCATCGGCACCAGGATGTAATCGTGCATCCACAGGGCCTTGCGGCCATTGGGGCTGACCTGCTCCTGCAGCGTGATGTGGCCGTCGACGGGCATGCCGACGCCGGTTACCGGCGCGATGGAGGGCGTGACCGGGCCGGCAGCGGTAGCCGCGACCTGCGGCTGCTCGGCGCTTTCCTGCGTCGCCGGAGCGCGTTCGACCAGGGTGCTCGGGTCCTGCTTCGGCGCGTCTTGCGCCATCGCCGCCGTCGGCGCCAGTGCGAGGCCGAGGGCAAGCAGGAGGGTCTTGGCGAGCTTCATAGGCTTCCTGTTCTATACCGTGGTTGCGCGGGACGACGCTCGGCAACGGACGTGCGAAACGTGATTTGGCGCGGCTTATAGGCACGGTTTTCCACTCTCTCAAGCGGTTCGGCGCGGCTTTCGGGCGGATTGCCTGCAAGCGTCCGGGGCCCTATGCCGCGCGGCCATGACCGAGGATGAGGTTCTGGCCGAATTCCGCGCCGCCGAGGCGCTGCTGGAGGGGCATTTCATTCTCTCCTCCGGCCTGCGTAGCCCCCGCTACCTCCAATGCGCGCGCGTGCTGATGAACCCGGCTCGAGGCGCGCGCCTGGCCGAGGCGTTGGCGGCGAAGCTGCTGGCCGAAATCCGGACACAGATCGAAGCAGTGGTGTCGCCGGCGATGGGCGGCGTGATCGCGGGCCATGAAGTGGCGCGGGCGCTGGGCGTCGACGCGATGTTCCTCGAACGGCCGACCGGGACGTTCGAACTGCGCCGCGGCTTCCGGCTGACGCCCGGCCAGAAGGTGCTGATGATGGAGGACGTCGTCACCACCGGCCTTTCGTCCCGCGAAGCCATTGCTGCGATCCGGGCCGCCGGCGGCGAGGTCGTAGCGGCGGCGGCGCTCGTCGACCGCTCCAACGGCAGCGCCGATCTGGGCGTCCCCTTCTACCCGCTGATCCGCCTCGACGTTCCAAGCTACGAGGCGGACAAGCTCCCTCCCGAACTCGCCGCCATTCCCGCGATCAAGCCGGGGAGCCGCGCGGCGTGACTCTCCGCCTCGGCGTCAACATCGATCACGTCGCCACCATCCGCAATGCCCGCGGCGGCGAGCACCCGGACCCGATGCGCGCGGTGCGGATCGTCGAGCAGGCCGGCGGCGACGGCATCACCGTTCACCTTCGCGAAGACCGGCGCCACATCCGCGACCTCGACCTCGATGCGCTGATGAGTGAGACCCGGCTGCCGGTAAATCTCGAAATGGCAGCGACCGATGAGATGCTCGCCATCGCGCTTCGCCATCGCCCGCACGCCGCCTGCATCGTGCCGGAAAAGCGCGAGGAGCGGACTACCGAGGGCGGGCTCGATGCACGCGGGCAGCATAATCACCTGGCGCCGATCGTCGCCCGCCTGCTCGATGCCGGCATTCGCGTCAGCCTGTTCATCGAACCCGAGCCCGCGCAGATCGAAGCGGCGTTGCGCCTGCGTGCTCCCGTGGTCGAGCTGCATACCGGCCGCTATGCCCATCTCTCGGAAACCGATCGCGAAATGGAGCTGAAGCGCCTTACCGACGCCGCCGCGCTCGCCGCCAAGAACGGCATCGAGCCCCACGCTGGGCACGGCCTCACCTTCGACAATGTCGTGCCCGTTGCCGCTATCCCGCAGCTTCGAGAGCTGAACATCGGCCATTTCCTCGTCGGCGAAGCGATCTTCATCGGCCTGGAAGAGAGCGTGCGGCGGATGAAGACGCTGATGGAGAGCGCAAGATGATCCTCCCCGGCACGGGGAGGGGGACCGCGCGCGCGAGCGCGTGGTGGAGGTGGCTCGTCGCCCAGGCGAGCGTGTCCCCGGCCCCCCTCCACCAGCCTGCGGCTGGTCCCCCTCCCCGTCCCGGGGAGGAGTGGTTGTGATCGTCGGCCTTGGTTCCGACCTGTGCAACATCGAGCGCATTCAGGCGTCGCTCGACCGCTTCGGCGAGCGATTCGAGAAGCGCGTCTTCACCGATGCCGAGCGCGCCAAGGCGGCCAAGCGCCCCTACACCCGCGCCGGCACCTACGCCAAGCGCTTTGCCGCCAAGGAGGCCTTTTCCAAGGCGGTCGGCACCGGCTTCAGGCGCGGCGTGTTCATGAAGGACATCGGCGTCGTCAATGCGCCGTCAGGGGCGCCGACGTTGAGGCTGGAGGCGGGAGCCAAGGCGGCGCTCGACGCGCTTGTCCCTCCCGGGCACAAGGCCCAGATACATTTGACGTTGACCGACGATCATCCCTGGGCACAGGCGTTCGTCATTATCGAGGCGGTGCCGCTGTGACAGGGATCGAAGGCGTGAGCGAAGGCGACAAGGTCGAAACGGCGAAACCGGTGCCCGCGCCCAAAAAGGGCACCGACTGGGCTGGCGAGGCCAAGGGCATCTTCTGGCTGATCCTCGCCGTGCTCGGCTTTCACAGCTTTATCGCCAAGCCCTTTTACATCCCGTCCGAATCGATGATGCCGGGCCTGCTGGTCGGCGACCGGCTGGTGGTCACCAAATATCCCTATGGCTGGTCGTTCGTCTCCCCGACCTTCCACCTGCTGCCCTATATGGAAGGCCGCCTGTTCGGCAGCATGCCGGAGCGCGGCGATGTCGTGATCGCGTCGCCGCCGGGGGCGCGCCAGGACTATATCAAGCGCGTCGTCGGCCTGCCGGGGGACCGGCTGGAGATGCGCAACGGCACCTTGATCATCAACGGCGTGCCGGTGAAGCGGAGCCTGCCCGCGCCGCGCCTGGTGCCGGTGGACGAGAATGCGCCGTGCAGCGACGTCCAATTCCCGGGGCGCTTGGTGACCGGCCCCGACAATGCGCCCTATTGCGAGTTGCCGATCGTCCGCGAGACGCTGCCCAATGGCCGCAGCTATGAAACGATCGAGTTGGGCGCGAGCCGCACCGACGATTTCGCGCCGATGACCATTCCGGCCAATCACCTGTTCCTGATGGGCGACAATCGCGACCGCTCGGCGGACAGCCGCGTGTCGCTAGCGGAGGGCGGACTGGGCGGGCCGATCCCCTGGGAGAATATCGGCGGCCGCGCCGAGTTCATCACCTTCTCATTGGATGGCACGGCGCAGTGGTGGAACCCGATCAGCTGGCTCCAGGCGCTGCGCTCCGGACGGGCCGGCTCCTCGCTCCACCCGCAGGAGGATGAAGGGCGGTGAGCGACGAGCTCGCCCCCGTCACCACTGCGGCCCCTGCCGAAATGCGCGATCCGCTCGTCCGGGCGGAACTGAAGCGCGCCGGCGTGTGGTTCGGCATTGCCGTCGCCCTTGCCCTGACCGTGCTGCTGATCCAGCCGCTGATGCTGATCTTCGCGGGTCTCGTCTTCGCATCGATGCTGGACGGCGGCGCACGGCTGCTAGGAAGGGCGCTTCCGATCGGGCGCAGTTGGCGCGTCGGCATCGTGATGATCGCGGCGCTCGCCTTCATCTTCGGCATTTTTTATTGGACCGGCGTCGAGATTTCCAACCAGGCGGCGCAGCTTTGGGTGACGCTGCAGGCGCAGGGAACGCGATTTGTCGCCTGGCTTTCCGGCATGGGGCTGGTCCCGGCGCAGCGCGACCTGATGGAATTCGTGCGTCAGGCCATGGGGTCGCTCGGCCGGATTACCGGCTATGTGAACACGGCGTTTGGCGCGATCACCAGTGCCTTTCTGGTCATTGTGATCGGGCTGTTCATCGCCCTCGAGCCGCGGCTGTACGAACGCGGCCTGGCCTGGCTGGTGCCGACCCGCCAGCGCCGCCAGTTCGAGATCACGCTCGACCGCATGGCCCACACCATGCGGCGGCTGATGGCCGGGCGGCTGCTCGGCATGGTCGTGGAAGGCGTGCTCACTTGGATCGCGCTCAGCATCGGCGGGGTCCCGATGGCGCTGCTGCTCGGCATCCTGACCGGCATTCTCGCCTTCATCCCCAATGTCGGCGCCTTCATCGCCGGCGTGATCATGGTCGCCGTCGGCTTCTCGGCAGGCGTCGATACGGGGCTCTGGGCGATCGGCACCTATGTCGTGGTGCAGACCTTCGACGGCTATGTGCTGCTGCCCTATGTCGCCCGGAAGACGGTCGACCTGCCGCCCGCGCTGACGCTCGGCGCGCAGATCCTGCTCGGCACCCTGCTCGGCTTCATGGGCCTGCTGCTCGCCGACCCGATCACCGCGATGATCAAGGTCTGGCTGGAGCGCGGATCGGAGCAGGAAGAGGCAAAGGCGGGGGAGACGACCACCTCTCCCATGGGGAGAGGTCGAGACGCGCCCGGCGCGTCCGGGTGAGGGGATGGCGATCAGGACGTCAGGCGACATTCCCTCTCACCCCGCTCAGCTTCGCTGAGTCGCCCTCTCCCGAAGGGAGAGGGAGAAGAGTTAACGCTGCCCCGGCATCCCGCCCGGTGCGCCGCCGCCCATCATCTGCTGCATCTGCATTTGCTGCACCACGGCCATAGGCAGGAACTCGATTAGTTCGACGTCGAAGACGAGCAGCGAGTTGGCAGGAATGACGGCGCCTTGGCTTTGTTCGCCGTAACCGAGTTCAGGCTTGATCCAGAGCCGATACTTCCCGCCCTTTTTCATAAGCTTCAGGCCTTCGGAGAATCCCGGGACGACCTGCGAAACCGGCAAAGGAGACCGCTGGTTTTGATCGAACACCTTACCGTCGCGGAGGCTACCGACATAGTTGATCAGAGCGACATCGTCATCTGTGGGGCTCGCCCCCGCGCCCTCCCGCAGCACCTGATATTGAAGGCCGGACGCAGTCGTCTGCACCCCTTGCTGTCGAGCATTCCAGGCCAGGAACTGATCGTTGGTCCCGTCCTTGTTGCCGCGCACTGCTCCGGTGCCCGCCCAAGCCAAGGACGCCGCGGCAAGCAGCGCCAGCGCCAACCCGCCCCACAGCATCACCAGCACGCGGCGCGGAGTGGGGGCGATGGGAACGGCAGTGACGGACATAAAAGGGGCTCCGGTCAGAAGGTAGGGCAGCTAACTGCCATGGCAAAAGAAAACCGTCCATCCCGACTGGAATGAACGGCTTCTTCTCATCGAATTGACACGATGGATCCCGGCTTTCGCCGGAATGACTCTACGCGCGCTGTGCGCGCTCGGTCACTTCACCCCGTCGCGCTCGGCGCGCTTGCGCTCGAGCTTGCGCGCGCGGCGGATCGCGGCGGCGCGCTCGCGGGCGCGCTTCTCGGACGGCTTCTCGTAATGACGGCGCAGCTTCATCTCGCGATACACGCCCTCGCGCTGCAGCTTCTTCTTGAGCGCGCGCAGGGCCTGGTCGACATTGTTGTCGCGGACGAGAATTTGCATAAAGCCGTCAGTCTCCGTTCTTCTCAAGCGGTCCGGTGGCCGCTCACTCGGCCCGCCAAACGCCAAACATAGAAAGTGGTTCGTCGCACCATGAGCGCGCCGCGAAGGGCGCCCTCTACACATGCTCGCCTGAGTCGACAAGCCTCAAGCTGTCTCCGCATCCAAATACCGTTCGGGCTGAGCCTGTCGAAGCCCTCCCTTTCCTCCACCGGTCCCGTGATGAAGAAGGGAGGGCTTCGACAAGCTCAGCCCGAACCGGGTTGGAGTTAGGTCCCGATCAGTATTTCTGTTGGCGCTCGTACAGCGACTTGTAATGCTGGATGCGCGTTACCCTGAGGCCGGGCATGCCGGACCGATCAACCGCCCGTTGCCATGCCGCGAACTCCTCCACGGTCAGCCGGTAGCGTTCGCACACTTCGTCGACGGTCAGCAGCCCGCCATTCACCGCCGCGACCACTTCGGCCTTGCGGCGCACCACCCAACGACTGGTCTCCGGCGAGGGAAGCGTGTCCAGCGTCAGCGGCTCGCCGAGCGGGCCGATCACCTGAGCGGGGCGGATTTTCTGGTTTTCGAGCATCATGACCTCAAAGCAACTGCGGCTCTCTTGAAGAGCCAAACGCGAACGCGGCATCGGCTTAGCGAGCGCGGGTTCAGGAACGTTGAAATGCGAGGGTAAACATCGGCGTTACGATCCTTTCGGCGGAGTTAGCATCGTCGCGACGCCGGTGTTGAAGCTGGCCGCGGAAACGGCGCCGCGCCGGCGCCGTGCCGCGAACAGTTCGACCAGCGAGACGGCGCTGACCGGCCCGGCTTCCGACGAAGCGATCACCTGCGCGGTCGGACTGGCGGCCTGCCGCGCCACTGCCATCGCGACGATGGTCGCAAAGTCCGGCTTCACCGGCTGGGCGGTGAGCTTCCACTCCGAAATGCACTTGTCCTGCTCCATTCGCCCCCCATTGGCTGATCACCCATGTACCGATGAGGGTTGAAGCTGCGGTAAAGGCGATTGCGGGAAATACGTCACAGTGCGGCAAGGACTTGCCGCCGGGTGACGCGCCGCCGCCCTGCCCCTATATGCGCCGCCACATGCAGGCCGATTTCCAGCTGGGGCCCGATCTTCGGGGCAAGCGCATCGTGGTCGCCATGTCGGGCGGCGTCGATTCGTCGGTCGTGGCCGCGCTCGCCGCGCGCTCGGGCGCGGAGACGATCGGCGTGACGCTCCAGCTCTATGACCATGGTGCCGCGGTGAAGCGGGCGGGCAGCTGCTGCGCCGGCCAGGACATTCGCGACGCGCGCGCCGTGTGCGACCGGCTCGGCATCGCACATTACGTGTTCGATCACGAAAGCGCCTTTCGAGAATCGGTGATCGATCAGTTCGCCGACGAGTATCTGGCAGGCCGCACGCCCATTCCCTGCGTCCGCTGTAACATGGGCGTGAAATTCACGGACCTGTTCCGCCTCTCGCGTGATCTCGGCGCAGACTGCCTGGCGACGGGCCACTATGTCCGCCGCGTCGAAGGACTTGAAGGGCCGGAACTGCATCGTGCGGCCGATCCGGCGCGAGACCAGAGCTATTTCCTGTTCGCGACCACGGCGGGGCAGCTCGACTATCTTCGCTTTCCCTTGGGCGGCATGCCCAAGTCGGAGGTGCGCGCCATTGCGGCCGAGCTGGGCCTGGGCGTCGCCGCCAAGCCCGACAGCCAGGACATTTGCTTTGTGCCGGACGGGAATTATGCCGGACTGGTCAAGAAGCTGCGCCCGGAGGCGGAGACCGAAGGCGAGATCGTCGATCTGACGGGCCGCGTGCTCGGCCGCCACAAGGGGCTGATCCACTTCACGGTCGGCCAGCGCAAGGGCCTCGAGATCGGCGGCCAGCCCGAACCGCTCTATGTCATCCGTCTCGATGCAGCGGAGCAGCGCGTGATCGTCGGTCCGAAACGCGCTCTCGCGGTCGCAAGCGCGCGGCTGAGCGACATCAACTGGATCGGCGGCACCGCGCCCGCCGCCTTCACCGCCAAGGTCCGCTCGCTCGCCAAGCCGGTTCCGGCGCGGCTGGACGGCGACCGCCTCCACTTTCTCGCGCCGGAATATGGCGTCAGCCCGGGTCAGGCGGCCGTCCTCTACAGCGGGGACCGAGTTCTGGGCGGCGGATGGATCGAGGAAACCGAAGCCGCTCTTATGTCGGAAGCGGCTTAATCGAAGAGTCGACGGAAGGTCGACTGTGCGCGTCTCTTCACGTGACTGAGAGATCGTGGATAACCTTTCCAAATGATGCATTGTGCTTCATAGCGTAGAGGCACGGTGACTATCGTTCAGCGGTAGGGAATTGGTGTCGTCCAGATCGCTCATAGTGCTGAAGACGCTTCAGCGTTTGTTTATTTTGTTGCTTATTGCGTGACAGCGACTAATTTCCGTCGCCGATCAAGGAATTCCCGCATGAAGAGATTTATCGTCGCCGGCCTGGCGGCAGCCCTTGCTTATGCAAGTCCTGGGCTCGCGCAGAGCAGCTCGTATACTCCAGGAAGCTACTGGACCGTGTCCTCGATCGACATTCTTCCCGGGCAGGCTGAGAACTATGCCGATTTCCTCGCCGGTCAGTGGAAACGCTCACAGGAGTTTGCCAAATCCAAGGGCTATATCGAAGATTATTTCGTTCTGGCGAATGTGAACGGGCCCGACGGGGAGCCTGATCTTTATCTGGTCACCCGCTTTAAGGAAATGACCACCCGCGCCGAGGATCAACGCCGGACGACTGAATATGAGGCATTCATGAAAAGCGATCCGCATAAACTGGAGGCCGAAAGCGGCGCCCGTGCGACCATGCGAACCCAGAAGGGTTCGATGCTTCTCCAGGAGCTCATGCTCAAGGCTCGATAAGCGCAGACGCTCCGGCCCCTGGCCGGAGCGAACCTGCTATCGATCAGCCGGCCTTTGGCGCGCTCGCGCACTCTCCCGTACGAGTGCCGACCGAGCGGACCGACATCTTCATCGACTGCGCACCGTCCGGCGCCTGCACGTTCATCAGGGCGTCCATCGTATAGCGCGTCGGCGTGTAGGTGCCGTCCATGGTCATCGTCATCGTCCCCGAATTCCCGCCCGGACAGGTCATCTTCGCCTTGATCTTGCCGCCGGCCATTTCGAAGCTGTCATAGGTGCAGCGACTGTTCTGACGGCGGGCGAAGATTTCGGATGGCGGACGCGATGCCTGTTCCGGCGTCAGACACTGGCTTTCGGTCATGGTCCTCTCCAGAGAGGCTTTCACCTGGGCGGCGGCGGCTTCGGGCAGCCCCTCTGCCTCGACCAGCTTCGTTTCCGTGGTGAGCTGCCACTCGCCCGGCGTGAGCCGCGTCTGGCGCGCGACACCACTGCGCTTCACCTCGGCCGCGACCTGTTCGGCTGACGCATTCTTGACGCTCAGCTCCGGCTCCTTGTTGCAGCTCGCCACCGCCAGCGCCAGCGCTGCGAGCGCGATCGCCAATCTCATCACATTGCCCCCTGAGTTGCCGCCGCGCGTTGCGGCGTCTCGATCGGAGGACCATATCGGGAACCCATGGCGATTCAAATCCGCACTTCGCTGGCCGAGCCGGAGACGGCCGACAATTTCACGCCGCACAAGCCGCATCGCCCCGACAAGTCGGAAGGCGGCAAGCGCTTCAAATTGGTCTCGGATTATCAGCCGGCCGGCGACCAGCCTCAAGCGATCAAGGAGCTGACCGAAGCCGCGCTGCAGGGCGAGCGCGACCAGGTGCTGCTGGGCGTCACCGGCTCCGGCAAGACCTTCACCATGGCGAAGGTCATCGAAACGCTGCAGCGTCCCGCGCTCGTGCTCGCGCCCAACAAGATCCTCGCCGCCCAGCTCTATGGCGAGTTCAAGAGCTTCTTCCCCGAGAATGCGGTCGAATATTTCGTCAGCTATTACGACTATTATCAGCCCGAGGCCTATGTGCCCCGGTCGGACACCTACATCGAGAAGGAAAGCTCGGTGAACGAAGCGATCGACCGGATGCGCCACTCGGCCACCCGATCGCTGCTTGAGCGCGACGACGTACTGATCGTCGCGTCCGTCTCCTGTCTCTACGGCATCGGCTCGGTCGAGACCTATTCGGCGATGACCTTCAGCCTGAAGAAGGGACAGGGCGCCGACCAGCAGGAGATCGTCCGCAAGCTGGTCGCTCTCCAGTACAAGCGCAACGACGCGGCGTTCAACCGCGGCAATTTCCGCGTGCGCGGCGACAATCTTGAGGTGTTCCCGTCCCATTATGAGGACACCGCCTGGCGGATCGCTTTCTTCGGCGACGAGATCGAGGAGATCGTCGAGTTCGATCCTCTGACCGGCAAGAAAGTGGCGTCGCTCGATTATGTGAAGATTTACGCCAACTCGCACTATGTGACGCCGGGGCCCACGCTCAAGCAGGCGACCAAGGCGATCCGCCACGAGCTGGCCGAGCGGCTGAAGGAGCTGGTCGCCGAGGGCAAATTGCTGGAGGCGCAGCGGCTGGAGCAGCGCACGAACTTCGACCTGGAGATGATCGCCGCAACCGGCAGCTGCGCGGGGATCGAGAATTACAGCCGCTTCCTGACCGGCCGCCTCCCAGGCGAGCCGCCGCCGACGTTGTTCGAATATCTGCCGGAAAACGCGCTGCTGTTCGTCGACGAGAGCCACGTTACCATCGGCCAGGTAAACGGAATGAGCCGGGGCGACCATCGGCGTAAGCTGACCTTGGCGGAATATGGCTTCCGCCTGCCCTCCGCGATCGACAACCGGCCGCTGCGCTTCAATGAGTGGAATGCGATGCGGCCACAGACCGTCTATGTCTCGGCGACGCCGGGATTATGGGAGATGGAGCAGACCGGCGGCGTCTTTGCCGAGCAGGTCATCCGCCCGACTGGCCTGATCGATCCGCCGGTCGAGATCCGCCCGATCGAGGACCAGGTCGACGATCTGGTCAACGAATGCCGGATTACGGCCAAGAACGGCTATCGCGCGCTGGTCACCACTCTCACCAAACGCATGGCAGAAGACCTGACCGAATATCTGCACGAAGCGGGCTTGAAGGTCCGCTACATGCACTCCGACGTCGAGACGCTGGAGCGTATCGAGCTGATCCGCGACCTTCGGCTGGGCGTTTATGACGTTCTGGTCGGCATCAATCTTTTGCGGGAAGGCCTCGACATCCCCGAATGCGGGCTGGTCGCCATCCTCGACGCCGACAAGGAAGGCTTCCTCAGGTCGGAAACGTCGCTAATCCAGACGATCGGGCGAGCCGCCCGCAACGTCGAGGGCCGCGTGATCCTCTATGCCGATCATATTACCGGCTCGATGGAGCGAGCGATGCGCGAGACGGCGCGCCGACGCGAGAAGCAGGAGGCGTATAACCGCGAGCACGACATCACCCCGACCACGATCAAGCGCAACATCGGCGATATCATCCAGCACGTCTCCAACAAGGATTCGGTGCTGGTCGAGATCGACGAGGACCGGCCGCACATGGTCGGCCACAATCTGCGCGCCTATATCGAGGATCTGGAAAAGCAGATGCGCGACGCGGCCGCCAACCTGGAGTTCGAGACCGCCGCCCGTATCCGCGACGAAATCCGCACGCTCGAGCAGCAGGAACTCGGCCTGCCGGTGGACGAGCATAAGGCGCCGATGATGGGCCGCTCCAACGAAGGCAAGCCCGGCACGCGCAAGACGCGTTACGGCAAGCAGCAGCAGATGCGCATGGCGAAGCGCGGCCGGCGCTAGCGCCTTTCCTTCGTCATTGCGAGGAGCATAGCGACGAAGCAATCCAATTGGCCGTACCGCCGCTGTGGATTGCTTCGCTTCGCTCGCAATGACGAGCCAGGTTGGACTTAAATCAGAACCCCACCCGCAGCCGCACGCCATAGGTGCGGGGCTCGTTCGGATAGCCGGCGAAATTGCCGGTCTGCTCCGGAACCGCGAAGCCGGTCACGTTGAAATATTGCTTGGTCAGGTTGTTGCCGAAGATTTCGCCGCGGATACGGCCGTCCTCGGTCTGCACGCCGATCAAGGCGTTCACGATCGCATAGGCCGGATTGCGGACGACCGCTTGGCCGTTCGGCTGCAGGCCGAAGATGTCGACTTCGCTGTTGAAGCGGGTGTCGACATGGAAGATGCCGCGCAGATTGTCGGTCAGCGCCGGGTTCCAGGTGGCGCTGCCGGTCACCACGCTCTTCGGCTGATTGGTGAACTGACGACCCTCGGCACCGGCGAGCGGCGTACCGGTGAAGTCGTTGCTCTTGTCGTAGCGGGCCAGGTTGTAGGTGTAGCCCAAACGGATCGTCAGGTCGCGGTCCGGACGGATGATCGCTTCCGCCTCGACGCCCTTCGACGTCGAATCCTTGATGTTCTGCACGACGAAATTGTTGCCGCTGAACACCAGGCTCTGCAGGTTCTTATACTTGGCGTAGAAGACCGCGAGGTTGAAGGTGAACTGCCGGCTCGGGCTCGACTTGATGCCGATCTCGTAAGAGTCGACCGTCTCGGGGCCGAACTCCAGGTCCGTCGCCTGCGCGCCATTTCCGCCGAGCAGCACCGAGTCGAAGCTTGCCTGGTCGAGGTTATAGCCGCCCGACTTATAGCCGCGATCATAGCTGCCATAAGCGAGCAGCCGGTCGCTGAACTTATAGGCGAGCTTGGCAGTGCCGGTGATCCGGTCCTCGCTGCGCTTGTCGCGATACTGGCCGTTGAACTCCGTATTCACCGCCGGATTGCAGCCGAGCAGGAACAGGTTGTTGAACAGGCCCACCTGGCGCAGCACATTGGCATAGGCGGTTGCTGCCGGATCGCCCGCACGCACCTGATTGAAGAAGCCGCAGCTGCCGGTGTTGTTGGCGATGTTCGCGCGGAGCGTCTTCTCCTCATGGTTCCAGCGCGCACCGAGCGTCAGCGACAGCTGGTCAGTGATGCGGACGATATTGTGCGTGAAGGCGGCGAAAGCGTTCGTCTTCACCCGGAACTCGTCATTATTGTTGCCCTGACCCGGCGCGGCGCCCGGAAGGGGCGAAGTTGCCAGCGCGGCCAGGCCGGGGATCACCGGAATGCCGGCGACCGGCGCGACGCCGGCCTGCGCTTGGAACAGCTGCACCAGCGGACGCAGCTGCGCCGGGAAGGCGGCGGCAGGAGCGCCGAGCAGCGCCTGGCCGAACAGCGGCACCGTCGGCCCGAGCGAGCCGAAGAATTGCAGCTGGCGGCCGAAGGTCGGCGCGAGGGCGCCCGCGAAGATGCTGTCGACATAGCGGTTGCCGTCATTGCCGATCCGCACGGTGTCGCGCAGCATCAGCGTCTCGTTGAGGAAGAAGCCACCGATCAGGAAGTCGAGGCGGTCGTCGAACGCCGTGCCCTGCAGGCGAACTTCCTGAGTGAAATCCTTGATGCCGGTCTTGTAGTCGTCGCGATAAGCGCGATCGATGCCGGAGAAATCAATGTCCTGGTTCCGCTTGGCGCGCCAATCGCGATAGGCAGTGATGGAGGTGATGTTCAGGTTCGAGCCGAGTTCGTGATTGACCTCGATCGACGCGCCCGCATCGCGCACCCGCTCGCGGAACTCGCGATTGGGGGAGACGGCCTGGGTCCGGTCCGAGGCCGGTCCGGTGTAAAGGCCGGTCAGTCCCTGCGCTCCCGCGATGGCCTGGATGACGGGAGCCAGCGAACCACGGACGATGCTGACCGCGCCGCAGCAGCGCTCATTGGTGCGCGCATAGTCGGCGATGAGGCGGACGGTGGTGGTGCCGTTTTCGAACATGGCCTGGCCGCGCACGAACCAGCGGTTGACGTTGTTCAGTGAAGGGCCGCCGTTCGCGTCCGTGATGTAACCGTCCCGCTTGCGTATGCCGCCGTCGAGGCGAAGCGCGATCTGCTCGGTGACCGGGCCGGTGATGGCGCCGCGCAGTTCCATCGCGTCGAGATTACCGTAGGCGCCCTCGACGAAACCGCCGAGTTCATATTGCGGCTTGGCGGTGAAGATGCTGAGCGCGCCGGCCGAGGTGTTGCGGCCGAACAGCGTTCCCTGCGGCCCGCGCAGCACTTCGACGCGCTCGATCTCCGGAAGCTCGGACAGCGCGATGCCGGCACGCGACCGAAAGACGCCGTCGATGAACACGCCGACGGCGGGCTCGAAGCCCGGATTGTCGCCGGCGGTGCCGATGCCGCGGATGAAGAGGGTGGTGCCGGTCGCGGCCGACTGGCCCGTAGAGGTCTGCAGGCTGGGCGCCAGCTGCTCCAGGTCGCGGACGTCCTGTACGCCGGCATCCCGAAGCAGTTCGGCCGGAACCGCGGTGACGGCGATCGGCACATTCTGCACCGTCTCGCTGCGGCGAGTCGCGGTGACGACGATGTCGTTACCGCCAAGATCGTCCACCGCTGCAGGCTGGGTCGGAGAGGCGGTCGGATCTGTGGTCGCCTGCTCGGTCCGTTCAGGCGTGGTGGTGCCGGGCGAACCGGCAGTGTCCTGGGCGAAGGCGGTGCCGGCGCAAAGGGCGAGCACGGAAACGGCGGTAAAGCAGACGGTGCGAAGCAACACGAACAACCCCTTTTCTTGACTCTGGTGTCAGCAATGCGGTCGAGCCCCGTGCGGGGCCGCAGGGAAAAACGCAAGCCGCATTGCTGCTGTTTTCGACGTTCGGCCGCTCAGCGCGACGAACGGCCAGTCACATTGGACTGTTGCATTGATGTGAATGGTGCGGTCGAGAAGACTCGAACTTCCACGTCCTTTCGGACACAACGACCTCAACGTTGCGCGTCTACCAGTTCCGCCACGACCGCACGTCTAGACATTCCGCCAGACCCTTCGACAAGCTCGGGGCTGGCGCTGGCAAGGCGGCTGCCCCTAGCAGAGGGTTTGTGGGGCCGCAACAGCCCTTATGAACGGCTGCCGACGAAGCTGAGCTTCAGTTCACGCGCCCCTTTCGGCACATCCACTTCGGCCGAGTTGAACTCGGCTGAGGCGCCAGGCGCGAGCGTTCGGGTCGGCGGCGTGATGATCCAGTTATAGACGACACGGCCCTGCGCATCCTGGAGCTCCGCCTGGATGTCGGGCACGGTCTGACGCTCACGCGTCGGGTTCACGACGCGGCCGGTCAGCGCGAACAGCTCGTTGCCGCTGGCGAGCGTGCGCCGCTCGGGCTTGCGCGGCACTTCGAGCAGCAAGGAGACGGCCGGCCCTCCCGCCATGCCGCCCAGGCGCTGCCGCAGCTGAGCGGGGCCGACCGCCAGCGCAGCGGCTATGACGATCAGCAACAGCAGGCCGATGATCGCCGCGATCAGCGCCCAACGGCGGCGGTCCGGCGATTGCGGCACTTCCTCTTCATCGCTCGGCGGCGCTGTGACGTCCTGCTCCTCGACCGGCGGTTCGGGTTCCGGGGATGGCTCAGCTACGGGGTCCGGCTCCGGCTCCTTGGCGAGATCGACCGGTGCCGGGGCTGGCTCCGGAGCGGCGCGCGGCTCCTCGCGCCAGCTTTCGCCGCATTTGGCGCAGCGCACCGTGCGGCCCTTCGGCCCGACCGCATCGTCCGGCACCGAATAGCGCGCATGGCACGCTGGGCATTCAAGGATCATGCGCGGCCCCTTCCCTCTCACTACTTTCTAGCGCCCTCGCGACTCCTCCTGCAAGCACGGTGCTTTACGCGGGCGCGGCGGCCGTGCGATGGGCTTGAGGACAGGGGCGAGAAGCGAGGGCGTGGCGGCGCGGTGACCGGCATCGTGCAGTTCGAACATGTGGGTCTGCGCTATGGCATGGGCGCGGAAACCCTGTCGGACATCAGCTTCAGCCTGGCCCCTGCCAGCTTCTACTTCCTCACCGGCGCATCGGGTGCCGGCAAGACCTCCCTGCTGAAATTGCTCTACCTCGCCCAGCGGCCGAGCCGCGGATCGATCCGGCTGTTCGGTGAGGATGTCGTGGCGATGAAGCGTGATGCGCTGCCTGCGCTCCGCCGCCGCATCGGCGTCGTGTTCCAGGACTTCCGGCTGATCCCGCATCTGTCCGTCTTCGACAATGTCGCCCTCCCTCTTCGCGTAGCCGGTGTCGCGGAAAGCGAAGTGAGCTCGCGGGTCGGCGAGATGGTCGAGTGGGTGGGGCTCGCCGGACGCGCCACCGCCCGCCCACCCACCCTCTCGGGCGGCGAGCAGCAGCGTGTCGCGATCGCCCGCGCGGTCATTGCGCAGCCGGAGATGCTTGTCGCCGACGAGCCGACCGGCAACGTCGATCCCGACATGGCGGCGCGGCTGCTGGGATTGTTCGAGGCGCTCAATCGTTTCGGCACGACAGTGGTGGTCGCGACCCACGACATGCAGCTGATCCGCAGCGTGCCCAAGGCCAGCATCATGCGCCTGGACCGCGGCCAACTGGACGACCCGACCGGAGCGCTCCGCTATCCGCCGCGAGTGCCGGCATGACCCGGCAGGCGACGATGGGCACGGCCGAACGCCGACTGCTGGCAGATCGCCGGCGATCCGGGCCCATGCCTTGGGTGCTCGCAATCATGGTCTTCCTGACCGTGCTCGCAGCCGCTGCCGGACTGGGGCTGGCGGCTTCGGCGCGGAGCCTTGGCGACCAGATTGCCGGCCGCGTGACCATCCAGATCGTCGAGGCGGACGCGAGTGCGCGCGAAGCTCAGGTGCGGGCGGCGGAAGCGGCGGCGCGGCGGACTCTGGGCGTACGCGAGGTCCGGCGCGTTCCCGATGCCGAACTCGCGCGATTGGTTGAGCCCTGGCTCGGACCCGAGTCCGCCGAACTCCCGCGCCCGGCGCTGATTGACGTAGACCTGGATCGACCTGCTGCCTTGCCGGGGCTGACCCGAGCGCTTCATCGCGTTGCTCCTGCGGCCCGCATCGACGCCCATGCACAGTCGCTGGCGCCGCTAAGGTCGCTCATCCGGACGCTCCGCTGGCTGGCGATCGCGATTGTGCTGCTGACCGCCGCCGCGACCGCCGCATGTGTCGTGCTCGCCGCGCGCGCCGCGCTCGACACGCACCGCGAAACGATCGACGTGCTCCACCTGCTCGGTGCGACCGACCGGCAGATCGCCTTGCTGTTCCAGCGCCGCACGGCCGGCGACGCGCTGATCGGCGCCGCTGGCGGCTTTGCGGGCGGCGTGCTGATCCTGCTGCTCTTGGGCGACCGGTTGCGGGCCTTGGGATCGGAGCTGGTCGGCTCGGTGCAGCTGAGCACGCTTTCCTGGGCGGCGCTGCTGGCCGTGCCGATGGGCGCCGCGTTGCTGGCAACGGCAGCGGCGCGGCTGACCATCGAGCATGATCTGAGGCGCAGCCTGTGATCCGCCGCCTGCTCTCCGCCATCCTGCTGCTGTGGCTGATCGGCTTCGTGCTGTTCGTGGGACTGCTGCCGCGGCCGGGCGACGACCGGCAGACCGACGGCATCATCGTGCTGACCGGAGGCCCCAACCGGATCGAGCGAGGACTCGCGCTTTTGCAGGAGAGGAAGGCGAAACGGATGCTCGTGTCGGGCGTCAACCTGGCCGTGCGCCGCCAGGATTTCCTCGCCGAGTTCCAGGCGCCGGCGCGGCTATTCGACTGCTGCATCGAGCTTGGCCAGGAAGCTGTCGACACGCGCTCGAACGGCGCGGAATCGGCTGCATGGGTCAAGAAGCACGGCTATAAGAGCGTGCGCCTGGTCACGACCGACTGGCATATGCGCCGCGCCCGCTTCGAGCTCGACCAGGCGCTCCCCGCCGGCGTGGCCATCACCGGCGATGCCGTGCGAAGCGAGCCGCATCTCGGCATCCTCTTTCGCGAATATCACAAATATCTGCTGCGCCGCATCGCGGTTCTGTTCGGCCTATGAACCGGCTGCGAACCCTGATTTTCCAGGCAATCTTCTACTCCGGCAGCGTCGGTTTCGTGCTCCTCGCGCCGGTGAGCGCCTGTTTCGGGGAAGGGCCGCTGACCCGGGTCGTCTACGGCTGGGCGCGGTTTCACGACTGGTGCACGCGGCGGCTGCTCGGGATCGGCTGGCGGCTTCAAGGGGAGATCCCATCCGGGCCGGTCATCGTCGCGATGAAGCACGAAGCGATGTACGAGACGATCCAGGCGCTGCTGCTTCTCGACCGCCCGGGTACCGTGTTCAAGCGCGAGCTGATGAATATCCCGGTGTGGGGCCCGGCGCTCCGGCGCTTCGGCGGGATCGTCGTCGACCGCGATGCCGGATCGACGGCGCTGAGGGCGATGCTGGCTGAGGGCAAGGCGCTGATCGAAGCCGGGCGGCCTATCCTGATCTTCCCCGAAGGAACGCGCGTTCCGCCGGGGCAAAGGCCGGAGCTCAAGTCGGGCCTGTCCGGTCTCTACCGGATGCTGAAGCTGCCGGTCGTTCCCATTGCCTGCGACAGCGGAAGGCTGCTCCCGAAAAAGGGGTTGAAGCACCCTGGCGTGGTCACGTTCAAGGTCGGCGAGACCATCCCGCCCGGCCTGCCCCGCGAGGAGCTGGAAGCCCGCGTGCACGCGGCGATCAATGCGCTGAACGGTTGAAATCACGACGTTGGTCGAAGTGCTGTTGTCGCGGCCTCAATGCGGGTGCAGAAGATTGCCAGTGGTTTTGCAGCGTCTTCTGCGGCGGAGCATCGGGCCGGGACTGATCGTCGCGGCATCTTTTGCCATGCTCGCCGGCGCAAACACTGCCGCGGCTCAGTCGCGCCGGCCCAAACCGATCGATCCGGCGGCCAAGATGCCGCCGCTGCCCCCGGCTCAGATCGACGACACGCTTGCGATCGGCGGCGAGAATATCGACGCGCGCAAGGTCCGCACCCGCATGACGGTCGGCGTGCAGGTCAACGGCACCGGACCCTATCGCTTCGTGGTCGATAGCGGCGCAGATACGTCAGTCATCGGGCAGCGCGTCGCCCGTGCGCTCAACATGCCTGCCGGCACCCCGGTGCTGCTGAACGGCATGACGGAGACCCGTCGCGTCGATCGCGTCTTGGTCGATGAACTGCAGCTTGGCGGCAGCAGCTTTGCAGGCCTGCAACTGCCGGTGCTGCAGGAGCGCGATCTAGGCGGTGACGGCATGATCGGAATCGACGCCCTGGTCGAACAGCGGCTGATGATGGATTTCGAGCAGCGCACCATCAAGGTCGAGGACGCAGCCAAGCCCCCGCCGCGGCTCGACGGCGACATCGTCGTGGTGGCGCGCCGCCGCAAGGGGCAGCTGATCCTCACGCAAGTGTCCATCAACGGCCGCCCGATCGAAGCCGTCATCGACACCGGCTCGGAAGTGACGATCGGCAATATGGCGTTGCGCGACCGGCTGATCCGCCGCATTCCCGACAAATTCTCCAAGATCGAAGTGACCGGCGTGACCGGCGCCAAGATGGAGCTGGAACTCGCCCGTGTGGCCGAGCTGAAGATCGGCGCGATCACCCTTCAGGACGTGCCGGTTGCCTTTGCCGACGTGCCGCCCTTCGCCGTCTTTGGCATGAGCGAGCAGCCCTCGCTGCTGCTCGGCACGGACCTGCTGGAGACCTTCCGGCGCGTGTCATTAGACTTCAAGGCGCGCAAGGTCCGCTTCCAGCTGAAGAAATGCGCCGCGCAGGGCATCGTTCTCAGCACGTCCTTCTCGCACTCGCTCACGCGAATCTCGACCAGCAACCGCGAAGCGACCTGCAAGCGGTAATCACAACTTGCGACGTAATGCAGTTATGCTGCCTCAGTCGTCATTGCGAGCGCAGCGAAGCAATCCATTCGGCTCCGGCGTCCATGGAACGCTTTGTCACTTCGCTTCTCGCGATGACGAAGCATAGTGCTCCGCGATGCTTCAATCGTGCGCGCGGCCGAAATCCGGCCGGGCATCGTCCTGACCCTGCTCGACGATCGAGCGGCGGATGGCGCGGGTGCGGGTAAATAGGTCGAACAAAGTATCGCCGTCGCCCCAGCGGATCGCCCGCTGCAGCGCGCTCAGATCCTCGCTGAAACGCTGCAGCATCTCGAGCACCGCGTCCTTGTTGGCCAGGAACACGTCGCGCCACATGGTGGGGTCGGAGGCGGCGATGCGCGTGAAGTCCCGAAAGCCGCCAGCCGAGTATTTGATCACCTCGGACCGGGTGACTTCCTCGAGGTCCGAGGCGGTGCCGACGATGGTATAGGCGATCAGGTGCGGCAGGTGGCTGGTCACTGCCAGCACCAGGTCGTGATGCTCCGGCGTCATTTCTTCAACCTGGGCGCCGAGCATCTCCCAAAAGGCGCGTACCCGCGCGGTCGCCGCGCCGCTCTCTTCCACAGGGGTCAGGATGCACCAGCGGCCGTGGAACAGGCTCGCGAAGCCTGCCTCCGGACCGCTATTCTCGGTGCCGGCAACCGGGTGGGCGGGCACGATCGCTCGGCCGGGCAGCGCCTCTCGAAGTGCGGCCGCCACTCCCGTCTTGGACGAGCCCACATCGGAGATCACCGCTTCGGTAGGGAGATCGTCTGCTATCTCCCGCGCGACGCTCCTCGCCGCGCCAACAGGCACGCAAAGGATGACGAGATCGGCGTCCGTAACCGCCGCCCCTGCCGTATCGGCAAGGTCGTCGCACAGCTGCAGCCGGTCGGCGGTGGCAAGCACCTGCGGGTCGGCGTCATGGCCTGTCAGCCGCACCGTAGGCATATGCACCCGCACCGCACGCGCGATGGAAGAGCCGATCAGGCCCAGCCCGATGATCGAGACGCGTGCGAAAGGCAGCATCATCCGGCTTCGGCAACCAGCCGCCGCAACGCTTCGGTGAGACCGAGCATTTCGGCTTCCGTGCCGATCGTGATGCGCAGACCATGGCCGAGCTTCTGCCCCGGCAGCCAGCGGGTGATATAGCCCGCGTCCATCAGACCCTTATAGGCCTGCTCGGCGGTCAGCCGCCCTTCGAACAGCACCAGCAGAAAGTTCGCCTTGCTCGGCACCGCCCGCACCCCGGCATTGCCGAGGCTCGCAACCTGCTCGGCGAACCAGGCGCGCCACTTGGAATTGTGCGCCTTGCTCTGCGCGACGAACGCTTCGTCATGCAACGCCGCGACGGCGGCCTGCTGACCCGCGATGGTGATGTTGAAGGGAAGGCGGATGCGGTGCATCGCCTGCACGATCTCGGCGGAGGCATAGCCCCAGCCGATCCGCTCCGCCGCCAGCCCATAAATTTTAGAGAAGGTGCGGGTCACCAGCACGTTGCTCGCAGTCTTGGCGAGCTCCAGCCCGCCATCGTCCTCGCCGTCTTCCAGATATTCCGAATAGGCATGGTCCAGCACCAGCAGCACGTTGTCGGGCAGCGCTGCGTGCAGGCGCGCAATCTCCTCGCGCGCGGCATAGGTGCCGGTCGGATTGTTCGGGTTGGCGACATAGACGATCCGCGTCCGCTCGGTGACGCAGCCAAGGATCGCATCGACGTCCGTCGCATAGTCCTTGTCAGGCGCGATCACCGGGACTGCGCCGACCCGTCTCGCGGCAATCTCGTACACCGCGAAACCGTAGCGGACGAAGATCACCTCATCGCCAGCGCCGGCGTAAGCGCCGGCCGCCAGGTGCAGGATCTCGTCGGAACCATTGCCGTAGATGACCCGTGCCGGATCGAGCCCGTATTTGGCGGCGATGGCTTCGCGCACGATCGCGCCGCTCGCATCCGGATAGCGCTCCAGGCTGTCGGCAGCCCACCGGAATGCATCCTTCGCCGCCGGGCTGGTGCCGAGCGGATTTTCGTTGGAGGATAATTTGGCCACCTTGCGGCCGTCGTCGGTCGTCGCGCGCCCCGGCACATAGGGCGCGATGTCCATGATCCATTGCTTGGGTCGAGGTGCGAGCATGGGCGCGCGTGTAGTTGAGATTGCGCCGGACGCAAGCAGCCCGGTAAGACCGTGGCGATGCACCTTGCCGACCTGCCGACGCCCGCCTTGCTGCTCGACGCGGCCAAGATGCGCGCCAACATCGCCCGGATGAACGCGGCAGTGTCGCAGCATGGCGTGCAGCTGCGCCCGCACCTGAAGACCGCCAAGTCAACAGCCATCGCCCGTGAGATGACGGCCGGCTGGTCCGGCGCGGTGACCGTCTCAACGCTGAAGGAAGCCGAAGAGTTTGCCGCGGCAGGCTATCGCGACATCCTCTATGCAGTCGGGATCGCGCCCGGGAAGCTCGACCAGGCAGCGAAGCTTGTGGCCAGGGGCGTGAACCTCACGCTGATCCTCGACAGCGTCGCCGCAGCCGAGGCGGTGGCCGCACATGCGGTTCGCTGGCCCGTGCTGATCGAAGTGGACAGCGACGGCAGGCGCGCCGGCGTCGCGCCCGGGAATGCCGAACAGCTCGTCGCGATTGGGCAGGCCCTATCTGCCGGAGCGGAGCTGCATGGCGTCATGACGCACCGCGGCGGCTCCTATGCCGCGGCCGGACCAGATCAGCTGCCCGAGCATGCCGAAGCCGAGCGGCGCGCTGCAGTAACGGCGGCCGGGACGCTGCGAGCGGCAGGGTTTCCCTGCCCGGTCGTGAGTGTCGGCTCGACGCCCACCGCCCTGTTCGCGCGCAACCTGACCGGCGTCACCGAAGTCCGCGCCGGCGTCTATGTGTTCAACGACCTGGTTACGGCGGGGCTGGGCGTGTGCGGCACGGAGGATGTGGCGATCTCGGTCGCGACGTCCGTCATCGGGCACCAGCCGGAGCGCGGCTGGGTGCTGATCGACGCTGGATGGATGGCGCTTTCCGGCGATAAAGGCCGAGGCGATCAGGGCTATGGCATGGTCGCGGCCGAGCCCGATCTGATCGTCGTTTCGGCGAATCAGGAGCATGGCATCCTCGCTCGGCGGGACGGCGGGCCGATCGATCATCATCGTTATCCTATCGGCACTCAGCTCCGCATCCTGCCCAACCATGCCTGTGCTACGGCGGCCCAGCACGACCGCTACCATGTTCTGGAGGAAGACGGCCTGGTGCAGGTCTGGCCGCGGTTCGGAGGATGGTGATGGCGATCGAACAGGTCTGGCTGCCTGGCGCAAGGCCTGCGGGACATTATGCTCCGGCGACGGCACATGGCGGCCTCGTCTTCGTATCGGGCCAGCTGCCGGTCTCGCCCGAGGGCGAGCATGCGCCGCAAGCGTCATTCGAGGAGCAGGCCCGCCGCGCCATCGCCAATATGTTCGCCGTTCTGGACGCCGCCGGTTCTGGCGCGGACCGGCTGCTCAAGGTCACCGTCTATCTCGTCGGCATAGAGCGCTGGCCCGCATTCAACGCCATCTATGCCGAATTGCTGGGCGAGACGCGGCCTGCCCGCGCCATCGTGCCCGTGCCCGAGCTCCATCACGGCTATCTGGTCGAAATCGACGCGATCGCAGCGCGATGACGGACCAACGCTATGGCCTTGATCGTCACGTCCGCCTGACTGGCCCGTTCCGGCTGGACGGCGGCGGGTCGCTCGCGGAGATCGAGATTTCGTACGAGACCTATGGCGCGCTGAACGCCAATGCGTCAAACGCCATCCTTATCTGTCACGCGCTGACCGGCGACCAGCATGTCGCCTCGCCGCATCCACGCACCGGAAAGCCTGGCTGGTGGACGCGCATAGTGGGCTCCGGCAAGCCGATCGACCCCGATCGCAGCCTGGTTATCTGCGCCAATGTGCTCGGTTCCTGCATGGGCTCGAGCGGGCCCGCCAGCATGGCGCCGGACGAACGGCCCTACGCGATGCGCTTTCCAGTCATCACCATTCGCGACATGGTGCGGGCGCAAGCGGCGCTGCTCGACCATCTTGGCATCCCGCGGCTGAAGGCCGTGGTCGGCGGTTCCATGGGCGGCATGCAGGCCCTGCAATGGGCGGCGACCTATCCCGAGCGTGTCGAGGCGGCGCTGGTGATTGCTTCCTCCGCCCGCCACTCCGCCCAGAACATCGCGTTTCACGAAGTCGGACGGCAAGCGATCATGGCCGATCCGAACTGGCGCGGGGGCGACTATTACAATGCCGAGCCGCCCAGCGCCGGCTTGGCCGTGGCCAGGATGGCGGCGCACATCACCTATCTGTCCGAAGCAGGTCTTACCGAGAAATTCGGCCGACGCCTGCAGGGGCGCGACGCCAAGAGCTTCGGCTTCGATGCCGACTTCCAGGTCGAAAGCTATCTCCGCCATCAGGGGATCAGCTTCACTGACCGGTTCGACGCCAATTCGTATCTCTATATCACCCGCGCGATGGACTATCTCGACATCGCCGAAGAGCATGGCGGCAGCTTGGCCAACGCTTTCAAAGGCACCGCCACGCGTTTCTGCCTGATCAGCTTCGACAGCGATTGGCTCTACCCGACGGCGGAAAGCCGCGCGATCGTCCACGCCTTGAATGCGGCCGGCGCGCCGGTCAGCTTCGTCGAGCTATCCAGTCCCTTCGGCCATGACAGCTTTCTGCTAGATCAGCCTGAGATGAACCGCGTGATCGCAGGATTTCTGAACGCCTAACCTCTCTCCGTCCGGCTGAGCTTGTCGAAGCCCTGCTTTTCTTTAGGGCTGAAGCAGAACCGGCCTTCGACAAGCTCAGGCCGGACGGAGCGGGGTTCATTTGCAGCGATTAAGGCCCGATCTCGCGATCATCGCCGCCAATGTGGCGCCGGGCAGCCGCGTCCTCGATGTTGGCTGCGGAGACGGCGCACTGATGGCGGCGCTTCGCGACGAACGGCAAGTCGATGCGCGCGGGCTGGAACTGGACCGGTCGAATGTCGCGGCCGCAGTGGCACGCGGCCTGTCGGTGATCCAGGGCGATGCCGACATCGATCTGGCCGACTATCCGGCCGACGCGTTCGACTATGCGATCCTCAGCCAGACACTGCAGACCACGCACAGGCCGGACCAGGTGCTCGACCAGCTGCTACGCATTGGCCGCCGCGCCTTTGTGTCGTTTCCGAACTTCGCCCATTGGCGGGTTAGGCTATCGCTGCTTTGGGGTGGACGGATGCCGGTCACGCGCCTGCTGCCGCTCGAATGGTATGAAACGCCCAACATCCATCATGTGACGGTGGATGACTTCCGCGCCTATGTGCGGTCACGAGGACTAACGGTAGAGGGCGCCTGGTTTCTATCCGGCGACAAGCTGACCAGCGCCGCGGCCGCCAACTTCCGCGCCGAGCACGCGGTGTTCCTGCTTCGGCGCTAGGCTCTCAATCCGTCGGCGATCAGGGCGGCGGCCGCAGCCGCCAGCTCGGCCGGTGTGCGGTCTTCCGCCCAAACGCCGAAGCGGAGACCCAGAAACACGTTCATCCCCATGATCGCCCAGGAAGCGATTTCCGTGTCGCAGGCCCGTGCCTCGCCGCGTGCGATCGCCGCGTCCAGCCTGGCGCGGATGCGGTCCGCCGTAGTGGTGTAGTGCGCACGGTAGTCCTCCGGATCGACGAACTCCGCCTCGTCGATGATCCGGTAGATTTCTTTATGCTCGGTGACGAATGCGAAAAAGGCCTCGCGTCCGATCCGCTCCGCCTCGAAATAGCGGTCGGATTTAATGAGGTGCGGACCGACCGTGTCCCGGACCTGTGCCGATAGGTCGCGCACCAGCGCACGGAACACTTCCTCCTTTGAGTTGAAGTAAGTGTAAAAGGTTCCGAGCGCGACGCCGGCCCGCTGAGTGATGTGGGTGATGCCCGTGTCGTGAAAGCCCCGCTCGCCGAACTCCGCCGCCGCGGCGTCGAGGATGGCGCGCAGGGTGCGTCGGCCCCGTTCGGTGCGCGGCTCCTTGGCTCCCAGTGTTGCAGCGGTGCTACGCTCGCCCATGATTTGCATCCTCCCCATGCGACCAAGTTGAAACCCGGTTCAGGTTTCAGTATAGCTCCCCCTCGATTGGGCACAAGCCACAGGGAGGGCTGCCCATTGGGGAGGATTTCGATGACGAGACTATCCGCACGCACGCTGTTCAACCTGGGTGCGGCCGCCGCCGCGCTGACCGCCAGCCCGGTTTCGGCGCAGGACGTGGCGCCGGCCGAGCAAGCGGCCGAGTCCAGCACGAGCGATCTCGACATCGTCGTCACCGCCCGCCGCCGTGAGGAGAATCTACTCGACGTGCCGGTCGCGATCACCGCCTATTCGGGCGATGCGCTTGAGCGCCAGGGCGCGATCGACATTACGGACATCTCCGACACGACGCCCAACATCACCGTCGAGACCAGCCGCGGCACCAATTCAACGCTGACCGCCTTCATCCGCGGCGTAGGCCAGCAGGATCCGGTCGCCGGCTTTGAAGCGGGCGTGGGCCTTTACCTCGACGACGTCTATCTGAACCGCCCGCAGGCGGCCGTGCTCGACGTCTTCGATGTGGAGCGGATCGAGGTGCTGCGTGGGCCGCAAGGCACGCTTTACGGCCGCAATACAATCGGCGGCGCGATCAAGTACGTGACTCGCAACCTTAACCCGAACGATGCTCAGCTGAGCATTCGCGGTAACATCGGCACCTATGATCAGGCCGATCTGATCGTCAGCGCCAGTGCGCCGCTGACGCCGGACTTCCGCTTGGGCGGCGCGGTTGCTCGGCTGAGCCGCGGCGGCTTCGGCAAGAACCTGACCACGGGTCAGGAAAACTACAACAAAGACGTTTGGGCGTTCCGCGCCACTGCCGAGGCCGGCAGCCAGGACAGCTTCTTCTTCCGCCTGACCGGCGACCTCACCCATGACCGCTCCAACACCCGGGGCGGCCACCGGCTGATCCCGAGCTTCCTCTCGGCTGCACCCGTGCTCAGCGACGAATTCGACAGTCGCGGCGGATTGGTGACGCCGAAGCAAGACATCAAGGCCTGGGGCATTCACAACCGGCTGGAATGGGCGGTCAGCGACACGATCACGCTCAAGAACATCCTTGCCTACCGCAAGGATCGCAGCCGGACGCCAATCGACTTCGACGCGCTGCCTGCGGCGGATGTCGACGTGCCCGCCATATACCGCAATCGGCAGTTCTCCGAGGAATTCCAGCTCGTCTACGAAAGCGACCGCCTGAACGGTCTCCTCGGCGGCTATTACCTGAACGCCCGGGCGCGCAACATCTTCGACGTTGTGCTGGCAACGACAGGCACGCTGATCGGTGTCCCCGGCTTCACCGCGTCCACCGCGGGTGACGTGAAAACCAAGACCTGGGCTATCTTCGGCGACGTGACTTACGACTTGACCGACCAGTTCCAAGTCTCGGTCGGCGGGCGCTACACAGTCGACAAGCGCAACGGGACCGTGATCCGGAAGAACCTGATCGGCGGAGCCTCGCCGGAACTGGGGGGTGCGGGCACGCAGCTCGGTCCGCTGACCTCCAATTTCAACGGCAAGGAAACCTTCAAGCAATTCACGCCCCGGGCCTCGGTCAGCTACAAGCCGACTGAAGACCACACCATTTACGCCAGCTATTCGAAGGGCTTCAAAGGCGGCGGCTTCGATCCGCGCGGCCTTTCGACGACAGCACCCGATCTCAACGGCAACGGGGTTCGGGAAGCATCCGAAATCTTCGACTATTTTCTGTTCGATCCCGAGAAAGTCGACAGTTTCGAGATCGGCTGGAAGGCCTCGCTACTCGACAACCGCCTGCGCTTCGCACTGGCAGGCTTCTACGCGGACTATAAGGACGTGCAGGTGCCCGGCTCGGTCGGCGCCGTCGTCAATGGCATCCCCACCTTTGTCGGCGTGACCACCAACGCCGGCAAGGCGACCTTCAAGGGCATCGAGTTCGAAGGCTTGGCCGTGCTCGCTCGCGACTTCGCCGGCATCGGCTCGCGCCTGAACCTTGCCGCCACCCTCGGCTATATCGACGCGCAATATGATCGTTTCGAAACCCAGGTCGCGAACTTCGACCCGACCGGCGCGCCGGTGCGGGGGCGGCCCGGCCAGCCGGTTGATGTCGCCGATTTCCGCCGCATCCAGAACACCCCGAAATGGACGACGTCGGGCACACTAGACCTCGGTCTTCCGTTCGGTCCCGGGGACATCAACGCCAGCACCACCGTGTCTTGGCGCAGCAAGACCTTTCAGTTCGAAACCCCGAGCCCGTTCTTGGATCAAAAGGGCTACTCGCTCTGGGATGCGTCGCTCGTCTGGACCAGCGAGGACGATCGCTACTCGATCGGCATTCACGCCAAGAACATCACCGACAAGCGCTACAAAGTGTCGGGCTATCAGTTCCTGAACGTCAATCCGGTGACCGGGCAGCCGGTGCTCTCGGTCACGCCCTTCCTGCCCGTCCCCGCCGGGTCGCCTCCGGGCACCCAGCCTCTGCCGAACCCCACCTTTGCCGTGCCGGGGAACGCCCCGTCGCTTGGCCGCGAGGGCGTGGTCACCGCCTTTTACGGCAATCCGCGCCAGGTTTTCCTGTCCTTCGGCGTGAAGTTCTGATCCGGATGCTCCCCCTCGCTCCCCCTGCGTGGGGGAGCGGGGTGGGCCCTCTTCATGACTCCCCTTTTGCCGTGAGGGGGGCTCACCCCATTTATTCTAGCGCCCGCGGATGAACTCGCGGACGTCGGCGGAGAGCTTCCGCCGGTCTTCGTCACGGACGTACATCATGTGGCCCGCCTCATAATATTTCCAGACGATGCGGTCCTGGGGGAAGCCGGTGCGGGTCAGCGCATATTCGGCGCCGAAGAAAGGCGTGGCGAAATCGTAATAGCCTTGGCCGACGAACACACGCAGACCTGAATTCTCCCGCATCGCCTTGCCGATATAGGGCGCAACCGACTTGTAATAGGTTGCCTCGCCGAGGCCGATATCCCAGTCCCAAGGCTGGACATTGCCGATCGTCACATAGGACCGCTCGGTCTTGAACCCGAGCCCGTCGCGCACCCAGGCGTTGACCCCGGCGGTATAGCCCGCGTCGATGCCATAGAAGCTCGGATCATTGTCCATTTCCTCGCCGGCGGTGTCGCGGTCGCGGCCGGTGTAGCGGCTATCGAGCCGGCCGACGGTCAGGCCGCGATCACGCAGCAGCTCCTTCCAGAAGCGTCCGGGCGAGGGCCGAAGGTCGGTGCGCTCGAGAAACTGCTCCGAAAGCCCGGAGTAACGCGCGAGCTGCGCGCGCACCTGATCCCGCTCCGGCCCCTGCAGCGCCTGGCCCTTCATCAGCGCAGACGCATAAGGCCCCGTCGCAAAGCTGCGCGCCTCAGCAACGAACTGCTCCAGGCTCGCGGGCCGGTTCGGCACCTTGTTGTGGTACCAGGCGACGGCCGCATAGCTGGGCAGCGAGATGATATAGGGCATGTCGTTGCCCTCCACCTCCGCCTGCGCGCCGAAGTCGAGGATGGTCGAGATCAGGATAAGGCCGTTCAGCGCGACATCGTTGAAGCTGCCCTCCAGCTCATTGGCGACTGCAGCGGTGCGCGTGGTGCCATAGCTTTCGCCGCCCAGATATTTGGGGCTGTTCCAGCGCCCATTCTCGTTCAGCCACAGCCGGATCACCTTGGCGACCGACTGCGCATCCTTGGTGACGCCCCAATAATCCTTCGTCTCGCCCTTGCCCACGACATGGCTGAAGCCGGTGCCGACCGGATCGATGAAGACGATGTCGGTCACGTCCAGGATCGCGTCGGGATTGTCGACGATCGGGTAAGGCGGCGCGCCGTCGTCGCGGGCGTCCGAAGGGATCGCCACCCGCTTCGGCCCGAACGCGCCCATGTGCAGCCACACCGAGCCGGATCCCGGACCGCCATTGAACAGGAAGGTCACCGGCCGGTTCGGATCCCGCGGCTCCTTGACATAGCTATAGTAATTGATCGCGGCGCGGGGCTGGCCGTCATCGCCCTTCAGATGCACTTCGCCGGCCGTGGCGACATAGTTGATGCGCTGGCCACCGAACGTGCCGCTCATCCGCTTGGAGACCACCTGCGGCGGCGGGATTTCGGCGGCGGCTGGCTTGGCATCGTCCTTCTCGTCCTGAGCGAGGAGGGGCGCTGCGAGGAGTGCAGCGGAGAGCATCAGGTAAGTGCGCATCCTATTCTCCGGTTCGGGCTGAGCTTGGCGGGCACCCACGAAAGTCATACTTTCGTGGGACCCTGGCCGAAGCCCTCCCTTTCTTCTGTCGGCGGGTGGTAGGAAGAAGGGAGGCCTTCGACAAGCTCAGGCCCAACCGGCTTGGGGGTTCGTCGATGAACGACTAGATGGAGGCCATGAACATCACCCACCTCGGCCAGTCTTCGACGCTGCCCTTGCGACCGGAAGACGCCACGCTCGATTATGTCCCCAATCCGCGGCCCGGCCAACCCTATCTCGTCCGCTTCACTGCGCCTGAATTCACCTCGCTGTGCCCCGTCACCGGCCAGCCGGACTTCGCGCACCTGGTGATCGACTATGCGCCCGCCGGGACGATCGTCGAATCCAAGTCGTTGAAGCTGTTCCTCGGCTCCTTCCGCAATCACGCAGCCTTCCATGAGGATTGCACGGTCGGCATCGCCGAGCGGCTGTTCGCCGAGATGAAGCCGCTCTGGCTGCGCATCGGCGGCTATTGGTATCCGCGCGGCGGCATTCCGATCGACGTGTTCTGGCAGTCGGGCGAGCCGCCGGCCGGCCTGTGGCTGCCGGCGCAGGACGTGCCCGGCTATAGGGGGAGAGGCTGATGTCCGACCTGTTCACGCTCACCATTACGCCGGCGACGCACGATCTCGGCGGCTTCAAGGTCCGGCGGACCTTGCCCTCTAAGCCGCGGACGATGGTCGGGCCGTTCATCTTCGTCGACCAGTTCGGGCCCGCGCAGCTCGATCCCGGCCAGGGTATGGACGTGCGCCCGCATCCGCACATCAACCTCGCGACCGTCACCTATCTGTTCGGCGGCGCGATCGATCACCGCGACTCGCTCGGCACTTTCACGACCATCGAACCGGGCGCCGTCAACCTGATGACAGCCGGCCGCGGCATCGTGCACTCGGAACGCTCCCCCGCCTCGGAACGGACTGGCGGCGCGGTGATGTCCGGCATGCAGACCTGGCTGGCCCTTCCAGACGGCAAGGAGGAGATCGACCCAGCCTTCGAGCATGTCCCGGCCGGCGACCTGCCGATCATCAACGATGGCAGCGTCCAGGCCCGCGTGATCATGGGCTCGCTCTGGGGCCGCACGGCGCCGACGACCTGCCATGCCGAAACCATCTATGCCGATATCCAGCTGCAGCCGGGCGCCTCGCTGCCGATCGATGCCGGCGCCGACGAACGCGCCGTCGTGGTGGCACTCGGCGATGCGAGCCTCGATGGCGAGCCGCTGGAACTCTACACGCTCTATCTGCTCAAGCCCGGCGTGCCGATGACCCTGCGCTCAACCTCCGGCGCACGCGTGATGCTGCTCGGCGGCGAGGCCTTCCGCACATCGCGGCACGTATGGTGGAACTTCGTCTCGTCGAGCCGCGACCGCATCAACCAGGCCAAGCATGACTGGAAAGACGGCCGCTTCCCGCACGTGCCGGGCGAAGGCGGCGAGTTCATCCCGCTGCCCGAGGTTCCGCTGACGGTCTCTTATCCCTGAACCGTCATCCCGAACTTGTTTCGGATAAAGGTGGTGGCGGACGCCATGCGGCAGGTACGGGCGACTCCGGCGTGACGGCCGCCTTATGCCGAAACAAGTTCGGCATGACGGTTCTGTTCAGGCCACTCGCGCCGCCAGCGCCTTCCTCAGCCGATCATGCGCTGACTTCTTGATCTGGCACACCCGCGCAGCGCCGACGCCGAGCACCTGGCCGATCTCTTCGAGGTTCAACTCCTCGACATAATAGAGCTGGATCACCTGTGCTTCGCGCTCGCTCAGGCGGCCGATCGCTTCGATCAGCGCTTGGCGGAGATCCTCCTGCTCGAGCAGCTCGAACGGGTTCGGGTCCTCGCTCATGAACCAGGGATTATCGTCGGTATAGACGCCGTCGATCGGCTCGAACCGGACCGGCTGTGCGGCGTCGCGCTCCTGCCGCAACCGCTCGGTGGGCACGCCGAGCCGGAAGGCGAGTTCTTCGTCAGTGGGTGCGCGGCCAAGCTGGACGGACAGGGTCGACTCCGCGTCCGCGATCTCCCGGCGTCGGCGCATCGCGCCGCGGGTGATCGTCGCCTGCCGGCGAAGTTCGTCGATCATCGCGCCGCGAATGCGGGTCGAGAGATATTGAGCAAAGGTGACCTGGCCGCGATCTTCGAACGCGCCTGCGGCCTCGACCAGGGCGACAAGGCCCGTCTGGATCAAATCCTCGACCTCAACCGAGCTGGAGACGGAGCCGTGCACGTGCCAGGCGATGCGGCGGACCAAGGGCATATGGTCGCGGATCAACAGCTGTTGCGCCTCGTGAGCGGCAGGGCCGGTGCGGCTGTAGGTGACGGGCATGATCGGTTGGCTGGCCATGTCTTTTCTCACGCGGCGAGCTGCTGGGGAGCGCCGATGACGGCGACGACTTCGACCGCCTTGTCTTCGGGCACTTCGAGGAAGCTCATCACCGGCGTGTCGGGCAGCGACGCGCGGACGAGCTTGCGGACGGCAAGACGGACGGCGGGCTGCACCACCAGCGCGAACGGCTTGCCCTCTGCGATCAGCGGTCGGGCGGCCTGCTGCAGTGCGTCGACGATGCGGCGGCCGAGATCGGGCTCGATCATGTGGCGGTTGGCCGGGTCGGAGCGAACCGCCTGGCCCAAAATGGCTTCCAACCCGCCTTCGAGCGTCATCACGCGAAGCGGCTCGCGCGGACCGCACAGGCGCTGGATGATCAGCGCGCCCAAGTCCGGACGGATCGCCTCCACCAGCTCTTCCGGATCGAGCGTGCGCTGGGCGGCGACGGCAATCGACGCGGCGATGCGGCGGAATTCCTTCAGCGGAATGCCTTCGGAGAGCAGCGAGCGAAGCACTTGGGTCAACGCGGTCAGCGGCACCGGCGCGGGCGACAGCGAAGCAACCAGCTGAGCGGCCGATTCCTTCAGCCGGTCGAGCAGGCTCTGCACTTCGTCTGGTCCCAGCAGTTCGGCGGCGTGAGCGCCGAGCAGATGATTCAGGTGCGTTGCGATAACGGTCCCTGAGTCCACGACCATATAGCCGGCCGCGGTTGCCGCATCCGCGTCGTTCGGCGAGATCCAGACCGCATCCAGGCCGAAGGTCGGGTCCTTGGCGGTGCGGCCCTGGAGCCGTCCCACTGCCTGGCCCGTGTCGAGCGCCAGCATCTCGTCGGCCGAGGCGGTGTCTTCGCCGACCACCACGCCATTGACGAGGATCCGGTAGTTGTAGGGCGCGATGCCGATATTGTCGCGGACGCGCACCTGCGGGACGACGAAGCCGAGTTCCTTCGACAGCTGGCGCCGGACGCCGGTGATCCGTGTCATCAGTGGCGCGCCAAGGCGCTCATCGACCAACGGCACCAGGCCATAGCCGATTTCCAGATTGACCTGCATCGCGTCCGACACTTCGGACCAGTCGATACGGCTCAGATCCGCTGGCGTGTCGTCATTGGCCGGCACCGGCAGCGCATCTGCGACCTGCTTGGCCTTTGACAGCTTCCAGGCGACGAACCCGGCGAGCGCGGCCAGCGGCAGCATCAGCAGATGCGGCATGCCGGGCAGTACGCCCATGATGCCCAGGATGGCGGCGACCGGCGCCCAGGTGCGCGCGCTGGCGAACTGAGTGCCGATCTGGCCGGCCAAATCATGGCTGGACGTGACGCGGGTGACGATTGCCGCTGCGGCGATCGACAGCAGCAGCCCGGGGATCTGCGCGACCAGCGCGTCGCCGACTGCCAGCAGGATATAGGTCTTGGCGGAGTCGGCGATGCTCAGGTCATGGCTGACCACGCCGATGATCAGGCCGCCGATCACGTTCACTGCGAGGATCAGCAGCGCGGCGACGGCGTCGCCCTTTACGAACTTGGACGAACCGTCCATCGATCCGTAGAAATCGGCCTCGGTCGAGACCTCGACGCGGCGGGCCTTGGCTTCGTCGGGGGTGATCAGGCCGGCGTTCAGATCGGCGTCGATCGCCATCTGCTTGCCCGGCAAGGCGTCCAAGGTGAAGCGGGCGGACACTTCTGAGACGCGGCCGGCGCCCTTGGTAATCACGATCATGTTGATGATCACCAGGATCGAAAAGACGAGCAGGCCGACGACATAGTTGCCGCCGATGATGAAGGCGCCGAACGCCTCGATCACATGACCGGCCGCCGCCTTGCCTTCATGGCCGTGCACCAGCACGATCCGGGTCGAGGCGACGTTCAGCGCCAGACGGAACAGGGTCGCGAACAGCAGCACGGTCGGGAAGCTCGAGAAGTCGAGCGGCTTTTCCGCGTTCAGCGCCACCATCAGGATCGCGACCGAGGCCATGATGTTGATGATGAAGAACAGGTCGAGCAGGCCCGCCGGGATCGGCACGACCATCAGCAGGACGAGGATCAAAATGCCCGCGGGAAGGGCGGCGAGCCTGCCCATCTTCATCGTGCCGGCGGGGGAGAGTGCGATCGAGGCCACCCGTTACGCCCCCATGCTCGCGAGCAGCATATAGGCGAGCTTCGCATTGTCAGGCGTCGGCCGCAGCAGATTGGGCCGATCGGCGGACGCGAGCAGTTGGTCGAGCGTCGCCGTTTCGGGCCGGTCCTCCTGTTCGATGACGGCCAGCTGCAGCGCCGGGTCTGCCTTGCCGGGCGCGGCAATAGGCGGCAATGCCTTGCCGCCGGCGGCAATCTCGGCGCCCTTCTGCAACTTCGCGGCGAAGCGGTCATATATCTCCGAGACGGAGCGCATCCGCCCGCCCTCGCCGAAGAAGATGCCGCGGTTCGAGGCGGCTGCGGCAGGAAAGAGCTGCGCGGCGGCCGCCTGCGGATTGCGCTGCAAGGTCGACAGGAACTTCTTCGCGCCGCCAATGCCGAGGAAATGCGCCATATAGAGGTCGGCGCCACCGGCTTCGCGGCCAAGGCTAGCTTCGAGAGCCGCCTTGTTGTCGGCGGCGTGTTCGGCCGCCATCAGCGAGGCGATCTCAGGGTTGTTGCGCAGCTTCAGCACATAGTGCCGGGTGGCCGTGTCGGAGATATAGTAGCGGCCGCTCGGGCCCTGGCTGATCTTGTCCGCCGCCCAGCCCAGGCCATGCTCAGCGCCATGCTTCTTGACCGTGCCGAGCCAGCTCTGCTCGATGAACTGGTAGAGGCCGGACGCGCTGCTGGTCGGCGCCTTGGCGTCGGGGCGCAGGCTCGATTCCACCTGCGCCTGGCCAAGCAGATAAGTGAAGTCGACGCCGGTCTTGTGGCTCGCCCGCTGGATGGCGGACTGCACCCCCCCGGTCGAAAGCAGCGATTGCAGCGTGGCAACGGTCATTCATGCGCCCCGATTGAACTCGGGAAAGCAGAAGCAAGGCGCGTGCCAGCTAAGACCGTCCCAAAAAGGGACAGCTAAATTTCCGGTCGTCGCTGGCGGAATGCGTTGCGATTTGCTATTCGATGTAGGTCAAAAGGTCGAGAAAAGGCCTTGGGGGGAAGCAAGTTGTTGAAGTTCGGCAGGGAATCACCTTGCCACCGGGGGGAATTACATGCGCAAGATTCTGCTGAGTGTAGCAGCCGTGACCTGTCTCGCTGGCGCCATGCCGGCATTCGCCAAGCAAAATAACAATCCCGCGCCGTCGCCGGCACCGGCGCCGATTGCCTGCACGCTGGCCGACCTGAACCCGGCCGCATTGGCTTGCAGCGGATTTTACGACAAGAACATCCTCAGCAACAGCAAGGTAGATGACCAGTTCACCGGTCTGTCTGCGATCGGCTTCAACTGGGACAAGGATTTCTCGGCCATCGAAGCGGCCGGTAACAAGTATAATCTGCCGGATTCGAAGACGGTGAACCTGGCCAAGCCGCTCTATGGCTTGAGCTATATCGGCATCCATTTCGGGGGCGGCGGCGCCAATGGCGCGGGCAATGCAACCGCCTTCTACAAGATCGATGCCGGCGTGAACGGCCTCACCAGCTTCATGGTCAAGTATCAGGGCATCTCCAGCATCGCCATTTACTCAACCGGCAATGCACCGCCTCCGCCACCTCCGCCGCCAATCCCTGAGCCCTCCACCTGGGCGCTGCTGATCAGCGGTTTCGGCCTGGTCGGCGCCGCCGCCCGCCGCCGGGTGCGCACAGCCGCTTTCGGCTGACCGCGCCCGAATGGAACAGGAAGGGCGTCTTTGGGCGACCTTTTTGTTTGCCCTTCGCGACTGGACTCGTCCTCAGCACGGCTGATCGCCGGCACGATTCTCTTGATCGCGCCAAGCGGGCAGTGTCGGGCCATGAGATGGGGGAGCCTATGGTGCGGCCTGGCGCTGATGCTGGCATCCTGCACCGGCCGTGACGACCGCCGCGCGGAGACGCGTCCGGTCCCTCCCAACCGCCTCACCATTGACTCGCCCCAGGTGCGCGTCTGCCTTGCCAATCTTGGCCAGCTCGCCCGCTTCCAAGCCCTGCCGGACCGCGATTACGGCGGCGGCTGCCATAACTTCGCCAGCGTCAAGCTGCTCGACGCCGGCGTGCCGGTCGCCAATCTCGGCCCGATGAACTGTAGTCTGGCTGCGACCTTCACCGCTTGGGTGCGCAACGGCATCATGCCGGCCGCGCGGCTCTACCTCGGCTCCGAACTGGCGAAGGTGGAGACGTTCGGCTCCTATTCCTGCCGCAACGTCAACGGCGCCCAGGCCGGTCGGCTCTCCGAGCATGCCAGCGCCAATGCGGTCGATGTCAGCGGCTTCGTGCTCGCCGACGGGCGGCGGATCACGCTGAAACAGGACTGGACCTCGCCGGATCCAGCGATCCGCAGCTTCCTCGTCGCGATCCGCACCTCCGCCTGCCGGCGCTTCAAGACAGTGCTTAGCCCCGATTACAACAGCCTTCATGCCGATCACTTCCACCTGGACATGGGGCGCGGCCCGTTCTGCAGGTGATTGCCGCCGCGCCTCACTCCGCCTAAGCCCGGCCGCTTATGACCGACACCCGCGTACCGTCCCGCGTCTTTCCCAATGCCCATGAAGAGGCAGAGGCGACGCGGAACCTCACCCAGACGCCGCAGACCATGCACCCGGCCTACCGGCTCGCCTTTCAGGACGCCGACTTCCTGCTCCGCGAGGATCTGCGTCCTGTTCGCTTCCAGCTCGAGCTGCTGAAGCCGGAACTGCTGCTGGACGAAGCGAAGATCGGCTCGACCTTTGTCTTCTACGGCTCGGCGCGCATTCCCGAGCCGGCCAAGGCAGGCGTGCTGCGGGAGGTCGCAACCGACGATTACGGGAAGAAGGTCGCCGAGCGGCTGATCGCCAAAGCCAAATATTACGACGTTGCGCGGGAGCTGGCGCAGCTCGCCAGCAACTGCCCGCGCGACCTGGAGGGGTGGCGGCAGTTCGTGGTCTGCTCGGGCGGCGGGCCGTCGATCATGGAGGCCGCCAATCGCGGCGCCGAGGACGCTGGCGCGGAATCGATCGGCCTCAACATCGTGCTGCCGCACGAGCAGACCCCCAACCCCTATGTCACCCCGAGGCTGAGCTTTCAGTTCCACTATTTCGCGCTCCGGAAGATGCACTTTCTGCTGCGTGCCCGCGCCGTCGCGGTGTTCCCGGGCGGGTTCGGCACTTTCGACGAGACTTTCGAGCTGTTGACGCTCATCCAGACCGGCAAGGTCTCGCCACTGCCCGTGCTGATGTATGGCCGAGAGTTTTGGGAGCGTGTCGTCGATTTCGAGGCCCTGGCCGAAGAAGGCGTCATTTCTCGCAAGGACCTAGACTTGTTCCATTTCGTAGAGACGGCGCAGGAAGGCTGGGATTTCGTGCGCAAATGGTGGCGCGACCGGCCGCTCGCCGCATGACGAGGGCGGAACGGTTCAGCTGGCAGGGCGTCTGACGGCGCGCCGATGACCAGCAAATTCGCCACCGGGCTGCTGCCCCGCGCGCATGGCAGCGCGGCCGAGCCGACGCTCGGCGACCGGCTGATAGTGATCCTTTATGGCGCGATCGGCTGGCCCTGGCTGCTGAAGAGCCTGTCGGGGGGACGGCGGCGCGACAAGGCTCGGCTGCTCGCCCGTCTGGGCCTGCCCGCCGATGCGCTGCCGAATCTCGGCAGCTGGAAGGCAGACACGGCGCTTCTGCACCGCATCGTCGACACGATCGAGCAGCTGCGGCCGGCGCATGTGGTGGAGCTGGGCGCCGGTGCGTCCACCTTGGTCACCGCCAAGGCGCTGGCGCTGAACGGCGGCGGGCGCCTGCTTAGCTTCGACCAGCATGCAGACTTCGTTGAGGCGACCGGCGCCTGGCTCGCCGAACACGGCTTGGCCGCCGAACTGCACGCCGCGCCTCTGGTCCCCGCACCCAGCGACTGGCCGCGCCTCTGGTACGACGTGCGTCATCTGCCGGATCAGATCGACCTGCTGATCATCGACGGCCCGCCCTGGACCGTGCACCCGTTCGTGCGCGGCGCGGCGGAAGTGCTGTTCGACCGGCTTCCCGTCGGCGGCATCGTGTTGCTCGACGACGCCGCACGGCCGGGAGAACGCGTCGTCGCCCGCCGCTGGCGCCGGCGCTGGCCGAACTTCCGCTTCGATCTGGACAAGAGCGGCACCAAAGGCACGCTCGTGGGCGTTCGCATTTTCTAACTAGCGCCGGAACCCAGTTAGCGGCAGCGTCGCCTTCGGGAGGTGTTCGCCATGTCCAGATATGAAGCACTCACGAAGTACTGCCGAGAGCAGACGCTAACCACCTTCGATCTGCCGTTCCACAAGATTGAGACAATCATCGGGGGCAAGCTGCCGGAAAGTGCCCTTCGGCCGCAATTCTGGGCAAACACAGTCGGGAAGGGCAGCCCGGTCCGAGAAGCGCTCAGGCAAACGGCCTACGACACTTTCTTGGTGAGTGGCTCGCGTCGCGTAACTTTCCGTCGTCGCTAGCTCACCCGCACTGCGCCCGGTGGAGCAGCTTCTGGTCAGCCAGGACCAGCGCCATCATCGCCTCAACGACCGGCACGCCGCGAATGCCGACGCATGGGTCATGCCGTCCTTTAGTGGCGATTTCCGTCGCCCCGCCTGAACGGTCGATCGTCTCGACCGGCGTCAGGATCGAGCTGGTCGGCTTGAACGCCACACGCAGTCGGATCGGCTGCCCGGTGGAGATGCCGCCGACGATGCCACCGGCATGATTGCTGCCGAACACCGGCCCACTCTCACCGGGCCGCATAGCGTCAGCATTTTCCTCGCCACGCAGCCGGGTGGCGGCGAACCCGTCGCCGATCTCCACGCCCTTGACCGCGTTGATCGACATGGCGGCCGCGGCAAGCTCGCTGTCCAGCTTTGCATAGAGCGGCGCACCCCAGCCCGCCGGCACGCCTGTCGCCTCGCACTCGACGATCGCGCCCAGCGACGAACCGGCCTTGCGCGCGCCGTCGATCAGCGTCTCCCACCGCTCAGCCGCCTCTGCGTCGGGGCTGAAGAAAGGATTGGCGTCGATCTGGTCGGGATCGACGCTTGCGATGGCATCACCGCCGACTTCGCTGACCCAGGCGCGGATCGTCACTTCCGGAATGACGAGCCGGGCAACGGCGCCCGCCGCCACTCGCGCCGCCGTCTCCCGCGCGGACGATCGCCCGCCGCCGCGATAGTCGCGAAACCCGTATTTCGCGTCATAGGCATAGTCCGCGTGCCCGGGGCGATAGGCCTGCGCCACGTTCGAATAATCCTTGGAGCGCTGGTCGACATTGTCGATCATCAGGCTGATCGGCGTGCCCGTCGTGCGTCCCTCGAACACGCCCGAGAGGATGCGCACCTGGTCCGGCTCCTGGCGCTGAGTCGTGAACCGCGACTGCCCTGGCCGCCTCTTGTCGAGCCAGGGCTGGATGTCGCTTTCGCTGAGGCTCAACCCCGGCGGGCAGCCATCGACCACGACGCCGATCGCCGGGCCATGGCTCTCTCCCCAGGTGGTAAAGCGAAAAACGCGGCCGAAACTGTTGAAGCTCATTCCGCGGCTTGGGCAGGCGCGAACTCGAAACGGGGGCTCATCATCCCCTGCACTGAAATGTCCTCGTCGAGCTCATCCCAATGCACTCCGGATGGGCTGAGTTCATAAGCCTCCAGCTGTTTGCGCTGCGCTCCTAGCAGGCGCGGGTACCATGCAAGAGGAACGGTAATGGTGCGGCCGTCGTCGAGTTGTACGCTCATCGTGTCTTCGTCGAACGAGACATGAACCGGTTCAGGAAAAAAATTCATGCCAGCGTCCTTCGAACTCATCGCGATGTGCCTCGACGACGGCCAATAGCATTTTGAGGGTTCTGGGGTCTATTCTTCGATCCGTAGCCACTCTCACCACTGGTGTGAGCCAGAACTTGGCTTCGCTCCGATCTTTCCGGGCATGCACATGCGGCGGCTCAAGCGGCATACCTTCGCGCGAATAGAAGAAGAACTTCCATCCATTCCATTCGAGAAGCTTGGGCATCAGGCCAGTGCGATGTCGGGTGCGTCTTTCTGCTTCATGCCGACGACATGATAGCCGGCGTCGACATGGTGGGTCTCGCCGGTGACGCCGGCTGCGAGGTCGCTGAGCAGGTAAAGCGCGGCGCCGCCGACATCCTCGATGGTGACGTTGCGGCGCATCGGGCTGTTCAGCTCATTCCACTTCAGAATGTAGCGGAAATCGCCGATGCCGGAGGCGGCGAGCGTCTTGATCGGCCCGGCCGAGATGGCGTTCACGCGGATGCCATCCGGTCCCAGATCATTCGCCAGATATTTGACGCTGGTCTCGAGCGCCGACTTGGCGACGCCCATCACGTTATAGTGCGGCACCACCTTCTCGGCGCCATAATATGACAGGGTAAGTAGCGATCCGCCTTCGCCCATCATGGCCGCCGCGCGCTGGGCGACGGCCGTGAAGCTGTAGACGCTGATGTTCATCGTCAGCAGGAAATCGTCGAGGCCGATGTCGCAATAGCGGCCGCGCAGCGTCTCCTTGTTGGTGTAGCCGATCGCGTGGACGACGAAGTCGATGCTGGGCCAGCGCTCCGCCAGCTGCGCGAAGGTGCGGTCGAGCGCAGCCATGTCGGCCACGTCGCAATCGATCAGGAAATCGGAACCGAGTTCCTCGGCGAGCGGCCGCACCCGCTTTTCCAGCGCTTCGCCCTGATAGCTGAAGGCCAGTTCGGCGCCCGCCTCGCTCAGCCTCTTGGAAATGCCCCAGGCAAGCGAGCGCTCATTTGCCAGGCCCATGATCAGGCCGCGCTTGCCCTTCATCAGTTCGTTCACTTGGGCCTACCTCCGGCTGTGGCTGGGCGTCCTTTAGCGCGCTCTGCGGCACTTCTGCCAGTGCCGCGTTCAGATGGGCGCCGAACACCACGCCCAAGCCGAGCGTGAAGAAATAGACCAGCGCGATCATCACGCCGGCAAGGCTGCCATAGGTCAGGTCATAGCCGCCGAGCAGCGTCAGCGTCGGCGGCAGCAGCGACGTGACGAGCAGCCACCAGAAGGTGATGAACAAAGGACCGGGATATTTGCGGCAGCCGCGCCCCCGGTATCGCCTCGGTGTCATCACATAGAAGAGCAGGTAGAAGGCGCCGAAGATGAATAGTCCCGGGATCAGTCGGGATGCGCTCAATAGCAGCAACAGCGACTCGTCCGAAAAGGGGAAAAGCCGCACAACGAACTGCTCCAGCCCGGCAAGCACCGCCTGCAGGAGGAAGGAGACGAGCACCAGCAGCACGGAGCCGATCGTAATCGCGGTGTAGCGCAGCCGCGCCGCCCAGAAGGTGGAGGCGGAGCGCACCCCATAGGCGCGGTAGAGAATGTCCTTGAGCGTCGCGACGAAGCCGCCCGTGCTCCACAAGCCACCAAGCGCACCGAGCCAGAGCAGACTCCCTGAACGCGCGGTCAGCACATCGCTGATCGGCTTCTCCAGTACCTTGGCCACGTCGCTCGGCACTTGCGCGAGGAACTGGCGCAGCGCGTCCAGAGTCGCGGCATCCCGTCCGAACGTCTGGGCGATCGCGGCAACAACGATGAAGAAGGGGAAGAGGGTCAGCAAAGTCAGGAACGCCAGATTGCCGGCATGAATGAAGCCGTCGTTCCACACGCCTTCGAAGGCACGGCCGAGCACCACTCGCACCCGTGATCCGGGGCCCAGCTTCTTGAGCGTGTCGTCGACGCGCTTGCGCGTCCGGAGCAGGCGCCGGCGGCGAGCTTCGGGGGTTTGCGGCGCGGGGCCGTGGGGAAGCTCTACTTCCTGGGTTTCGTCGATCAGGTCCACGCCGGGCTAGACGCCCAATCCCGCGCGCGGGTTGCGCTCGCCTCCGCTCCATCCTTCCACAAAAGCATGCAGTTCAGCGTCTTCACCAGGCACATCGATCATCAGCGTGATCAACTGGTCGCCGCGCTCGCCGCCCTTCTTGTGAAAGCCTTTGCCCTTCAGCCGCAGCACGCGCCCCGATGTGGAGCCGGCCGGTACATTGACCATCACAGGGCCGTCAACGGTCGGCGCCTTCACCCTGCCGCCCTGCACCGCTTCCTTGAGCGTGATCGGCAGGTCGAGCAGGACATTGTCGCCGTCGCGCTTGAAGAAGCGGTGCGGCTGCACCTCGATGGTGACGATCGCATCGCCCGCGCCGCCGGGCCCCTGCTCGCCCTTGCCGCCTAACCGCATTTGCGTGCCCGTCTCGGCGCCGGCAGGAAGCTTGAGGTCGATCGTCTTGCCGTCGGCAAGCGTGATGCGCTGCGGCTTCAGCGCCGCGGCGTCTTCGAACGGCACCCGAAGGCGGTAAGCCACATCTGCGCCACGCGGCGGGGGGGCCGAGCGGCGGCCAAAGCCGGAGGTGAAACCGCCTGCACCGCCACCGCGGCCGAACAGCCCTTCGAATATGTCGCCAAAGTCTGAAGCGTCGGTCCCGAAGTCAAAGCCGGAGCTGCCGGTCGGGCGGTAGCCGCCGCCGGCGCCACGCCCCGCTCCAAAGCCGAAGGGCGCGGTGGGATTGCCCTCCGCGTCGATTTCGCCCCGGTCGAATTTGGCGCGCTTGTCCTTGTCGTTGAGCAGGTCATAGGCGGCCGTGACCTGCGCGAACCGCTCGGCGGCCTTCGGATTGTCCTGATTGCGATCCGGGTGCAGCTCCTTGGCGAGCTTGCGATACGCCTTCTTGATGTCGGCCTCGCCGGCGCCGCGCGCGACGCCCAGTACGGAATAGGGATCGGCGGCCATTCGTCGTCCTGCTGCTCTGTCCGTCTTCAATAGCTCTATGTTGCAAATCTGCAACAGTCATTTGGGTACAAGCCTCACTTCAGGCAAGAGGCCGCCCCGCCAAAGAAAAGGGGCGGGACCCGGCGGCCCCGCCCCTCATCCTTTTCCAGGCGCCTCAGATCAGGCGAAGCTGACCTTGGTGCTGCGGACGCGGCGCATGCCGGCGCCGACGAAGCCGAAGCCCAGCAGCATCATCGCCCAGGTTTCCGGCTCCGGAACCGGGTTGGCGAGGATGAACTGACGCCAGATCGAAGCGGTGCTCGCTTCATAGCCGGAGTTCTGCAGGACGTTCAGGTTGACGTCCCAGCCCATCGCGTCGAACGCGGCGAGGTCCAGGCCAGTGACGCTGCCGGATTCGCAGAATCCCGAAGTCGGGTTCATGATGCCGATCGGCTTGGTCTTGAACTTGGAGCAGGGCGCGCCGTTGCGCGGATCGTACAGGTTATCGGCCCAGTGCGACGCCTGGTTGCCGCTGCCGTTGAACGAGCCAGTCGAGAAATCGGCCTCACCGAAAAGGGCCGTCTGGCCGCCGTCGATCGAGAAATAGGCCGAGCCGAGATCGCCGGTCGCCCAGTTCAGCTCGCCCGCTGCGCCGTAGCGGAACAGGTCGAGCGTGCTCATCACGGCGAAGTCTTCGATATTCCTCGGGCCGCCGAGCAGCGAACCGTCGAATACGCCTTCAGCCAGCGGTCCGTTGTCGTACGAGACGATGTCATAGATGTCTGTGCCGCTGACGAAGCCCAGCGCATGGCCGATCTCGTGGATGGCAACGCCGATGAAATCGAAGGTGAAGCCATCGATGCCGTTGGTCGGGTTGAAGTCGTAGCCGAAATCGCTGTTAAAGGTGATCTGGGCATCGATCCCGTTCGGGTTGATCGGGTTGCCGTTCGCATCAACCGCAATGCCGAGCGCCTTCAGCGTGGCATTGTTCACATCGAGGGCGATGTTGTTACCCGACCGGTCGGTATCGAGCCGGGTCACGCCATCCTGATAGCCGGCCTGGTTCGCGACATCCTTGAAGTCGTTGACCCGTGCGTTAACGCTGGCGAGCCCACCCTGGATGACCAGCTGGCCGGCCAGTGAGTTCACCGCCTGGGCGTCAAGCGCGGACTTCTGGTCGGCTGCGAGGCCCAGAAACGCCTGGTTGAGCAATACGACGCTGGAGCTGCTGCCCGCCTGCGCGATCACACCCGGCGCCAGCTTGTTAAAGCCGATGGCAAGGTTGACCGTCACATTGTCGGTCAGGACCGATTCCCAATAATTTGCCGCAATCTCGAAGCCCTGACGAGCCAAGGTGCCCTGCTGAGCACCGCCGAGATTGATATAGTTGATGTTGAGCGCATGTGCCGGCACTGCCGCGGACGCAAGCAGGCCGCACGCGATAAGCTTCGCGTACTTCATTTGTGACAACCCCTTCCCGAGCCCACCCCTGGGCTCATGGGTCAGCAGTGTCCACTGGGAAGCGGCAGAGTCAACGGAAATTTAAGGAGAATCTGTGCCGAACTGAAACGATGGCCAAGCCTGCCGCTACGCCGCCTTAGCCCGTTCGGCGGCTTGGAAGATGCCGATCAGCCAGTCGTGAAACAGCCGGACCGCCTTGTTCTCCAGCGCCCTCGGGCGGCAAGCGAACCAATAGCTGTACGGGCTTTCAACCTCGACATCGAACAGCCGCACCAGCCGGTCATCATGCGCATTGCGGAAGTGGCTTTCGAGCATGAAGGCCACGCCCAAGCCTTGCGCGGCGGCGTCCAGCATCAGCTGCCCTGAGTCGAAGTGATCAATCGCGAGGGGCTCCAGCCCCTCAATCCCGAGTTCTTGGCAAAAGGCGTCGAACGTCTCCGGCATGTCGCGGTGGAGAAATACCGTGGCGCGGGCGAGGTCGGCGGGCGTTCGGATCGCACCGGGTCCTTGAGTGAGGCTTCTCGCGGCGATGGGAAAAACGCGATTGCGATCCAGTTGCCGCGCGTAAAGGGCAGGATCCACCTCGCGCGCCAGCACGATAGCGGCATCCAGCCCGTCTCCTAGTCGGGCAAGCGCATGCGCGGCGGTATCGACGTCGAGATGCAGCTCAGGATGGAGCGCGCGAAGCTCGCCAAGGTGCGGGAAGAGCTGCTGCGACGCAAAAAGCGGCAGCACACCCAGCCTCAACCGCACGACATGACCTTCGGTCGTCAGCGACTCGATCGCATTCTCCAGCCCGGCAAGGTGCGGCGCGACCGCTTCCAACAGTTGCTCTCCATCCGCGTTCGGCTTCATCGCGCCCGGCGCACGGTCGAACAACGTGCGGCCGAGGAACCGCTCCAGCGTCTGGATGCGTCGGCTAAGTGCCGGGGACGACAAGGCAAGTTCCTCCGCTGCGGCCTTAATCGAGCCGAGCCGCGCGACCTGGACAAAGGCTTCGACAGCCGTGAGGGGGGGCAAGCGGCGCAACTTTCACTCTCCTCATTGTGCATTGCAGCAGCGTCTGTCGGCTGCCGTCACACTGCACCTGCTTTACTGAACATAGAGCAGAGCGATTGCGTTTCGTGCAACAACCTTTTTGTTATTCGCACTTGCAGCATGAACTGCTGCGCTGCACATAGAGCAGGCCTTTCAGGCATCCTCTCCTAAAACTTTTCAAGGCCGGTCCTTCTGGGACCGGCCTCTTTTTTTGCCTCCGCCCTCGCAACGTTCCTGGCCGCCACCTAGTTAAGCCTGCTGAACCGGAGGTGAGGATGGCGGACAGCGACACCCAGACGCGGCGAGTGCAGGTCGCCAATGCGCGGCCCGAAGATAGCGGCCGCGGCTTGGCCCGCATCCCCCGCGCGATTATGACCGCGCTTGGCTTGCAGGAGGGCGACGTCGTCGAGCTGACCGGCAAGCGGGCCACCCCGGCCCGCGCTGTCCTTCCCTATCCCGAAGACGAAGGCCTGGACATCATCCGCCTTGATGGCCTGCAGCGCGCCAATGCCGGCGTTGGCTCGGGCGACTTCGTCGAGCTGCGCAGGGTCGAATCTCGGCCTGCGACACGCGTCGTCTTCGCACCTGCCCAGCAGAACCTGCGGTTGCAAGGCACCGGCACCGCGTTGAAGCGCAGCTTCTACGGACGGCCTCTCACGGCGGGCGACGTGGTCGCGACCGCGGGGCAGCAGCGGGTGCAGAATGACGGCATGCCCCCGCAGTTGCGCCAGATGCTCGCGGCCCCCGCCTATGCTCTTCAGGAAATTCGCCTCGTCGTCGTCTCGTCCACGCCCAAAGGCGTCGTCCATATCGACGAGAATACCGAAGTGGAACTGCGTCCCGAGTTCGAGGAGCCGCAGAATCGGCGCGCCGACGTTACCTATGATGATATCGGCGGGCTTGCAGGCGCCATCGACCAGCTGCGCGAGATGGTCGAGCTGCCCCTGCGCTATCCCGAGCTCTTCCAGCGCTTAGGGGTCGATCCGCCCAAGGGCGTACTGCTCCATGGTCCGCCGGGCACCGGCAAGACGCGCCTCGCCCGTGCCGTCGCTAACGAGTCGGACGCCGAGTTCTTCCTGATCAATGGGCCCGAGATCATGGGCTCCGCTTATGGCGAGAGCGAGAAAGCGCTGCGTGAGGTGTTTGAGAACGCCACCCAGAACGCGCCCTCCATCATCTTTATCGACGAGATCGACTCGATTGCTCCCAAGCGTGGCCAGGTCTCCGGCGAAGCGGAAAAGCGGCTGGTCGCCCAGCTGCTGACGCTGATGGATGGACTGGAGCCGCGTGCCAATCTGGTCGTGATCGCCGCCACCAATCGGCCCGAGGCCATCGACGAGGCACTCCGCCGCCCGGGCCGTTTCGACCGCGAGATCGTGATCGGCGTACCCGACGAACGCGGCCGGCGTGAGATCCTCGGAATCCACACCCGCGGCATGCCGCTCGATGGCGGCGTCGACTTGGATGAGCTCGCCCGCACGACCTATGGCTTTGTCGGCGCGGACCTGGGCGCCCTGGTGCGCGAGGCGGCGATCGAGGCCGTTCGGCGGATCATGCCCAAGCTCAATCTCGAAGACCGCACCATTCCAGCCGAGGTGCTGGATACACTCTCGGTGGTCCGCGACGATTTCCTCGGGGCGCTGAAGCGCGTGCAGCCCTCGGCGATGCGCGAAGTCATGGTGCAGAAGCCTGACGTGCGCTGGGATGACGTTGGCGGCCTGGATGATGCTCGCGAGCGCCTGCGCGAGGGCGTCGAGCTTCCGCTCAAGAACCCCGACGCTTTCCGCCGCCTCGGCATCCGCCCGGCCAAGGGCTTCCTGCTCTATGGCCCGCCGGGCACTGGCAAGACCTTGCTCGCCAAGGCAGTCGCACGCGAGGCGGAGGCGAACTTCATCGCTACCAAATCGTCCGACCTGCTCAGCAAATGGTATGGCGAGAGCGAGCAGCAGATCGCCCGACTCTTTGCCCGTGCGCGGCAGGTCGCGCCGACTGTCATCTTCATCGACGAGCTGGACAGCCTCGTCCCTGCTCGCGGCGGTGGCCTGGGCGAGCCGCAGGTAACCGAGCGGGTCGTGAACACTATTCTGGCCGAAATGGACGGTCTCGAAGAGCTGCAATCGGTCGTCGTGATCGGCGCCACCAACCGTCCGAACCTGATCGACCCGGCGCTGCTAAGGCCGGGCCGTTTCGACGAACTCGTCTATGTTTCGGTGCCCGATGAAGCCGGCAGGCTGCGCATCCTCGAAGTTCACACGGCCAAGATGCCGCTCGGCGACGATGTCGACCTGCCGAGCCTCGCCCGCCGCACCGACCGGTTCACCGGCGCCGACCTGGAGGATCTGGTCCGCCGCGCCGGTCTTTCCGCCCTGCGTCAGTCGCTCGGCAATGAGCGGGTGGGCATGGAGCATTTCGAGAAAGCGCTGGCCGACACCCGCGCCTCCGTCACTCCGGAGATGGAACGCGAGTATGAAAAAATCGCGGCCAATATCAAGCAGGAGGCGCTATCGATGAACGCGATCGGCTTCATCGCCCCAGGCCAACTCACTCCGCGCCGCCCAAAAGGCACCGACTGAACGACCTTGTTGCCCGGCGAAGGCCGGGGCCCAGAATTGTGTTGCTCCAGAAGCCGGTTCAAGCGGCTACGATGGACCCCGGCCTGCGCCGGGGAACGGTGTCAGCGCCCCGTCCAGTTCCCCGGCCGCTTCTCGACGAAAGCGGCCATGCCTTCCTTCTGGTCCTCGGTGCCGAACAGTCCGTGGAAGAGGCGGCGCTCGAATAATATGCCGGTGGCGAGACCGGTCTCGAAGGCGGCGTTGACCATCTCCTTGTTCGCGATCGTCGCGAGCGGGGGCATGGCGGCGATGGCGGCGGCCGTTTTCAGCGCCTCCTCGACCAGGCTGTCGGCCGGCACGACTCGCGCCACAAGACCAGAGCGCTCCGCCTCCGCCGCGTCCATCATCCGGCCGGTCAGGCACATCTCCATTGCCTTGGCCTTGCCGATCGCTCGCGTCAGACGCTGCGAGCCGCCCATGCCGGGTGAGACGCCGAGCTTGATCTCGGGCTGGCCGAACTTGGCCGTTTCGGCTGCGATGATGAAGTCGGCCATCATCGCGACCTCGCAGCCACCGCCGAGCGCATAGCCAGCGACGGCTGCGATCCACGGTTTGCGCGTCGCCGTGACCTTTTCCCAGCCGGCGAAGAAGTTTGAGCCGTACATGTCGGCAAAGCCTTGGGACGACATTTCCTTGATGTCGGCTCCGGCCGCGAACGCCTTTTCGGATCCGGTCAGCACCAGGCAGCGCTGCTCGGGGTCGGAGTCATAGGCGGCGAAGACCTCGATCAACTCCTTCAGCACCGTCGAATTCAGCGCATTCAGCGCCTGCGGCCGGTTGAGCCGCACGAGCGTGACGGCGTCGTGTCGTTCGATGAGGATGGTTTCGTACTGGCTCATTCGTCTCCCTTTCCGTCATCCCGAACTTGTTTCGGGATAAGGTTCGTGCCGCTTCGAAGTCCGCGGCGCTCGCCCAAAGATCCGTCGCGCCTACCTTTGTCCCGAAACAAGTTCGGGACGACGACAAACTATCGATACGGCGTCCAAGCCTCGTCGTCCGGCAGCGGCGCGAAAATGGTGTCCAGGACATGCTCCGTCACTCCCTCAGGTGTGGCGGGATCCCAGCGCGGAGCATTGTCCTTGTCGACAATCACCGCGCGCACGCCTTCCAGAAAGTCATGCCGCTGGACGACATGCGCGCCGACCGCATATTCCTGCCGCATCTCGTCCGCGAAGCTGTGCATGTGCGCGCCTTCCTTCAGCAGGCGCAGGGCCACCTTCATCGTCTGCGGCGACTTGGTCTTGAGCGTCGCTAGTTCCTTCCGCGCCCAGTCCGAGCCGTCCTGATCGAGCGCTGCATAGATATCCTCGAGCGTGTCAGAGGCGAACAGCCGATCGATCGCTTCGAGATTTTCCTCAATCCGGGCGGGCGGCGGCTCTTCGGAGAAGGCGTCGAGGATCGCCTCGATCGCGCTCGGGTCGGCGGCGATCTTCGCCTTCACCTCATCGAGCACGGCAGACGGCAGGTAATGGGTGGCGAGACCCAAAAAGAGGCACTCGGCGCCATCGATGCGGGCGCCGGTCAGCGCCAGGAACTGTCCGGTGCGGCCGGGAAGCCGCGACAGATACCAGCCGCCACCGACATCGGGGAACAGGCCGATACCCGTCTCTGGCATGGCGAAGCGGGTATTCTCGGTGGCGACGCGGAATTTGCAGGGCAGCGAGATGCCGACGCCCCCTCCCATGGTAATGCCGTCCATGAAGGCGACGGTCGGCTTCACATAAGTGAAGAGCCGCTCGTTCATTCGATACTCGGTGTGGAAGAACGCGCGCGCCTCCGTCCCGTCCTTTGCACCCGATTCCGCGAGCATGCGGATGTCCCCGCCGGCGCAGAAGCCGCGGCCTTCCGCGTGATCGAACAGCACTGCCCGCACCGCATCGTCGGCGCGCCAAGTCTCGATCTGCTCGAGAATAGCGCTGCACATCGCCGTAGTCAGCGCATGGATGGCCTTGGGCCGGTTCAGCCGGATGCGTCCGACATGGCCTTCGGTCAGGCTGATGATCTCGTCGGTCACTGCCGCGTCAGCTCCCGCCCCACGATCAGGCGCATGACCTGGTTGGTGCCTTCCAAGATCGAATGCACGCGCAGGTCGCGCCAGAAGCGTTCGATCGGATAGTCGCGGAGATAGCCATAGCCGCCGTGCAGCTGCAGCGCGCGGTCCACGATCGAGGAGCCATTGTCGGTCGCCAGCCTCTTGGCCATCGCGGAGAAGCGCGACTTGTCGGGCGCATTCGCCGACACCTTCGCCGCCGCCATGTAGAGCAGCGCCCGCGCCGCCTCCAAATCGGTCGCCATGTCGGCCAGCATGAACTGGGTGTTCTGGAAGTCCGCGACGGGCTGGCCGAATTGCTGCCGCTCCTTGGTGTAGCGGACCGCCTCATCCAGGCACCGCTGTGCCCCGCCGAGCGAGCAGGCGCCGATGTTCAGCCGTCCGCCGTCGAGCCCCGCCATGGCGATGCGAAAACCCTCGCCCTCCGCGCCGACCAGATTGGCGACGGGTACGCGGCAATCCTCGAAGATCACCTGAGCGGTCGGGCTCGCGTTCCAGCCGAGCTTTTTCTCCGGGGCGCCGAAGGAAAGGCCCGGCGTCCCTTTCTCCACGACGATGGCGCTGATGCCTTTCGACTTTTCCTCGCCTGTGCGCACCATGCAGACATAGATGTCATTATAGCCGGCGCCGGAGATGAACTGCTTGGTGCCGTTCAGGACGAAGTGATCGCCATCGCGCCGCGCACTGGTCTTGAGCGCCGCAGCGTCGGAGCCGGAGCCCGGTTCGGTCAGGCAATAGCTGGCGATCTTCTCCATCGTGACCAGCTGCGGGAGAAAACGATCCTTGATCGCCTGATCGCCGAATCGGTCGATCATCCACGTCGCCATATTGTGGATCGAAATGTAGGCGCTGGTGGCCGGGCAGCCATAGGCCATCGCTTCCATGATCAGCGCCGCTTCAAGCCGCCCGAGCCCGATACCGCCCGACTCCTCGGCCACATAGATGGCGCCAAAGCCAAGCTCGCCCGCCGCCTTCCACACTTCCACCGGATAGTGGCTCTTCTCGTCCCATTCCCCCGCAAACGGGGTGATCGCATCGGCGGTGAATTTCTGCGCCATTTCCTGGATCTGGCGCTGATCGTCGGTCAGGTCGAACTGAGTCATGCGCGTCCGGTTAGGAAACTGATCCGTTGGTGTCGAGCGAAGTCGAGACACGCTTCTCGACGTCGCTCGAAGCGAACGGCCTCATCGGCACTTCCTGTAGGTGAAGCGGGGCCCTTCCTCCTCCCGCACGAGCGTGTTTCCCTGCCGGATCAGCGTGACCTTGGCGGTCCATTCCTGACCCTCGCCGCCAAATCCAAAAATGCCTTCGAACCGATCCGGCGTCCCCGCAATAATTCGGTCAAGCATCGCTTTGCTCTCGTAGAAATAGAGCCGGTTGGCGTCGATGCGCAGAAGCCCTTTGGCGTCTCCACGGTTGGAGGTGCAATCCGCCGGCACCATTCCCCAGCGACCCCAAAAGGACTCGGGGATATGCGTGGCCGTCGGCAGCGCCGGCGCACCGTCACCTTCGCCGACCGCCGCTGCCGCCGTCTCGTCGACCGGCAGCGCATCCACATCCTCCACCGGTGCGTCGAGCCGCTTCTGCTCCTCCGACGCGGCGGCATCGTTGGTGCTCGGCTGCTGGCAAGCAGCAAGCAGCATGGAAAGAAGCAGCAGGACACGCGTCATGAGGCTACCAACGCTTCCGCCTCGATTTCGACGCGCCATTCGGGCCTGAGCAGTGCCGAAACCACCACCATCGTCGCCGCCGGCCGCACATCGGCGAAGCGGCGCCCGTGCGCGCGGCCGATCGCCTCCGCGTCCGCTGGATCGGTAATGAATATGCGGGTGCGCACGATATCTGTGCGCTGCCCGCCGAGCTGCCGGATGGCGCCGATGATGATGTCGAGACAACGCTCCGTCTGCGCTTCGGCGTCTCCGTCCGTGCTCGAACCGTCCGCCTCGACCGGTGCCGTGCCGGAGACGAGGATGCGGTCGCCGATGCGGATGGCGCGGGAAAAGCCGATGCTTTCCTCATAGGGAGAGGCGGATTGGGTGCGCTGGCGGTCCGTCATGGATACTCTTTTATCCCATCCCACCGCACCGGAAAGCCGGTCTGCGGCCTAGCACTGCCGTCGCTTTGCCGCCAAGGACATCAGGTGCCTGCCGAACGACGTCTGCTCGCCATCGCATTGCGCCTGTTCGCGGTGCTGGCGCTGACGATCATGTTCGCGATCGTGAAACTGGTGGACGCGCGGGGTGTGTCTCTGGGGGAAAGCCTTTTCTATCGTCAGGCGCTTGCTCTGCCTCTGGTCCTTGGCTGGATCGTGGCCGGACCTGGATGGGCGGCGATCAAGACGCAGCGGCCCGGTGCGCATGTTACCCGAACGCTGCTGGGCATGACGGGTATGGCGCTCAACTTCCTGACCTTCCTGCTGCTGCCGCTCGCCGAGGCGACAGTGTTGCTGTTCACCGTCCCGCTCTTCGCGACGATCCTTTCGGCCGTTCTGCTCAAGGAGACAGTCGGCGTTCACCGCTGGGGTGCGGTGCTGCTCGGCTTTGCGGGCGTGCTGATCGTCGTGCAGCCAGGCGGATCGGCACTGCCGCCGGCGGGGGTCGCCGTCGGCCTTTGCGCCGCGACCGTTGTTTCGGCCGTCAGCATCACGCTACGCCAGATCGGCCGCACCGAAAGCGCGATGACCACCGTCTTTTGGTTCACCACCCTATCGGCACTGGCGCTTGCGCTCGCCATGCCGTTCATGGGCCAAGCGCACGATGCCGAGACCTTTGGCCTGCTGCTCTGCCTCGGCCTTTCTGGCGGCGCGGCTCAGATCGCGCTGACGGCCTCGCTGCGCCTGGCGCCGATCTCCGTGGTGCTGCCGATGGACTATTCGAACCTGATCTGGTCGGCGCTGTTCGGCTGGCTGATCTTTGCAAGCGTGCCGAGCCACAGCCTGTGGTTCGGCGCGCCGCTGATCATCGCGAGCGGCCTCTACATCGTTTACCGCGAGCATCGGCTGCAGCGGGAGAAAACGGCGGTTGCGGGTCCTGTCGACTGAAGATCAGGGCCTGGAGCGGAGCTTTTCAGCGCTTGCCGATCGGGCGCAGCAGCGTGCTCACCGCAGTCCGGGCGGCGCGTCGGCCTATCTCTTCGCCGGCATCGTTCGAGAAGCGGTGATGCACGCCGCCCAGCATGCGCGAATCGGAGACTTGGCGGACGAGCTCGTCCCAACTCTTCACGCTCTGCACGACCATGTTCGGGCTGCCTCCGGCTGCGACACGCACCGGTGTAGAAGCCGGCATGCCGCCGACCAGCTTCAGCACTTCGGTCTGCACCGCAACCGCCGTGCAATGGCCGCATGGATATTCGGGGAAGTTGGGCGTTGGCAGCAGCGGCACCCAGGCGGGGTCGCGTTGCGTCGCGTCATTGCCGTCCCGGTCGGCATTGCGGATGGCGGTGATCGGGCGCCAGAAATCGTAGCGCAATTTGGCGATCGCCATCACCTGCACGGCATCGTCCATCGCCATCTGATAGAGCGCCAGCATCCGGGCATTGTCGAGCAGGGTGCGCCCGGGCTGGTCGGCAATGGTGCGGACCATCGGCGACAGGTCGTAGCCCTGCCGATAGCGGGCGATCAGCGTCTGGTAGGGCGTCCGATCCTTGCTCGCACGCGCGCCGAGCCGCTGCACCTCTGCCAGGTCGCGCGCCCAGGTCTCGCTGGTCAGCGCAGGCGGAGGCGGCGGCATCAGCGACTCCACCATCTTCCCCATCCAAGGCTTGAGCGCGAACCAGTGCGGGTCGAGCGTCGGCAGCGCGCCGCCGATCCACTCGCCCGGCGCCGCGCGCGGCCGATAGGATGTCTGCTCCAGCGCCGGATCGATACCATTGGCCGGGATCGCCGCCGCCGCGGCAGCCTCGCCGATCGCAACCCCCGTGAGCTTGGCCGGACCCTCCGGGATCGCCGCCATGACCATGGCATAGCTTTCCTCCAAGATAGTCTTGTTGGCAGGATAATGATGGACGAGCACCTTGAATGCGGCTGTCGCCACTGCCGCGTCCGGCGATGCCTTGGCGTCGGCCGCCGGCAGCTTCAGATGGCTTTCGTAGCGCCGGCCGATCGCGTTCGCCGCCTCGAACATCGCTAAGGCGGTCCGCGCGGAGGCGCGCTCCATGTCTGGTGTGCGCGGTGCGGACGAGACCTGACCCGCGAGATAGAAGCGGTTCGCAACTTCCCACCAATTGGTCGCCATGTCCGCCTGGGCGGGCGTCGCCAGGACGCTCGCCGTCGCCGCAACCAAGAGCCACTTCGTCTTCATTCCATCCTCCCCATTGCTCCGGCGATTGCCACCGGAGCCGCAGGACTGTATTATGTCAGTGGCACAGTTCGGATCAGGGGTGTCGGCATGACTTCGAGCATCAAAGAGATGATCCTGCGTTGCATGGAGCGGATGCGCGCGAAGCAGTGCGCCACCTGCGACAACAGCCTCTGTCCAGCCGGCAAGTGGCAGCGCGCCTTTGCCGTGCCGCCGCAAGGCCGCGACGACCTGTTCACCAGTCTGCGCCGGCTGGTCGAGGGCCTCGTGTGGCCGCAGCCGGCGACGCCCTGTTTCAAAAAGCAGGTCGAAGAAGCGATCGAACGGCTGATCGGCCAGGGCGATGTCGGTGTCGACCAGGTCGCCGCCTCCATGGGCCTCAGCCGCCAGACGCTTTACCGGCGGTTGAAGGCCGAAGGCGCCAGCTTCCAGGATGTGCTCGAGGCGAAGCGCCGGCAGCTGGCGATCCGCTATCTGGGCGTCGATGGTCAGTCGGTGAAAGCGACGGCCTATCGCCTCGGCTTTTCCGATCCGGCAGCGTTCAGCCGTGCCTTCAAGCGCTGGACCGGGCTCAGCCCCAGCAGTTTCCGCGAAGCGCCTGGGCTGGGCTGATCATTCGGCGACGTAGCGCCAGGGATCGCCCGGCTTGGGCCGGGCCCAGACGGTGAAGAAGGGGATGGTCGCCGGCTGACCCGCAGGCGGGTTCTTCGCGTGGAGCAGGCCATAGGTTAGGCCCATGTCGCCCGATGGCGCGACCACCGCTTCATCCGCGGCCCAGCTGACCGGACTGCCCGGCTCCGGCCCGGCAACGCCGTTGCCGATCGCCGCCGAACCGACCGCGACCGCATCGTCCGCGCCGATGTTGACCGAATCGGGCCGCCCCCATTTGGCGAAAGCGGCGCGCAGGCCGATCGTCTGCGCCTCGTCCGAAAAGGCCTTTTCCGATTGCTTCAAGGTCGCGAGCGCATCGTCGCCGGTGCGCCGGGCCGTGCCGATAATTGCAGGTGCGACCTTCAACTCCCCCGTCTCGCGCCGCCCGAGGCGCTTGTACGCCAGCACCCGCCAGCCCTCCGGCCGCTTGATCCAGTAAGCGAGATATTTCTGCGCGATCGGCGCAGCGCCTTCTGGCCGCACGGTCAGCGCGCCATAGGTGAAGCCGTGCGTGCCGTCGGCTGAGATGCCGCCGCCGACTGGCCGCCATTCAACCTTCGACTTGGCATTCTCCGGTCTGGCGGCAAGCCTGGCCCGGATCGCCTCCGGTCCCCGCACCAGGTCCGCGACGCCGCCGGTGACGAGGACCGCGTTGCGGTCGAACATGGCGGCCACTCCGTCCACGAGATTTCGTTCGCGCGCCGCGTCAGACCAGGCACGATCGGCAGCGAGCAGGGGCTCGAGCCGGGCAGGCGCGGCCTGCAGCGCAGCGGGCATGACGATCGCGGCAAGCGCGAACGGGGCGAAGTGACGCACGATTATTCCTCCTGTTGGCCGCCGCATTGCCTCGAAGTCCAGTGCGGCAACAAGGTTGGCTCTATCGAGCGCTGCCCTGTTTCGACGAGCGCCGCGCCGCCGGCTCGCGCACGGCAAGCCAGATCAGCAGCCCGAACGGTCCGGCCATATAGGTCGCGAACAGGATCGGCGCCTGCACGAAGCGGCCAATGCCCTTTGCATCGCCATCGCGTGCGATCCACAGGCCGGTGAACAGGTCCAGCGCAAGATAATGGGTCCAGCCGACGACGATGCCGCCGTCGCTCATGAAAAAGGCGCGCAGCCCTTTGACGCTATAGCCAAGCGCCGGCGCGGCGGCATCCCGCACCGGATCGATCCAGCCGGCCAGCAAAGCGACGAACACCGCCGTGTAGATCAGGCAGAGCAGCCCGATACCAGCGTAAAGGATCAGCGAAAGCAGCAGCGGCCGTCGGGGAGCCAGGATCAGCACCAGCCACGCCACCGCGGCGATGGCGTTGGTCAGTCCGAACAGCGTGTCCCACATGCGGCCGCCCCCTCAGCCTAATCGGGTGAGCGACAGCTCACCCGTTCTTGATACGCAACCCGATATAGCGCGCCGGATTGTTGCCGCGCTGGACGAGCAGCAGCACGCTGGAGCGGCCGGCACGATTGGCTTCGGCGACGGCGGCGCGCAGCTCTTCGGCGGTGGCGACCGGACGGCCATTGGCCGAGCTGATCACGTCGCCCCGCTGCAGGCCCTTGGTGGCGGCATCGCTGGACGGGTCGACCGCACCGATCACCACGCCGCGCGTGGTCGCGGGCACGCCGACTTGCCGGGCGATGCCCGGGGTCAGCGGCTGCACGGCCAGGCCCAGCGAGGCGGTCGAGGCCTGGCGTTGGCTGGTGCCGTCATCGTCGGTGCCGAAATCGTCATTGTCGCCGCCCAGGCGCTGGGCCAGCTGCTCTTCGGGCGGGCGCTCGCCGACCACGACAGTAACGGTCTGGCGACGGCCATCGCGGATCAGCTCGATCGGCACGCGCGAACCGATTGGCGAGTTGGAGACGAGATAGGAAAGCGTCGCATCCGGGCTGACGGGCGTGCCGCCGACCGAGACGACGACATCGCCCTGGCGGATGCCGGCGCGAGCAGCGGCGCCGTCCGGCTCGACGCTGGCGATCAGTTCGCCGCGATTGCGCTCGAGCCCGAGCGACTCGGCGATGTCCGGAGTGATCTGCTGGATCTGAACGCCCAGATAGCCGCGCCGCACGCGGCCGCCGCGCATCAGCGCCTGGATAACCGGCTGCGCCTGCTCGGCCGGAATGGCAAAGCCGATGCCGACATTGCCGCCCGAAGGCGAGAAGATGGCGGTGTTCACGCCGATCACATTGCCGTTCAGGTCGAACATCGGCCCGCCCGAATTGCCCATGTTGATGGACGCGTCGGTCTGGATGTAGCGGTCATAGGCACCGCCCTGACCGGTGTTCCGATGCAGCGCCGAGACGATGCCGGTCGTCACCGTGCCGCCCAAGCCGAACGGATTGCCGATCGCCAGCACCCAGTCGCCGACCCGTGCGCGCTCCGAATCGCCCCAGCGAACGAAGGGCAGGTTATTCGCCTCGATCTTGAGCACGGCGAGATCGGAGGCGAGGTCGCGGCCGATCAGCCGCGCCTTATATTCGCGCCGGTCGGGCAGGGTGACGGTGATCGTCTCGACCACTGCACCCTGGCGGCCGGGTGCCACCACGTGATTGTTGGTGACGATATAGCCATCGGCCGAGATGATGAAGCCGGACCCAAGCGACTGGGCCTGACGGGTAACCGGACGGCCGGGCGTCGCATCGCCGCCGCCGAACAGGTCGGCAAAGGGCGTGCCCGCAAATGGATTATTGCCGCCCTGGCTCACCTGCACGCGCTGGGTCGTGGAGATATTCACGACCGCCGGCTGCAGCCGGGCGGCCAGATCGGCGAAGCTCATCGGCGCGCCGCGCGGGGCGGCTGCGGCCATGGCGCCGGGAGTATTTTGCGGTGTCTGGGCGCCCAGCGGCTGCTGCAACGCTACAGAGCCGGCAACGCCGCCCAGAAGAAGAGCCGTGGTCAAAGCATAGGCGTAGCGCACGTGGACTTTATCCTCTCGAATAGACTCGGCCGCATGGGTGTGCGGCGCGCGTCTGAACGGTTGCGAAATGGATGCTGAACGGCGTTTGAATGACATCTGTCATCGTGCCCGTCCGGTGAACTCCCGCAGATAGTCGCTGTTCGGCGACATGATCACGTTGGTGCCGGCGTTCCCGGCAAGGAAGGTCTGCCGGTACGACTGCATCGCGCGGTAGAACTCATAAAAATCCGGGTCTTTCCCGAAGCTCGCCGCATATGTCTTCGCCGCGTCGGCGTCGGCCTGCGCGCGGATGATCTGCGCCTGCTTCCGGCCCTGAGCGTCTATGGTCAGCGCCTCCTGCTCGCGGGCCGAGCGCATTCGCTCAAAGGCCGATTCAAGCGGCGTGCCGTCCGGCAGGTCGGCCCGCTTGATGCGGACATCGACGATCTCCGCCCCATATTGGCGCGCGACGCGGTTCAGCCCGGCCTGGATATTGTCCATGATCTGCCCGCGCTCCGGCGACAGCAGGGCGGCGAACGGAATCTTGCCGAGCTCGTTTCGCAGGGCCGACCCCAGGATCGGCCGCAACTGGTCCGCGACGCGCTGCTCATTCCCCGCCGTGATGTAGGTGCGCAACGGATCGACGATCCGGAAGCGCGCATAAGCATCGACATTCAGGCGCAGCTGATCGGTGGACAGTACCTGCTGGCGGTCCATTTCAATGTCCATCACGCGCTTGTCGACCCAGACGATCTGGTCGACAAACGGAACGCGGGCGATCAGCCCGGCTCCGGCGCTGCCGAAATTCTGATTCGGCTTGAACCGGTTCACGATGGCGACCGGCTCACCGAAGCGGACGATCACGGCTTGTCGGGTTTCCGGCACCACGGCGAGCGTGCTCGCCAGCAACACCAGCAAGGCGACGGCCAGCACCGCCAGAACGACGGGGTTACGCAAGCTCATCGAGTTCACTGCTGCGGCTCCTCGGCCGGACGGGGGCGCTGCACCCGGTCCAAAGGCAGATAAGGGGTGACGCCATTCGGCTCGACGATGGTCTTGTCGACCTTGGAGAGCACTTCCTCCATCGTCTCGTAATACATGCGGCGGCGGGTCACTTCGGGCGAAAGCTTGTACTGCTCATAGACCTTGTCGAACGACGCTGCCTCGCCCTGCGCCCGCGCAGTAATCTGCTGGGCATAAGCGCGCGCGCCGTTCAGATAGCTGATCGCCTGCTGCTGCGCGGCCGAAACCTTCTTGAAGCTCTCCGTCACCGCCTGGGGCGGATCGGCCTGCTTGATCGCCACGCCCTGTATGCGGACGCCGGCGCGATAATCGTTCAGCAGTTCCTGCATGCGCTGTGCGACCTGCGTCTCGATCGCGGTGCGGCCGGAGCCGATCGCATCGTTGAGAGTGACCGTGCCGATCACGGCCCGCATCGCGCTTTCGCCCACTTCGCGGATCGTCTCTTCGGGCTCGGCGAGCTGGAAGAGGAAAAGCGATGGGTCGCTGATGTTCCAGCGAACCGAATAGGCCAGATCGATAATGTTCTGGTCGCCGGTCAGCATCAGATTCTCGGACTCGGCTGTCGGCGAGCCGATATCGATGGTGCGGATCGCTTCCACGTCTTCCTTGACGACGCGGTCGATCGGCGAGGGGAAGCTGACGCCGATACCTGGCGACATGGTTCCGGCATAGGAGCCGAGGCGCAGGATCACGCCGCGCTGCTGCGGCCCGATGCGGTGAAAGCTGGTAAAGACGATCCAGAGCAGCAGGAAAGCGCCGATCGCGTAGAGCCAGATCGGGCGTCCGCCTAGGTCCGGAAGCCCTCCGCCCCCGCCGAGGCGCTGCCTGCTGCGGCGCAGCAGCTCGTCCAGAGCCGCGGGGCCGGGCCGGTTGCCGCGCAGACGCCCGCCGCTCGGGCCGGGGCTCCAGGGATTGCGCGGGCCGTCGCCGTCGCCGCCCCCACCGCCGCCATTTCCGCTTCCGCCGCCGCGATTGCCCCACGGGCCGCCGCCTTCGTTCAACATCGCACCTTGCGGCCGCAGCCACGCCGTCAGCTTGTTCATAAACGCCTTTATAGGGACGCTTGCCCAGAAAAACAGTGTTCCGCTGGCGTGACCATGCTCCTAAGCGGCGCGCATGACCGAGCAGGACCGCCTCTACGCCGCCATTTCGAAGATCGTCGGCAGCCGCGCCGCGCCGCCGCGCCTGACGGACGGCCGCGCCTCCTTGATCCTGGACGTGACCGGGCTGGACCAGAAGACGCGGGATGCCATGGCGGAAGCCGCAAAGGCGGCGCTCCTTTCGCTCCCCGAAGTGAACGACGTGCGGATCGCCATGACCAGCGAGAAGCGCGAGCGGCGCATCATCGCCGTCGGCTCCGGCAAGGGCGGGGTCGGCAAGTCGACGCTGGCGGCCAATCTCGCCGTCGCGCTCGCCGGCATGGGCCGCAAGGTCGGGCTGGTCGATGCCGATATCTACGGCCCGTCGGTTCCGCGCCTGATGGATGCCGAAGGCACGCGTCCGCTCGCCGAAGACCAGAAGATGCTTCCAGTCGCCACCCGCTTCGGCGTGCCGATCCTGTCCATGGGTCAGCTGGTGAAGCCAGGGCAAGCGATCGCCTGGCGCGGGCCGATGGCGGGAAATGCGCTCGGCCAGCTGATCGACGCCGCCTGGGGCGACACCGACGTGCTGATCGTCGACCTCCCGCCGGGCACCGGCGACGTGCAGCTGTCGATGATCAGCAAGCACAAGCCCGCCGGTGCGCTGATCGTCTCGACACCGCAGGATCTGGCGCTGATCGACGCCGCCCGCGCCGTCGATCTGTTCGTCCAGGCCAATGTACCTATCATCGGCCTGGTCGAGAATATGGCCGGCTATGCCTGCCCGCATTGCGGCCAGATCAGCGATCCGTTCGGCGCCGGTGGCGCGCAGGCGGCGGCGAGCGCGATGGGGCTCGACTTTCTGGGCCGCGTACCGCTCGAAATCGCAATCCGTCAGGCGAGCGATGCCGGTGATCCGCCGGCCGCACATGACGGCTTTGCCGGCGAGCCGTTCCGGGCCATCGCGGCGAAGCTCGCCGCCTGGCTTGACCGGCTCGCCGGCTAAGTTCTCAGGCGGCCACCGCCTTGGCCCGGCGGCCGCGCGCGGCGGCGCCGGCAAGGCCGAAGCCCGCGATCATCAGCCCCCAGCTGGCCGGTTCCGGCACCGGAGCGCCGGCCAAGCCCTTGAAGGTGAAATCGTCGACCACGCCCAAGCGGTTGATGCCGAAGCCCACTGTCGCGCTGCCCGGCGCAAAGCCATAGTCGAAGGTGTAGGACTGGATGAAGCCGCCATTGGCGACGATCACCAGATTGGCGGTTGTGCCTTGCACGAACACTTCGACGCTGCCGGTCTGGAACACCGAGTTGAGCGGCTGGAAAATGCCGTTCAGGTCGTTGTTGCCTGTGTCGAAGCCATAGCGATCGAAAAAGCCGTCGCCATTATTGTCCTGCACCTTGACGAAATAGCTGTTCGCCGAATCAAAGCCGAAAGATAAAGCGACATAGCTGCCCGCGTCGAACCCGCGCAGCGACGCCTGCACGCCGGCATAGTCGGACGCGGAGTTGTTGTAGGTCGCGAGCGACACGAAGCTGGTGGTTTCCGCCTTGTTGTTGTTGACGCGGAAATTGCCGTTCTGGACCGTATAGTTGCTGCCGATCGTCTGCGCATTCGGCCGGTTGAAATCGTCGGTGATCTGGGCTTGGGCCGCGGTCGCGCCAAGCATGGCGGCGGCAAGCGTGATCCGTGTCGTGCGCATCGAAACACCCCTGTTTTTGTGTGCAGGGCGCCTTTAGTGATCCGGCCGCGCGGCGCGATGCGCCACGCGACGCGTGCGCAGCACGCTGCGACGGAAGCGTTCGTCGAACGAAATGCTAGGTTCGTAGAAAGCGGAAATACCAGACTTCGTGGCCCTTGCGGCGGGCCTTCGCCTCGTAGCGAGTCTCCGGCCAGTCCGCCGGACGGGTCAGGAAGTCGGCGGCGGTGCGCGCCTGCCATTCGAAGTCGCGGCGCCGGTTCATGATCATGCACGACCAGCGGCAATAGGTTGGGTCGTCGGTGCCGAGGCGGAACTCGGCGCCCGGCTTCAGCTTGGCGGCGATCAGGTCGAGCGGGCCGTGATTGACCATCCGCCTTTTAGCGTGCCGCGCCTTGGGCCAGGGATCGGGGTGGAGCAGGTAGAGCCGCTCGAGCGACGCATCTGGCAGCCTCTCCAGCACGTCTAGCGCATCGCCCATGTGCAGCCGAACATTGCCGAGTTCCCGGTCGTCGATCTTGGCGAGTGCGCCGACGACACCGTTCAGGAACGGCTCGCAGCCGATAAAGCCGTGATCCGGCCTTGCCTCGGCCTGCGCCGCCAGATGCTCGCCCGCGCCGAACCCGATCTCGAATTGAAGCGGTCGATCGTCGCCGAACAGGGTGAGCGCGTCGAGCGGCCCTTCCAGCACGGCCACGCGCGGCAACAGCTCGGCGAGCAGCTCCTCTTGCCCAGCCCGCAGCTTGTGGCCCTTGGCGCGGCCATAGAGGCGACGGATGGAAAGGGGATCGTTCATGCGGTCACTTTCGTTCAAGCGGCCATGGGCAAGAAGCGGGAAGCGATCAAGCAGGTCGAACAGGTCGATGTCGATGTCAGCCGCGCGGTGTCCGGGTGGCGCGAATCGCAGCCGGTGAAGGCGCTCGGCTGGTTCGGGAAGATGACGGATCAGCCGCCGCTTTACGCCTTTATCGGCGGCATCGCGGCGGCGGCGCTGATCAGGCGCGACACCCGGCTGCTGCAATCTTCTGCGCGGATGCTCGCTGCGCATTGGGCAGGTATTCGCGCCAAGAACGCCGTTAAGAACGCCGTTGACCGCACGCGCCCGCAGATGCTGATCGACGAGGGCCGCTACGAAGCTGGCAAGGGATCACGGCCTGAAAAGGCGTTCAGCTCCTTTCCTTCGGGCCATACCGTCGGCGCTGTCGCGATCGCACGCGTCGTCGCCCGCGACTATCCCGAACATCGCCTGCCCGCCTATGCGCTGGCGACCCTTGCTGCCTTCACCCGCATCGCCAAATGCGACCATTTCTTGAGCGACACCATCGCCGGAGCCCTGATCGGCTGGGGCGCCGAACGGGTCAGCTACAGGCGGTCGCTTACGCCAGAGCCTGCTTGAGCCGGTCGACCAGGTCGGTTTTTTCCCAGGGGAAATAATCGCCCTGCGCGTCGCGGCCAAAGTGGCCATAGGCGGCGGTAGGCTGATAGATCGGCTTGTTGAGGCCCAGGTGCGTGCGGATGCCCTTGGGGGTCAGGCGCACCAGCTGCGGCAGCACTTCCTCCAGCTTCGCGGCGCTGACGCCGTTCTGCTCGGTGCCGTGCAGGTCGACATAGAGAGACAGCGGCTCGGCCACACCGATCGCATAGGAAAGCTGGATGGTGCAGCGCTTCGCCAGCCCTGCGGCCACGATGTTCTTGGCGAGGTAACGCGACACATAGGCAGCCGAGCGGTCGACCTTGGTCGGGTCCTTGCCGCTGAACGCACCGCCGCCATGGGGCGAGGCGCCGCCATAGGTGTCGACGATGATCTTGCGGCCGGTCAGGCCCGCATCGCCATCCGGCCCGCCGATCTCGAACATGCCAGTCGGATTGACAAAAATCTGCTCCTCGCCCGGCAGCCAGCCCTGCGGCAAGATGTCGGTGAAGACGCCCTTCACATAGTCGCGCAAGCGTGCCTGGCCTTCCGCGGTCGCCACCGCCGAAGAATGCTGCGTCGACACGACCAAGGCGGTCGCCCGCACCGGCACGCCATTCTCGTATTGCAGCGTCACCTGGCTCTTGGCGTCGGGTTCGAGGAAGTCGACGACCTTGTTGTGCCGGTCATGCGCCAGCCTCTCGAGAATCTTGTGACTGTAATAGAGCGTCGCGGGCATGAAGCCGGGCGTCTCGTCCGTCGCATAGCCGAACATGATGCCCTGGTCGCCGGCGCCTTCGTCCTTGTTACCGCTCTCGTCCACGCCTTGCGCGATGTGCGCCGACTGGCCGTGCAGGTTGTTTTCGAAGCGGAAGCTCTGCCAGTGAAAGCCGTCCTGCTCATAGCCGATGCGCTTGACCGTCTCGCGCACGGTGCGCTCGATCTCTTCCTGAGCGCCGGGGGCCCAGGCGCCATTCTCATAGACGCCCTTGCAGCGGATTTCGCCGGCCAGCACCACCAGCTGGGTCGTGGTCAGCGTCTCGCAGGCAATGCGCGCTTCCGGATCCTTGGACAGAAAAAGATCGACGATCGCATCCGAAATCTGGTCCGCGACTTTGTCGGGATGACCTTCCGACACCGATTCGGACGTGAAGATATAGTTGGAGCGCATCGTCGTTCCTGTGCTGGGAAGGGGCGCGAGCCCGCATATAAAGATATGTTTATGTGCGCGCGCCTCTAGCGAGCGCGACGCCTGATGACAACGCCCAATGCGGCCAGCAGCAGGGCAAAGATCGCGGGAAGCAGGTTGCCGTAGCGAGCGAACAGGGTCGGCGCCTGGCTTTGCGGAAGGCGGGCATCCAGCACCTCCTCCCGCCCCATGCCGATGCTGGCCACCAGCCGGCCGTCCGGCGCGATCACGCCGGAAATGCCGGTCGGCGTCGCCCGCACGATCGTCATGCCCTCCTCGACCGCCCGCAGCCGCGCCTGCGCCATATGCTGCGGCGGACCCCAGGCGCCGAACCAGGCGTCGTTGGACGGATTGAACAGGAAGCGAGGGCGCTTGGCCGGATCGATCACCTGACCGGAGAAGATGATCTCATAGCAGATCTGGAAGCCGACCGGTCCCACGCCCGGAATGTCGAAGGTCTTCGGCCCCGGCCCCGGCCAGAAATCGAGGTCGCCAGGCACCAACCGCGACAGACCAAGCGGCGTCAGGATCGCCCGCATCGGCAGATACTCGCCATAGGGGACGAGGTGTGCCTTGTCGTAGCGGGCGTGAATGCGTGTGTCGGGCCCGAGCGCGAACACGCTATTGCGCCCGCCTACCGCACGGCCGGAACGATCATATTCGATCGCGACCCCGCCGGTCAGCAGCATGTCTTGCCGGCCGAGCGCCTTGACGAGGAAGCGCCGCAGGCCCGGCTCTTCCTCGAGGTAGAAGCCATTATCGATCGCCGCTTCTGGCCATAGCAGCAGCCGCGGCCGCGCATCGTCCGGCTTGCCCGACATGGCGACCAGCTGCTTCAGATTGGCGACCTGCGCGCTTATGTCGTGCTTTTCGTCCTGGCTCACATTGGGCTGGACGACGCGGAGCAGGGGCGAGGTGCCGGGCAGCAGTGCCGGCGCGGGGCCGATTAAGGTCCAGATCGTCCGGACTGCAAGCGCCCCCGCGATCGCTCCACCGGCGAGCCAACGCCGCCGAGCCAGCAGCCAGATCGCTCCGGCCGCGAGCATCGTCAGCCCGGACAATCCGTAAGTCCCGATCGCCTTTGAAGCGGCCGCGAGCGGCGTGCCGACGAAGATCACGCCGAGCGGGTTCCAGGCAAAGCCGGTGAACACAACTGCGCGGACCCATTCGGTCACGATGAAGGCGGCCGAGAAAAGGAGAACAAATCCTATCTCGTCCTTTCCGCGAAAGCGGGAACCCAGTCCTTTCTTAGCTGGGTCCCCGCTTTCGCGGGGATGACGAAAGAATAGCGACACGGCTGTCGCCCCCATCGGCGGAAAGACAGCCAGATACAGCGACAGCGCAACCACCGCGCCATAGCCGAACCAGTGCGGCATCGCCTCCTGATAGGTGAAGGCGTGCGCGATCCAGTTCAGCCCGACCGTGAAATGCGCGACGCCGAACAGCCAGCCACGCACGAACACGCTCCGCCAGTCCCTCGCGCGCCACAGCAGCTCGATCAGCAGCGCGAAACAGGCGAGCGTTATCGGCCACAGCCCAAGGGGCGCGAAACCGGTCGCCGACAAGGCGCCCGCCGCCAGCGCGAGAAGCTTGGGGTATCGGAACACGCGCGGCCTATTGCCGCTCACACGCGAAAACTCAACGTTCCCTGGCGGAGGCCGAGACCCAGATCAGCCTTGGGGCTGGACCCCGCCCTGCGCCGGGGTACATGAGGGGTCATGTTCCTGCTTTCCGCCTTCGCGTTGGCCGCCGCGCCGCCTGCCCTCACCGATCCGCAGCAACAGCAACTGCGCTGCGTCGCCCTGCTTGCAATCGTCGCCGGTGAGCAGGAGCGGCGCACGGCCGCCGCCCTCGAGCTCCCGCCGCTCGCGCGGCAGGGCGCCCGCTTCGCTCAGCTGACCGGAGAGGCGCTGGTGAAGCAAGGCCGCAGCCAGGAACAGGTACGCGAGCTGATCCTGCAGCAGGTCTCGGCCATCCAGAAGAGTGCCGGTGCGGACGCCAAGCTGCCGGTCGAGGAAGCGCGCGCTTGCGTGACGCTGATGAACCAGGTTGCGCCGCCGCTGCCGCCGCCGCCCGCCCTCCAGTGCGCTGGCCTGTTGAAACTTGCCGCCGACGATGTCCGCAAGCGCGAGGGGATGAGCAAGACAGCGATGGACCTGATCACGCTCGCCTCGGTGCTGGAGACCCGTGCCCGCAGCGAACTGGGCGCCGCCGGCCGGACCGAAGCGCAGAGCGACAGGGAACTCACCCTCGCCCGCGAAGCCATCGCGGCCAAGCCCGACACCGCGCCCGACATGGAAGCCTGTGTAGAGCTCGCCCGGCCATGAGACCCTTCCACCTCGCCTTCCCGGTCCACGACCTTGCCGCCGCCCGCGCCTTTTACGGCAGACTGATGGGCTGTCGCGAGGGCCGCAGCTCGGATCACTGGATCGACTTTGACCTTTACGGCCACCAGATCGTCGCGCACCTGAGCGAAGACGCGCGGCCCGCCGGCGTCACCAACCCGGTTGATGGGCATGACGTGCCCGTGCCGCATTTCGGCGTGGTGCTGACCATGGCGGATTGGCAGGCGCTCGCCGACAGGCTGAAGGCTGCGGGCGTCGCGTTCGGCATCGAACCGCACATCCGCTTCAAGGGCCAGGTCGGCGAACAGGCGACGATGTTCTTCAACGATCCCAGCGGCAACGCGCTCGAGTTCAAGGCGTTTGCCGATGACGCCATGATCTTCGCCACATGACCCAGCCGATCGAAATCGACCTGCCGCACAAGCTCGGCCGCTCCGGCGCCCGCGCGCGGATCGAAGCCGGCACGTCGAAACTGGCGAGCTACATTCCGGGCGGCACCGTCAGCGAGCATCGCTGGGACGGCGACACGCTGAGCTTCACCGTCGAAGCCATGGGCCAGCGCGTCGCCAGCCGCCTGACTGTCCTGGACGACAAGGTCCACTGCCTCTTCGACCTGCCGCCCTTCCTCGCCCTGTTCGCCGACAAGATCAGGGCCAAGCTCCAGAAGGACGGCCCCAAGCTGCTGGAGTAGCAAAGGGCTTTTTCACAAGCGGCTTGTTGAAGGGCTAGGTTCGACCGATGAGCAGCGATGGCGACCTTTCGACGTCGGAGCAAGGCGGTTCGGATATCGTTGAAGTCGATGCAGTCACCGAGGCGGAGGATCGGCAGGAGGCTGTCGAGTATACGCAAAATTGGGTTTGGATCATGCCGGCCGCCGTGGTGCACGCGGCTCTGCTCTATGCCGTTCTCCGGTCCGTCTTCGACTTCCGACTTCATGCTTACCTGCACACAAGTCAGGTGATCGCGTGGCTCTGGGTGAATGGCGCCGCGATCGGTCTGGGAATTTGGTTCTGGAAGAAGGGTCGCTTTCCGATCGCTCCCGGGCAATGGCTGCAAGGACGGCAGGCGCGCTAGCTTGTTCTGGTTTGGCTCGTGGCCTCGCTCGTCTGGTTCCTGCTGCCGACCGTCCTTAGAGGAGCTTGGGATATGTTGTCAGCCCCCACGGAGGACTGGTGACCCGGTTCGGGCAGCTCAACCCCGCCGCGACGGGATGGAGCGAAAGCCGATGGCGAGGCGATTCCAGGCGTTGATGGTGACGATGGCGAGCGAGATCGCCACGCGCTCTTTCTCGTCGAAGGCAGCGGCAAAGCGATCATAGATGTGGTCGGGCGCGTGGGTGTCGGCGACCAGGGTCAGCGCCTCGGTCCAGGCGAGCGCGGCCTGCTCGCGTTCGTCGAACAGGTCGGTCTCGGCCCAGGCGGAGAGCACGTCCAGCCGCTGCTGGCTTTCGCCATCGGCTCGGGCTTCGTGCGCGTGCATGTCGAGGCAGAAGGCGCAGCCGTTAAGCTGTGAGGCCCTGAGCTTGATCAGGTGCAGCAGCTTGGGATCGATGCCCGATCCGCGCACCGCTGCCTCGAGCTCCAGCATCGGCCGCATTGCTTTGGGGCCCGCCTGGTAAAAGTTCAGTCTCGGTTTCATCGAACGTCTCCTTTCGCCAGGAAGACGATGAGAGGACCGACTTTGTGACACTCTCCTTCGTCATTCCCGCGCAAGCGGGAACCCAGGAGTCGCGAGAAGAAGATCTTGGGTTCCCGCGTTCGCGGGAATGACGATCGAGGAGAAGACGCTAGCGGCTCACCCGCCAGATCCGATTGCCGGCATCGTCGGCCACCAGCAGCGCGCCGGTGCGGTCGAGGGCGAGGCCCGCCGGGCGGCCTTGGGCGCGCTGGTCTTCGGTCAAGAAGCCGGTCAGCACATCCACCGGCTTGGCGCCCTTGAGCGGATAGCCGTTCGGACCGAAGGGCACGTAGATGACCTTGTAGCCGGTCAGCGGGCGGCGGTTCCACGATCCGTGCAGAGCGACGAAGGCGCCATTGCCGAACGCCGGCCCGAGATTGGCACCCTTGGCGAATTGCAGCCCCAGCGGCGCCGTGTGCGCGCCGAGCGCATAATCGGGACGCCGCGTATATTCCTGCAGGTCGGGACGCGCCTCGACCCGCCGGTCCGGGAATCCGCCCCAATAGGTGTAAGGCCAGCCGTAAAAGGCGCCGAAATCGACGAGGGTCATATAGTCGGGCGGACCGTCGCCGCCGAGCATGTCGCGCTCGTTGACCGTGGTCCAGAGTTCGCCCTTGGTCGGCTCATAAGCCAGGCCGTTCGGATTGCGGAGGCCGGCCGCGAAAATGCGGAAGGTCTTGTTCTCCGGATAGACTTCCCAGATCGCGGCGCGCCGCTCCTCGCGGTCCATGCCCTTTTCGCCGATGTTGCTGGCCGAACCGACGGTCACATAGAGGAAGCGGCCGTCGGGGCTGGCGATCAGGTTGCGCGCCCAGTGATTGCCGCCGCCCGGCAGCGCCACAATCTTCTCAGGCTTTGCGGTGATGCGGGTGTCTCCGGCCTTGTACGGGAAGGCGACTACGGCATTGTGGTTGGCGACGTAGAGCTTCTCTCCGATCAGCGCCATTCCATGCGGAGAATTGAGCCCCGACAGAAGCACCGACCGGAACTCCGCCACGCCGTCGCCATTCGCGTCGCGCAGCAGCGTGATGCGGTTGGCCGACGGACTACCCGCGCCTGCCCAGCCGAGCAGCAGCTTCATCGCCCGGTCGGTGAAGCTCTCCGCCCTGCGCGGCGGCGAGTTGGATTCCGCAACCAACACATCGCCGTTCGGCAGCGTGTAGAGCCAGCGCGGGTGATCGAGCTTGTCGGCGTAGGGCTGGACCTTCAGCCCCTGCGCCGCGACCGGGCGCGCATTGCCCCGCCAGCCGATCGGCTTGGCGATGGCGATCGTCGGGATGCGCTCCGTGCTCGGCGCGCCGATCCTGGGCTGTGGGCCGAAGGCGGCGAGCGGATCGGCTTCGGCATTGTCGCGGCGGGTCAGCAGCATAATCGCTGCGATGGCCAGGACAGCCAGGACCACAAGGATCATGAGGACACGAACGAGTTTGCGCATGGTGCTCCGCGGCGCCGAGAGGAAGCTGCTATCTAGGAGAAGAGGCTGGAGCAAAAAAGTGCCGCCGGCCAGGGGGTGAAGAACCGGCGGCACAGCGGAAGCAGATAAGCGCTTCCTATGACCCGAAGAGCCTCTTGGCACCTTCGCTAGCGCGCTGCCCCGTGAGGGGCGGCCGCCAATTCACCTCTTCGTCCCATAACTAGACAATTTCGGACGCGGCACAATCGCTTTGGGCCAAGGCGAGTCGCTTTTGCGACAGATTGGTGACGCCCACCGGCTTATCCCCAGCCTTGTCCGCCGTTCTCAATCTTCCAGCACCGGCTCAGGCGCGTGGAGGCGTACGCGAGTCACGTGGCGGGCATCGCCTTCCATCACCTCGATCCGCCAGCCGCTGGCATGCTCGACGATCTCCCCCGGCGTGGGGACATGGCCGGCGAGCACGAAGGCGAGACCGCCGAGCGTATCGACATCCTCCTCCACGTCGGCGAGTCGGGGATCAAGTTCGGCCGCGACATCCTCCAGCTCGGCCCGCGCATCCGCGTCCCACATGCCGCCGCCAAGCTCCACGAGCGGCGCCTCCGGCTCCTCGTCATGCTCGTCCTCGATGTCGCCGACGATCTCCTCGACCAAGTCTTCGATCGTCACCAGCCCTTCGGTGCCGGAATATTCGTCGACGACGATGGCGAGGTGGGTGCGGGTGGCGCGCATCTCCGCCAAAAGGTCGAGGACGCCCATGGACGTCGGCACATAGCGCGGCTCGCGGACCAGCCCGGCGATGCTGTCGGGGGCACGCGTGCCCTTCGCCAGTATCTCGAACACGTCCTTGATGTGGATCATGCCGGTGATCTGGTCGAGGCTGTCGCGATAGACCGGCAACCGGCTGTGCCCGGCGTCAGCGAAGTGCGCGACAAGTTCCGCGAAGCTGGCCGATTCGGGTACGGCAATCATGTCGGCGCGCGGGACCGCGACGTCGCCGACCGTCCGCTCGCCGAAATGAAGCAGGTTGCGCAGCATCTGCCGCTCGATCGGAGTAAGGTCGCCCGCTTCCGCGGGCTCGCCTTCATGCTCCTCGATCGCTTCTTCGATCTGGTCGCGCAGCGTGGGCTCATTATCGGCCCCGAACAGCATGTCGCGCAGACCCCGCCAAAATCGGCCACCCCCATCCGAGGCGTGGCCGTTCCTACTCGAATCCTCTGGCATCGAACTCCGGTTCGTCCCTGTGATAGGGGTCGTGCAGCCCCAAGCGGGCCATGATGTCGCGTTCCAGCGACTCCATATGCTCGGCCTCGGCCGACCCCTGATGATCATAGCCTAGCAGATGCAAGGTCCCGTGAACAATCAGGTGGGTCGCATGCGCGTCGAGGCTCACGCCCTTCTCCGCCGCCTCGTCGGCACAGACAGTGTGCGCCAGCACGATGTCGCCGAGCAGCAGTTCGCCATCGTCGCTGTTCTGCGACACGGTCTGCAGCAGATCGGCCTGTACCATCGGGAAGGACAGCACGTTGGTCGGCTTGTCCTTGCCGCGATATTGAAGGTTGAGCTGATGCACTTCTTCGTCGGAGGTGAGCCGGACGGAGATCTCGACCAGGGCCGAGGATGCGGCAAGCTCCGCCTGCGGCGTTGCACGCACCGCCGCTTCACACGCGGTCGCGGCAAGCTGTTCCCAGTCACCCTCAGGCCAGGCGGGCTCTACCTGGACGGCGACGTCGATCAACTTTCGCCCTCATAGGCATCGACGATGGCGCCGACGAGCGGGTGGCGCACCACGTCGGCGGAACCGAAGCGGACCATCGAAATGCCCCGCACGCCGTCCAGCCGCGCGACGGCATCGGCAAGTCCGGACTTGCCAATATCCGGCAAGTCGACCTGGCGCGGATCGCCACATACCACCATGCGGCTATTCTCGCCGAAGCGGGTGAGGAACATCTTCATCTGCATTGGCGTGGTGTTCTGCGCCTCGTCGAGAATGATGAAGGCGTTGGCGAGTGTGCGGCCGCGCATGAATGCGATCGGTGCGATCTCGATTTCGCCCGACGCCATGCGCCGCTCGACCTGTTCGGCCGGCAACATGTCGTAGAGCGCGTCGTATAATGGCCTGAGATAGGGATCGACCTTCTCGCGCATGTCGCCAGGCAGGAACCCTAACTTCTCGCCAGCCTCGACGGCGGGGCGCGACAGGATCAGCCGCTCGACCGAGCCCTGGATCAGCTGCTGCACGGCCTGGGCGACGGCGACATAGGTTTTGCCGGTGCCCGCAGGTCCGAGCGCAAAGATGATCTCGTCGCGCGCGAGCGCTTCCATGTAACGGATCTGCGTCGCTGATCGCGGGACGATGGTCTTCTTGCGCGTGCGGATCATCACCGGCGGCGGTTGGCTTACATCCGTGCGGATGATGCCGTCGAGCGTTGGCTCGTTGGACATGGCGATTACCGCCTCGACGGTGCCGGCATCGATCTCCTGTCCCTGGACGATGCGGTTATAGAGGCCGGTCAGCACGTCGCGTGCCCGCGCCGCCGATTCGGCCTCGCCCTCGATCTGCAGCTTGTTGCCGCGCGCCGCGATATAGACGCCCAACCGGTTCTCGATCGCGACCAGATTCTGGTCGTAATGGCCGAAAACCTGGCCGAGGAGCTGGGGCCGGTCGAACACGACCTCGATCCGGCTGCGGTCGCCCGGCTGGGCGGGAACGGGCTTACGCGACATGAGACTCCAGTGTCATCAAGCCTCCAACAATCGTCATGCCGAACTTGTTTCGGCACAAGCCTTTCACCGCTCGGCGGGCGGACGCATTATCCTGAAACAAGTTCAGGATGACGGGAAGGTCAGGCGGCAAGTATCTCGGGGATAACGCCGGTAAGGCTGTTCGGTCCCGCGGCGACGATGTCCACCTCGACCAGATCGCCGACCGCTCCCCCGTCCGCGACGATTGACTGCAGCCAGGGCGACTTGCCGATCAGCTGGCCCGGATATTTGCCGGGCCGTTCGAGCAGCACCTCGGTGCGCCGCCCTACCAGCCGCTGGTTGAAGGCGATCTGCTGCTCGACGATGAGCGCCTGCAGCCGCTGCAGCCTTTCGTCCATGACCTCGCGCGCCACCTGATCCGGCATGCTCGCCGCGGGCGTGCCGGGACGGGGCGAGTATTTGAAACTGAACGCCATCGAATGGCCGATGCGCCGCACCATCTGGAGGGTGGCTTCGAAGTCCTGGTCCGTCTCGCCCGGGAAGCCAACGATGTAGTCGCCGGATATGGCGATATCCGGCCGCGCTTCGCGGACGCGGTCCAGGATCGCCAGATAGCTGTTGGCGCTATGGCTGCGGTTCATCGCCTTTAAGATGCGGTCGCTGCCGGACTGGACCGGCAGATGCAGGAACGGCATCAGCTTTGGAATGTCGCGATGCGCGGCAATCAGCCCATCGCGCATGTCGTTCGGATGGCTCGTCGTATAGCGGATGCGGGCGAGGCGCGGCAGCTTCGCGAGTTCCTCGATCAGGTCATGCAGATAGCGGCCGTCATGCTCCCAGGCGTTGACGTTCTGGCCGAGCAAAGTGATTTCGCGCGCGCCGGCATCGACGAGCGCCTTGGCTTCGTCGACAATCGCGCTCCAAGGGCGCGACACCTCGGCGCCGCGGGTATAGGGCACGACGCAATAGGTGCAGAATTTGTCGCAGCCTTCCTGGACCGTCAGATAGGCGCTCGGCCGCACGGTCTTGGCCCGGCTCGGCAACACGTCGAACTTGGACGCCGCCGGCATGTCGGTATCGAGCGCGCGCTTGCCCCGAGCCGCCTCGGCGACCAGCTCCGGCAAGCGGTGATAGGCTTGGGGGCCAACAACGATATCCACGTCCTTGGTGCGGCGATGGATTTCCGCCCCTTCGGCCTGGGCAACACATCCGGCGACCGCTACCAGCGGGCGCGTTCCATCCTCGCGGCGCAGCCGTCCGATGTCCGAATAGACCTTCTCCGCTGCCTTTTCGCGAATGTGGCAGGTGTTGAGCACGACGAGATCAGCATCCTCGCCTTTGGCCGGCGACAGTCCCTGCGCGCCCAGCAGCTCGGCCATGCGCTCGCCGTCATAGACGTTCATCTGACAGCCGAACGACTTGACGCGAAAGGTTTTGGGGGAGCGATTCACCGGCGCGCCTATACGCTTCCGCGCTCCCAAGCGGAACCCGCGAGGATGCGCGCCCGCGCTTCCGCCGCAATCGCCTTTCGATCGCCGACGCCGGCCGGGTCGAACGGCTCAAGGCATTCGAGCAATACACGGAAGCGCCGGTGCCTGAGGACCCGCCAGATATTCCGTGGCGCGGGCTCGTCGCCGACCCATGCGAGTTCGGGCGCGCCATAAGTGAGCCGCAACGGCTGGACACGGATCGCGCGCGGCGGCGGCGAGACCACTTCCAGTAGCGAGGGCTTGAAGGGCAATAGTTCGGCAGACGTCGTCCCCTCAGGGAAGATCGCGATCGGCTGGTGCAGCTCCAGCGCCGCGCGCACCACGCCCACTTGGCCATGCACGCCGGTGCGATCGCCCCGATCGACATACACCGTGTTGTTGAACCCCGCGAGCCAGCCGACCACAGGCCAATCGCGCACGCCGGAGTTGGCGACGAACGCGGTCCCGGTCGCTCCAGCGATGACGGGGATGTCGAGCCAGCTCTGGTGATTGGAGACGAACAGAACGTCGGCGGGAATCGGTGACCCGCGCACCTCGACATCGGCTCCGCTTGTGCGAGCGACCCGGCCGAGGAAGCGCTGCGGCCAGCGCGACCGCCGGCCGAGCGCACGGGTAATCAGGTGAGCCGAAACGTACAGGAGGAGCGCCAGAACTAGGGCGAGAGCCCGGAACGTCCCGCGCAGCGCCGTCAGTTGGTCAGCCCTTCCGCTCGAGCGCGACGCCGTAGAGCTCCATCCGGTGATCGACGAGGCGGAAGCCGAGCTTCTCTGCGATCTGACGCTGGAGCAGTTCCAGCTCGGGATCGACGAACTCGATCACGCGGCCGGTCTCGACATCGATCAGATGATCGTGATGCGCTTCGGGCGCCGCTTCGTAGCGGGCGCGGCCATCGCCGAAATCATGCCGCTCAAGGATGCCCGCCTCTTCGAACAGGCGAACGGTCCGATAGACAGTCGCAATGGAAATGCCGGGATCGATCGCGGAGGCACGCGCATGCACCTTCTCGACATCCGGATGATCTTCGGATTCGGACAGGACGCGGGCGATCACCTTGCGCTGATCGGTGATGCGCAGCCCCTTCTCGGCGCACAGCGCCTCGACGTCGATCTTGCGATGCATGAGGCTGATCTAGTGCGTTTGCGGCCCGCCTGCCACTGGCAAAGCGTCAGGCGGGCCCAAGGCTCAGCGGCCGCGGCGGCGCTTGGTGCCGAGCCCGATCTTCTTGGCCAGCGTGCGGCGCTGTTCGGCGTAGTTCGGCGCAACCATCGGGTAGTCGGCCGGCAGATTCCACTTTTGACGATATTGCTCCGGCGTCATCTGATAGTGAGTCATCAGGTGCCGCTTCAGCATCTTCAGTTTCTTGCCGTCTTCAAGGCAGACAATATAGTCGGGCTTGATCGAAGCGCGCACCGAAACCTTCGGCTCCTGCTTCGCCTCCGGCTGCGGAGCGGGACCGCCCAAGCCAGTCAGTGCCGTGTGCACGTTCGAGATCAGCGTCGGAAGATCGTTCACCGCAACGCTATTGTTGCTTACATGCGCCGCGACAATGTCTGCGGTCAGCGTGATCAGCGTTTCTTTCATCTCGGACTGTTCGGACATGGACTCTCAACTCTCGTTCTTGAACCGATCATCGGAATGCGATGGTCGCACGAGCCCATGTCTTCTGGCGCAACACAGATCAAGGTTAAAATGGCGAAGCGGCTTTAGTTGACGCCAAGATGCCGTTTGAAGGTGAGAGCATCGAATTGCTTGCCGGTTCGGCCGCGATAATAACCCTTTCGACTGCCAACCTGAACAAAGCCACTCTGCAGGTAGAGCATCAGTGCGGGATTGCCGTCCCGAACTTCGAGGTGAAGCGTTTCGATACCGTCGGCAATCGCATCCTCGATCGCGCGGTCCAGCAGCGCCCGGCCGATGCCCTGGCGACGGAACCGCTCGCGCACGGCGATCAGAAGCAGTTCGGCCTCGTCGGCCATCTTGCGGAGCAAGGCGAACCCCGCCGGCTCGTCCTCGGATCGGGCGATCAGCAGCCAGCTTCCCGGCATGCCCAGCACGCCGGCGCATTGCGCTTCGGTCCAGGCCTCGCCGAACTGCGGATCGAACGCATCGCCCATCGCGACCATCACATCCGCCAGGTCGGCCATGCCGCCCGGCTCGATGCGGAAGTCCAGATCGGCCGCCACGGTCACGCGGGCAAGCGCGCATCCGGCGCGCGTCCGTAAATGGGAGAGGGCGGCAGCGACGCCAAATCGCCCGGCAACAGGCGAGTCGCGCGCGCATCGGGCTCGACTGAGAGCAGGGGCCCTGCTGCGCCGGCTTTAGCCATGGCCTCCGCTCCCGAACCGGCGATCGCATCCGCGCCGCAGGCAAGCGCGGCCTCTTCCGGTCTCAAGGAACGAAGCGGTGCGATCGGACGCACTCCCTGCCTTGCAAAGCGTTGCACGAAATACTCACCATGACCGCCGATCAGCGCAACGGCAAGGCTGTCGAGCGTCGCCGTGGCATCGAAAGCCGTAGCGGCGATCAGCGCCAGCGACGAGTAGCCGCGCACCTCGGCTCCCCAGGCGAAGCCGAAAGCCCGTGCCGCTGCCAGGCCCACACGAACGCCGGTAAAGCTGCCCGGTCCGCAATCGACCAGCACGATCTCCGCACGGCCCTGGTCCGGCAGCTCGGCGATCATCGGGATCAGACGTTCAGCGTGGCCGCGGCCGACCCGTTCATGAACATGACCGATCAGCTGCCCGTCATGGAACAGCGCGACCGAGCAGGTTTCGGTCGCCGTCTCTATCGCCAGCAGTCTCAAAGCAGGCGGTTGAAGCGCTCGAACTCCGGCCGCGGCAGCCGGCCAAAGATCGTGGACGGGTCTCCATAGCCGAGGGTTGAGATGAAGTTGGACTTTACGTTCGTGCCAGCGAAGAAGAGCGCGTCGACGCGATCATTGTCGAAGCCCGACATCGGCCCGGTATCCAGCCCCAGCGCTCTTGCGGCCATGATGAAATAGCCGCCCTGCAGGGAGCTGTTGCGGAGCGCATGGATCTTGCGCGACTCGGGGTCTGGGAACCAGTGTTTCGCAGTCTGATCGTGCGGGAAGAGCTCCGGCAGCTGTTCGTGGAAGTCCAGGTCCATGCCGATGATGGCCGTCACAGGCGCCTTCAGGATCTTCGCCGCATTCTTTTCGGACGCGCAGGAGGCAATTTGCGCCTTCGCGTCGTCGCTCACGCACCAGACGATCCGCGCCGGCAGCATATTGGCGCTGGTCGGTCCCATCTTCATCAGGTCCCAAATGGCGCGGAGCTGATCCTCCCCCACCGGCTTGTCCTGATAGCCGTTATAGGTGCGCCCCGTGCGGAACAGCTGGTCGAGCGCGGCGTCAGGCAGCGCCGCCATCAAACTGCCCTCACTTCAGTGACTTCGGGGACGTAATATTTGAGCAGCTGCTCGATACCCTGCTTCAGCGTGGCAGTGGAGGACGGGCAACCGGAACAGGCGCCCTGCATCTTCAGGAAAACGGTGCCTTGCTGAAAGCCGCGATAGACGATGTCGCCGCCGTCATTCGCCACTGCCGGGCGGACACGGGTGTCGATCAGTTCCCTGATCTGGCTGACGATATCCGCGTCTTCAGGATCGTCGAGCGGCGCATCGTCTTCGATCGCGATGCCGGCGGCCGACCCCGCGCGGAACAGCGGCATGTCGCCTGAGAAATGGTCGAGCAGAACGGCGAGCACAACGGGCTTGAGGTCACGCCAGTTCGCGCCGGGAGCCGCCGTCACCGATACGAAGTCGGAGCCGAAGAACACGCCCTCGACATCGCCGAGCCCGAACAACGCCTCAGCCAGTGGCGATGCCTCTGCCTCCTCGGGCGTGGCGAAGTCCCGCGTGCCGCCGGTCATCACCGGCCGGCCAGGCAGGAATTTGAGCGTCGCCGGATTGGGCGTCGTTTCGGTCTCGATCAGCATGGGCGCCCATGTGGGCCGAATGCCCATGCCGATCAAGGCCGCTTAGAAGAGCGAACTCGTCTGACCGAGCAGAGCCGGCACCAGCAGAGCGCCGAGGCCTTCACCGCCATAGCTGGCCGGGAGCAGCCCGCCGGAAAGCTGGTCGCCATAACCGATCTGCTGAAGCGGCACGGCATAGGGATCGGCCCCGGTCAGTTCGGACAGCGCGGCATAGCTGCCGTAATCGCTGAAATTGCCATAGCCGCTATAGTCTTCCTGCGCAGCATAGCTGTCATAGCCGCTGTAGAGGGGCGAGCTATAGCCATCTGCATAGGTCGCATTGGTAAGCCCGCCGAGACCGCCAAGGCCGCCTGCCCCGGTAAGACCGCCAAGGCCACCGAGCCCGGAAAGACCACCCAGGCCGCCGATGCCCGCCAGACTTCCCAAGCTGCTGCCCATGTCGCCGCCGACCACGCTCGACAGCACGATCGGAAGTAGCGCGGAGAGAACGGAGTTATCGCCGCCGAACAGGCCCTGGCCGGCGGAGTAAGGAGAATAGCCGCCAAAGGATTCATACGGGTCCGCATAGCCGTAGGAGGTGCCGTAGCTTGCGGGAGAATAGTCCCGCACCGCATAGCGGATCACCGGCTGGGCGTAGCGGGCGGGAGCATAAGGCTGCCGCTCGTAAGCTCGCTCGATCGGCGCATAGCGGACTATCCGCGCCGGTACATAGGCTCGACGCGCTTCCTCAAGCCAGTCCCGACGGGCTTCACGGCGCTCCCGGCGTGCCTCGCGCCAAAGCTCGCGGCGATCGCTCCGCACCTGACGCCAATAATGGCGCTCTTCCCTGCGCCCTTCCCGCCAGTCATCCTCGTCGTCGTCATCATCGCCCCGGTCGTAGCTTACGACCCGCACGGCCCGGTGCTGACCGCGGCCTTCCCAGCCGCCACGGTGCCAGCCGCGACCACGGCGATCATCGTCGCCGCCGCGATCCCATTTCTGTTCCTTGTGATGCTTGCGACCCCTCCGGTCGTCATCATCGGCAATCGCCGGAGTGGCGACTACGCTCGCCAGCAGCAGGCCGATCAGTGTCTTACGCATGCGACTCCTCCTCGTCGTCCCATGCCCCACGCACCCTCTCAGCATGTCCGACTAGCCGCGGTGAACTGAGCCCGATCTGAACCAGCCGTTCAGCAGGGGTTTACGCGAAGAAAAAGGGCGGTGATTGCTCACCGCCCTCCTACTTTCGTCCGTGCTCCCAGGTCAGAAGCGCGTGCGCAGCGTCAGTCCATAGGTGCGCGGCTCTGCCAGGAAGGCGGAGAAGAGCTGCCGTCCGCCCGGAAACGCCGGGTCGACAAACGGCGCGCTGCTGGTGCCCGCCTGGAACGGCGAGTTGAACGCGACCTGCGCATACTTGGTATTGAACACGTTCTGCGCCCAAAGCTCTACCGCCCAGATTTCGCGCGGGCCGCGCAGGCCGACACGGGCATTCACGACCGTGAAGCTCTCCTCCTTCTTCTGCGGGAAGAGGTCGGAGCCGGTGTTGAAGTCACCAGTCACGCGCGCATCGACATAGACGAGACCGCGCAGCCCGGTGTCGCCGATCTCCGGCGTCCAGGCGGCGGAACCGGTCACCACGACCTGCGGCGCATTGGACAGGTTCTTGCCGGGCAGCACACGCAGGGCCGGGTCGAGCGGGATGCCGCTCTCGTTGCCGACCAGATTATTGCGGTACTTGGTGTTGGCGTAGGTCAGGCCCAGGCTGAGGTTCACGTCCCGAGCCGGCCGCAGCGCGGCTTCGACTTCGACACCGGTCGACAGGACGCCATATTCCACATCGTCCGCAGCGCAGGCGCCGGTGGTGGCGCTCGCATCCCGGTCCGCTCCGTTGAGGCTTGAACCGCAGCCATTCACGTTCTGCACCAGAAAGACGGTGCCGTTGAAAGTGTTCAGCTGGAAGCTGTCGAACTGCTGCCGGAATGCGGCGACGTTGAGGCTGAGCGGGCCGGTCGAATATTTCAGACCCACTTCATAGGCGTTGTTGATTTCCGGATCGAACTGCAGGTTGCCGACCAGCGACTGCGCGCCTCCCGCCGCCGCGAACGTGCTGGTCGGCACGCCGTTGACGACCTGGATTGGCGCCTTCAGCGCCGAACGGTCGAGGTTGAACCCGCCCGCCTTATAGCCGCGCGAGTAGCTGGCATAGAGCAGAAGGTCGTCGTTCGGCTTGTACGACAGCACCGCCGTGCCGGTGAACTCGTCCTCGCTGCGGCGGTCGCGAATCGTGACACCGTTCAGTTCGGCCGTGGAGTTGCCCTGGCAGGACAGGCCGATCAGCGCCGCGGCAAGGGCGCGCGCCGTTGCATTCGGGCTTACCAGGTCGTCGGTCACCAGCCCCTGAACCGTGGTGCAGACAGTGTTGTCGTTACCGAACGTGGCGCGGAACTTCTTCCGCTCCTTGGTCCAGCGCAGACCAAGGGTCAGGTCGAGATTGTCGGTGATATGGAAGATATTATGCGTGAACAGCGCAAAGTTCCGGCTGTTCTGCCGATAACGATCGCGCGTGCTGCCGCGGTCGTTCAGGCCATCAAGCGCCTGGAACCCGGCGACGATGTCGGCGCCGGTCTGGCCGCCGCCGCTGGCGCCGCCGATCGTCGCGAACCCGACACCCGGCACCACGCAGCCTGGACTGGTCGGCGAATAAAGGCCCGCAAGGCCGCCGCCCGAGATGATGCGGCAGGTGGCGAACCGGCCATACTGACTGCCGAAGCGGAGATTGTCGTTCACGCTCAGGTCTTCGTCGGCGTAGAAGCCGCCGACCAACCAGTCGAGCCGGTCGTCAAAGGCCGAGCCCTGCAAACGCAGTTCCTGGCTGAAGGTGCGGAACGCTCGGCCGGTCAGGCCCGGCGCCCGATAGAGAATGTCGACCGAGCTATAATCGGTGTCCGACGCCTGACCCGATTTATAGTCGCGATAACCGGTAATCGACGTCAGCGAAGCGCCGCCGAAATCCCAGTTCGCTTCGAGCGACACGCCCCAATCCTCGGTGTCGCCCGCATAGCTGCGGCCCGGGGTGACGGAGATGACACGGCTGAATGCGTTTTGGAAGCGGCTCAGCGGCTGGCCAAGGTCGCGCAGCACGTTGATGATGTTGTTGCCGTTAGGCAGGCCCGTGGTCAGCGGCGTTGCCGGATTATTGAGGTTGCCGATCGTCGGCACGACGTCGTTGCCGAGATAAACGGCAGCGCAGCATTTTTCCTCGCGCTTTGTATAGTCGCCGATCAGGCGGAAGCTCAGATCTTCGCTGGGTTCGAACAGCAGCTGGCCGCGGATGAAGTAACGGTCGCGATCGTTGACGCGGGTGCCGTTGGCGGGATCGCGATAAAAGCCGTCACGCTTGACGAACACGCCTTCGATGCGTCCGGCAAGCTGCTCAGTGATCGGACCGGTGACTGCCGCCTGGCCGCGGATGAAGTCGTAATTACCGTAGGAAATCTCGCCCATGCCGCCAAACTCAAAGCTCGGCTTCTTGGAGATGATGTGGATGAGACCGGCGGACGCGTTACGGCCGAACAGCGTGCCCTGTGGTCCGCGCAGCACCTCGACCCGGTCGATCTCGCCGAGTTCGTTGAGGCCGATGCCCGAACGCGAGCGATAGACGCCGTCGATGAACACCGCGACCGAACTTTCGAGGCCTGGATTGTCGCCGACCGTGCCGATGCCGCGGATACGGGCCGAGCCGTTCGCTTCGGAGCCGGTCGAGGATACGAGCAGCGATGGCGCGAGCTGGTTCAGCTGGCGGATGTCGTTGGCACCGGAGTTCTGAAGCGACTCCGCCGTCACGGCAGAGACGGCGATCGGCACGTCCGACAGCGCCTCGGCGCGACGGGTGGCGGTGACGATGATGTCGCCGGAGTTGGTCGTCTCTTCGCCCGGCGCTGAAGCCGATTCAGTCACCGACGTGGCACTCTGCGTATCTTGGGCAAAGCCCGGCGCGGCCACGGAAATCAGCGCTGCCGAAAGCAGCCAAGCGGTCTTGCGCATATCATCCTCCCACCAATTCGCCTTTGCGGCTTTGAAAGGATGTTTACGTGCACGTTACCCGAACATCCACGCCGAAGCGCGAGAATCCGCGCTTTTCCCTCATCATAGCGGCGTTTTTGCAACAGTTTCGGGACGCTGTGACATTGACGCTACGGCAAGCGCGGCTTGCTCTTGGTATAGCTTCGCCGGGGTGGAGCCGCGCCCTCTCTGTCTGTAAGGGCGGGGTGCCATGGACACCGACTTTTACCGTATCAAGCGGCTGCCGCCCTATGTCATCGCCGAAGTCAATGCGATGCGTGCGGCAGCACGTGCAGCGGGCGAAGACATCATCGACCTTGGGATGGGCAACCCCGACCTGCCCCCGCCTCCGCACGTCATCGAGAAGCTTTGCGAAGTCGCCCGTAAGCCCGACGCGCATGGCTATTCGCAGTCTAGAGGCATTCCGGGCCTCCGCCGCGCCCAGGCGAATTACTACGGCCGCCGCTTCGGCGTTGAGGTCGATCCCGAGCGCGAGGTAGTCGTCACCATGGGGTCGAAGGAAGGGCTGGCCAGCCTCGCTACGGCTATTACCGCCCCGGGCGATGTCGTGCTGGCGCCCAACCCCTCCTACCCGATCCACACCTTCGGCTTCATCCTGGCCGGCGCGACGATCCGGGCGGTGCCGACCACGCCCGACGAGGCTTATTTCGAGAGTCTTGAGCGCGCGATCGCCTTTACCGTGCCGCGGCCGAGCGTGCTCGTCGTCAACTATCCATCCAACCCCACCGCCGAGACAGTGGACCTCGGCTTCTACGAGCGGCTGGTTGCCTGGGCGCGCGAGAACAAGGTCTGGATCATCTCCGATCTTGCCTATTCGGAGCTTTATTTCGACGGCAAGCCGACCGTGTCCATCCTCCAGGTCAAGGGCGCGAAAGAGGTGGCGGTCGAGTTCACCTCGCTGTCCAAGACCTATTCGATGGCTGGCTGGCGGATCGGCTTCGCGGTCGGAAACAAGGACCTGATCGCGGCGATGACGCGAGTAAAATCCTATCTCGATTACGGCGCCTTCACGCCGGTGCAGGCGGCCGCCTGCGCGGCGCTCAACGGGCCGCAGGATATCGTCGAGAAGAACCGCGAACTCTACCACAAGCGCCGCGACGTGCTGGTCGAAAGTTTCGGCCGCGCCGGCTGGGACATCCCGGCGCCTCCAGCCTCGATGTTCGCCTGGGCGCCGCTGCCGCCGGCCCTCGCGCATCTCGGGTCGCTTGAGTTTTCGAAGCAGCTCCTGACCCAGGCCAAGGTCGCGGTGGCGCCGGGCGTGGGCTATGGCGAAAATGGCGAAGGCTTCGTTCGCATCGCGATGGTCGAGAATGAGCAGCGGCTGCGCCAGGCCGCGCGGCAGGTGAAGCGGTACCTCCAGAGCATGGGCGTCAACACCCCGGGGGCGAGCCAGCGCGGATGAGCAAGGCGTTCAGGTTCACCTATCCGATCCGCGTCCGCTATGCCGAAGTCGATCCGCAGGCGGTCGTCTTCAACTCGCGCTATCTCGAATATGCCGACATCGCCGTCACGGAATATTGGCGCGCGATGGGTTATCGGCCGGGTACGGACGATACGCCGGAGTGCCATGTCGGCACCGCCACGGTCCGCTATGTGAAGCCGATCCGCCTCGACGAGCTCATCGAAACCCGGACGCGGATCGAGAAGTTCGGCACCGCCAGCATGACCTGGTCGGTCGAGCTGCACGGCGAGGGCGGGGAGGACGATCTGCGCGCCGCGATCGAGCTTGTTTATGTCGGCGTCGACCTTGAGACGGGCCGCTCCCAGCCGCTGCCCGAAGCGTTCAAGGCGCGGGTGCGCGCATTCCAGGGCGACTGATGCCGGAGCTGCCGGCCGTCTCCAGCATCGCCCAAACGATTCAACTGGCGATCGCGCCGGTGTTCCTGCTCGCCGGCATCGGCGCGATCCTGAACGTGCTCGCCGGCCGGCTGGCGCGGGTCGTCGACCGCTCGCGCGTGCTCGAACAGCTTCATGCCGCAAGCACCGGAGAGGAGCATCACCGCTATGTGGTGGAGCTTCGCGTCATCGACCGGCGCATGCGGCTGGCGAACGCCGCCATTGCCTTGATGGTGGCCAGCGCGATCATCGTCTGCCTGCTGGTCGCCCTGCTGTTCGTCACCCAGCTCGCGGGGCTCGCCTTTCGGGTCGCGGTGGCGATCGCCTTCGTGCTCAGCATGGCGCTGCTGATCGCCGGGCTGATCCTGTTCCTGATCGAGATCAACGTGGCGCTGAGCGGGTTGCGCATCCGCGAGGAACTGCTGGAGCGCGAGGAGCGCGGCTGGCTTCGGCGCCGCAAATGAAAAAGGTTGCCGGACCCGAAAGCCCGGCAACCCCTTACATGGTCAGCGGCCGGAAGGCCGCCCGGAAGCCTTTTGGCTGCAGCCCTTTAGGCGCGCAGCTCCCGAACGGACAGAACCGACCTCTCTGCTGAACCATGAGACATCGGATCACCTCCTTTCGCTTGTTGAAGCCAATGTGGACCGGTTGGTCCACGCCTTCGAATGTGAATCGGCGCGACTCAGCGATCAAGTCTTGCGCGAAATATTTTTTCGGACGATTCTGGTTGGGTTGCGCCGCTTCGGGACGGGGCTCAGCGGCAATCCTCGACAACTCGCGCGACCTCCGCCCATGCCGGCAGGATCAGCTCTCGGCCGCCCGCCGCAAGCATGAACCGCCCGCGGCTATAAGCGATCTGGTCGAGCACAGGATCGCCCGCTGGCAGCTCAACGATCAACGCATCCGTGCCGGCGCTCGCCGCGCGTGACGTATCGCCATAGCTGGTCCGCACGATCAGCGGCCCCGCCGTCGCTCCCGGCAGTTCGATGGTGACGCGCCGGCTCCCGGGGTCGCAGCGGAGCGCCACCGCCGCGCCGAACCGCGCCACCCGCTCCGCATAGCTCCAGTCGCCAGGCGAATAGGGGCGGTCCTGCCATTCAAGCGGAGGCGGCGCCGGGGGTGGCGTGGGCGTCGAAGCCGGTGCCGGCGCGGGTGGCGGCGGCGCTTCGCTCGGCCGCACGCATGCGCCCAGCGCCAGCAGCGCCGCCGTCCAGCCGAGCCGCGCCTGCACTTACTGCACCGTCACCGTGACCGCGCGGCGATTGCGCGCCCAGCTGGTCTCATCGGAGCCGGTGGCCTCCGGACGTTCCTTGCCATAGCTGATCGTGCCGATCCGCCCCGCGTCGATGCCAAGGCCGGCCAGATAGTTCTTCGCCGCGTTCGCCCGCCGCTCGCCCAGCGCCAGATTATATTCGCGCGTGCCCCGTTCGTCCGCATGGCCTTCGATCGTGACCCGCACCTGCGAATACTGGCGCAGATAGGCCGCCTGGCTCTGCAGCGTGGCCTGGTCCTCCGCATCCACTTCGGACTGGTCGGTGTCGAAGAAGATTCGGTCCGAGCTAATGTTGGCGACGAAATGCGCCTGGCTGCCGGGCTGAGGAGCGCCAGCGTTCGGATCGTTGACGGGCACTTCCGCCGAAGGCGTCTCGACCGGCGCGGGCGGCAGTTCCTTGGGCGGCTTCTTCGCGCAGCCGGCGACGGCGATCAGCGCAGTCGCGACCATCAAGGTGTGGCTGAGTTTCATGATTGTCTCCTTTGATGGTCTCAGGGGAGTAACGGTCCCCAGGTCGGGTCCGATCCATCGACCGGCGTCGGAATCTTTCGCGTGTTGCGGCCGGTCAGATCGACCTGCCAGACGCTGGACGTGCCGCTGCGCCCGGGCGTGCTCCGGAAGAACTGGATCACGCGGCCATTGGGCGACCAGGTCGGGCTTTCGTCCTGCCAGCCATTGGTCAGCAGCCGCTCGCCGCCGCCGGAAGGCGACATCACGCCGACGCGGAAGCTGCCGACGCGGGTAAAGGCGATCAGGTCGCCGCGCGGGCTCCACTCGGGCGTGCCGTAAGAGCCGCCGCCGAAGCTGATCCTTTGCTGGTTCGAACCGTCGGCGTTCATCACGTACAGCTGCTGCGATCCCGAGCGATCGCTTTCGAATACGATCCGCTGACCGTCGGGCGAGAAGCTGCCGCCGACATCGATGCCGGGCGAGCTGGTAAGGCGCGTCGGCTCGCCGCCAGTCGCTGGCATCTTGTAGATGTCCGTGTTGCCGCCCTGGCTCATGGAGAAGAGCAGCCAGCGTCCATCGGGCGAGAAGCGTGGGGCGATCACCTGCGCGCCGCTGTTCAGCACCAGCCGCTGCCGCCCGGTGCCGATATCGTACACGAACACATGCGGCCGCCGCTGCTGGTAGCTCACATAGACGATCGACTTGTAGTCGGGCGAGAAACGCGGCGTAAGGACGAGGTTCTGGCCGTTGGTCAGGAAACGGTGATTGGCCCCGTCCGAGTCCATGATCGCCAACCGCTTGACGCGTTTGTCCTTGGGTCCGGTCTCGGCGATATAGGCGATACGGCTGTCAAAGAACGGGCTTTCGCCCGACAGGCGCGAATAGATCATGTCCGCGCATTTGTGCGCCGCCCGCCGCCAGTCGCGCGGGGCGACGACGAAGCCGGTGCGCTTCAGCTCGGACTTGAGGTTCACGTCATAGAGATAGCAGCCGACGGTCAGCTGGCCGTCGCTGCCGGCACGCACGAAGCCGCTGACCAGCGCCTCAGCCCCCGTTTGCGGCCAGATGCCGAAGTTCGGCGCGTTCGCTTCGGCGAAGGTCACGTTCGGAATGCCGGCCGGGCCGATCGGCCGGAACAGGCCGCTGCCGCGCAGGTCGGACGCGATCACGTCCGCGATCTGCCGCCCGAGCGCGTCGGTCGCGCCCGCGACCGTCTGGCGCACCTCGTCGGTCGCAAGCACCGGGACGGCAATCTTTAGATCGTCGCCCGCCGATGCGGTCACGTCGACGCTCAACCCGCCCTGCGGCTCGGTCGAAACCGCCTGCGGTTGTTCCTGAGCGGCCAGGAGAACGAACGCGAACAACATCGTCATAGCCCTTCATAGAGTTGCGGCCGAATCGTTCTCCATGCCGCATAATATTGCTTCGGAAAGTTATAGGGCGCGGCGCGACGAACCGCCGCCAGCGCGCGTTCGACGAACAGATCGGCCTGCGCACGATTGCTCGCCGTTACGCCCGTCGGCCCGATCACGCGGGGCTGGCCGATGATGGAGCCATCCTCCGCCAGCCGCGCCTCGATCACCACGCGAAGCTTCTCGACATCGGCTCCGCTCGGCGGACGCCAATGCGGCTTCAGCTGCCGCTTGAGCTCCGCCGCGAGCGAGGCCTGTTCGCGCGGACCGATGGTCGGTGCAGAGGCCTGCGCCGTCCGGCTGACGCTCGCGGTCTCGGTCAGACCTTTCAGGAAATCCGGACCCAGCCGGGCACCCTTGGGAGTCGCCCTGGCAGGCGGGGCAGGACGGGCGGGAGCGGCCTTCGCGACCTGCTGCTGGCGCACCGGCGGCTTGACGGGCTGTGGCTTGGGTGCAGGCACCGGGGCAGGAGCCGGTTCGGCGGGAGCGGGCGCAGGTTCGGGCAGCGCCTGGGAGGGCAGCGGCGGCGCCGGTTCCGGCTCGCCGAGTTCCGGCGCCACGCTCGTTGCCGGCGGCTGTTCGGAGGCGCGCGGCGCCATCGCCTCCAGCCCCACATCTTCGGCGAAGGTCACCTCGACCGGATTGCGCTCGATCTTGCTCGGATTGGGCGTGGCGAGGAAGCCGACCGAGAGCAGCCCGAACAGGACGACATGTCCTGCGGTTGCTGCGCCAAGGCCGAGTTTCTCCGCCCGGTCCATCACTCTCCCTTCGTTATCCCCGCGAAAGCGGGGACCCAGAGGGGGCCGAAGTGCTGGGTTCTCGCTTCCGCGGGAATGACGAGAGAAGGTGTCATCTCTCCTCTCCCACGCTCACCAGCGCCACCTTGTTCAGCCCGGCGCGGTTCAGCTCGCCCAGCACCGCCATCACCCGCCCATAGACCAGCGACCGGTCGGCGCGCAGGAAGACCTGGCTCGGATCATCTGCCGCAATGCGCTCCAGCCGTGCGCCCAGCTGCTCCGGCTCGATCCGCTCTTCTCCGAGGTACACCTCGCCCGTCTTCTCGATCGAAAGCGTCACCGGCTCCTTGTCCTGCTTCAGCGCCCCCGCCTTGGACTGCGGCAGGTTCACCGGCACGCCTGCCGTTAGAAGCGGGGCTGTCACCATGAAGATGATCAGCAGCACCAGCATCACGTCGACCAAAGGCGTCACGTTGATCTCGGCCATCGGCGCCCGCGCGCGCCCCCGGCTTGCGGAGGGGAGCTTGACCGCCATCAGGCCTCCCCATCGAGTTCGCGGGACAAGGTCGCATGGAACTTGTCGGCAAAGCGCAGCAGCCTTGCCTCCAGCCGGTTCAGGCCGTGGCTGAAGCGGTTATAGGCGATCACCGCCGGAATGGCGGCAAACAAGCCGATGGCGGTGGCGAACAGCGCCTCCGCAATGCCGGGCGCCACCACGGCCAGGGATGAGTTCTGCTCGGCGGCAATGGCGGTGAAGCTGCGCATGATGCCCCAGACGGTCCCGAACAGGCCGACGAAGGGTGCGACGCTGCCGACGGTGGCGAGCACGTTCAGCCGTCCGGAAAGCTGGTCGATCTCGGCGGCGCTTGCGCTCGCCATCAGTGTTGCCAGACGAGAGCGCACGCCTTCGGCATCGACCTTCTTGGCCGCGGTCGATCGCCGCCATTCCTTTAGCCCCGCGTCGAGGATGCGCGCGATCGGCACATCGTCCTGGCCGTTGCGCTCGTAGAAGCGGTCGACATCGGTCGCCTTCCAGAAATCGCGCTCATATTGCTCGGACTGGGCGACCGTCCGCCGCAGCCGCATGCCGAAGCCGATGATGATGGCCCAGGTCCAGATGCTGGCGAGGAGGAGCCCCAGCATCACCAGCTTCACCACCCAATCCGCCTGCAGAAACAGGCCGATAGGCGACAGGGCCGCGGCGTCGGCATTCACGAAAAGCTGATCCACTATTCCTCCAACAGGCCTTCGAAGATGGTCAGCCATTCCCGCGGCTGGCGCTTGGGGCGGCCGCCGCCCGACTGGACGAACGCCGCAAGCACCGTCGCGTCGGTCAGGATTTCTCCGTCCAACATGACTCGCTGATGAATGGTGACGGTGGCGGTCGCGACCTTCTTGAGCGTGGTGACGACCAGCAGGTCATCGTCGAGCTTGGCCGACCGGCGATAACGGATGCTCAGATCGGCGACGACATAGACGCCCTGCCCCGCCCCCCACGCCTGACGCTGGTCGATGCCGGCCATCGCTAGCATGTCGGACCGCGCCCGTTCCATGTAGCGAAGGAAGTTGGCGTGGTAGACGACGCCCGACAGGTCGGTGTCCTCGAAGAACACGCGGACGGGGAAACGATGTTCGCGGCCGACGAACCGGCCCCGGCGCGGAAGGTCTTCCGGCTCCATGGGCGCGCCTTAACGGAAGCGGACTCCCGGTCCAACCCCGCTTCGCCCTTCTAGTCGAACAATCCGTCCTGCCCTGCAGGTGGATTGAGGCCGAGATGCTTCCATCCTGGTCCGTTCAGACACCGTCCGCGGGCGGTACGCGCGATCAGTCCGAGCTGGATCAAATAGGGCTCGATCACTTCCTCAATCGTGTCGCGGGGTTCCGACAGACCGGCGGCGAGCGTCTCCACGCCGACCGGGCCGCCTTTGTAGATGTCGGCGATCATATGAAGGTAGCGGCGATCCATGGCGTCCAGGCCGAGCTGATCGATTTCCAGCCGGTTCAGCGCCTTGTCGGCGACTTCGGCATGCACGACGCCTTCGCCCGCCACATTGGCGAAGTCGCGCACCCGGCGCAGCAGCCGTCCGGCAATGCGGGGCGTGCCACGCGATCGCCGCGCGATCTCACGGGCGCCATCGTCAGCGATGTCTAAACCAAGGAGCCCGGCCGCGCGGCGCACCACCTGTTCCAACTCCTCCACCGAATAAAATTGCAGCCGCAGCGGGATGCCGAAGCGGTCGCGCAGCGGCGTCGTCAGCAACCCCTGCCGCGTCGTCGCGCCGACCAGCGTAAAGCGCGGCAGGTCGATTCGGACCGACCGCGCCGAGGGGCCCTCGCCGATCATCAGATCGAGGGCGCGGTCCTCCATCGCGGGGTAGAGCACTTCCTCGACCGCAGGCGCCAGCCGGTGGATCTCGTCGATGAAGAGGACGTCGCCATCCTCCAGATTGGTCAGCAGCGCGGCTAGATCGCCCGACTTGGCAATGACCGGTCCGGATGTCGCGCGGAACCCTACCCCCATTTCCCGCGCGACGATCTGCGCGAGAGTGGTCTTGCCGAGCCCCGGCGGCCCGAAGAACAGCACATGGTCGAGCGCGTCGCCACGCGCCCGCGCCGCCTCGATGAACACGCGCAGATTTTCCCGCGCCGCCTTCTGCCCGACAAACTCGTCGAGGCGCTTGGGCCGCAGCGCAGCGTCGATGTCCTCCGGCTTGCGCGCCGGCGCGATGATGCGATCGGCGTCGGTCACTTCAGAGCGGCCAGCAGTTCTTCGACCGAAACTCCGGCCTGGTTCAGGATCGTTGACAATGTGCCGAGCCGGACTTCCTTATGGGCGGGGACCACGCAACCTCGTTCTCCGCGGCGCATCACCACATGGCTGCCCCGCTGTCTTGTCTGATGAAAGCCGAGCCTCTCGAGCGCCTTGATAACGTCGCGCCCAGAGAGGCGCGGGAGTCTAGGCATGCTCCTTGACGTCAAGCATGGTAATAATGGGCGGCCCCGCGGGCTTCAGTGGAAACTCCTCGAGGTAGAGCTCCACTGCTTCCCGAAGGTTCGCCAGCGCTTCCTCGATTGTATCGCCTTGAGTGGCCGTGCCGGTTTCCGGATTATACGCCACGAACCCGCCGTCTTCCGGGGTTAGCACTGCTGTTACCTGCATCAGGCTGGTCCTTTCAGCTCGAACCTAACGTGCCGCCTTCTTCAGCGCCAGCCGGACCAGCGCGTTGAGGCTGGCGCCGTCGCCCAGTTCGTCGTTGGCGGCTGCGACGGCAGCGCTCGCTTCGGCGGGGCGAAAGCCGAGGTTGGTGAGGGCGGAGACGGCGTCGTTCGCGGCGCCTGTGGCGGGTGCGCTGGCGAGGGCTGCCGGGCCAAGCACCAGACCGCCGACCTTGTCCTTCAGCTCGCGGACGATGCGTTCTGCGAGTTTGGGGCCGACGCCCTGGGCGCGGGCGACCATCGCCTTGTCGCCGGCCGCGACCGCCTTGCGCAGTTCGTCCGCTGACAGCGCTGACAGAATGGCGAGGGCCACGCGGCCGCCGACGCCCTGCACGCCGGTCAGCAGCCGGAACCAATCCCGCTCCGCCGCCGAGCCGAAGCCGAACAGCGTCATCGAGTCTTCGCGGACCTGCATTTCGGTGAAGATCATCACAGATCCGCCAACCGGACCGATGAGCGAGAGCGTGCGCGACGAGGCCTGCACGACATAGCCAACGCCGCCGACGTCGATCACTGCGTGATCAGCTGCCGTCTCCGCCAAGATCCCGGTCAGTCTGGCTATCACGCCTGCCCCACACTCCGTTCGGGCTGAGCTTGTCGAACCCTGTTCTTCTTCTGTGCTGCTTAGAAAGGAAAAGCAGGTCTTCGACAAGCTCAGCCCGAACGGGTGTGGTCGGATCGGACCGAACCAAGGTGATGGACGTGGCAGATCGCCACCGCAAGCGCATCCGCCGCATCCGATCCCGCGATCTCCACGCCAGGGAGCAGCCGCGAGACCATTGCATGGACCTGCGCCTTTTCCGCCGCTCCAGTGCCGACGACCGCCTTCTTGACCAGGCTGGGCGCATACTCGCCGACGACGATGCCTGCCTTAGCCGCCGCGAGCAGCGCCACGCCACGCGCCTGACCCAGCTTTAGCGTCGATTGCGGGTTCTTGTTGACGAAGACTTCCTCGACCGCGGCCGCTGCCGGCTCGAACTCCGCCAGCAGCTGCGTCAGGGCACGGTCGAGTTCAACAAGTCGCGCGCCGAGCTCTTGCTTGGCATTGGTTGCAATCCGGCCGTTCGCGACATGGGAAAGCCGGCTTCCTTCCGCCCGGATCACGCCCCAGCCGGTGGTGCCCAGCCCAGGATCGAGCCCGAGGACGATCAGCCGAGCCGCTCCATCACGTCGTCTGGCACGTCGTAATTGCCCCAGACGGTCTGGACGTCGTCATCGTCATCGAGCGTGTCGATCATCTTGAACAGCAGCTTGGCGTCGTCTTCCGCCACGCCGACCTGCATGTGCGGCCGCCAGGCGAGCTTCGCGCCTTCCGGTTCGCCGAGCGTCGCGGTCAGCGCCTTCGCCACTTCGTGTAGCGAGTCGAGCGCCGTCCAGATGCGGTGCTCGTCAGCGTCGGACTCGACATCCTCGGCGCCGGCCTCCAGCGCTGCCTCAAACACCTTGTCGGCATCGCCGACGTTCGCGGGGTAGGTTATCAGGCCTAGTCGGTCGAAGCCGTGTGAAACCGTTGCCATGTTGCCGCCATTCTTGGTGACAGCGGTGCGGACATTGGTCGCGGTGCGGTTCCGGTTGTCCGTCAGTGCCTCGATGATCAGCGAGGTGCCGCCGGGGCCGAAGGCCTCGTAGCGGACTTCCTCATAGGCCTCGGCATCACCCCGGCTCGCCTTGTCGATAGCGCGCTGAATATTGTCCTTCGGCATGGACTGGGCCTTGGCCGCATTGACGGCGGCGCGAAGGCGCGGGTTCATGTCGGGGTCGGGGGTGCCCATCTTGGCCGCGACGGTGATTTCGCGGCTGAGCTTGGAGAAGGCGGCGGAGCGCTTCTTATCCTGCGCACCCTTGCGGTGCATGATGTTCTTGAATTTGGAATGGCCGGCCATGGACCCGCTCCTTATTCCAGACCAAGCGCCGCGCGATAGGTCTCCAGCAGCGCGTCGGCTTCCTGACGGGCGTTCTTTTCCATCTTCCTGAGGCGAACGATGGCCCGCATCGTCTTGACGTCATAGCCATTCGCCTTCGCCTCCAGATAGACGTCCTTCACGTCGTCGGCGATGCCCTTCTTCTCTTCTTCCAGCCGCTCGATGCGCTCGATGAACAGGCGCAACTGGTCTGCGGCGACAGTGTCACTCATTGAAGTTCGGTCCCCAGCTCTGGTGAAGCGGCGCGTCTAGGCCAGACGCGCCGCTGCCTCAATGCTATTCGGCCGGGAAAGGCTGCCGCTGACCGCCCAGCTTGTGGATACGCCCGTCCTTCATCACGAAGTCGACCTTCTCCAGCCGCTTCACGTCCTCGATCGGATTGCCGGAGACAGCGATGATGTCCGCTTCCTTGCCCGGCTCGATAGTCCCGATCTTGTCCGCCTGGCCGAGCAGAGTCGCCGCATCGATCGTGGCCGTGCGGAGTGCGCGTGCCGCGGGCATGCCGGCCTGGGTCATATAGGTGAACTCCAGCGCGTTGGTGCCGTGCGGACCGACGCCCGAATCGGTGCCGAACGCGATCTTGATGCCGCTCGCATAGGCGCGGCGATGCGCGTCCTTCACCACTAGCGCAACCTGCTCGGCCTTGGCGGCGGAGGCAGGCGGCCGCTCGCCGGCACGGCCCTGGCGAATCACGCTTTCGAACGCATGCATGGTCGGTACGAGATAAGCGCCGGTCTGCTTGAATAGGCGGAACGTCTCCTCGTCGAGATAGCTGCCATGCTCGATTGAATCGACGCCGGCCTTCAGCGCGAGGTCGATGCCGGACTTGCCATGCGCATGCGCCGTCGCCTTCCGTCCGAAGCTGTGCGCCGTCTCGACGATCGCCTTCATCTCCTCGAGGGTCATCTGCGCCTCGAGACCGCCGGCGATGTTGGAGCCGACGCCGCCGGACGCCGCGAATTTGATCACTTCCGCGCCCATGAAGATCTGGTCGCGGGTCGCGCGGCGGCAATCGTCGGCGCCATTGCAGATGGCTGTCGATTGCGCCCGGTCGGCATGGGCATATTCTTCCTTGAGGCCATTGGCGTCGCCGTGCCCCGCGGTGACCGAGATCATCTCGCCGGCATTGACGATGGTGGGTCCGGCAATTTCGCCGCGCGCGATCGCGTCGCGGAGCGCACGAACGCCGCGCGGATCCTCGGCGCCCAGGTCGCGCACGGTGGTGAAGCCGGCGTCCAGTGTCCGGCGCGCATTGCCGACCGCATCCACAAAGGCGTCGCCTCGGTCCCGGCTGGTGGCGTTCAGCCGCGCCTGCAGCGGATAGCCGGTCGAATAGAAATGGACGTGCATGTCGATCAGGCCGGGCAGCACGAATTGGTTGCGAAGGTCGACCAGTTCGGCCCCTGCTTCGGGCTGGACGAAGCCCTCGCGCACTTCGGCGATCTTGCCGCCGCGCACGACGATGGTGCTGTTCCCGCGCGGCGCTTCGCCGGGCCTGGCGAGCAGCGCGCCCGCCTGGATGTAGGTCACCTTGGGTGCGGGTTGCTGCGGCTGTGCTAGGGCAGTCGCCGCGAAGCACAGGGCGAGCGCTGACGTGACAAGAGTTCTCATATTCCCTCCCGGTTCGGGCTGAGCAAGTCGGGCGCCCACGAAAATACTATTTTCGTGGGACCCGGCCGAAGCCCTCCCTTTCTTTTCAGCGCCCTAGGAAGAAGGGAAGCCTTCGACAAGCTCAGGCTAAACCGGTTAAAGAATTAGAGCCCCAACTCCCGGTTTCGAGCGACGCTCGCCTCCATCCGCGCCAGTTGCTCCGGCGTAGCCGCACCCTGATGCTTTTCCTTCCACTCTGGATAAGGCATGCCGTACACCGCCTCGCGGCCCTGTTCCTTGGTCAGCGCACCCTCGCTCGCCTCCGCCAGCCAGTCGCTCAGGCAGTTGCGGCAGAAGCCAGCGAGGCCCATCAGGTCGACATTCTGCGCATCGGTGCGCTGCTGCAGGTGATGCACCAGCCGGCGGAAGGCGGCGGCGGCCGCGGCGTCGCTATATTCGACCATCAGGCGCTCCTTGGGTTGATCCCTTGTCCGTAGCGGCTAGAGCGCCCCTGTCCAACGGCTGCACGAGAGATCATGGCGAGCTTCGTCGAACCCCGTTCCCGTAAGGTCCGCATCCTTGCCACTCTCGGCCCTGCGAGCAACACGCCCGAGATGATCGAGCGCCTGTTCCGCGCCGGCGCCGACGCCTTCCGCGTCAATATGAGCCATGGCGCTCAGGCCGGCCATGCGGAGACGATCGCCCACATCCGCGGTCTCGAAAAGGCGCTCGGCCGGCCGACGACGATCCTCGTCGATCTGCAGGGGCCAAAGCTGCGGGTCGGCAGCTTCGCGGAAGGACGTGCGAACCTGCAGACCGGCGCGCAGTTCGTGCTCGACCGCGACAAGGCGCCCGGCGATGCCGCGCGGGTGTGCCTGCCGCACCGGGAGTTGTTCGTCGCACTTGAAGAAGGTTCGCGGCTGCTGCTCGACGACGGCAAGCTGGTGCTGCGCGTCACCGAAGCCGGGCATGACCGGATCGTCACGCGCGTCGAGGTCGGCGGGGTACTCAGCAACAATAAGGGCCTGAACGTGCCCGACGTGGTGGTGCCGCTCGCCGCCCTCACCGAGAAGGACCGGTCCGACCTCGCCTTCGCGCTCGATCACGACATCGATTGGGTGGCGCTGAGCTTCGTGCAGCGGCCAGACGATGTCGCGGAGGCGCGGCGGCTGATCCAGGGTCGCGCCGCCTTGCTCGCCAAGATCGAGAAGCCGGCCGCCATCGAGCGTCTCGAAGGCATTTTGGAACTCGCCGACGCGGTGATGGTCGCTCGCGGCGATCTGGGCGTCGAGCTGCCGCCCCAGGACGTGCCGCCGGCGCAGAAGCGGATCGTCGAATGTGCACGGCGGATGGGACGGCCGGTGGTGGTCGCCACCCAGATGCTCGAATCCATGATCAAGTCGCCGTCGCCGACCCGCGCCGAAGTGTCGGACGTCGCGACGGCCATCTATGACGGCGCCGATGCGGTGATGCTGTCTGCCGAGAGCGCGGCCGGAGACTGGCCGGAAGAGTCGGTCGCGATGATGAACTCGATCGCGAACGCTGTAGAGCGCGACCCGGGCTATTCGGCACGCGTCCACTTCACCGAAACGCGGCCCGACCCCACCACCGCCGACGCGCTTGCCGAAGCGGCGGGCGAGATCGCGAAGACCGTCAGCGCGGCCGCCATCATCTGTTTCACTATGTCGGGCTCGACGGCGCGCCGGGTCGCCCGCGAGCGGCCGTCAGTGCCATTGCTGGTGCTGACACCCAAGGCAGAGACCGCGCGGCGGCTGGGCCTGCTCTGGGGCGTTCATGCGGTGCGGACGCGCGATGTCTCCTCATTCGAGGAAATGATTGCCAAGTCGAAGCGCATGGCCCTGCGGCATGGCATCGCCAAGGCCGGCGACCGGGTGATCATCATGGCCGGCGTGCCGTTCGGAACGCCGGGCTCCACCAATGTGCTGCACGTCGCGCGTATCGTCGGCGACGAACTGAAGCGGCATCAGGCCGACTGAAACCGTACTTGTGCCGAGCGAGGTTCTTGGCGCCTAGCGCCGATGCGCTGCCGCCAGCGCGGCGACGCAGCTGGCGCGGTCAATGTCGCGCCCATCTGGCTGGCGGGCATCAACATAGGTGACGACCGGCTCGCGTCCGCCCTTTGGATAAAGATAGGCGTCCAGTACGCAGATCGGCCCGGCAAACTGCAACTTGCGCGCCTGCTCCTCGCGCACGTCCAGCTCCGGTTCGCCGAACAGAGCGACCAACGCACGCGCATCACGGCCGAGCACGCGCTCCAGCCCCGAGGCCGAGGCGACGGGCGGCGTCTGTGGCAGGTCGCTGCCTTGCGGCGCGGTCGCGCATGCCGAGACGATGAAGGGAAGGAGTATGGCGACGGATCTTTTCATCCGAGCGGCAGACCATGGCCGGCGATCACGAGCAAGGCCCTGCGGGCCGAGACGGTTTGACCTGCGGGCAATCCGCATTATGGGGCCGCTTCCGCCTTCCAGGAGTGCCAAGTGACCTCAGCCGCTTACGATGTCGTGGCGATCGGCAACGCGATCGTCGACATTCTATCGCAGTCGACCGACGACTTCATCACTGCGGAGGGCATGACCAAAGGATCGATGCAGCTGATCTTCGACCCCGCCGAGGCCGATGCGCTCTATTCCCGCATGGGGCCGGGCCAGGAAGTGTCCGGCGGGTCCGCTGCAAACACCATTGCCGGCCTCGCAGCGCTGGGACAGCCCTGCGCCTTTATCGGGCAAACGGCCGATGATCAGCTCGGCCAGGTGTTCGCGCACGACATCCAGTCGCTAGGCGTCCACTTCGCGACCCCGCCAGCCACGGGCGGGGAGCCGACCGGACGTTGCCTTATCCTCATCACGCCGGACGGTCAGCGGACGATGAACACTTTCTTGGGCGCGGCGCAGAACCTGCCCGAATCAGCGCTCGACCAAAGGACGCTCGAGGCCGGGCGCATCCTGTATCTGGAAGGCTATCTTTGGAATGCCGAGCACTCCCGCGCCGCCATGAAGAGGGCGATCGCGATCGCGCGGGCGGCAGGCCGGAAGGTGGCACTGACCTTGTCCGACACCTTTGTCGTCGAGGCGCATCGCGACGCGTTCTTCGCCTTGATCGATGCCGGCGAGCTCGACCTGCTGTTCGCGAACGACAATGAAGTTCGCGCAATGATGCAGACGGACGACATAGGGGCGGCAGTCAAAGCGCTGGCGGCACGCGTGCCGGTTTTGGTCTGCACGCATGGCGCCGACGGCGCTGAGGCACATGCCGGCGACGAGCATGCCCGCGTGCCTGCCGAACCGGTGGCCAAAGTCGTCGACACAACCGGCGCCGGCGATCTGTTCGCGGCTGGCTTTCTCGCCGGCCAGGCACAGGGTCGCGACCTGGAAACGTCGCTGCGCATGGGGGCGATCTGCGCGGCCGAGTGCATCTCCCATATTGGCCCGCGGCCTCAGGCCGACATCAAGGCGCTGGTGGAAGCGCGCCTGCGCGGTTGAGGCGGTTGCGCCGACGCGCCTCGATCACGATATCGACTGTTGCGGCGCTGCATCGCCGCGCGGTGCAATTTGTCCCGGCTGAGCGTTCCCCCTGTTCGGGACGGCGCTCAGCCGCTATGAGATTGCCGCCTTTTTTGACCGACACTGCCAAGGAGCAATTCTTATACGTCCTCCCATGATGCGGCGCCCGCTGGCGCCCCCCGCGCTTTCCGGTCCGCGCTTCAACGAGTTCATTCAGAGCCAGAAGGTTCGGGTGATCGACCACGAAGGCGAGAACCTCGGCGTTATGTACACGCGCGAAGCGATCGAGCAGGCGCGCGAAGTCGGGCTCGACCTGGTCGAAGTGTCCCCCAATGCCGACCCGCCGGTCGCCAAGTTCCTCGACGTCGGCAAGTTCAAATACGAGGCGCAGAAAAAGGCGAACCTCGCCCGCAAGTCGCAGAAGACGCAGGAGATCAAGGAAATCAAAATGCGTCCGAACATCGACGACCACGACTACGACACCAAGATGAAGAAGGTCGTCGAGTTCATCGAGGAAGGTGACAAGGTGAAGGTCACCATGCGCTTCCGAGGCCGCGAGCTCAGCCATGGCCAGCTCGGCATGGCGGTGCTGCAGCGCGTTGCCGAGCAGACGGCGGAGATTGCCAAGGTCGAAGCGCATCCGCGCATGGAAGGCCGCCAGATGCTGATGGTGCTGGCGCCCAAATAAGCCTCAGGCGGGGACGATTCCGATCGGGCGGCCCCGCCTTCGTGCCAGTTCCTCCAACCAGTCGCGGCGTTCGGCAAGGAGCCGGGCAACCGCCGGCGGTGCCGTGACCTTGTCGCGGCCGGGCAATGGCTCACGTTCGAGTCGGCGCAACAGGGCCAGCGCCTCTGCGGTGGTCGGGTCCGACTGGATCAACTCGAGCAGCGATGGCCGGACCCGGCGTCGCACCAGCTGCAGGAACCCGAAGCCATTGACCGCAGTCCGTTCGAAAGGCTGGGGCAAGACGGCGTCGAGCGCTTCGGCGGCGGCCTGGCGCGCTGTCTTGTCCGGCAATGTCGGCAGGTCGATGCCGATCGAGCCGGTAATGCCGAAGCGGCGGATCGCCTCTCCTGCCGCAGCAGCGCCGCGCTTGGCGAGTTCGGCGGCGGGCAGCTCGCCATCCACATCGATGACGGTCATCGCCGAAGTGAGCTCGATGCGGAGCAGTCCGCCCGGGAAGGGCACCAGGCCCGTCTCCGCCTGGTCGAGCAATTCGGACCAGCCCGCTTCCTCCAGCAGGTCGGGACCGTGCGCGGGCACGGTCCTACCCTCCAGATCAGGCGCAGGCCGTGCTGGACCTTCGACCGGGCGGGCGAGCGGCAGCTTGGGGTTGCCGCGCTCCGGGATCGCCTCGCGAATGATCTCGACCAGCAGGGTCGCGCCTTCGCTGACCGGAGCGGGTGAGACCAGCACAAGGCTGCCGTCCTCCAGTTCCGCCTCGGCCCGGCCGGCTCGGCCCGCCCTGCTGCGGAGACGGGCGGGGAGCACGGCTCCGTAGCGGGCGAGGGCGCCGTGACGCTCAATGCGGGCTTCGACGATGGCGCCGTAGTCGACCAGGGCCGCACGGGTCTCGCCGATGCCGTGCTCGACCAGCCACTCAGCCAAGCGGATAGCCGGCCGAAAGGAGCAAGGCGCGGGTTTCGAACAACGGCAGGCCGACCACGCCGGAGTGGCTGCCGGAGAGGAAGCGGACGAAAGCCTCCGCGCGGCCCTGAATCGCATAGCCGCCCGCCTTGCCCTGCCATTCGCCTGACGCGAGATAGGCGGCGATCTCTTGACCGGTCAGCCGCTTGAAGGTGACGATGGTCGTGGAAAGGCGGTGCCGCGCCTTGCCCTCGGCATCGATGAGCGTGACCGCGCTGTGCACGCGGTGGCGGCGGCCGGACAGGAGTTCGAGGCAGTGCCGAGCCGTCACCTCATCCTCGGCTTTGGGGAGGATGCCGCGCCCCGCTGCGACGACGGTGTCGGCGGCGAGGGTGAGCACACCGGGTTCGGCGACGGCCGCAGCCTTTTCGGCGGCGAGCCGCTGGGCGTGAGCAGCGGGCAACTCGCTCTTCAAAGCGGCCTCGTCGATGTCGGCGGGACGAACCTCATCGGGCACCACGCCGATCCGCGCCAGCAGGTCGAGGCGGCGGGGACTGGCCGAGGCGAGGATGAGTTTGGAGCGGGTCACGCGTTCCTTGTTCGTCATTCCCGCGTAAGCGGGAACCCAGCAGGGCAGAAGAAGAAGCTGGCTCCCGGATCAAGTCCGGGATGACGAAAGAAGAAGACCGGCACGAGCTTATTTGAACCGGTAGGTGATCCGGCCCTTGGTCAGGTCGTAGGGCGTGAGCTCGACCAGCACTTCATCGCCGACGAGCACGCGGATGCGGTTCTTGCGCATCTTGCCAGCGGTGTGGCCGAGAATCTCGTGATCATTCTCGAGGCGCACGCGGAACATGGCGTTGGGCAGCAGTTCGACGACCTGCCCCCGCATTTCGAGCAATTCTTCCTTAGCCAAGCAGCAGCCTTTGTCTGGGGGTGACGAAAATCGCGCCGCCATAACGAAGGCGGCGCGGAAATGGAAGCAAGGCGGAGCCGCACGTTCCGCACCAACTGCACAAAGGTAAGAAAGGTCACGAGACGTGACGTGTGCAGGATGTGCATTTGGGTGCTGCAAGCACGACAGGCAAGCGGACAAACAGAAAGAACCGGTCAGAGGATAGCAGGTCGCCTGCCGTGTAGGACACATCATGTTCAACCGGTCAGTTTCATCAGCGCCCAGGCGGCTGGCTCTTCGACCGAGCCGAGGACGCATAAAGAACGACCCCGCCGCTCCCTGAAGAGCGACGGGGCCGATCATCTTGCCGGTCGGGCGATTAGCCGCCCGCGGCCTGACCCGCCAGCGCTGCCAGCAGCAGCAGGGCGACGATGTTGGTGATCTTGATCATCGGATTGACGGCGGGGCCGGCGGTGTCCTTGTAGGGATCGCCGACCGTGTCGCCAGTCACCGCGGCCTTGTGCGCCTCGGAGCCCTTGCCGCCGAAATTGCCGTCTTCGATGTACTTCTTGGCATTGTCCCAGGCGCCGCCGCCGCTCGTCATCGAGATGGCGACGAACAAGCCTGACACGATCACGCCCAAGAGCAGCGCACCGAGTGCCGCGAAGCCGTTAGACTGGCCGGCAACCCAGGTGATGATGAAGTACACCGCGATCGGCGCCAGCACCGGCAACAGGCTGGGCACGATCATCTCCTTGATCGCGGCGCGGGTGACCAGATCGACGGTGCGGGCGTAATTGGGACGGCTGGTGCCTTCCATGATGCCGGGATTGTCGCGGAACTGACCACGCACTTCCTCGACCACCGCGCCGGCCGCGCGGCCCACCGCCGTCATGCCCATCGCGCCGAACAGATAGGGGAGCAAAGCCCCCAGCAGCAGGCCGACGATCACGTACGGGTTGGACAGCGAGAAATCGACGTCGAGATCCGGGAAGAACTCCCGGAGATCGGTCGTGTAAGCGCCGAACAGCACCAGCGCGGCGAGACCCGCCGATCCGATCGCATAGCCCTTGGTCACTGCCTTGGTGGTGTTGCCCACCGCATCGAGCGCATCGGTGCGGTTGCGGACTTCGCCTTCCAGGCCCGCCATTTCGGCTATGCCGCCGGCATTGTCGGTGACAGGACCATAGGCGTCCAGCGCCACGACCATGCCGGCCAGCGCCAGCATCGCGGTCGCGGCAAAGGCGATGCCGATGATGCCGGCAATCTGGTAAGTCGCGATCACCGCGATCACGATCACCAAAGTCGGCAGCGCGGTCGATTCCAGGCTGATCGCCAGACCCTGGATCACGTTGGTGCCGTGACCGGTTTCCGAGGCGCGTGCGATCGACTTGACCGGACGATAATTGGTGCCGGTGTAATATTCGGTGATCCAGACAATCAGGCCGGTAACGGCGAGCCCGATCAGCATGCACCAGAACAGGTCCATGCCGGTGAAGGCATCACCCACCGCCGCGGACGTGTCCGCCGGCAGCGCACCGAACGGATCGTTGGCCGCATCGGGCGTCTCGAAGGCGCCCGCCGCACCGATCGGCGCGTTCATGTCGCCAAGCGTATAGGCGGTGGCGAAATAGATCAGCGGGATCGACAGGATCGCGGTGCCCCAGAAGCCCTTATAAAGCGCGCCCATGATCGACTGGCCGCGCCCGAGGCGGACCAGATAGGTGCCGATCACCGAGGAGATGATGCACACGCCGCCGATGATCAGCGGCAGCGCCATCAGGCGCATCAGCTCGGCCGAGCTCGCCTGGATCAGCAGCGCGACGGAGACCATCGTCACGCCCAAGGTGACGACATAGGTTTCGAACAGGTCGGCGGCCATGCCGGCGCAGTCGCCGACATTGTCGCCGACGTTATCGGCGATCACGGCAGGGTTCCGGGGATCGTCTTCGGGAATGCCCGCTTCGACCTTGCCGACCAGATCGGCGCCGACGTCGGCCGCCTTGGTGAAGATGCCGCCGCCCAGACGCGCGAAGATCGAGATCAGCGACGCACCGAAGGAGAGCGCGACCAGTGCGTCGATGACCTCGCGGTCATCGGGCGCATGGCCCTGCACGTCGGTCAGCACGTAGAAGAGCCCGGCGATGGCGAGCAGGCCGAGACCCGCGACCAGCATGCCGGTGATCGCGCCGGAGCGGAAGGCGGTGGTAAGGCCGCCCTGCAGGCTGGTCCGGGCCGCTTCTGCCGTGCGCACATTGGCGCGGACGGAGATGTTCATGCCGATATAGCCGGCCACCCCTGACAGCACCGCGCCGACGACGAAGGCGATGGCCGAGGTGAGGCCCAGGAACACGCCGACCAGCACCGCGACGACGACGCCGACGATCGCGACGGTCGTGTATTGGCGGTTGAGATAGGCCTGCGCGCCTTCCTGAATGGCGCCGGCGATTTCCTGCATGCGCGGATTGCCCGCCGGCTGAGCCAGCACCTGGCGGCTGGTGACAATGCCATAGACCACGGCCAGCAAGCCGCAGACGATGGCGATGAGCACTACGTTCATGCCTGTCCTTTCCCCTTGTAAGATAGCGGCTCTTGTCTCCCCGGCCGCTCGCTAATGGTGCGGGGGTATAGAGGGGGCTTTCCTGAACGGGCAAGCACAAAGCCGCTGCTGTCGCAGGGGCATGCGCGTTCGTCGACGTCCAGTTGAGCCGGTCGGCGGGCAGGACCAGCCTTGACCCCATGTTCCATGCCGCAAAGCCTTGCCGGGAAATCCCTTCCCTGCACCGGACCTATTCGGCGCAAAGCTGGATCCAGCATCTCTGTCCGGAACTTCAAGTGGCGCTGCTTGCGATGATGACGGCCGAGCCGCTGCAGGTGGCGGAACTTGGCGAGGAGAATGTGAAGGATCCGGGCCTCGTCGCCATTCTGGACCGAATGCCCTCGGATGCCGCCAGGTCGGCGGCACGGCGAGCGACCAGCAGCTACCGGCTGAACCATCTGGATGACGGGATCGGCTGTCCGGCCCATCGCCAGCGGCTGAACTGGACGGCGGCCTGGCTCGGACAGAAGCCTGACGAGCCGCCGAGCTTCCGGGGTCGGTTGCGCGCTCTGATCGGCCTGGATGGCTGAGCGATGCACCATATCGACGTAGCGATCGGCATAGCCTTCGGCGCGAGCCTGATCCTGAATGTGGCGCTGACCGCATGGGCGCGGATCGGCATGCTGAAGACACTGGGCCTCGTGCTGCTGCTGTGGGTCGTTTTCCTGTCCGTGCTTGCTGCCCTGGAAGGCCATTTTGCCGCCGAGCTGATCATATTCGAGATGATCTTCGTGGTTGCGGGCTTCGTGCCGGCGATGCCGGGCGTGCTGCTGGGGCGCTGGATCGCGCGGCGGCGTCAGCCCTTCACCACATAAGGCGGACCTTTGCGACTAGGCGCGCTCTGCCATTCGTCCGGCCAGAACTCGATCGTCCCGTCCTTCAGCACCACGGTGAAGCGGGATAGCATCGGAAAGCGCCACGCGTCGCGCTCTTCGGGCCAGACACGCTGCCGCCGGCCGTCACGCCGGAAGTTCGAGAGCAGATAGTCGCGATAAGCTTCGAAATCAGGCCAGGCGAGCGTCTCGTGATCACCGGGGCCCGCGAGCCGGTCGCGAAGCTCCGCTATCGTCGTCCGAGCCTCAAAGCCATAAAGGTGGCGGATCGGCCGATCGTCGCGGGCAAGCGCGGCAAGCACCCGGCGCCGGGGACCGAACACCCACCAGCTCATGCGCCATGCTCCCAACCCAGGCTTGCCGGAAGCGGGATCGGCACCCCCGAGCGCAACAGCGTCAATCCTGACCCGGCGTCGAAGTGCCCGATCCGGGTCGCAGGCACCGATGGAGGCGCTTCCGGGGCGGCGAAGAGGAGTTCATAATCGTCCCCCGCCGTAACCGCGGCGATCGGGTCGCCTTCGGTCGGAACCGCATCGAGGTCGATGGTCACGGCAAGCCCGCTCGCTTCCGCCATGCGAGAAGCGTCGATCAGCAGGCCATCGGACACGTCCATCATCGCATGGACCAGAGGAGCGAGGGCGCGGCCTTCTGCGATGCGAGGCTGGGGGCGGCGATATGCCTGGATCTCAGCGCCTTGCCCGCCCCACCGCGACAGGTTCAGGCCGATCCCCGCACGCCCTATGACACCGGTGACATAGAGGGAGTCACTCGGCTTAGCGCCGGACCGGGACGGCGGGTTAGACGCGCGTCCGATCGCCGTCAGGCCGAAGCTGCGAGGGCCGTTCGCCTTGACCGTGTCGCCGCCCAGAAGCGGCATGGCATAGGTATCGAGAACGTCGCGTAGGCCGGTGATGAAGGCGGCGTTCCAATCGGGGGAGCCGAGCGTGTAGCCGAGCAGGCATCCGACGGGCTCGGCTCCCTTGGCGGCCAGGTCAGACAGGTTCACGGCGGCAAGCTTCCAGGCCACATCCTCGGGCGGATCCCCGGGCAGGAAGTGCACGCCCTCGACGATCATGTCGTGGGTGAAGACGAGGTCGCCGAGCACCGCCGCGTCGTCGAGCAGGCCGCGCGCCGCAGGTGCAGTGGCGAGGGACCGGAGGGCGGCGATGAAATCGGCTTCGTTCACACACTCGTCATTGCGAGGAGCTTTGCGACGAAGCAATCCATAGCCCCGCCGCCGCGCTGGATTGCTTCGCTTCGCTCGCAATGACGGATGGGCTAATCATCCTCATCCTCATAGCCGGTGAGGTCGAGCGCGCGGGCCTTGATCTGGCGCGTCATGCACCAGTGGATGAGCGCATCCTCACGCCCATGCGTGACCCAGACTTCCTTAGGCGCGATCTCGAGGATGGTCTCGGTCAGTTCGTGCCAATCGGCATGGTCGGAGATGATCAGCGGCAGCTCGACATTGCGCTGCACGGCGCGCTGGCGGATGCGCATCCAACCCGAGGCCATGGCGGTGATCGGGTCGGGCAGGCGGCGGCTCCAGCGGTCGTTGAGCGCTCCGGGCGGGGCCAAGACGATATGGCCGGCAATCTCGCGTTTGCTCACGCCGGTCGCGGGGCGGAGTTCGCCGAGCGGGACGCGGTGCTGGGCATAAAGATCGCAAAGCCGCTGCAGCGCGCCATGGATGTAGATCGGGTCGTCATGGCCGCGCAGCCGCAGTTCGGTAATGACACGCTGCGCCTTGCCGAGCGCGTAGGCGCCGACCAGCACGCAGCGATCGGGGTTGGCGTGGAGCGCCGCCAGGAGTTTGTCGATCTCGTCCCCGGTTTCGGGGTGGAGGAAGACCGGCAAGCCGAAAGTCGCTTCGGTGATGAAGATGTCGCAGGGCTGCGGCTCGAAGGGCAGGCAGGTCGGATCGGGGCGGCGCTTGTAATCGCCCGACACGACGACCCGCTCGCCGGCATGTTCCAGCACGATCTGCGCAGAGCCGAGGACGTGACCGGCCGGCACGAAGCTGATCTCGACATCGCCCATGCGGATGGTTTCGCCATAGGCGACGGGGTTGGCGGCCTGCGACCCGTAGCGCGCGTCCATGATGGCGAGCGTCTCGGGCGTAGCCCAGACCGCCTCATGGCCGCCGCGCGCATGGTCGCTATGGCCGTGGGTGACGAGCGCTCGCGGCTTGGGTGTCGAGGGATCGATCCAGGCGTCGGCCGCGGGGACGTAGATGCCGTCCGGATAGGGCTCAATCCAGGCGCCGAGCGGCCTCATTCCTTGTCGAGCGAAACGCCCGCGGGCTCGTCTTCGTCGGCGCGGGCGGGGCTGCGGCCGGCCAGAAAGCCGCCGAGCGTCGCCGCCGCCAGCTTGTCGGCATAGGAAGCGGCCATCGTCGCAAGTTCGAGCCGGTCGGCATTGCCGAACAGCAGGATGATCAGCAGATCAAGGAGGATGAAGGCGAGGCCGGTCATCAGCCCGGTCATCGTCGCCTCGCGTCCATGGAAGGGACGCCCGGCGAGCCAGCCCGCCCCAAGCGCGACGAGCCCGCCGACGATCAGGTCGACGCCGACCGCGCGCGAGATTGCCTGGCGCTGGAACTCCGCCGCCGCGTCGCGGGAGCCGGGCACGCCGACCAGGAACAGCAGCACGATGGCGCTGAGGATCGCGGAGACGATCAGGGCGAGCACGGCAAAGAGGATGGCGCGGGAGAGCGGCTTGGTCATGGGCGTATCGCTAGCGCAACCCGCTTGGATCGCAAACCGTTCCGCTTCGTTGACGAGTTCGACTAGAGCCAAGGAGTGAGACGTGGGCACCGCATGGATCGTGACTTTGGGGATCGGCACCATCTTGCTGGGGCTGATCATGTTCCTGGCGATGCAGCGCAACCGCAAGCATGAGAGCCCGGAAGAACTGGCCCGCACCGATGCCGGCACGCGGGAGATCTATGCGCGCGAAGATGCGGAGGAGCACCGGCGCGACGACGGCGTGGAGCGTTAGCTTCCTGTGCTCCGGCGAAGGCCGGAGCGCTGTTCGGATGAGCTCGGGCGCTGCTACGCAGAGCTCCGGCCTGCGCCGGAGCACAGAAATTGGTTGAGCTTCCTCCCCAACTCTCCGCCTGGTTCGCCAGCAAGGGCTGGGCGCCCAGGCGGCATCAACTGGAGATGCTGGAGGTGGCGCGGCGGGGGGAGCATGGGCTGCTCGTCGCCGCGACGGGCGCGGGCAAGACGCTGGCGGGGTTCCTGCCCAGTCTGGTCGAGCTGATCGAGGAGCCGACCGACGCGCTGCACACCCTTTACGTGTCTCCGCTCAAGGCACTGGCGGTCGACGTGCAGCGCAACCTGCTGACGCCGATAGAAGAGATGGGGCTCGACATCAGGGTCGAGACGCGGAGCGGGGACACGCCGTCCGACCGCAAGGCGCGGCAGCGCGTGCGGCCGCCGCAGATGCTGCTGACTACGCCCGAATCGCTGAGCCTGCTGCTGTCCTATCCGGACAGCTTCACGATGTTCTCCGGGCTGCGCACCATCGTCGTCGACGAGGTGCACGCCTTTGCGACCGGCAAGCGAGGCGACCTGCTCAGCCTGTGCATGGCGCGGCTGCAGCGGATCGCGCCTGGGCTGCGGCGGGTCGCGCTGTCTGCGACAGTCGCCGATCTGGACGATTATCGCGCCTGGCTGGCGCCGGACGGGGACATCAACACCGTCACCTTGGTCGAGGGCGAGCAAGGCGCGGACCCGAATATCTCGATCCTTATCCCAGAAGATCGCATTCCCTGGGCCGGACATTCCGGACGCTACGCCGCGGCGCAGGTGATGGCGGAGATCGAGACGCACCGCACCACCATCGTCTTCTGCAACACGCGTAGCCTGGCCGAGCTGATCTTCCAGGATCTGTGGACGGTCAACGAGCTGAAGCTGCCGATCGGCATCCACCACGGCTCGCTCTCCCGGGAGGCACGGCGCAAGGTCGAACTGGCGATGGCCGAGGGGCGGCTGCGGGCGCTGGTTGCGACGGCATCGCTCGACCTCGGCGTCGACTGGGGCGATGTCGACTGCGTGATCCAGATGGGGGCGCCCAAGGGCGCGTCGCGGCTGCTGCAGCGCACGGGCCGCGCCAATCACCGGCTCGACGAGCCGTCCGAGGCGATCCTCGTCCCCGGCAACCGCTTCGAATATCTGGAAGCGCGCGCGGCGCTCGATGCGGTCGAGCAGGGCGAGCTGGACCATGAAGTGTTCCGGTCGGGCGCGCTCGACGTGCTTGCCCAGCACATCATGGCCTGTGCCTGCGCCGCGCCGTTCAGTGAGGCCGAGCTGCTGGACGAACTCCGCTCGGCCCTCCCCTATTCGGCGCTGACAGACGAGCGCTTCGGCCAGGTGCTGAGCTATATCGAGTCGGGCGGCTATGCGCTCAAAGCCTATGACCGGTTCAAGCGGCTGACCAAGGGTCCGGACGGGCTGTGGCGGGTCACTCATCCGAAGTTCGTGACGCAGCACCGGCTGAACGCCGGCATCATCGTCGAGGCGACGATGCTGAACGTCCGCTTCAAGAACGGGCGCAGCGTCGGCAAGGTCGAGGAAGCGTTCGCCGCCACACTGTCGCCCGGCGACACTTTCTTCTTCGCCGGGCTGGTGCTGGAAGTGGAGCGGCAGGAGGTCGAGGACCTGATCGTCAGGGCGACGTCCAAGCCGGCGCGCATCCCGACTTATGGCGGCGCGCGCATGCCGATCTCGACCAACTTGGCAGACCGGGTGCGGGCCTTTCTTGCCTCGCCCGAGGAATGGCCGCGCTTTCCCGACGATGTGCGCGAATGGCTGGAGATGCAGGCGCGGCGCTCCGCCCTGCCCGCCCCCGACCAATTGCTGATCGAGACGTTCGAGCGGGAGAAGCGCCACCATATGGTGGTGTACAGCTTTGAAGGATGGAACGCGCACCAGGCGCTCGGCATGCTTGTCACCAAGCGGATGGAAACTTTCGGCCTGAAGCCGCTCGGCTTTGTCGCATCCGACTATGCGATCGCGACCTACAGCCTGGAGCCTGTCGCCGACCCGCGGCCGCTCTTTTCCGCCGACATTCTTGAGCATGAGTTCGTCGACTGGGTTCAGCAATCCTCGCTGCTGAAGCGCGCCTTTCGCGAAGTGGCGGTGATCGGCGGCCTGGTCGAGCGCCAGCATCCGGGCAAGCGCAAGACCGGCAAGCAAGTGAGCTTTTCGACCGACCTCATCTACGACGTGCTGCGGCGTTACGAGCCCGACCATCTGCTGCTCCGCGCCGCCTGGGACGATGCGCGGGCGAAAATGACCGATGTCGGCCGCCTCGCCCGGCTGCTCGACCGCGCCCAAGCAACGATGCTGCACGTCGATTTGCCCCGCGTCAGCCCGCTCGCCGTGCCGGTGCTGGTGCTTATCGGCCGTGAGCGGGTGAGCCAGGCGAGCGCCGAGGACTCGCTGTTGATCGAAGCGGAAGCGCTGGTCGCCGAAGCGATGGCGACGGATTGAGCTTCTGACAGCTTAGGTTACTCTCTCGCTCCAAGAGGAGAGACAAGATGCTGAGCCTGATCCTGGCCATGGCGATGACGCCGCCCGCCGAGGCGCCGGAGGATATCTCCTCGGTGGCGCTCGGCGCGGACGGCTCGAGGCGGATGACGGTGCAGGTCCGGGTCCATGACAGCGCCCCGCTCCCGTTCGTGATCGACACCGGCGCCGAACGCACGGTCATTTCGCGGCAGTTGGCCGACCGGCTCAACCTGCAAAAAGGGCCGGTTCGCAACCTCGTCACCGTCACCGGCTCGGGCAAAGTGAACACGGTGATCGTGCCGCATCTCGAGCTGTCCGGCACCAAAGTGAAGGAGATCGAGGCTCCGGCGCTTGACCGGGCCCATATCGGCGCGCCCGGCATGCTCGGCATCGATGCCTTGAAGAGCCGGCGCGTGACCATCGACTTCAGGAAGAACGAGATGCGGGTCACGCCGGCCCGTCAGGTGGAGGATGTTGATCCCGACACGATCGTCGTTTCGGCCAAAAGCAAGTTCGGCCAGCTGATCCTGGTCGATTCGCGTTTCATGGGCGAGCGCGTGCGGGTGATCGTCGATACCGGCGCGCAGACCAGCATCGGTAATCTGGCGCTGCTCCACCGGCTGCAGCGGCGCAACAAGATCGGCCCGCTGCGCGCAGTAACATTGAGCGGCGTCACCGGCGAGACGGTGTCCGCGCAGTTCGCAACGGTCGACCGCATCCAGATCGGCGGGGCCGACTTCAGCAACATCCCCGTCGCCTTCACCGACGCCGAGCCATTCAAGCGCTTCGGTCTCGCCAATCAGCCGGCGCTGCTGCTCGGCATGGACGCGCTGCGGCTGTTCGATCGGGTGTCGGTCGATTTCGCGAACAAGCAGGTGCGCTTCATGCTGCCCGACGGCGCGGCGCTCGGCGCGCGGGTCTTGCTGGCGAGTCGTTGATTCCTCGTCATCCCGGCCTTGAGCCGGGATCCCGCTTTTCTTCTCGGGTTTCTTGAAGGAAGAAGCGGGACCCCGGCTCAAGGCCGGGGTGACGGAGTAGAAATGTCACTTCTTCTTGCTGTTCTTCTCGCCACGCCGTCGCTGCACGATCGGATCATCACTCTCGACACGCATCTCGACACGCCGGTGAACCTGGGCCGGCCGGGCTGGAGCTTCGCCGAGCGGCACGGCTTTGCGGACACGATCACGCAGGTCGACCTGCCGCGGATGAAGCAGGGTGGGCTCGATGGCGGCTTTTTCGTCATCTACACCGAACAGGGGCCACTGACGCCCGCAGGCTATGCGGCCGCCAAGGCACATGCCTGGCGGCGCGCGGCCTGGATCCGCGCAATGGTGCGCGAAAATGCCCGCGAGATGGAGCTCGCCTTCACGCCCGCCGACGCGCGCCGCATCGCGAAGGCCGGCAAGCGCATCGTCCTCCAGTCGATCGAGAACAGCTATCCGCTGGGGGATAGCGTCGCCGCACTGCGCGACTTTCACGAAACCGGCGTGCGCATGGCGGGGCCGGTGCACAATGGCGACAATCAGTTCGCGGACGCCGCCAACAAGGGCAAGCGGACATGGGGCGGCCTCAGCCCGCTCGGCCGTGAATGGGTGAAGGAAGCCAATCGGCTCGGCATGCTGATCGACCTGAGCCACGCCTCAGACGAGGCGTTCGACCAGGTGCTGGAGCTATCGACGGCGCCCGTCGTGCTGTCGCATTCGGGACCTAAGGCTTTGTTCGATCACCCCCGAAATCTTGATGATGCGCGGATTAAGCGGCTGGCGGCCAAAGGCGGCGTGATCTTCGTCAACTCGGTGTTCCTGGCGAAGATGGACGCGCGGCCGGAGAGGGACCAGGTCGGCGCCGAGCTGATGGAGAGTGTCAGCCCCCGCGAGCAGCGGGAGATCGGCGCCAGGCACGCCCAGCTGGAGCAGACCGGGCCGAGCAATCCGGTCAGTTTCGAGCGCTACATGCAGAGCCTGCTTCACGTGCTGAAGCTTGTCGGCTCCGATCATGTCGGCATCGGGATGGACTGGGATGGCGGCGGCGGGCTGATCTCCATGCCCGATGTCAGCCGCCTGCCGCGGATCACGGCTGCGCTGAAGACGGCAGGCTATTCGGACGCCGACGTCGAGAAAATCTGGAGCGGCAATCTGCTCCGCGTCATGGAGCAGACGCAGGCGCGGGCCAGCCGCTAAGCCAGTACCGGCCGGGGCCTCCGGCGCAACGCCGCGCCCGCGAACGCAAAGCCGCCGATCATCATCGCCCAGCTCGCCGGCTCGGGCACCGCTGTGATCGACACATTGTCGAGGCCGGTGTTGAGCGAACCGCCATTGGTAGAGACGAAAGTAAAGCGCGTGACCTGAGTGAGCGTGCTGCTGAACGAGACGGTCGAGAATTTATTTGCCGGCGAAGCATCCGCGAGGAAGGTGAAGGAAGCGACTGTCGCGTTTCCGTTGAATAGTGTCACGGTCGCGGGACCCAGATCATTCAGGTAGACGTCCATGGAGATTGAGCGTGCGGCAAAAGCAAGGGTCACGTCGAAGGACTCATCGCCATTGGCCACGAGGATCGAACTCGTCGTCGGATTGTTGCCGGGGCCGGAATTATTATAGCCGGGCGAGGCGATGAAGACGTTGGCGAAGGGCGACCCGGCCGCGCCGGTGAATGTGCCCACGGGCGAAACGATCGACGGCAGCGGCGTATCTTTCGGTGCCAGCGTTCCGAACCTCTCGGTGATCGTCAAGGGCGAAACCGGTGCGGCAAGCGCGATCGCGGTGGCAGCCAGCAGAAACTTCACGGACATGGGCACCCCTCCCCTTCCTGAGTCGGCGTTAACCACAACTCATTTCGGCTCTCGGGCCTAAGCGCAAAAGTTTCGCTTCCGTCCCGTTGCAGGACGGGCGGAGAACGGTAAGGGATGTGCATGGTTCCCTTTTCGTTCGCCGGGCATGAGCTGATCGCGCTGAAGGACGGTGCGCTGTTCTGGCCGGCGCGACGGGCGTTGATCGTCGCCGACCTGCACCTGGAGAAAGCGAGCTGGTTCGCGGCGCGCAGCGGCCAAATGCTGCCACCTTATGATTCGCAGGCGACGCTGACCGCACTGGCGGCGCTGGTCCGGACGACACAGGCGGCGGAAATCTGGTGCCTGGGCGACAGCTTTCACGACAGCGAAGGCTGCGAACGATTACCCCCCGAGGCGCGGCGCATGCTGACCGATTTGACGAGCGCCACGCGCTTCGTTTGGATCACCGGCAATCACGATGCCGCGCTGGTCGACCATTGCGGCGGCGAGATCATGATCGAGGCGGAGGTGGACGGGCTGGTGCTGCGCCACGAGGCCGAGGCGCGGGAGACCCGGCCGGAGCTGTCCGGGCATTTTCATCCCAAGCTGCGGCTCAGCCATCGCGGGCGAAACGTCGCGCGGCGCTGTTTCGTGCTGACGCAGACCAAGCTGATCCTGCCGGCGTTCGGGGCGCTGACCGGAGGGCTCGATGCCCATCACCCTGAAATCATTCGCGCCGTGGGACGCCGGGCGGAGGCGCTGGTGCCGCTCGCCGATCGCCTGCTCCGCTTTCCGCTGGTCGCCTGACGCTTTTTTTGCACGGCGCGCGCGCCTATGCACCTGTTGGTAGCATCAGCGCGTCAAAGGCGGCGCGGCGGGAAACGGGGTGCAGCGGCCTGATGGGTCTGGGGACGGCATTGGACGAGTTTGTCGGGCGGCTGCGTGTGCGGCTGGCGAAGCTGCGCGGGGAGGAGCCGCCGCTCGATACGACGGCTCGCCACTTCCCGCATTATGAGATCGGACGCGGCACCTATGGGCGCCCCCGCATCCTCAGCTATCCCAATGACGCGAAGCTGAAGATCGGCGCCTATTGCTCGATCGCAGCCGACGTCCGCATCTTTTTGGGCGGCGAGCACCACCCGGAATGGGTGACGACCTATCCGTTCGGCGCCCTGTGGCGCGAGCATGCCCATCCCGATCAGCCGAAGAGCCGCGGCGACGTGGTGATCGGCAATGACGTCTGGATCGGACGCGAGGCGATGATCATGTCCGGCGTGACGATCGGCGATGGCGCGGTGGTGGCCGCGCGGGCGCTGGTCGCCAAAGATGTACCGCCTTATGCAGTGGTCGGGGGCAACCCGGCCAAACCGATCCGGATGCGCTTTTCCGACGAGGTGATCACGCGGCTGCTGGCGCTGCGCTGGTGGGACTGGCCGGACGAGCGCATCCGCCGCGCCGCGCCTCTGCTGCAAAGCCCGGACATAGAGGCGTTCCTGAATGCGGCCGAAGAAGGGCGCATCTGATGCAGTTGACCATCGGCATACCGACCTTTCGCCGCCCGGCGATGCTGCGCGAGTGCCTCGATTCGCTGGTGCCGCAACTGGAAAGCGGCGTGGAGTTGCTCGTTGTCGACAATGATCCGGGCGCCAGCGCGCGAGAGACAGTCGAAGGCTATGGCCGGACCGATGTCCGCTATGCGCATGAGCCGAAGCCAGGCGTCGTCCAGGCGCGCAACCGGGCAGTGCGCGATGCTGCCGGCGCCTATCTGGGCTTCATCGACGATGACGAGGTCGCGCGGCCGGGCTGGATCGCGGCGCTGCTGCGGCATGTCGAAATGGGCGTGACGGCAAGCTTCGGAATGGTCGTGCCGCGCTATCTGGGCGAGGTCGCGCCGGGGCTTCAGGGGCTGCTCGACGATCTCTACACCCGCGACCTGAAGCGCGCAGCCGATGCCGACATTTCGGACCGCTGGATCCATGTCGGCACCGGCAACTCGCTCTTCCGCAAGACAGAATGTTTCGTTGAGACCGAACCATTTTCAGCCAAGCTGAACGGAACCGGCGGCGAGGATGTGTGGCTGGTCCGCTCGCTGGTCGAACGTGGGCTGACCTTGCGCTGGAACCCTGAAGCGGTCGTCGAGGAGCAGATTCCGCCCGACCGCTCGACCCAGGCCTATGTGAGCAGCCGCAAGTTCCGGCACGGCCAGCAGCGGATCATCATGATGCGTGGTGCGGGCGGCCCGAAAGGCTGGGCCAAGGCGGCGATCTGGATGGGTGTGGGGGCGGTGCAATATGGCCTGCATGGCGGCCGGGCGCTCGCGATGCGGGCCGTAGGTCGACCGGGCTGGCGCAGCGCCGCCGTGCGCGCCAGCGGCGGCCTGGGCAAGCTGCTCTGGTGGAAGCTCTGGGACGAAACGCCCTATGCGGGCTCGCCGGGCTGAAACGAAAGGGGCGGCCGAAGCCGCCCCGATCCTTACTTGCTGGCCCCGACGGCGCCGCCGGCCTGAGCCGGCTTCTTCGGCGGACCGAAACCGGCCTGATACTTCACTTCGCTTTCAGCCTTCTTCACCTTGGGTTCGAGGTCGCGCTTGATCAGCTCGTTGAACTTGCGCTGCTGGATCATGCCGGCGGCGAGCTGCTGGGCCTCGTTGCCGGTCAGCGGCTGGACCTTGGTGTCGGTAATCAGGTTTGCGACCATCACCTGTCCCGCCGGGATGATGAAAATGTCCTCGCGGTTCATCTTCAGAACCTGGCTGACCAGTTCCGGATTGGCGCGGGCGACGTCGAGCGTGGCGGGCGCGCGGCGATATTGCAGGCCGTCCTGCTTCAGCATCGCCTCGACTTCCGCCATCGTCTTCAGCGGCTGATATTTGCGCAGGATGTTCGGGTCACGCGGCGTCTGGAACTGAATCTGGTCGACGGTGAAGATCTTCCGTTCGGCGAACAGGTCCGGATTCTGCGCCATGAAGGTCGCTATCTCGGTCTGGGTCGGCTGCTTCACGGCCGAGCTCATCTGCCGCTGCAGCATCTGGACGAGAATGCCTTCTTCGGCGCGGCGCTCTTGCAGCAGGAACATCGGCGTCTTGTCGAGGCCGCGTTCGCGCGCGACGTCGGCCAGGATACGGCGGTTGACGACCTGCTGCAGCGCCTGCTGCTCGACCTGCTTGCGCTGCTCGGGCGTGATGTTCTGCGGCAGCTGCGCGCCCTGCAGTTCGGCATTCAGCTCGTGAACGGTGATGTCCTTGCCGTTGACGGTCGCAACGACCTGGCCCTTTTCCAGCTCACCGCCGCCTTCCTTGTCGCCGCAGCCGCTGACCAGCAGCGCGCTTCCCGCCATCAACGCCGCCGTAAAGATTTTCCGCATAGATCACTCCCCATCGGGCGCGAGGCGCCGCCGATTTGACGCCGCTCTCTTAGCAGGCAAATGGGCGGGCGGAACCGAAAATAACGTTAAGCCCAGGGCAAGAACCGGAGGTCGCGTGACGAAGAACAGGCTCAAGCTTTGCCTTGCGGCGTCCGGCGGCGGCCATGTCCGCCAGTTGCTGGACCTAGAGCCGGCCTGGCGCGAGCATGACTATTTCTTCGTCACCGAAGACACGGCGCTCGGCCGCAGCCTGGCAGATAAGCATCCGGTGCGCTTCGTCGACCATTATGCGATCGGCCAGGCGAAGCTCGGCCGAGGTGCCGACATGGTGAAAGGCGCGCTGCGCAACGCCGCCCAATCCGCGCGGATCGTCATGAAGGAGCGGCCGGACGCGGTGATCACGACCGGCGCGGGCGCGATGTACTGGACCGCACTCGTCTCGCGCGCGCAGGGCGCCAAATTGGTACTGATCGAGACATTTGCCCGATTCGACGCGCCTTCCAAATTCGCCCGCGGCGTCAAGCCGTTCGCGACCGAGACGATCGTCCAGTCGCCCGCGCTGAAGGAACATTGGCCGGACGCGACCTTGTTCGACCCGTTTCGGCGGCTGGAGGGTACGCCGCCCGAGAAGCAGCCGCTGCTGTTCGCGACGGTCGGCGCGACGCTCGGCTTTCCGCGGCTGGTCGACGCGGTGCTCGACCTGAAGCGGCGCGGCGAGCTGCCGGAGCGGGTGATCCTGCAGATTGGCGATGTCAATCTGCCGCAAGACCTTCCCGAGGGCGTGGAGGTGCATCGCTCGATCCCCTTCGATCAGGTCCAGGCGATCCTGAAGGATGCGGCGTTCGTCGTCTGCCACGGCGGCACCGGATCGCTGATCACCGCCCTGCGCGCCGGCTGCCGGACCATCGCTATGCCCCGTCGCTTTTCGCTCGGCGAGCATTATGACGATCACCAGGAGGAGATCACCGCCGCCTTCGCCGCGCGTGGACTGATCGAGATCGCGCTGGAGGCAGGCGATCTGGGCGCCTGTATCGAACGGGCGCGGGCCAAGCCGCCGGTGCTGGCGACGACCGACCTGACGCCGCTGTCAGACTATCTCAAGACGCGACTGAGCGCGTGGGCGGCGTAACCTTGTCGGAGTCGAGATTGTCGCGAGCCACGCGCATCCAGAGATAGGTCGGCAGCGGCTCCTCGCGGAAGCGGAAGCGGGCGCCGTCGCCTTCAGCGGCGCGCTCCGCCACGCCGGCGAGGGTCAGTTCGTTCAGCTCCTTGAGCATCCGCTCAGGGGGGCAGTTGTCGCAAAGCGACAGCGCGTCCTCGGGCGTGAACCAGCCATCGGGGGTGCTCGCCGCGCGAGCGGCCGCATGGATGACAGTCCGATGCTGTGGTCCCAGGAAGGGCTCCACCGCCGCAATCAGGCGCGGATCGATGCGGCTCGCCGATTCCTCGACGACCTTGTCGAGCGCCGCCCAAACGTCCCCGAGCTCGATGCGCATCCGCTCGGCATCGAGCGCGATCATCGAGGCGTGATGGCTGACGAGGCGGACCAGATATGGCGAACCGTTCGACAGCGACTCGATTGCCTTCACCGCATCCTCGTCGAACGCGACGCCCGCGCTCTTCTCGCCGATGCGAATCAGCGCCCGCACTTCCTCGCTCGACAGGCGCGGCATTGGCAGGCCCATGATGTTGCGCCGGATCGACGGAATGTAGCCGATCAGCTGCTGGAGGTTCGAGGCGACGCCCGCCAGCACCAGCTGCACGCGCGCCGCGCGGTCCGACAGGTTCTTGATCAGCTCGGCGACGCTCTGGCGGAACTGGTCGCTTTCCGCGCGGTCATATTCATCGAGAATGATGATGACGCGCGTGCCGGTCACATGGGACAGCAGCTCGCCCAGCTGGCGCGCATCGAAATCTTCGGTCAGCCTGTCTGCGACACTGCCCTGGTTTTCGCTGATCGCGGTCGGATCGATGTCGCGCAAATAGAGCTGCGGAATGTCGCGAAGGACTGCGCGGAAGATATCCTCGAAGCTCGAAAAAGCGCCGCAGGATGCATAGACGACCACGTAACGCGACTCGCGGGCGATGTCGGCAAGGATGTGGACCAGCGACGTCTTGCCGATGCCGCGCTCGCCATAGATGACGACGTGACTACGCTGATCCTCCAGAATTTCGATCAGCCTTGCCAGCACGCCGAGCCGGCCGGCGAACTTGCTCCGCTCGGTGACCGGCTGCGCGGGCGTGAAGACATCGCGCAGGGTCATGCGCGCCTTGGCGAGCCGCGAAGTCTCGCCGCGGGGAAGGCCGCGCTCCACCGCCGAGGAACGGAAGGTCGGGAAGCTCGAATCGAGCGGAGTGGCGGCGGGCTGCGCCTCGGCTGCCTGCGCCTCCAGCGCAGCCTGGCGCGCGCGCCGGCGCTCGATCAGCTCGGCCCGGTCCGGCCGCGTCTGTTCCGCGGCGTTACGTCCGCGACGAAACCAGCCGAAAATCCTGTTCCAAAACGCCACGCTTCAACCTCGCACCATCATCATCACGTTCGGCGGCATGCCAGAGCCTAGCTCTTGCCCTGTCCTTGAAACGGCTTGATGACGTAAAAAGTATAGACCAGCACCGCGACGATGCCCAACGCGCCCAGCACCAGATAAGCGACATTGTCGTTTTCGAGCCCCTCGTTGCCGAAATAGTTCGAGACGGCACAGCCGATCGACGGGGGCAGGTAGCTGAGGATCGAGTCCTGGGGCTCGCCGTCTCCGACCGAACGCTGCAGGAAAATCACGATCAGCCCGGCGAAAATCGCCACCGTCACCCAGTCATAGATGGTCTGCATGCTACCTCGTGCGCCTAAACGGTGCGATCAGGGCATCCCGCTAACATCGAACTTCGCCGATGACAAAGTCCAACAATCCGCAGTCACCCCGATCTCTCAGGGGAAAGGAATGCAGGAAAGGGTGTTTAGATGCTATAAACAGGTGAACAACTAGCAAACCAGTGTCTCCGAATCGCCACAGGCGCAGCCGATATGCGCGGCGGCGGTGGTCCGGCGATTGCGGCTCGTCTGACAAAGCGATAGCCGCTTGGGTGGCGGGGACCGGCGCGCTGGACGAAGAAGGACAAAGGGTTGACGAAATCACGTTGGCTGGTGCTGCTTCTCACGGGCGCGGCGAATGCCGCCCTAGCTCAAACTACCGCGACCCGGCCGCAGACGTTCGGCGCAGCACCACGGGTCAATGCGGGTGCACCGAGCCGGCAGATCGATATTCGTGCTTCGGTCGAGGCCAGTTACGACAGCAACGTCTTTGGTGTCGGCAGCGGCGGTCTCCTCAATCGCCGATCGAGGGACGATTTCTCGCTTACGCCGTCGCTGCTGCTCAATGTGACGCTGCCGTTCGGCCGCAACTCCGCCTTTATCCGCGGACAGATCGGCTATGACTTCTACGTCAAGAACTCGCAGCTGAACCGCGAACGCATTTCGCTCGATGGCGGCGCGAACCTGGCCGTTGCGGGCAGCTGCGTCGTCAGCCCGAGCGCAGGCTACGCACGGCTGCGTTCCAACGCCGGCGACATCTTCGTCGCCGACGCTGATGGATTTCGTGCGCGTAACAATGTTCAGGAGAGCACCTCCTTCGGCGCGCAGGCGCAATGCGGCAGCGCAACGGGCATTTCGCCGAGCATCGGCTACCGCCATATTTCGGTGCGCAACAGCTCGGCCTTTTTGGAAGGGCTCGACTCCGATCAGGACGTGATCGACGGATCAATCGGCTACCAACGCCCATCGCTCGGCCGAATCGCGCTCTACGGCAGCTATGCCAAGGCGGAGTATCTGGGGCGCGACGTAAACGGCAATGTCCGTAGGCTGCCGATTGCGGACTTCCCGATCAATCCAGCTTTCGACCCCGATGCGCTTGATGGCGTCACCAATTACTCGGCGGGCATTCGCTTCGAACGCAACATCGGATCGCGCATCTTCGGCGCGGTGGCGGTGGGCTATAGCTGGGTCAATCCAAAGTCGGCCAATGCGCGCAAGTTCCGCGGCAACAACTATTCCCTTAACCTCGGACTGAGGCCAACGGATCGGTTGAGCATCGACCTTCTCGCATCCCGTTCGGCCGACGTGTCCAACACGGTGTTCGCGACCTATTCGGTCACCGAAGTCTATAGCCTGAACGGCACTTACCGCTTCAATCCGCGGCTTAGCCTTAACTTCGGCAGCTCCTATCAGACCCGCGATTACCGCACGAACTTCGATTTTGGCCAAGGCCAGGTCTTCACCTTTCTGGACGAAGACAAGTTCACGCGCGGCTATGTCGGGGTCGCATATGATCTCAATCGACGGTTAAGGCTAACTGGTCTATTCAGCCAGCAAGGCAGAAAAGCGAACAACAGCTTGTTCAATTATACCAATTCGACGGTGACGGTGGGCGCCAGCTACCGTCTCGGCCGCTGATCCGGCGAGGGACCATGAAGATTGTGAAGCATATTCTGGGTGGGATGGCTCTGTTGGCGGCAAGTGTCGCGACGGCTCAGCCGCCGGCCCCCGTGCCGATGCCGCAAGGCGCCAATCTGCAGGCGCAGACCAGCCCTGCCCGCCCGCCCGCCCCCGCCACCCAGCAGCAGCGCGACGTGACTGCCGGCTATGTGCTAGGCGCGGACGACGTGGTGGAGGTCACGGTCCTCGGACAGCCTGAATTCGCCACCCGCGCCCGGGTCAAGGCGAACGGCACTATCCAGCTGCCCTTCATCGGTGAGCAGAAGATCGCTGGCGAAACCGCGCTAACGCTGGCGCCGAAGATCGCCGAGAAGCTGCGTTCCGGCGGCTTCTACGCCAAGCCGGTCGTCAATATCGAGATTGCCAGCTTTGCCAGCCGCTATGTCGTGCTGCTGGGCGCCGTGGCTCAGGCCGGGCTGCAGCCGGTCGACCGCGACTATCGCCTGTCCGAGATCATCGCCCGCGCCGGCGGCCTGCGCGATACGGGCGCCGACTTCGTGACGCTCACCCGCGCCAATGGCGAACAGCGTAATTACCCGTTCGAGAAGCTCGCTTCCGGCGGTCCGGACGACGATCCCTGGGTGAGCCCCGGCGACAAGATCTTCGTGCCCGAGGCCGAGCTCTTCTACATCTACGGCCAGATCAATGCGCCGGGCGTCTACCCCATCCGTGGCGGCGAAATGACGATCCGCAAGGCGGTCGCCCGGGGTGGTGGCTTCACCGCCTCAGGCTCGGCCAAGCGCATCAAGCTCTTCCGCGATGGCGAGGAGACCAAGGCCAATCTCGACATGGTCATCAAACCGGGCGACGTTCTCGTCGTTGGCGAACGGCTTTTCTAAGGACACGCGCTCATGAGTTTCGCTCAATTCCTGCGCATCCTGGCGGCGCGTAAGGCGATCATCCTGGCGACGCTGATCGCCTGCTTCCTGGCCGCGACGATCACCGTCCAGCTGCTTCCGGAGCGGTATGAGGCGCGCAACCGCGTGCTGATCGACTTGAGCCGGCAGGATTTGATCGGCAGCGGGCCGATGTCGGCCAGCGCTATCTCCTCCTATGTCTCGACACAGGTCAAGCTGATCAAGGACGTGCAGACCGCCGGCATTGTCGTCGACCAACTCGGCTGGACGTCGGACCCCGCCTACCAGGCTGCGTTCGAGGCGGCGGGCCGTCCAGGCGGCGACATTCGCGACTGGCTGGCGCAGCGCATTATCGAAAATACCGAGGCGAATTTCGTCGAGGCGAGCAGCATCATCGAGATCAGCTATCGCGGCAACGATCCCGCTTCGACCCAAGGCATCGCCCAGGCGATCCGAGAAGCCTTTCTGAAGCTCAACCGCGACCAGAAGACGAACAATGCGCAGCGCAGCGCAGCGTCGTTCGAGGAACAGGCACGTCGCGCGCTCGCCGAAGTGACGAAGGCCGAGGAAGAGCGTACCCAATATGCCAAGGCCAATGGCATCGTGCTGCAGGCCGGCAATATCGACCTTGAAAACTCGAAGTTGACCGCCTTGTCGAGCGCCGCCGCGGCGCCGACCGCACCTCAAGTGGTGCCGGGCGTGCAGGCGAACCCGCAGGTGGCGATCTTGCGCCAGCAGGTGGAAACCGCCCGCCAGACCTTGGGGCCCAACCATCCGCAACTCCAGGCGATGCAGCGGCAGCTTGCCGCGTTGCAGGCGGAGTCGGGGCGGTCCACCGGCAGCGTGATCCAGGGCACCAGCCGCGCCGAGATCGAAGGTGCCTATCAGGCGCAAAAGGCACGCGTGCTCGCCCAGGCCGACAAGATCGACCGGCTGAACCAGATGCAGTCGGACATCATCGTCAAGCGCGACCAGTATCAGAAGCTCGTCGCCAAGGCCGAGGAAGCGAAGGCCGAGGCGTTGAGCCAGACGCCGCTTGAGCCGATGGGCAACACCAACCTGCCCGACCAACCGGTCTGGCCGAACAAGCCGCTGGTGATCTTCGGCGCGATCGCGCTGGGCCTCGTGCTGGGTGTGCTGCTCGCGCTGCTCGTCGAACTGCTGGCCCGCCGTGTGCGCAGCGAGGACGATCTGGAGTTCGCGACCGGCGCGCCGGTGCTGGCCGTGGTCGGCCAGCCCAAGCAGGACAATTTCCTGGTGGCCTGGGTACGGCGACTGATCGACCGCGAGGGCGCCAGCCGGCGCCGCGCGCTGGCGGAGGCGTGACGAGATGAGCATGAAGATGGCGCTCCAGGAAATGGAGCAGGACGCGGTCGCCCCGGCGCGCGCGCTCGAACGGGTCGAGCTTTCGCCAAGCCATGCGCCGGCGATCGAATCGGTAATGATCAACGATCCGCAAGGTCTGGAGGCGGAATCGATCCGTGCGCTGCGGACGCGTTTGGCCGCTCAGCATCTGCGCGAAGGCCGGCGGTCGCTCGCCGTCTGCGCGGCCGCCGCGGAAGCGGGCTGCACCTATGTCGCCTTGAACCTGGCCGTCGCCATGGCCCAAGCGGGCGTGCGCACCGCGATCGTGGATGCCAATCTGCGCAATCCGATGATCGCCGATCTGTGCAGCCTGCCGCTCTCCATGCCGGGCCTGGCCGATTATCTCTCCAATGACGGGGTCACTCTGGCGGACATCGTCGATGCCGAGCTGATGCCGAATCTTGCGGTGATCGGCGGCGGCGAGCCTCCCCACAATCCGCAGGAATTGCTGTCCGGCGCGCGGTTCCGCGGGCTCGTCGACCAGCTGCTCCGCGAATATGACCTGACCATCTTCGACACGCCGCCCGCCAACATCTGTTCGGACGGCCAGCGGGTCGCCACCATGGCGGGCTTCAGCCTGATCGTGTCACGCAAGCACCAAAGCTATGTCGAGGATGTGAAGACGCTCGCCAAACAGCTCCGCGCCGACCGCTCGGTGGTGGTGGGCTCGATCCTGAACGATTTCTGATGGAAATGCCCGCTCGAGCCCTGCGGCCGCAGCCGCTCCTGCTCCAGATGCTGGCCAAGCACTGGCCGCTGCTCGGCGGCATCGCCCTGCTGCTCGTGCCGACGATGATCGGCATTGCGACCCAGTCCTGGACCGGAGAGGCGGGCGTGCACGGCCCGATCGTGCTCGCGACCGGCATCTGGCTGTTCGCGCGACGCTGGAAGGAGTTGCAGAGCATCCAGCAGCCCGGCCGCTGGACATGGACGCTGGCGCTGCTGGTGCCGTCGCTGCTGGCTTATGCATTCAGCCGCGCCTTCGGCTTCCTTGCGACGGAAGCATTGGCACTGGGCGGCGTGTTCGTGGCCATCTTCTATGGCTGGTTCGGTGCCGAAGCGGTCAAGCGCATGTGGTTTCCGCTGCTCTACATGGCATTTGTCGTGCCGATGCCCGGCTGGGTGGTGACGACGCTCACCTCGCCGATGAAGGAATGGGTGTCGTGGAGCGCGACCTGGCTGTTGGGCAAGGCCGGCTATCCGATCGTGCGGGAGGGCGTGACGCTGTACGTCGCGCAATATCAGCTGCTGGTGGAGGACGCCTGTGCGGGCCTCAACTCGCTGATCAGCCTTACTGCCATCAGCCTCTTCTACATCTACATCCTGCACAACGCCTCCTGGCGCTATGCGCTGTTCCTGATGTTCTGGATCATCCCGGTGGCGCTGCTGGCCAATCTGGTGCGGGTGATCATCCTGGTGCTGATTACCTATCATATGGGCAATGCGGCGGCGCAGGGCTTTCTCCACTCGACGGCAGGACTGGTGATGTTCGCGACCGCGCTGATAGGCATCTTCATGGTCGACGGGCTGATGACGCCGGTACGCCGTTTGCTGACGAGGAAAGCGGCATGATCAATCGACGCGAGCTGATCATCGGCGGCGCTTGCCTGGCGACGGCGGCGACCGCCGAAGTGTTGCGCCCGAACCGCCGGGTCTCGCTGCTGGCCGAGGGCCAAAAGCTGGACAACGGCATCCCTCGCGCCTTTGGGCAATGGGAGATGCGCGACAGCGACGGGGTATTGGCACCGCAAAGCGAGGACAGCCTCGCGGCCAAGCTGTACAACCAGACGGTCACGCGCATGTATGCCGGGCCGGACGAAAGCCTAATCATGCTGCTGATCGCTTATGGCAACACGCAGAGCGACACGCTGCAACTGCATCGGCCGGAGGTTTGCTATCCGGCCTTCGGCTTTGAGGTGACCGAAAGCCGGCCCACCGCTCTGCCCCTTGCAGGTGGCGTTGCAATCCCCGGACGCGACCTGGTCGCCGTCTCGCCCGGCCGTGAAGAACGCATCAGCTATTGGACTCGCGTCGGCGAATATCTGCCGGTCGACAATGGCGAACAGCGGCGGATGCGCTTCCGCACCGCTCTTGCGGGTATTATTCCTGATGGCGTACTGGTCCGCATCTCCAACATGCAAGCGGATGCGAAGGCGGGCTTTGCGATGAACGCGCGCTTCGCCGCCGATCTGATCCGGGCCGTCCCGCCGGCCTATCGGCCCGCGCTCGTCACGACAGAAAAAGCGCGCCAGCTGGCGAGCGCCGCCTGACCGAAAGTCCGCGGCGGCCGATCAGGGGCGCGGAACAGGGGATTGATGCTGCAAGAACCGACCATCACCGCCGCCGAAAGCGCCTCGACCGGTATCGCCCGGTCGAGTGCTTCGCGCTCGCCGGTGCTTCTGGAGGTCGGCATTCTCGGGCTTCGGGCGGTCGAAATGCTTGCCGTCGGTGCAACGGCCTGGCTCGCGGCGGGCTTCGCGCTCGAGCTGATCCCGCGCGGCATGGAGGCCGCCTATAGCAATGCCGCACTAATCGCCTGTCTGTTCTACGCGGCGCTGGCCGAGGTGACCGGCTGCTACGATATCGATACCCGCTTTTCCGTCCGGACCGGCTGGACGCGCGTAATGACCGCCTGGCTTTCGACCGGCATGTTCTTGATGACTTTGGGCTTTTTGCTCAAAGTGTCGGAGGATTTCTCGCGCGCCTGGGCGCTGACCTGGTTCGGCACCGGCGCGGCCGCTTTGCTCGGCGTACGTGCGGCGGGCACGATGTGGATGCAGCGCCTTAAGAAACAGGGCGTGTTCAACCACCGCGTGGCGATTTTTGGCGCGGGCTCGCAAGGCGACCGCCTGGCCAAATATATTCTCGGCAACGAAAAGCTGACAATCGACCTGCTCGGCTTTTTCGACGACCGGCTGCCGGAGCGGTTGCCCGAGCGCGAAGTGCATCTGCCGCTCTACGGCAATCTGTCTGACCTGATCGGGCATATCCGGCAAGGCGAGATCGACCAGGTGATCGTCGCCCTGCCATGGTCGGCCGAAAAGCGCCTGCAGGAAGTCGTCGCCGAGCTTGCCATCACGCCGGTCCGGATCCGCCTGGCGCCGGACCTCGCCACCTTCGCCTTCTCGCAGCGCCCAGTAGTCCTGCTCGGCGACCTGCCGGTGATGACGCTGTTCGAACGGCCGATTTCAGGCTTCGACCAAATCGTCAAACGGATCGAGGATCTGGTGCTGACCAGCATCGGCTTGATCTTCGTGCTGCCGCTATTCGCGATCATTGCGATCGCGATCAAGCTCGACAGCCCTGGCCCGGTCTTCTTCCGGCAGGACCGCGAGGGTTTCAACAATCAGCGGTTCCGCATCTGGAAGTTCCGCTCGATGCGGGCCGACCGCTGCGAGGCGGACGGCATCACCCAGGCGCGCAAGGACGATGACCGGATCACGCGCGTCGGCCGCATTCTGCGCCGCACCAGTCTCGACGAACTGCCGCAGCTGTTCAACGTCATGACCGGCGAAATGTCGCTGGTCGGTCCACGTCCCCACGCGCCGTCCACCAAGGCGGGCGATCGCGTCTTTTCCGACGTGGTCTCCCACTATGCGGCGCGGCACAAGGTGAAGCCCGGGATGACCGGCTGGGCGCAGGTTCATGGCTGGCGCGGCGAGACCGACACGGAAGAGAAGCTGCTCAAGCGGCTCGAGCACGACCTTTACTATATCGAGAATTGGTCGGTCCTGCTCGACCTCTACATATTGATGCGTACGGTTGTCACGCTGGCGTTCCAAAAGACTGCATATTGAACGGCTTAGTTCCGCCGCTCGCCGCTTGAGGGGCACGTCTCGGCGCTTTGTAGTCGTGCGTTAACCGGGCGCTCTCTAGCGCCGGTGACATGTCGCGGGGGCGGCACAACAAGCATAAAGAACTTCGTGCTCACTCGAACCTGTCGGGGGGTTCCCGATTAGCGTTCCGAGTGCGCGATACCTTCGATCCAATCTCGGCGCTGTGCCGATTCAGCAACCCGCCGCATACGCGGCCGTCCGGGGGGACGACTCATGGCCATTATCAACGTTACCAATGCAGCCCAGCTGCAGACCGCGCTTTCGACTGCGGTCGGCGGCGACACGATCATGCTGGCGGCCGGGAACTACGGCAATGTCAGCATCTACAACCGGAACTATGCGTCGAACGTTACGCTCCAGGCCTCTTCCTGGAGCAATCGCGCGCACATGGACGGGCTGTTCGTCTCCAAATCGTCGAACATCACCTTCAAGGGCCTTGATCTCGGCCGAGCGTTGAATGCGGGCGAGTCCAAGGAGTTCACGCAGCTTAACTGGATCCGCGACTCGAGCAACATCCGGTTGAACGGTGTGCAGATCCATGGCTCGCGCGACAATGACCCAACCAACGACGGTGTCGGCATGGTCGTGTCGGCTGTCACCAACTTTCGCGCCGATCTCTCCAATTTTTCCGAGCTGTTTCGCGGCATTTTCGTCCAGGCAAGCACCAATGCCACGCTGCAGTCGAACAGCTTCAAGACCATCCGCTCCGACGGTATTCTCGCCGCCGGCAACAATGGCATGATGATCGACGCCAACAGCATGACCGACTTCCGCCCCATCGCGGGAGATCATGCCGACGGCATCCAGTTCTGGAACACCGGCCAGACGGTCGGCTCCAGCAACGTAACGATCCGCAACAACGTAATTGCGCCCGGCGCGACCAGCGGTGAGGGGGTCGGCGGGGTGCAGGGCATCTTCATCTGGGACCCCGGCACGCTCGGCTACAAGAACTTCAATATTCAGAATAATCTGATCTACAGCCACAGCGCATGGAATGGCCTGACGGTGAACGGCCTTCATGGCGGCCAAATCACGGGCAACACCCTGGTGTCGCAGAGCGGCGACCCCGAATATCTCTGGATACGGGCCGAGAACAGCAGCAGCCTGACGTTGAAGGGGAACATCGCCGAGGACGTGGTGCTCAAGAACGTCACCGGCCTGATCGACACGGGGAATATCGACCTGTCCAACACGCCGACGCTGCGTTCGCTGATCCCGGACCCCGATTCTCCGGATACACTCAGCCAGCTGATTACCCCCGGCTATGGTTTCCAAATGCCGGTCGCAACCAACAGCGCCGCCTATGCGACGGTCAACGCCGACGCATCCACCTTCTATGCGCCGGTCTCGCCGGTCCTGGCGCATGTGGAATCCTTCGTCGCCCTGCCCTGATCCTCAGGTCACCAGCCGCCGAAGCGTGTCCACCCGGTCCGCTTCGGCGGCGGGCTTGTCGGTGCGGATGCGGGCGATGCGGGGAAAGCGCATCGCCACGCCGGACTTGTGCCGGCTCGAGCTATGTATCGAGTCGAAGGCGACTTCGAACACTAGGCTCTTCTCCACCTCACGCACAGGGCCGAAGCGCTGGACCGTGTGCTTGCGCACCCAGCGATCAAGCCATTTCAGCTCCTCGTCGGTGACGCCCGAATAGGCCTTGCCGACCGGCAGCAACTCGCCTTCTTCCGTCCAGCAGCCGAAGGTGAAGTCGGAGTAGAAGGACGAGCGGCGGCCATTGCCGCGCTGAGCGTACATGACGACGCAATCGGCGGTGAGCGGATCGCGCTTCCACTTGTACCAAAGGCCGACGCGCCTTCCCGCGACATAGGGGCTGTCGCGACGCTTCAGCATCACGCCTTCGATTGCGGCGTCGCGGGCCCCGGCGCGAATAGCTTCGAGCGTGGTGAAATCCTCCGCCTCGATTAGATTGGAGACGTCGAACCGGTCCGGATCGAGTGCGGCAGCAAAGGCTTCGAGCCGCTGCCGGCGGGCCGTCCAGGGCAGCTCGCGCACATCCTCGGCGCCGTCGAACAGGATGTCGTAGAGGCGGACAAAGGCGGGATAGTCGGACAGCATCTTGCCCGTGACCGCCTTCCGGTTGAGCCGCTGCTGGAGCGCATTGAAGCTCGCCGCCGCGCCGCCATGCTCGTCGGCGCCCTGCGCTTCCCCCTTTACCATCAGTTCGCCGTCGAGCACGCCGGGGGTGCGGAAGGCGGCGGCGATCTCGGGAAAGCCGCGGGTGATGTCGTCGCCGGCGCGGCTGTAGAGCCGCGTCTCGCCGCCGGCATGAACGAGCTGGACGCGAATGCCGTCCCATTTCCACTCAGCCGCATAGTCGGCCATGTCGACGCGCAGATCTTCCAAGCCATGGGCGAGCATGAACGGCCGGAAAACCGGCAGCTCGGAAGCGAGCGGCTGCGGCGCTTGACCTTCCGCCCAGGCGAACAGCGTCGGATAGGGCGGGCCGATGCCGTGCCAAACCTCCTCGACTGCCGCGACATCAAGCCCGAACGCCTCGGCGAGCGCGGTCTTGGCGAGCCGCGCCGTTACGCCGACGCGGAGCGCTCCCGTCGCCATCTTGAGCAGGGCGAACCGCTCTTCGGGCTCCATCCGATCGAGATGAGTGGCGAGCACGCCCGGCGCCTCGGAGCGGGACAGGGCACGGAGTCGCTCCACCACTGCGCCGAGCGACAGATCGAGCGGCGTGTCGGGTACCCGCTCGGGCCGCGGCCAGATGAGCGAGACCGTCTCCGCGGTGTCGCCGACATAGTCGCGGCTGAGCCAGAACAGGGTGGGGTCCACCCGCTCTTCGACCAAGGCGCGGATCAGCGCGGGCTTAACGGCGGGCAGGTCGAGATCGCCGGTCAAGGCAGCGAGCGCCCAGCCGCGGTCGGGATCCGGCGTTGCGCGAAGATAGTCGCCGATCAGCTTCAGCTTGGCGTTGCGCGACCGCGTATAGACCAGCCGTTCAAGCAGGGTCGCGAAGGCGCGCATGGCAGGGACAACCTCCGCCCGATCGTTTCAGTTCCGGGATGACTGCAGCAGGGGCAACACCTGCTCGAGCAAGGCCTGGTCGGCGGCGGCGATCACCTGACCGCCGCTACCTTGCTGAAGGGTCGAGCCCGACCAATCGGTCATGCGCCCGCCCGCGCCTTCGACCACCGGCACCAACGCGGCATAGTCGTAGAGCTGAAGGCCTTGTTCGACCACTAGGTCGACCTGGCCCGATGCGAGCAGGGCGTAGTTATAGCAATCGCCCCCGAGTAGCGTGTCTCCTGTGGCGCCGCGCAGTGCATCGAATGGCGGGCAGAACCACGGCGCGGTGGTGGCGAAGATCGCTTGGCCGAGACTGCGGCCTTTGCGAGTCTTAGCCGGCTTGCCGTTGAAGAAGGTGGGATGCCCTGCGGCGCCGATCCAGCGCTCTCTGGAGATGGGCTGGTCGATCACGCCCAGCACCGGCCGGCCTTGCTCCAGCAGCGCGATCAGCGTGCCGAAGATGGGGCGGCCGGCAATGAAGGACCGTGTGCCGTCGATCGGGTCGAGCACCCAGACCCGCTCCGCATCGCTACGCTCTTCGCCATATTCCTCGCCGATAATGCCGTCGCGCGGCCGTTCGCGGTTGAGTAGCGTGCGGATCGCCGCCTCCGCTTCTTGATCGGCTTGGGTGACCGGCGACGCGTCTCCTTTTACTTCCTGGTCGAACGCTGCGCGGAAGTAGGGCCGGATCGCTGCGCCACTCGCGTCAGCCAGAGCGTGAGCGAGCGCGATATCCGCCCCGGAAGCCACGCGTTTAGCGGGTCACGTTATATTGCAGCTGGTCGGGCGTCAGCTGGAAGCCGACGAGCAGTTCGAAGCTTGCGCGCGCCACGGCCGCGCGGACGCCCGGCTCGCTCATCGGATCGACGGCGGCATCCTCGTCGCCCGCCCGCCGACGGCGCGTGATCTGCTTGCGCACATCCTCGGGCAAAGTGGCGGCGGCACGGGCAATCACGCTCGACCCTTGAGCCGAGGCGGTGGCGCGGTCCTGGCCCGCGGCGAAGCTGATCGCGACGCGGCTTATCCGCTTGGCGACGACGACATTGCCGCCGCGCACGATGGTCACGAAATAGGGAAGCACGACCTCGCGCGGCGCTGTCGCATCTCGGCGGCGGGCCTGCACGTCGAAGGTGGTGGTCGCCACCACCTCAGCGCCGCTCTCATCGCAGCTGGTGCGCAGATTGGTGATGACGGCGGTCACATCGATCGCGCGCGCGTCGCGGCTTTGCGGCGGGTCGAACAAGGTAATGTCGCCGGTGTGGGCAGGGATGCCCACCGCCGGGCAGGCCGAACGCGCGGCGAGCACGCCCCCGTTTGTGATCTCGCCTTCGCGGCTGGCGCAGGCGCCGAGCGTCAAGAGAAGGGCAGCGGCAGACAGGGTGCGAAGCGACAAAGATCGTTCCTCTGGGCGAAGAGTTGGCGAAATCCATAGGAAGGCGCTTTGATGCAGGCAAGCAATCGCTTATCTGAGCGCAGGCATGGCCTCCCTTCCTCCCCTGAAGCTGCTGATTGCCGCCCCGCGCGGCTTTTGCGCCGGCGTGGACCGCGCGATCCGGATCGTCGAGCTCGCAATCGAGCGGTTCGGCGCGCCCGTCTATGTACGTCACGAGATCGTGCACAACCGCTTCGTCGTCGATGCGCTGCGGGCGAAGGGCGCAGTATTTGTGGACGAGCTGGACGAAGTGCCGGATTCCGCGCCTGTGATCTTCTCGGCCCATGGCGTGCCCAAGTCGGTGCCGGCGGAAGCCGAGGCGCGCCGATTGCAGTATCTCGACGCGACCTGCCCGCTCGTCTCCAAGGTGCACAGCCAAGCCGAAAAGCTTGTGCAGGCGGGAAGGCACATCCTCTTCATCGGCCATCGCGGCCATCCCGAAGTGATCGGCACCTTCGGCCAAGTGCCTGAGGGCGTGATGACTCTGGTGGAAACGGTCGAGGATGTGGCGGCGCTCGCTCCGACCGATCCCAACAATCTGGCATTCCTTACCCAGACGACATTGTCGGTGGACGATACGGCCGAGATCATTTCCGCGCTGAAGACCCGCTTCCCGAGCATTGCCGGCCCGCGCGGCGAGGATATCTGCTATGCCACTTCCAACCGTCAGGCGGCGGTCAAGGCGATAGCACCCCTTTGCGACGCGATGCTGGTCATTGGCGCACCGAACAGCTCCAACTCACTGCGGCTGGTTGAAGCGGCCGAACGGGCTGGCACGCGGGCGATGCTCGTGCAGCGCGGATCCGATGTCGACTTCGCCTGGCTCGACGGCGTGAAGATTCTTGGCCTGACCGCCGGCGCTTCGGCACCCGAGTTGCTGGTCCGCGAAGTGGTCGCGCGGCTGGCGGAGCAGTTCGCGATCGAGGAGGAGCAGGTCGAGACCGCTCAGGAGAATATGATCTTCAAGCTTCCGCGCGCGCTGCAGGCGGCTTAGCCAGCGTCCGCGCCAGCGCTTCGACCAGCGCATCGCGACTATAGGGTTTGCGCACCAGTTCGAAGTCGCGCGCATCGCCTTTGAGTACATCGGCGCTATAGCCAGTCGCCAGCAGCACCGGCAGCGCCGGCGCATCCTCGCGCAGCCGCTTAGCAAGTTCGATGCCGCTCAACCCGGGCATTACGACATCGCTGAAGACGAGATCGACGGAACTGCCCTTCAACAACGCAAGCGCTTCGTCGCCGGACGAGGCGGACTGCACCTTGAAGTCCAGATCCTCGAGCAACTGGCGGGCAAAGGCGCTGACCTGCTCATTGTCCTCGACCAGCAGCACGGTCAGGCCGTTCGGAAGCTCGGGCAGTTCCGTCTCGGTAATCGCCGAACTCAACGCAGCATGGCTTCGCGGCAGCAACAGGCGCACGGTTGTCCCCTCGCCTTCGCGGGACTCGATCTCCGCCCGCCCGCCGGTCTGTGCCGCGAACCCGTGTATCTGCGACAGGCCCAGTCCAGTGCCCTTGCCGGTCGGCTTCGTCGTGAAAAAGGGTTCGAAGGCCCGCTCGCTCACCTCGGCGGGCATGCCCCAGCCATTGTCCTGCACCGCGACGCAGACGAAATCCTCTTCGCCCGGCCGGTTCGCCGTCGACAGGGTTATGGTGCCGCCGTCTGGCATTGCGTCGCGGGCGTTTATCGCCGCGTTCAGCAGGGCGGTTTCCAGTTGGGTCGGGTCGGCCTCGATCAGCCAAAGGCCGGGCTGAAGATCCAGCCGCACCTCGATCGTCGAGCCGAGCGTGCGGGCAAGCACATCGGCGAACGCGTCCAGCCGGACGTTCAGGTCGAGCACTTCCGGCTGCAGCGCCTGGCGGCGGCTGAAGGCGAGCAAATGGCTGGTCAGGGTCGCCGCGCGGTCCGCCGTGGAGACGATCGCCTCGACGTAGCGCTGCCGGCGCTCTTCGCTCAGCCCTTCGCGGCCAAGCAGTTCGGCCGAGCCGCGGATCACGGTGATCAGATTGTTAAAATCATGGGCGATGCCGCCGGTCAGCTCACCCAAGGCCTGGAGCTTTTGCGACTGGGCGAGCGCGGCCCGGGTGACTTCCAGCTCTTCCTCGGCGCGCTTCCGGTCGGTGACGTCGCGCGTGATCTTCCCGAACCCGATATGATTGCCCTGGTCGTCGAAGATCGGATCGATGACCACGCTGGCCCAGAACAGACTTCCGTCGATGCGCTTGCGCCATGCCTCGGTCTCGTACTTGCCCTCGCGCAGTGCGGTGGCCAGCGCGCGCTCGGGAATGCCGGCGGCGCGGTCCTCATCGGTGTAGAAGATCGAGAAATGCTTTCCGACGATCTGCTCGGCCGTATAGCCCTTGATGACCTCGGCGCCGGAATTCCAGTTGGTGATGATGCCCTGCGTGTCGAGCATGTAGATGGCGTAATCGCGCACGCCCTGGACCAGCATGCGGAAGCGCTGCTCGCTTTCGTGCAGCGCTCGCTCCGCCTCCTTCCGCTCGGTGATGTCCCGGGTGATCTTGGCGAAGCCGATCACCTCTCCATCGGGTGATTTGACTGGATCGAGGACCACATGCGCCCAGAAGCGCCGTCCGTCCTTGCGGACGCGCCAGCCTTCGGCCTCGAAGCGTCCTTCGCGCGCGGCAGTCTCCAGCGCGCGCCAGGGCAGGCGCGTCGCCAGATCCTCGGGCGTGAAGAACCGCGAGAAATGATGCCCGATGATCTCGTCGGCGCTGTAGCCCTTGAATCGTTGGGCGCCGGGATTCCAGGTCGCGACCTTGCCTTCGCGATCCAGCATGTAGATCGCGTAATCGGTCACGGCGTTGACGAGCAGCTGAAAGCGGTCGTTCGGCGAAATGGAAAAGGCGCCGTTCTGATCGGCCATGGAACGTCCTGCGGAGCCGAACTTGCGTCCGGCCGGGATTGGGCCCCCGCCCGGACGCAGTTCCTATTGGCATCGCACCTTAAATCAAGCGGCGATCAGCCCGCCCGCTTCACCGCGCCCTTATGCGCCCCGACGCTGCCGCTGCGGCGGCGGAACGGGCGGTGCGGACGGTCGCCCGCGGGCCGCGCGCGCTGCTCGTCGTGCCGGCGCTGGGCAGTCGGCTTGGCCTGAACCGGCTTGGGCAGCAAAGCCTTGGCCTTTTCGAAGCCTTCCGGCAGCGGTACCGGCTGCAGCGCCACGCGGGTGAGACGCTCGATCTGCTTCAGATAAGTGCGTTCCTCGCCATCGACAAAGGCGATCGCGATGCCGCTCTTGCCAGCGCGCGCCGTGCGGCCGATGCGGTGGACATATTGCTCGGCCACGTTCGGCAGCTCGTAGTTGAACACATGGCTGACGCCCGACACGTCGATGCCGCGCGCGGCGATGTCGGTCGCGACGAGGATCTTGATCTCGCCCGAACGGAAGGCCTGCAGCGCCTGGGTCCGCTGCGGTTGGCTCTTGTTGCCGTGAATAGCGGCACAGCCGATGCCAGCCGCCTGCAGGTTGCGAACCACTTTGTCCGCGCCATGCTTGGTGCGGGTAAAGACGAGCGCGCGGTCGATGTCTTTGGACTTGAGCGTCAGCGTCAGCAGCGCCGTTTTTTCCGCCTGGTTGACGAAGGTGACGAACTGCTCGACCCGCTCCGCGGTCGAGGCGACCGGCGTCACCGCGACCTTGACCGGATCGGTCAGGAAGCGGTCGCCGAGCTCCGCGATCGTCTTCGGCATGGTGGCCGAAAAGAACAGGCTCTGGCGCTGCTTGGGCAGCATCTTGTCGATGCGCTTCAGCGCGTGGATGAAGCCCAGGTCGAGCATCTGGTCAGCCTCGTCGAGCACGAAGATCTCGACATCGCGCAAAGTCAGCGCACGCTGGTCGATCAGGTCGAGCAGGCGGCCGGGCGTGGCGACGAGCACGTCGACGCCGCCCCGCAGCTTGTTGATCTGCTTGCCGATCGGCACGCCGCCGAACACCGTCTCGACCGACACACGCATGAAGCGCGCATAGTCGCGGAAGCTGTCGGCGATCTGCGCGGCCAGCTCGCGAGTCGGCGAGAGGACGAGCATGCGGCAGCCCTGGAGCGGCCGGGGCTTGGGGTGACGCGCGAAATAGTCGAGGCTTGGCAGCGCGAATGCCGCCGTCTTGCCGGTGCCGGTCTGGGCGATGCCGCACAGGTCGCGGCCCTGGAGCAGCGGCGGGATCGCCTGGGTCTGGATCGGAGTCGGCACGGTATAGCCCTTGGCGGCAAGCGCCTTGGTCAAGGGCTCGACAAGGCCGAGGTCGGTAAACTTGGTCATGAAATACTCGCAATATGCGCTTGGCGGCGCGCAAGGCTGCGCAGCCGCGAGACGCGGGGTTGTTCTGACAACCCGCGTGAAAAGGGAAGCCTGTTGCAGGGAGGCGCTAAGCGGTTCCGGCCGGGCTCTCACAAGAGCTGTTCACGCTGCCAGACCATCGGGGCCGAGCCCCGTGCGCACCGGCCATATGGGGGAGAAGTATGAACAAAGCAAGGTCAGCCGTGACCTCGTCATTGCGAGGAGCCAAAGCGACCAAGCAATCCAGCCGCGCTGAAGCTGGATTGCTTCGCTGCGCTCGCAATGACGAGGCTGTCACAATCGCTCCAACACCAGCCATTTCCGGTCGCCGCTCCAGCGTTTCTCCACCTCCGCCAGCGTCGCGCGATTGTCCCGGCCAAGGCCGGCCTCGGCCTGAGCGCGTCCCCAAAGCGCCCAGGCGCTGCCGGGACGGCGGAGCAGCGCGCGGTCGAACGCGGCCTTGGCCCGGCGCGCATCGCCTGCCTTGAACAACGCGGCGCCGAGTGCGGCTTCGGGCGGATGGTGCCAGGCCGGGGGCTCGCGATAGGGCAGCGCCGCATCCGCCTTGGCCGCTCTGGCAAAACGGCTCGCCGCGCCCTGGTAGTTGCGCGTCGCGAAGTTGATGCGGCCGATCGCCATATGCTCGGCGATGCGGATGAGCGGCAGCGCTTCCTCGTCCGGCTTGTCGCGCATCCGCTCGCGCCGCATCAGGAAGATCTCCTGCCGCGCCTCGGCAAGGCGGTTCTCGCGGGCGAGCGCTTCGGCGCGGAGCGAACGCCAGATCTGGCGCAGCACCGGCTGACCGGCATGCGGCTCCGGCAGCTTCAACAGATCGGCCGCCGTGCCGAACTGCGCGCGCGCCTGCAGCGCCGTGGCGAGCAGCACCTGGGCGAAAACCGGTCCGCGCGGATGGGCGCCCGATGCGGCCTCGAGCTGGGCCGCCGCTGACAAGGCCGTCGCCGCATCGCCGACCTGTTCGGCCGCCGATACGATGAAATGGCTGTGGTGGCGGAAATAGCCGTAAAAGGGCTTCGCCTCGTTCAGCCTTGACGCCATGGCGTCATCGACCTGGATCGCGCGCTTGTTGGCCCGGATCGCCGCGTCGAACCGGCCGACCCGGTAATAGGTATGGCTCGGCATATGGACGAGGTGGGCGGAAGCGGGCGCCGCCACTTCGAGCATATCGGCCGCGCGCTCGGCCTTGCCAGGCTGCAACGAAGCTTCGGTCAGGTGAATGTAGAGGTGCTGTGCCTGAGGCTGGTCGGGATTGCGCGCCAGCACCGTCTCGATCAGCTTTAGCGCGCGGCCGCCCCAAGGCAGCGGCGTGCGTCGGTCCGCCTGCCAATAGTCCCAAGGCCTGACTTCCATTGCCGCTTGGCCGGCGAGCACCAGCACGACATCGTCCGCGGGATGAGCCTCGGCCAGTCGCGCCAGCGCCTCGGCATAGGCGACGCCATGCACCGCCAGCTTGTCATCGGCCGGCGGCGCGGGCGCATAGCGCGCGGCGAGCGCTTCGGCGAGACCGCGTTCGAGCGGGTTCAGCCTGCCTTTCAGCGCCTGTTCGACGAGCCCGCGCGCCCTTTCGATCTTCGCCGGATCGGCAGGCCCGCTGTTCTGATGGGGTCCGAGCGCCAGCGCCTCGCCCCAGCGGCACATGGCGCAGTCCGGATCGATCGCGCTCCCGCGTGCGAAGCTCCGCTGGGCCTTTTCATATTCGAAGCCGTAGATCAGCGCCAAACCCTGATCGAAGTAACGCTGCGCCTCCGCACTCGCCAAGGAAAGCGGGAAGTGCACCTTGGCAAGCCCGTCGATCAACGGCATCGCCTTGGCCGGCGAGCCGGCTACCGGCGCCTTGCAGCCATTGGCCGACTGATATGAGGGCTCCAGCTTCTTCAGCTGATCGGCGGCCTCTTGGGACTGCGCCCCTGAGGGAGCAAGCAGCGGCAGGGCGAGCGCCAGACCTCCGATGCCGAGCCACACCTTGCCCATGCCAATCTCCCCTCTTCAGCCGGGCGCACCCTAACCCCGGAACGGAGGGGACGTAAGTGCGTGTCTCGACTTCGCTCCACAGGGGCGGTTAGGAAGAGCCCATGAAGAAGATCGCCATCGCCCTGCTGCTCACCGCCCTCGCCACACCCGCTGCCGCTGCGCTGACGGCTGCCGAACGCAAGATGAGCGCGACCGTTGATGCGGAGCATGGCCGGTCGGTCGCCCTGCTCGAAAAGCTCGTCAACCAGAACTCCGGATCGCTGAACATCGAGGGCGTGACGAAAGCCGGCGAGATGATGCGCGCGGAGTTGGAGCCGCTTGGCTTCGATGTGAAATGGGTGCCGATGACTGAGGCTAAGCGCGCCGGGCACATCGTCGCCACGCACAAGGGCAATGGCCGGGGCAAGCGCCTGCTGCTGATCGGCCATCTCGACACCGTGTTCGAGGCCGATTCGCCGTTCCAGCGCTTCCGCCGCATCGACGACAACAAGGCCGAGGGGCCCGGCATCGACGATGACAAGGGCGGCATGGTCGTGATGGTGGCGGCATTGAGGGCGATGCAGGCGGCCGGCACGCTCAAGGACGCCGATGTCGAAGTGGTGCTCACGGGTGATGAAGAGGATGTCGGCGAACCGGTCGAAATCGCCCGCCGCGACCTGATCGCGGCCGGCAAACGTGCCGATGTCGCGCTCGACTTCGAAGGTCTGGTGGTGATCGACGGCCAGGACTGGGGCTCGATCGCACGCCGCTCATCGTCGAGCTGGACCCTCAAGGTGACGGCGCAGGGCGGCCATTCCAGCGGCATTTTCTCGGAGCGGGCCGGCGACGGCGCGATCTACGCTGCCTCCCAGATCATCACGGCCTTCCGCAAAGAACTGCCCGAACAGAACCTGACCTATAATGTCGGCCTGCTGCTGGGCGGCGAACGGGCCGAGCTGGACAAGGACCAGATCCGCGGAACTGCGGCCGGCAAGACCAACATCATCCCGCAAATCGCCATCGCCCGTGGCGACATGCGCACGCTTGCCGACGAACAGACCACGCGCGTGCAGGAGAAGATGAAGGCGATCGTCGCGCGCAGTTTTCCCGGCGCCAAGGCCGAGATCAGCTTCGATCAAGGCTATCCGGCGATGGCGCCGACCCAAGGCGCCAAGGAGCTGCTCGCCAGGCTCAATGTCGTGAACCAAGACCTGGGGCTGAAGGAGATGCCGGCGCTCGATCCGCTGCGGCGCGGCGCGGGCGACATCGCCTTTGTCGCCAAGGATGTGGACGGTCTGGTCGGGCTCGGCACCAGCGGCGAAGGTGCGCACGCGCTTGGCGAAACCGTCGATCTCGACAGCATCCGCCGCCAAGCCAAACGCGCCGCGATCCTGATGACGCGGCTGAGCCGGGAGAAGAGGTAATCGTCATTGCGAGCGAAGCGAAGCAATCCAGTGCGGCACTCGAAGCCACTTGGATTGCTTCGTCGCGTCGCTCCTCGCAATGACGATTAGGCCGCAACTTTCTCCGCTTCTGCCCCTTCGGCCGCTTCCAGCAGCCGCTTCTCGAGCGCCTTGAGGCGCGCCGGAGCCGCGATCTTCTCGCCCAACAGGTCGGTCACGTAGAAAGTGTCGACCGCGCGCTCGCCATAGGTCGCGATATGGGCGGAATGGATCGTCACCTTCGACTGGAAGAGGGCATAGGCGAGCGCATAGAGCAGCGCCGGGCGGTCGCGCGCATTCACTTCGATGACGGTGAAACGGTTCGACGCACGATTGTCGATCAGGACATTGGCGGCGATCGGAAAGGCGTCGGCGCGGGGCCGTGGCAACGGCTTGGCGGAGAGACGTTCGGTCAGCGCGCTGCGGTTAACCAGGGCTTCTTCGACGCTGGCCTTGAGCCGCTTCAGCCGCGCTTCGTCGTCGAACGGGCGGCCGAACGGGTCCTGCACCAGGAAGTTGTCGAGGGCCATGCCGTCGCGCGTGGTGTGAATCCGCGCATCGATGATGCTGCCGCCGGCTAGATGGATCGCGCCGGCGATGCGGTAGAAGAGGCCGGGATGGTCGCTAGCATAGATGGTGACCAAAGTCGCGCCGCGCTCCGGATCCGGCGCGGCGTCGATCCGCAGCCCCTCCCATCCGGCTGCATCGATCGACCGGGCGTTGCGCTCGAGCACGTCGACGGGCTCGGCCACCCAATAGGGCTCCGGCAAACGCTTGGCGAATGAGGCGAAGCGCGCTTCGTCCCAGCCGAGGCGCGCCCGCAGCTCGCGCTGCTTCGCCTCGATCCGCTCCTTGCGGCCGGTCTGCTTATGGCCGAGCCGGAGCACTTCCTCGGCCCCGTCGAACAGGTCGGCAAGCAACTGCCTTTTCCACCCATTCCAGACGCCGGGTCCTACGGCGCGGATGTCGACGATCGTGAGCACCAGCAGCAGCTTGAGCCGCTCGGGGCTCTGCACCGCCTCGGCAAAGTCGAGGATCGTCTTGAAATCCGACAAGTCGCGCTTGAACGCGGTCGCCGACATCAACAGGTGGTGCCGCACCAGCCAGGCGACCGTTTCCGTCTCCGCTGGCGAAAGACCGAGGCGCGGACAGAGCGACAGCGCGATCTCGGCGCCGAGCACGCTATGGTCGCCGCCGCGGCCCTTGGCGATGTCGTGGAGCAGCACGGCCACGTAAAGAACGCGTCGCGACACGATCTGCCGTATGACGGACGTCGCGATCGGATGCTCGTCCTTGAGGTCGCCGCTCTCGATCCGGGCCAGCAGGCCGATGGCGCGGATCGTGTGCTCGTCGACCGTATAATGGTGATACATGTCGAACTGGGTCTGCGCGACGACGCGGCCGAAATCCGGCACGAAGCGGCCGAACACGCCGGCCTCGTTCATCCAGCGCAGCACTGTTTCGGGGTCGCGAGGTGACGTCAAAACGTCAAGAAACAGCCCGTTGGCGCGCGGATCGGCGCGGACCTTGGCATCGATCAGCCGCGCGTCGCGCCGGGCGCAGCGGATCGCGGCGGGGTGAATCTCCAGCCCATGCTTGTCCGCTAGCGCGAACATCTCGATCAGCCGCACCGGGTCTTCTTCGAGAAAGTCGTCCGACGGCAAAGCGAGCCGGCCGCGCACCAGCTTGAAGCCGTTCAGCTTGCGTGGGCGGCGGGGGATGGCAGCGAGGGTGAAGCGACGCCCGCGGCTGGCGAATTGCTCGTCGAGGTGGGCGAGGAACAACCCGGTCAGGTCGCCGACCGTCTTCGCCTGCAGGAAATAATATTGCATGAAGCGCTCGACAGCGGATTTGCCGGGCCGCGTCGCGTATTGCATCCGCTCGGCGATCTCGCGCTGGTAATCGAAGGTCAGCCGCTCCTCGGCACGCCCGGCGACCATGTGCAGATGGCAGCGCACCGCCCAGAGGAAGTTCTCGGCACGCTGGAATTGATGAAGCTCCTCGCGGCTGAGGAGTCCGGCGTCCACCAGCCCTGCGACCGAGTCGACGCGGTGGATATATTTGCCGATCCAGAACAGCGCGTGAAGGTCGCGAAGGCCGCCCTTGCCTTCCTTGACATTCGGTTCGACCACATAGCGGCTGTCGCCCATGCGCCGGTGACGCTCATTCCGCTCCTCGAGTTTGGCGGCGACAAAATCCTTATCGGTGCCGGCAACCACCTCGCGGCGGAAGCGCTGCGCCGCTTCGCCGCTGAGCGCTTCGTCGCCCCAGACGAAGCGCGCTTCAAGCAGCGCGGTGCGGATGGTCAGGTCCGACTTGGCGAGCCGCACCATATCGTCGAGCGATCTGCTCGAGTGGCCGACTTTCAGCCCCAGGTCCCAGAGGGTGTAGAGCATCGACTCAATGACCTGCTCGACCCAGCCGGTCTGCTTCCATGGGGTGAGGAAGGCGATGTCCACGTCCGAATGTGGAGCCATTTCGCCGCGCCCATAGCCGCCGACCGCCAGCACCGCGATGCGTTCGCCCGCCGTTGGATTGTTAGCGGGGTAGAGTCGTTGCGTGGTGAAGTCGTAGGTGAGGCGCAAAATCTGGTCGATCAGAAAGGCCTGCGCGCCGGCCGCCTCCAGGCCGCGCGAAGGGTTGAGCAGCAGGCGGTCCGCAATCTCGGTCCGGCCATGGTCGAGCGCTCCCTTCAAGATATCGACCAGTTGCCGGCGGAGCGCGGTGCCATCGCCTCCCAGTTGCGCGAAGCGCTCCGCCAGTGCCCGTCGATCGATGATCGCACGGCGGTAAGGCACGGAGTCGATGCGGCTGGCCATAGACGCTACATAGGCGCACGGAGCAGAAAGGGGGAGAGATGAGCGCACATCCGCTCAACCGGCCAGTCTGGAATGCGCTGGCGACGCGACAATCTGGGCTGTCGATCGGTGATGAACGGGCGCGCCGCTATCGGCCCGAGATCAACCTTTTCGCCGCAGCAGCTGAGACAGGCGATGGCGAAGCGCTTGCTTGGCTTGCGGGCGACAGCGTGATCGGCACCGTGGAGCCGGAGCCGGTCGCGGCTCTTCCGGGCATGACGTTGCAGAAGCAGGCGATCGTCAACCAGATGGTGGCGGAGCAATCGCCCGGCTTGCCGGACGGTTTCCTCTATCAACTGCTCGGCGACACCGATGCGGCCGAGATGCTCGAACTAGCAACAATGACCGAGCCGGGACCGTTCTTCGCGAACACCCACCTGATGGGCCACTTCATCGGCGTGCGGGAGCAGGGGCGACTGGTCGCCATGGCCGGGCAGCGGATGCGGGTGCCTGGCTTCACCGAAGTAAGCGCCGTCTGCACTCATCCGGAGCATCGCGGGCGCGGCTATGCCGGCAAGCTGATGCGCGTGCTGATCGACCGCATCGTCAGCGAGGGCGATGCGGCGTTCCTGCACGTCTATCCGGACAATGCTGGGGCCATCGCCTTGTACGAAGCGCTGGGCTTGCGCTTCCGGCGTCAGCTGCACTTCCAGACCTGGTCCCGGACCCAACCCCGTTTGAGCTGAGCTTGTCGAAGCTCTGGTCCTTCTTTCCGGGGCATGAAGAGAGGAGCAGGCCTTCGACAAGCTCAGGCCGAACGGAGAAGGGTTGATCACTCCCTCGCTAGCGCCTTGAGGCGGTACAGCGTTTCCAGTGCCTCCCGCGGCGTAAGCGAGTCGATGTCGAGGGCTTCCACCTCGGCGCGGATCGCGTCGCATTGTGCCTCTTCGGCCTGGGCGGTGGCGGCGAACAGGGGCAAGTCGTCAAGACCGGCTGCGATGCCGCCGGTTTTTTCGCGCCCTGACTCCAGCCGCTTCAGCACTTCGCGCGCGCGGGCGAGGACCGGCTGCGGCAGGCCGGCGAGCTTGGCGACGGCAAGGCCATAGCTGCGGTCGGCGGCGCCGTCGGCGAGTTCGTGCAACAACACCAGGTCGCCCTTCCACTCTCGCGCGCGGACATGGTGGAGCGACAGGGCGTCCAGCTTGCCCGCGAGGCGCGTCAGTTCGTGATAATGAGTGGCGAACAGGCAGCGGCAGCGATTGCTCTCGTGCACGGCCTCGACCACCGCCCAAGCGATGGCGAGGCCGTCATAGGTGGACGTGCCGCGCCCGACCTCGTCCAATATGACGAAGCTGTTCGGCGTCGCCTGGGCCAGGATGGCAGCGGTCTCGACCATCTCGACCATGAAGGTGGAGCGGCCGCGCGCGAGATTGTCGGAAGCGCCGACGCGGCTGAACAGCCGATCGACCAGGCCGAGCGTCGCCGAAGCAGCAGGGACATAGCTGCCTGCCTGGGCGAGCACGCAGATCAGCGCGTTCTGACGCAGGAAGGTCGATTTGCCGCCCATGTTCGGGCCGGTGACGAGCCAGAGGCGCGAGTCTTCGGACAAGCGGCAATCATTGGCGACGAAGCGGGCGCCGCTCTTCGCCACCGCGGCTTCGACGACGGGGTGACGGCCGGCCTCGATCTCAAGGCAGGGATGGTCGACCAGCGTAGGACGGCACCAGCCCGCCTCGACCGCCCGCTCAGCCAGCCCCGCCGCGACGTCCAGGCGGGCGATCGCATCGGCCGCTGCCGCAATGGCGTCACGCCGGGCCAGCGCTTGGGCAGTCAGGTCCTCGAGATGCGCCGCTTCCGCTGCGAGCGCGTGCGTCCCGGCCTGGGTGACGCGCATAGCCTGCTCGTGCAGTTCGGGCGCGTTGAAGCGGACGACACCGGCGAGACTTTGGCGATGGGTGAAGCCGGAGTCAGGCGCCATCAGCCGGTCGGCGCTGCGGGCGGGCACCTCGACATGATAGCCGAGCACGCCATTGTGGCGGATTTTGAGCGTCGCGATGCCGGTTTGCTCACGATAGCGCGCCTCGAGCGCGGCGATGGCGCGGCGCCCCTCTCCGCCAAGGCCGCGCAGCTCGTCCAGCGCAGCGTCATAGCCTTCGGCGATATAGCCGCCTTGGGACGCATCGAGCGGCGGGCTCGGCACAAGGGCACGGGCAAGGAGATCAACCAGCTCGGAATGACCTTGGAGCGCGGGCAGCAGCTGGGCGAGCAGTGCCGGCGGCTGGTCGATCCGCGCGAGCCGATCTCGCAGGCTGCGCGCCTCCGCCAACCCGTCGCGCAGTTGCGCCAGGTCGCGGGGCCCGCCCCGACCGGCGACCAGCCGACCCAATGCACGGCCAATGTCCGGCATGGCGCGCATCGCGGCGCGGGTGGCGTGGCGCAGCCCCTCGTCATGGAACAGCGTGACCAGATCGAGCCGCCCCTGAATGGCCGGGCGGCTGGTCAGCGGCGCACCAAGATCGGCGGCGAGCAGGCGTGCGCCGGCGCCGGTGACGGTCCGGTCGATGCAATCGAGCAGGCTGCCCGCTCGGCCGCCGCTCTGCGCCTGGGTCAGCTCCAGGCTTTCGCGAGTCGCCGCGTCGATCAGCATATGCTCGGCCGGCGAGCGCTGCTGCGGCCGCTGGAGGAAGGGCAGCGCGCCCTTGCCAACATGCTCGAGATAGGCGACCAGCCCGCCCGCCGCCGCCAGCCCGGCACGGCCGAAGCCGCCCAGCCCATCGAGCGTCGCCACTTCGAACAGCCCGCAGAGCCGGCGTTCCGCGGCGCCGCTGTCAAAGCTGGTCCGCGACCGCTCGACACAGTCGCAGCGGCTCCACCCCTCCGGCGCGATCACCTCGGCCGCGGCATAGTGCGCGAGTTCGGCGTTGAGCAGATCGGGCGCAATCTCCGCAATCTCGAAGCGGCCGGTCGAGATGTCTGCCGCCGCGATGCCGAGGGCGCCCCCCACTTCCGCCAGTGCCACCAGCCAATTGGACTTTCGCGCATCCAACAGCGTTTCTTCGGTGAGGGTGCCGGCGGTGACGAACCGGACAATGGCGCGGTCGACCAGCGCCTTCGAACCGCGCGCCTTGGCGGCTGCCGGCGACTCGGTCTGCTCGGCAATGGCGACCCGGTGCCCTGCCTTGATCAGCCGCGCGAGATAGCTTTCCGCCGCATGGACCGGCACTCCGCACATCGGGATCGGCGCGCCATCATGCTCGCCGCGTGCGGTTAGCGCGATGTCGAGCGTTGCCGCCGCCGCCTTCGCATCGTCGAAGAACAGCTCGAAGAAATCGCCCATTCGGTAGAAGAGCAGGCAATCGCCCGCTTCCGCCTTGAGACGCAGATATTGCGCCATCATCGGCGTGGGAGCGCTGGACATGGCGCCAGTTAACCGCACCGGGCCCGTGTAGCCAACGGGCGCGTTGTGCGGCAGAGTCTCTCATCCACAACAAAGAGCAGTTCGTGGCCCAGGCCTTTATCAATGCGATCGGCACCGCCGTGCCCGGTCAGGACATCCACCAGCCGTTTCTCGACTGGGCGCTGAAGCGCATTCCGGATCCGCGGCAGGCGAAGCTGTTCGAACGGATGGTCGGCCGCAGCGGCCTGCAGCACCGCTGGTCGGTGCTGCCGCCAGCGCCGTGCGGCGGCTCGCCGGCTGAGCCGGGCGGCTTCTACGGCGGCGAGGCGCTCCCGGGGACAGCTGAGCGGATGCGGCTCTATGGCAACGTCGCGCCTGAGCTTGCGTTGCGTGCAATCGGCGAACTGCCGGCCGATCTTCATGACGTCACGCACCTGGTAGTCGCCAGCTGCACCGGCTTCGTGGCGCCAGGCGTGGACCAGATCATCGCACGCCGGCTCGGGCTTTCGCCGGGCGTCGAGCGGCTGCTGGTCGGCTATATGGGCTGCTATGCGGCGGTGGTGGCGCTGCGGTCGGCCCGGCATATTCTGCGCTCCGAACCCAAAGCGCGCGTGCTCGTGGTGACGGTCGAGATCTGCTCGCTGCACCTGCACGAGATGGATCAGATCGAATCGATGCTGGCTGGCCTGCAGTTCGGCGACGGTGCGGCGGCGGCACTGGTCACGTCCGAGAGCGAGGGTCTTGAGCTCGGCCAGCCCTTTTCAATGACGCTGCCCGAGTCTGACTCGCTTATCCGCTGGGACATCACGGACCAAGGCTTCGCCATGCATCTGTCCGGCGAGGTGCCGGGCCGGATCGGTGCCGCGCTGGCGGAGCCGGACGTTCGCGAGGCGATCGTCAATGGCGGCGTCGACCAATGGGCAGTGCATGCGGGCGGGCGTTCGATCCTCGATGCGGTTGAAAACGCGCTGCAGCTGCCGCCGGATGCGCTGGACGATTCGCGCGAGGTGCTGCGCGCCTACGGCAACATGTCGTCCTCGACTCTAATGTTCGTGCTCGCCCGGCAGCTGAAGCGCGAGATCGAGTCGGGGGTTGCCATCGCGTTCGGCCCGGGGCTCGCGGCCGAAGGGTTCCGGTTCAAGAGCGCATGAGCCTCGCCGTCCGCTCTCTGGCCGAAGAGCAGATGGATGCGGACGATCTGTCCTCGGAAACCTATGCGGCGGTGATCGGCGATCTCGCGAAGGTGAACCGCCTCACCATGGCTGCGCGGCCGACGCTCTCCTTCGTGCGGCGCGCCGCGGAAGGACGGCCGTTCCGCCTCCTTGATGTCGGCTTCGGCCATGGCGACATGCTCCGCACCATCGCGCGTTGGGCGCAGCGGCGCAATGTCGCCTGCGAGCTCGTCGGCGTCGATCTCAACCCGCGCAGCGAGCACGCCGCGCGCGCGGCAACGCCCCCGGACATGCCGATCCGCTATGTGACCGGAGACTATGTGGACCTGGCCGGAGAGCAGTGGGACCTGATCGTCTCGAGCCTCGTCGCGCACCATATGACGCATGCGCAGCTCGTCGACTTCCTCCGTTTCATGGACACGCAAGCGCGCATGGGCTGGCTGGTCAACGACCTGCACCGGCACTGGCTGCCTCATGCCGGCTTTCCCCTGCTCGCGACGCTGATGCGCTGGCATCCGATGGTGAAGGCGGACGGCACCCTCTCCATCGCTCGGTCCTACCGCCCCGAGGAATGGGAGCCGATCCTGGCCGAGGCCGGGGTGAGTGCCCGCGTCTACCGCGCATTCCCTTACCGCCTGTGCGTCGAACGGATCTTTTGATTCTTGGCGGTGGGCCGGCCGGTGCGGCCGCGGCGATCACGCTTGCGCGCGCCGGCGCACGGCCGCTGGTGCTCGAACGTCAGCGCGAGACCGGCGATGCCATATGCGGCGGCTTCTTGAGTTGGCGGAGCCTGGCAGCGCTGGGGCGACTGGGGGTCGAAGTTGCCGGTGCGGAAGCTCGGGAGGTGCGGCTTTTCTCCGGCACGCGATCGACGCGCGCGCCGCTGCCGGAGCCCGCGCTCGGCGTCTCACGGCGGCAGCTCGACTCGGCCATGCTCCGGCAAGCGGAAGCGGCGGGCGCGATGGTCGAGCGCGGCGTGCACGTGCGCGAGGCGGACGGACGCCATATTCGAGCGGACAATGAGGCGTTCTGGGCCGAGCGGCTGCTGCTGGCCACCGGCAAGCATGACCTGCGCGGCCTTGCCCGGCCGAAACTCGCCGCGGATCCCGCGGTGGGACTGCGGGTCCGGCTCGGCCCTGCCACGGCGTTGAGCAAGCTGATCGAGGGAGCGATCGAGCTGCACCTTTTCGACCGCGGCTATGCGGGGCTGGTGCTGCAGGAGGACGGCACCGGCAATCTCTGCCTCGCCGTGCGGAAGTCGCGGCTGAACGAAGCGGGCGGCCCCGCGGCGCTGCTACAGGAGATCGGGCGCGAGGTGCCGGCCCTTGGCGAACGGCTCGCCTGGCTCGCCGCAGATGCACCGATCGATGCGATCGCCGCGGTGCCTTACGGCTGGCGCACCGCCGAGACGTCAGGCGGCATTTACCGGCTCGGCGACCAGGCCGGCGTGATCCCGTCCCTTGCCGGCGAAGGCATGGGGATTGCGCTCGCCAGCGGTGTCATGGCCGGCGAGGGAGCGATACGCGGCGAGACGGCGCAGGCCTTTCAGCGCAGGCTCGCAGGCCGCACTCGTCGCCCGATCGCCATTGCCTCGGCGGTTCTCGCAGCAGCCGAGCGGCCAGGCAGCGCCGCAGCACTCGTGAAGCTGATGAGACTCGCGCCCGGGCTCGCTTCCTTGCTCGCGCGGGTGACGCGCGTGAGCCATTGAAGGCTAGGCGCCGCTGTCCCACATCGCAGCCATGGACAAGCTCAACCTTCCCGAGTCGGAGTGGCGGCAGCGGCTGACGCCCCAGCAATATCATGTGCTGCGCGAAGCGGGCACGGAGCGGGCCTTCACTGGTGCGCTCTACGACAACAAGGCCGCGGGCACTTATCGCTGCGCCGGTTGCGGCGCCGATCTGTTCGAGAGCAGCACCAAATATGACTCGGGCTCGGGCTGGCCGAGCTTTACTCATCCCTTCGCGCCCGACGCCGTGACCGAGCATGAGGATGTGAGTCACGGCATGCGCCGCGTCGAAGTGCGCTGCGCCCGCTGCGACGGCCATCTCGGCCATGTCTTTCCGGACGGGCCAGGGCCTGAAGGGCTGCGCTATTGCATCAACAGCGTGTCACTGGATTTCAAACCGAAGGAATGACGACATAGCATCGTCATCCCAAACTTCTTCGGGATAGGGCGTCCGATGCTCCGCGGCTCGACGCTTATCCTGAAAGAAGTTCAGGATGACGATTGGGCGGACAGTGTCCCGTTCATCCTTGTGACAGGGCGGGGAACTCACTAAACCGCCTGCACCCCGATGGCCCCTCCCCCGCGTCCAACCAAGTCACCGCCGCGCAAGGCGCCGCCCACCCGGCCTCGCAATATCTTCAAGCGGCTGCTGATCGCCGGCGGAGCGGGCGCGCTGGTGACGCTCGTCGCGCTGGTGGTCGCAGTCTATCTGCAGGTCTCGACGCTCCCGACCTATTCTGAGCTCAAATCCTCGCCAAACGGGCAGATGATACGCGTCCATGCGGCGGACGGCTCCGTGCTCGTGTCTCTGGGGCCGAGCTATGGCGAGTGGCTGAGCTACGACGAGATCCCGCAGGTGATGAAGGACGCGATGGTGTCGGTGGAAGACAAGCGCTTCCGCTCGCACCTCGGCGTCGATCCGATCGGCATCGCCCGGTCCGTGAAAGTCCGCATCGAACGCGGCCATTGGGCGCAGGGCGGATCGACGATCACCCAGCAGCTCGCCCGCAACGTCTTCCTGACCAATACGCGAACCTTCGGCCGCAAGGCGCGTGAATGGCTGTTGGCGCTCGCCATGGAGCGCAAATTCACCAAGGACCAGATCCTCGAACTCTATTTGAACAAGGTCTATTTCGGCGGCGGCTCCTACGGCATCGACGCCGCGTCCCGCCGCTTCTTCGCTCACGGCGCCGACCGGCTGAGCCTCAGCGAAGCGGCGGTGATCGCCGGCTTGGTCAAGGCGCCGTCCCGATATTCGCCGACGGCCGACGCCGAGGCGGCGATCGGCCGCTCGACCGTGGTGCTGAACTCGATGGTCGAGAATGGCGTGATTACCCGCGCCGAGGCGGAAGGCGCCGAGCGGGTGAAGGTGCGGCTCAACGAGGACGCGAACGAGAACAGCGTCCGCTACTTTACCGATTGGGCGCTGCCCCAGCTTGAGACGCTGATCGACGAGACGATCGAGCCGTTGGACGTCTGGACCACGCTCGATCCGGGCATGCAGAAGGCGGCGCAGGCGGCGATCCGCGCCAATGCGCCCGGAAGTGCGCAGGGTGCCTTGGTGTCGCTCGACCGCGACGGCGCGGTCCGCGCGATGATCGGCGGCAAGGACTATGTGACCTCGATCTACAACCGCGCGACCCAAGCGACGCGCCAGCCCGGCTCGGCCTTTAAGCTCTTCGTCTACCTCTCCGCATTGGAGGCCGGCTACAAACCGGACGACACGGTGGTCGATGAGCCGGTGACGATCGGCGGCTGGAGCCCCCGCAACAGCACGGGCCGCTATTCCGGCTCGATCAACCTGCGCACGGCCTTTACTTACTCAGTCAACACGATCGCAGCGAAGATCGGCCAGGATGTAGGCACTGCCACCATCGCGGACATGGCGCGGCGGTTCGGCATCACCACGCCGATCAACACTCACCCCTCGATGGTGCTCGGCACCTCGGACGTACGGCTGATCGACATGACGCGGGCATTTGCGTCGGTCGCGGCCAAGGGTATCGCCGTGGTGCCCTATGGCATTACCCGAGTGACCACGACCGGCAATCGCGTCCTTTATCGCCACGAGGCAGACACGTCGCGGGTGCTGGTCGCGCCTTGGGTTGCGGCGCAGATGACCGATCTGATGCAAAGCGCAGTTTCCGCCGGCACGGGTCGCGCCGCCAATATCGGTCGGCCGGTCGCGGGCAAGACGGGCACGACGAGCAGCAACAAGGATGGCTGGTTTGTCGGCTTTTCGAGCGGGCTGACGACGGGCGTCTGGATGGGCCGCGACGATGCCCGCGTCGTGCCGGGTCTTCAGGGCGGCACGGCGCCTGCGCGCGCCTTCGCCGCCTTCATGCGCGTCGCGACTGCCAAGCGGCCGGTCGAACAGTTCGAGACCAAGGTCACGCTGCCCGAATGGCAGCTGGAGCCCGATGCCGAAGCCTATTTCGGCGAGGCGGAGCAGCCGGTGCTGACGGACGAGGCAGGCAATCCAGTCAGGCCGGACGCGCGCCCCTATGACGAGCCGCCGCCGGCTGGCGAGGAACAGCTGGACGAGGAGTTTTACGACCGGGCGCTCGGCCGCGGGCCGCCGCCGTCAGAGCCAGACCCCGCCGATGAAGAACTGCCCGTCAGAGACCGCCGGCGCGAAACCGTTCCTCAAGACCGGCCATATCCGTGAAGCGCGGCGCCGTACGCCCGTAGCCAGGCGCGTGCGGCGGCAGGTGACTCGCCGAGCAACTTGCGCTCCAGTCCCTTGAAGGCCGGCCCGTGATTCATGTGCACGCGGTGTGCCACCTCGTGCGCGACCGTGGACCGCCGCACGAAATCGGGCGCGAGGATCAACCGCCAGCTATAGCGAATGTCGCCGCTGGCCGAGCAGCTGCCCCAACGTGAGCGGGTGTCGCCGACCGACACGCGCGCGATCGATACGCCGGCCTTGTTCGCCACCGCGCGCGTCTCCGCCTCCAGCACGCGCCGCGCCTCGGCCTTCAGCCAGCGCAGCACCCGCGCTTCGAACAGCTCCCGGTCGGTCGGGACCAGCAGCGTGTCACCCTCTCGCCGAACCGTCCGGCGGCCTGGATCGGCAAGGAGCGTCAGCGACGCGCCGGCGACGTCCAGGCTCATGCCCGGCACCAACCGGGTGCCGGCCGTGCGCCTGGCCAGTTGCTCCTCGACCCAAGGCCTCTGCTCCTCCGCCCAGGCGTAAGCGCGGCGCAGCGAGGCGTGGCGGGGCAGCGTCAGCCGCACGCTGCCGTCGCGCGGATCGACTCGCAGCCGCATCTTGCGGGCGCTCGCATGCCGTACCACGAGCAGGGGACGGCCACCGAAGTGGGGCTCAGGCTTCGAGAATATGGTCCTCAAGCTCGCCCGCTTCCGTTTCGGATATCGTCCACCCGCGCACCGACATGCCCGCTTTGTGCACCGAATCCGGGTCGCCGCTGTTGAGCGGGTGCCAGTCGGGCAGCGGCTTGCCGTCGGCACGCAGCTTATAGGCGCAGGTGGGCGGCAGCCAGTCGAGCGTGGCGGCCAGCTTGGGCGTCAGCCGCACGCATTCCGGCACATAGGCGCGGCGATGGCGGTAATCGGAGCATTGGCCGCTGTGCCGGTCGAGCAGCTTGCACGCGACATTGGTCGGGAACAGCTCGCCGGTGACTTCGTCTTCCAACTTGTGGACGCAGCATTTGCCGCAGCCGTCGCACAGGGCCTCCCATTGCGCGCGGTCCAAGGCCTCAAGCGGGCGATCTTCCCAGAAGCGCTCGCTCACCGGACCCAGCGCTTCAGCTCGGTTGCAATCGCTTCCGGCGTACCGTCATGCGGGATCAGAGCGATCGGCTTTCCGTCCGGCCCGAACAGGTAAGCCAAGCGGCTGTGGTTCATCAGATAGCCGCTGGCACCCGGTTGCTCTTCTTTCGAATAAATGATCGCATAGGCCTTGGCGGTGGCTGCAATCTGCTCGGGCGTGCCGGTGAGGCCGGTCAGCTTCGGATGAAAGGCCGAAACATATTGCTTCAGCGTCGCCGGCTTGTCGCGTTCCGGATCGACGCTGACGAAGATCGGCGCGACCTTGGCCGCCACGCTGGGCTCCGTCTTTTCCAGCTGCGCATAGCCAGCCATCAGCTTCTGCAGGTCGACGGGGCAGACGTCCGGGCAATAGGCATAGCCGAAGTACATCAGCCGATAGCGGCCGGCATAGTCCCGGTCTGTGACCGCACGGCCGTCCTGGTTCACAAGCGAGAACGGCCCGCCGATCCGTGCGCCGGCTAGCGGCGGCTCGTCGGTGCCGGAAACGGTGCAGGCGCTCAAGGACAGCGCTGCGGCAAGCAGGAAGGGGCGGAAGTTCATCGCACCGGCAGAAATGCTGTGCTAACCTGCACGGATCAAGTGCAGGTGGGTTTGACCGTGACGTTTCGAAGCGCTTTTCTTGCTCTTTCGCTGGTGGCCGCGGCAACGCCGGCGCTCGCGCAATTCTCCGACAGCTTCAACTTTCTGAAGGCGGTGCGTGACCGCAACGGCGCGAAGGCGCTGGAGCTATTGAACAAGGGCGGGCCGACCCTGATCGACACGCCCGACGGCAACACGGGCGAGCGGGCGATCCACATCGCCGTCAAGGAGCGGGACTTGAGCTGGGTCGGCTTCCTGATGCAGAAGGGCGCGCGCATCGACCTGAAGGACCGCGACGGCAATACGCCGCTGATGGTGGCGGCGCGGATCGGCAACCTCGATGCCGCGCGGCTGCTCATCTCACGAGGCGCGCAGGTGAACGCAGCGAACGGCCTGGGCGAAACGCCGCTGATCATGGCCGTGCAGAAGCGCGATCTCGCCATGGCCCGGCTGCTGCTGACCCAGGGCGCCGATCCTGGGAAGCGGGACTTGGCCAGCGGCCTCTCCGCCCGCGACTATGCGGCGCGCGACGGCCGGTCGGAGATGATCGTCAAACTTATCGACGAAATCAAACCGGTTGCGAAGCGCGGCATCGCGGGGCCGAAGTAGCTCAGCGAGTCTCCAGCAGCTCACATTCGGGATCGAGATGGCCCAACAGCCGGCGCGCAGCGCGGCGGGCGAAATCGAGCGTCGCGGCCTTGCGTCGGGGTGCCGGGACGGCACGCTCCGCCGCCTCGCGGGCAATGGCGGCGTCGTAGCGATCGGCGACGATCAGCCCCGCCAGATCGGGCGAGAAGGCGTCTGTCGCGAATGGATCAAGGCAGAAGCCCTGCGGCACTGCCCAAAAGAAGCGGTCGCAATAATCGAGATAATCGTGCCACTTGCCATCACCCAGCAGGTCGGCGCGCGACACCTTGATCTCGACGATCAGGATGCGCCCTTTCGGATCCACCGCCATCAGATCGGCGCGGCGACCATTGGCGAGCGGCACTTCGCACAGCGCGACATAGTCGTGGCGCAGCAGCAGTCGAGAGACGCCGCGCGCCACATCGGCGGCGCTCATCACGGACGGCAAAAGGGCGGGATGGCTTGCCACCCCGCCCTTCTAGAACATGTCGAGAACGCTGCCTAGCGGCTCAGCGGTAGAAAACGTGATTGCCGAGCTGGGCGACGCGCACCTTGTTCCAGCCCGGCGCAACGCGCTTGGCGTGGAAGAACAAGGCCTTGGAGGCGCGGCTGTCCCAATGATCGTTCAGCGCGATCTGGGCGATCGCGACCGCTTCGCGCCACATATAGCTGTTGCGGGCGATAGGCGGGAAGCCGCTGCCGCGCACGAAGGAGAATTGTCCCTTCTGGAACACCACCCCGCAGATGGACGAAGCGAAGCGGCCGGACTTGGCGCGGTTGATGATCACCTCGGCGACGGCGAGCTGGCCCTCGAGCGGCTCGGTCTTCGATTCGAAATAGACCGAGGCGGCGAGGCATTCGGTCTCGCGGTCCAGCTTCTGCGGGATCGACTGAAGATCGACCAGATGATTGAGCGTCGCGGCTTTCGGCCGTGCAGAGACCGGAGCGGGAGCGGCCGTCTCAACCGGAGCAGCTTCCGGAGCGCTCTCGATGCTGGGAGGGACAGGAAGTGGCTCAACCGTCGGAACCGGCGGGAGAATCTGTTCGTTGGTGACGCTCGAGACGGCAGTGTTGACCGTTTCGGCGAAGGACGGGGCAGCTGCCGCGACCCCAAAGGCAGTGCAGAAAGACACAGCCGCGATGCTCGCGGCGCGGTAGAAGGCGACCATATTTCGTTCGTACAGGGCGGTGAGTCGATCAACTGGCAGGTGCGCAAAACAGCCGCGCTTCCTGCTGATCTTCCCCCCGACTGCGCTATCGCTCGCGTCGGGGACCCCGACCCACGGCGATCTGGCGCGTTGGTGTTGAACCCTCTGTCAGCAACATGCCGCAGCGCGTCAACGTTACGGCGCCGATTCAGCGGCGAACCGTTCAGCGTCCGGGACGTCCAGTTCTATTAACCATAAATCGGGATCAAGGACACGGCGCCTCTGTATGTAGCCGTCGCGCTCCGAATCGGACTCTAGATCTTGAGGACCGCAAGGCGTCCAGCGATATCCGCCGTCCAGATCGACGGTTCGTTCCAGCAGCGATTTGAACACGCCGCGCTCACGGCAGACGAGCAGGATCGCGCCTGCGCTCTCATCGCCGCGCGCCAGAACGGCGGCAAAACCGCCCGCCGCCTGCACGCGCCGGAACAGCGCGTCGATGGTCATGCGGGAGGTGAGGCGCGGCGTCATGCGGCCGCCGGAGCGTACCCCTTAAGTGACGACAGCGGGATGCGAGACCGCATGAAGGTGCCGGTGCCGCGTGCCGCTTCCTCGCCGTCAGGGCCGATCAGCCGGGCATCCGCGACAAAGACGCGACGCTGGCCACTGATCCAGCGCCCCTCTGCCACCACGGGTCCGGCGACCATCGGGCGGGTGAAAAGCAGGTTGAACGCCGTGGTCAGCAGGAACCGGTCAGTGACCTTGCTGTTCGCGGCGTAGAAGGCCGCGTCGTCCAGCATCTTGAAGTAGCTGGTACCGTGCACGGCACCCGCAGCATGGTGCACCTGCTCGCCCACTTCGAAAGTTATTCGCGCAAGCCCTTCTTCGGGAATCTCGAGCCTGGACGGAAAAAGCGCATTGATCGGCGCGGCAGCGTAGAGCGATTCGAGCGCCCGGAAATGAGCCTGGGCGCCCGCTTCAGGCGGCATCGCGGGTTTCGGCGCTCGCAAACAGCGCGAATAGGGCGTCGGGCGATCCCGCCCCCCGCAGCTTCGCCACGAAAGCACGGTCGCGCAGCCTCCGGCTGACCTGCGCAAGCGCCTTCAGATGGTCGGCGCCGGCCTCTTCCGGAGAGAGCATCATGAAGACCAGATCGACGGGGAGGTCGTCGATCGCGCCATAGTCAATCGGCCTTTCTAGCCGCACAAAGGCCGCGCGAATTCGGTCCAGCCCTGGCAAGCGTCCGTGCGGAATGGCGACACCGCCGCCGAAGCCGGTGGTGCCCAGCCGCTCGCGATCGTTCAGGCGCTCCAACACGTCGCGGGCTGGCAGCCCCATCGTGCGTTCCGCATGCTGAGCGAGCGCCTGGAACAGCGCCTTCTTATTGGCGGCGGGCAGGTCCGCGAGAACCGCGTCCCCGTCCAGAAACTGAGTGAAGTCCATGTGGAAAGCTGGTCCGATGTGGCGCGCGCCCATTAACGCGCGCGCCGTTCTTGTAAAGAGCCAGCCTCAGGCGCGTTGAGGCTCGACCCACCCGATGGTGCCGTCGCCTCGTCGGTAGACCATGTTGAACACGCCGCTGGCGCTGTTCTTGAACAGCAGGGCGTTGGTGTTGCGCAGATCGAGCATCATCACCGCGTCCGATACGCTGGCGTCGGGCACATCGACTCGCGTTTCCGCCACGATCGGAGGATTGTCGGGGATCTCCTCCTCTTCCTCCGCTTCGGGCAGGCTGAAGACCGTATAGCCGGCCGCGTCGAAGGCCGCCTCCTGGGCCGCGCCCTGGCCATGACGGTCGCGCAGGCGGCGCATATAACGACGCACCTGCTTCTCGATCTTGCTCAGCGCATCTTCGAACGCCGGCTGCGCTTCGGTCGCCCGGCTGCTGCCTTTGAGGACGACGCCATTCGGCACATAGATGATGATCTCGCAATCGAAGCGGTGATCGTGCGGGCCCTTGCCGAAGGTGACGGTCGAAGACACAGCCCTCGCGTCATATTTGTCGGACAGCGCCTGGACTCTGGTCGAAGCGTGCTTCCTAAGCGCCTCGCCGACATCGACCTGATGACCCGATACGCGCACGTCCATGGAAGCCTCCTCCGTCTGTTCTGGACAAACAAACCTCAGGCAGCCTTGGCCGTTCCCATGTCCCAGACGGGATCGGTCAGCTGTGCGAGGAATCGCGCATGCCGCTCCAACTCGGCGGCCGATGCGGCGTGCGGACGCGGCGGCCGAACAGGGCGGGTAATGTCATAGGCGATGGCGTTCTGCCGCACCGCTTCGGCGGCGCTCGGCGCCTCGTGAAGCGACAGGCCGATCTGGCGGCCACCGGTCAGCTCGACATAGCATTGCGCGAGCAATTGGGCGTCGAGCAAGGCGCCATGCTTCACCCGGTGGCTACGATCGACGCCATAGCGGACGCAGAGCGCATCAAGGCTGTGCTTGGCGCCCGGGTGTCGGGTGCGCGACAGCGCCAGCGTGTCGATCATCCGCGAGCGGGGCACGTGCAGCCGGCCGCATTCACCCAGCTCATAGTTCAGAAAGGCGAAGTCGAACGCGGCATTGTGGGCGACGAGCGGGCTGTCCTCCAGAAAGTCGAGCAGCTCCTCGCAGATGTCGCGGAACAGGGGCTGGCCGGCGAGGAAGGTCTCGGAAAGGCCGTGCACCGCCTGCGCCTCGGGCGGCATCGGCCGCTCCGGGTTCATATAGGCATGGAACACCCGTCCGGTCTCGACGCGGTTGAACAGCTCCACACAGCCGATCTCGACCATGCGGTGACCTTCGGAGACCTGGATGCCGGTGGTTTCGGTATCGAAAACGACTTCGCGCATTGCCCTATCGGCTATCGCTCTTTGCCGCCCAACAGACAAGCGATGAGTTGCCGGATCTGCTCGCGAGTCTCCTGATGCGAGACGCCGGTGTCGATGATGTAATCGGCGCGGCGGCGCTTCTCCGCATCAGGCATTTGCAAGTTCAGAATTTGGTCGAATTTCTCGGGCGTCATGCCCGGCCTGGCGAGCACCCGTTCCCGCTGCACCTCAGCGGGGGCGGAGACCACTGCCACCGCGTCGAGTCCGGCACCGCCGCCCTTTTCGAACAGCAAGGGAATATCAAAGACGATCAGCGGTTCGTCGTGGTGCTGGTCCAGAAATGCCTTGCGCATGTCGGCCACGGCGGGATGGACGATTGCCTCAAGTCGGGCGAGCGCCTGAGCGTCGCCCAGCACCAGCTTCCCCAGTTTACCCCGGTCCACGCCCGCCGGGCCAGTGGTGCCGGGAAAGGCCGCTTCGATCTGCCTGACCAGAGCGCCGCCGGGCCCCTGCAACTGGTGCACGGCGGCATCGGCACCGAACACCGGCACGCCCGCTTCCTCGAACATCGCGGCGACTGTCGACTTGCCCATGCCGATCGAACCGGTGAGGCCGAGAATCTTCATCGCGTCAGCAGCGCCCGCAGCTCGTCATCGGCTTCGCGCGGCGGTTCCGCGCCGAAAAAAAGCTCAAAGGCGAGCGCCGCCTGGCCGATCAACATTTCGAGCCCGTCGACCGTTTCCAGGTTGCGATCCTCCGCCGCCTGCAACAGCTCGGTCTGCAAAGGGGCATAGACTAGGTCATAGACCAGCGCGTCTTCTGGCAAGGGCGAGAGCTCGAGGCGAAGCGGCGGCTGCCCGATCATGCCCAAAATGCTCGCATTGACCAGCAGAGACGCGGGCGGCAGCGTTCCCGTCAGCGGCAGCACCCTGCCCTTAAGCGCGAAGGCGGCGAGCAGGCCGGCGGCCTTGAGTGGCGTGCGATTGAGAATGGTGACCTCACCCACCTCCATCCGCGCCAGCGCGAACAGCACCGCCCGTGCGGCACCGCCGGCACCGACCACCGCGACCGCCTTGCCCTTCAGGTCGAGCGCCGAGATTGGCGACCAGAAGCCGGCCGCATCTGTGTTGGTGCCGGCCAGCTCGCCTGCTTCGTCGCGGAAGACAGTGTTGATCGCCCCGATCGTCTGCCTGATGCCGCCCGGGTCGGGCACATAAGCCAGCGCCGCTTCCTTGTGCGGCACGGTGATGTTGCAGCCACGCCAGTCCCGGTCCTCGCTCCGGCTGGCGAAAAAGGCGCCGAGCTCATCCGGGCGCACCTGGGTAGCGCGATAGTCGGCGTCGATCTTCAGCCGATCGAGCCAGAAGCGATGGATCAGCGGCGACTTGGAATGAGCGATCGGATCGCCGATCACCTCGGCATAGGCCCTGGTCATGACGTCAGGACGCCACGGGTGCGCAGATAGTCGAGCACCGGCAGCAAGGGCAGGCCGATGACGGTAAACTGACTACCCTCGATGCGCGAGAAAAGCTGCGCGCCCGGCCCTTCGACCCGATAGACGCCAACGCACCAGCGGGCCTGCTCCCATTCGCGGTCCAGATAGTCGGCGATGAAGGCGTCGGAAAGCGCCCGCACATGCATCGTCACTCGGTCGACGAACCGCCACACCGCGCGGCCCCCTTCGGCGACGACAGCGGCGCTGTAGAGATAATGACGTCGATTGGAGAGCGCGCGCAAATGCTCTGCCGCCTCCTCCCGGCTCTCCGCCTTGTCGAGCATGCGTCCGTCCTGCAGCTCCACGATCGAGTCGCAGCCGAGCACCAAAGCTGTCGGGTCCTTGGCCGAAAGCTTTAGCGCCTTCAGCTCGGCAAGCGCGTCGGCCATGTCGCGTGCCTTCAGGCCTTCCGCGCGCAGACTCGCCTTGGTCGCCTCCTCATCCACTCCCGGCGACACGGCCGCGAACGGCACGCCTGCGCTTTCGAGCATCGCTCGACGACCAGACGACTGCGAAGCCAGGATCAGGCGCACTGGCCGCGTTCGTTGAACAGGTTGATGATCGCCGCGGCCGTCTCCTCGATGGAGCGACGCGTCACGTCGATTACCGGCCAGCCATTGTCGGCGAACATGCGCCGCGCGAACGCGACCTCGCGAGTCACCGCCTCCTGGTCGACATAGTCGGTCTCGGGCGCCTGGTTGAGCGACAACAGCCGATTGCGACGCACCTGCACCAGCCGGTCGACGCTGGTCGTCAGGCCAACGACAAGCGGGTGCTTCAGGCTGAACAGGCTTTTAGGCGGTGGCGACTCGATCACCAGAGGGATGTTCGCGACCTTGTAACCGCGATTGGCCAGATAGATGGACGTCGGCGTTTTCGACGTGCGGGAAATGCCGGCGAGGACGATGTCCGCCTCTTCCCAATTTTCCCAGCCAATGCCGTCGTCATGCGCGATGGTGAACTGGATCGCTTCCACGCGAGCAAAATAAGCAGCGTCGAGCGCATGCTGCCGCCCAGGCCGGGCCATCGCGGTCTGCCCCAGCATGTTCGAAAGCGAGTGCGTCACAGGATCGAGCGGGGCCACCGCGGGTAGCCCCAGCGCATGACAACGCTGTTCAAGCGTGCGGCGCGTGTCGGCATTGACCAGAGTGAAAAGAACGAGCCCTGGATTCTGCGCGATCTCCTCAAGAATGCGCTCCAGGTTGGCGCCGGAGCGGATCATCGGCCAGAAATGCTTGATCGTCTCTACGCCCTCGAACTGGGCGATCGCCGCCTTGGCGATCATCTCCAGCGTTTCGCCGGTAGAGTCGGACAGGAGATGGAGGTGCAGCCGCGTCGTCACCCGCACATCCCTGTGGAAAAGCGGCCGGACAGGCAAGCGGAAGCTCGCCGCAGCAAAATCGACGCCCGGACCCGTTTCAGACTCCTACATCCTCGTCCACAGCCGGAAAAATCCGTCCTCTGCCTGTGGATTGTGGGGAGTGACTGCGCGAATCGGGAACCTTTCTCGATTCCCGCAGAGTCAAATTGTTGGCGGCTGCCGTGGAAATCCGTAAGTCCCCGCCTCCGGCACGCCTACTATCTCCATCATCCTTTTTGAATCTAAGAGAATTGAATAGATGAATCGTCCCTTGCTGAGCGTGCTCCGTGGCGAACGGCGCGATCCGCCTCCGGTCTGGCTCATGCGCCAGGCGGGACGCTACCTGCCGGAGTATCGGGCACTAAGGGCCGACAAGGGCGGCTTTCTCGAGCTGGTGAACGACAGCGAGGCTGCGGCCGAAGTGACGCTTCAGCCGATTCGCCGCTTCGGCTTCGATGGCGCGATCCTGTTTTCGGACATCCTCGTCATTCCGCACGCGCTCGGCCAGAAGCTCGAATTTCTCCCAGGCGAAGGACCGAAGCTGTCGCCGCGGCTGCTCGATGCCACGCTGGAAAGCTTTCAGGCCGCGCCCGAGCGGCTGGAGCCGGTTTATGGCACCGTGCGCCGTGTCGCTGCTGCCTTGGCGCCGGAGGCCACCTTCCTGGGCTTTGCAGGCAGCCCCTGGACGGTCGCCACCTATATGGTCGCAGGCGAGGGCAGCCGCGAACAGGCGGAGGCCCGGCGTTATGCGTACCGCGACCCCGCGGCGTTCGGAGCGATCATCGTAGCGATCGAGGGCGCGACGCTCGATTACCTGTCCAAGCAGATCGAAGCGGGCGTTCACGCGGTACAACTGTTCGACAGCTGGGCGGGCAGCCTCTCCCCGGCGCAATTTGAGCAATGGGTGATCGCGCCCACCGCGCGTCTGACGGCGGCGCTGAAAGCGCGTCATCCGGACACTCCCGTCATCGGCTTTCCAAAGGGGTCGGGCGGCAAGCTCCCGGCCTATGCCCGCGAGACCGGAGTGGATGCGATCGGGCTTGACGAGACGGTCGACCCGGCGTGGGCGCATGCGTCCTTGCCTGCAGAACTGCCGGTTCAGGGCAATCTCGATCCGCTGGCGCTGATCGCCGGCGGTGCCGAGTTCGACGCGGCCGCGAGCCGCATTCTTGACGCTTTCCGTGAACGACCGCACATTTTCAATCTCGGACATGGTATCCTGCCCGACACGCCGATCGCGCATGTCGAGCAGTTGCTGGAGCGAGTGCGGCGAGGCTAATGGCGGGAGTCCTTACGCTGTCCTATCTCTGGCTGAAGGCCGCCCATATCATCTTCGTCATCTTCTGGATGGCGGGCCTGTTCATCTTTCCGCGCTATCTCGTGCATCATCAGGACGCGCTCTCCCGTCCCGCAGAGGCGAAGGACTGGGTGGAGCGCGAGGCCAAGCTCAGAAAGATGATCCTGACCCCGTCTCTCGTCATCACCTGGGTGCTCGGAATATTGGTCGCCTTCTCGATCGGCGCCTGGTCGTCCGGTTGGCTGCACCTGAAGCTGTTCTTCGTGCTGTTCCTGACCGGCTTTCACGGCTGGGCAGTTGCTTACTCCAAGCGACTGGCGAGGGGCGAAGCGCGATGGAGCTCGCGCCAGCTGCGGATGCTCAATGAACTGCCGGCGCTCGCCATCGTGATCATCGTCTTTCTGGTGGTGGTGAAGCCCTTCTGATCGGCTTGACTTGAGTCAGACGCCTGCCTAACTCGCGGCCAATCGTGCGGCGTGTTCCTCGTCCGTGCGTTCTCCCTACCAGATCGTCGTTCCGTACCGGTCTCCTCACCCGAAAACCGACCCAGGGCTCCCCATGCATCTCAAAGACCTGAAGAAAAACACGCCTGCCGAGCTGGTCGAAAAGGCCGAGCAGCTGGGTGTGGAGGGCGCATCGACGCTCCGCAAACAGGATCTGATGTTCGCGATTCTGAAGGCCGAGGCCGAGAATGGCGAGCAGATCATGGGCGAAGGCACGATCGAGGTGCTGCCCGACGGTTTCGGCTTCCTGCGCAGCCCGGAGGCTAATTATCTCGCCGGCCCCGACGACATTTATGTCTCGCCGAACCAGGTGCGGAAGTTCGGCCTGCGCACCGGCGACACGGTCGAGGGCGAAGTGCGGGCGCCCAAGGACGGCGAGCGTTATTTCGCCTTAACCCGCCTTAACCAGGTCAATTTCGATGATCCGGAGGCGGTGCGTCACCGCGTCAACTTCGACAATCTGACACCGCTCTATCCGGAGCAGAAGCTCGATCTCGATCCCAAGGATCCGACGATCAAGGACAAGTCGGCGCGGGTGATCGACATCATCTCGCCGCAAGGCAAGGGACAGCGCGCGCTGATCGTCGCCCCGCCGCGGGTCGGTAAGACGGTGCTCCTCCAGAACATCGCCCGCTCGATCACGGCCAATCACCCTGAAGTCTTCCTGATCGTGCTGCTGATCGATGAGCGGCCAGAGGAAGTGACCGACATGCAGCGTTCGGTACGCGGCGAAGTGATCAGCTCGACCTTCGACGAGCCGGCCACACGCCACGTGCAGGTCGCGGAAATGGTGATCGAGAAGGCCAAGCGCCTGGTGGAGCACAAGAAGGACGTCGTGATCCTCTTGGACTCGATCACGCGTCTGGGCCGCGCCTACAACACCGTCGTGCCGTCTTCCGGCAAGGTCCTGACCGGCGGCGTCGACGCGAATGCCTTGCAGCGGCCGAAGCGCTTCTTCGGCGCCGCCCGCAACATCGAGGAGGGTGGCTCGCTGTCCATCATCGCCACCGCGCTGATCGATACCGGCAGCCGCATGGACGAAGTCATTTTCGAAGAGTTCAAGGGCACCGGCAATTCGGAAATCGTGCTCGACCGCAAGGTCGCCGACAAGCGCATCTTCCCGGCAATGGATGTCGGCAAGTCCGGCACGCGCAAGGAAGAGCTGCTCGTCGACAAGGGCACGCTCTCCAAGATGTGGGTGCTGCGCCGCATCCTCATGCAGATGGGCACAGTGGACGCGATGGAGTTCCTCCTCGACAAGATGAAGGATTCGAAAACGAACGCGGACTTCTTCGACAGCATGAATCAGTAGCGACGGGCGGCCGTGCTGTGTCAGCCACGGTCTCGCGCTAGCTCGGCCCGCGCGCAAGGCGCGACTGACGGCGCGGATTCACTCCGCGCCAGCCCTTGCCCCCTTCCGCTCCACTCGCCTATCGCCTCCTGAACCCTGGCGACTGAAAGGCGTTAGACCCGGATGCTCGAACTTCTCACCGCATCGGCCGCAGCAACTGGCGGCATCTGGGACGCCATCGTCCACGATTTCTCGAACATCACCGAGCCGGCCGCCTTCGCCGCCTTTCTGCAAGTGCTGATGATCGACATTGTGCTGGCAGGCGACAATGCGATCGTCGTCGGCGCGCTTGCGGCGGGCCTTCCGGCCGATCAGCGCAAGAAGGTCATCTTCATCGGCGTGATCGCGGCGCTCGTGCTGCGCGTGGCCTTCGCTCTTGTCGTCACGCAGTTGATGCAGATCGTCGGGCTGATCTTCATCGGCGGTCTGCTGCTGGTCTGGGTGGCCTGGCGTATGTGGCGCGACTTGCGCCACGCCGGCGAGTCGCCCGGTTCCGAGGAGATTGTCGGCGACGAGCATTCCGGCCTCAAGCCGGCGAAGAGCTTTGCCGGGGCCGCCTGGGCGGTCGCAATCGCCGACGTCAGCATGAGCCTCGACAATGTGCTCGCTGTCGCCGGTGCGGCGCGCGACCACCCCGGCATCCTGATCGTCGGCCTGATCTTCGCCGTCGCTCTGATGGGCCTCGCGGCCAACATCATCGCCCAGTATATCGAGCGGTATAAGTGGATCGCCTATGTCGGCCTGGCGGTAATCGTCTATGTCGCCGGCAAGATGATCTATGACGGGTGGATTGATCCCAAAGTCGGGTTGGGCACTCTGTTCAGCTGATTGCTGCCGTTCGTATCGAGCGAAGCCGAGATACGCTTCTCGACTGCGGTTGGGACGAGGGTCTAAGCCAGATGCTCCGCGAAGAACGCCTCGGTGCGGCTGTCGGCGAGCCGCGCGGCTTCGTCGTTCCGGCGCTTCCCCATCTCGGCCGCGAAGCCGTGATCCAGGCCTTCATAGTCGTAGAGCGTGACTTTCCGATGGTCGTCCAAGCCCTCGTGCATCGCCTTCTGCACCTCGGGCCCGACGAACCCGTCCGCGGTGGGGATATGCAGCAGCAGCGGCCGGGAGATGGCATGCTTCTCGCGCAGCAGGCCGTCGATGCCGACGCCGTAATAGCCGACGCTTGCATCGATATCGGTGCGGGTTGACGTCATGAAGGCAAGCCGCCCGCCCAGGCAATAGCCGACGCAGCCGACCTTGCCTTGGCCGCCGAGCCGTTGGCGCGCGGCGCGGATCGTCGCCTCTATATCGCGAATGCCGGTGTCCTGGTCGAAGCGCCCCATAAGGCCGAGCGCTTCCTGGAACTGCTCCGGCACATCAGGGTCCAGCTCGACACCCGGCTGCAGCCGCCAGAATAGATCCGGCGCGAGAGCCAGATAGCCGAGGCTCGCCCAATGATCGCACTTGCGGCGAATGCCTTCATTTACGCCGAAGATTTCCTGGATGACGATCACCGCCGCCTTAGGGGTTCCGCCGGGCTCCGTTGCATAGGCGTTGAAGCGGCCGTCATGGGCCAGCGTTTCGATCTCCATCATCATATAAGCCAACCTTCCGCCTTTTCGTGTTTGAGCAGCTCTCGCTTCGTGTCGGGGCCGTTGCCCGCCGAATAAGGACCAAGCTTGTAGCCCGCTTGCAGGATGCGGTGGCACGGAACCACGATCGGATAAGGATTGTGTCGGCAGGCCTGACCTACCGCGCGCGCGATTGAGCCGGTCCGGGTTGCTATCTCGCCATAGGTCGCCGTGTGACCGAAGCCGACAACACGCATGGCCCGCCAGATCTCGTCACGACGTGGCGTTGAGGCGGGTTGCAGCGGGAGGTTGAAGTCGGTCAGCCGGTGCTCGAAATAGGCAATCAGTTGAGCGCGAGCTTCTTTGAGAACCGGCGATGAACCCTCGTCGTTCCGACGATCCCCAATCGAAATGCCGGTGATCAGATCGCCCGTGGCCGTGATGCGGATCGGCCCAATAGGCGTTGCGATTCGAACCGCCGAATGGTCATAAGCCATGGCGCGAGTTAGCAGCGGGGCCAAGAGGGACGCAATGAAGATCAATGTCGAAGTCGATTGCACGCCCGAGGAAGCACGGCGCTTCATGGGCCTGCCCGACCTGTCGCCCGTCCACGAGGCTTATGTCGCGCAGTTGGTCGACACGGTGAAGAATGGCGTCAGCTCTGACGCGATGGAATCGATGCTGAAAAGCTGGGGTCCGATGAGCGATGCCGGCTTCAAAATGTGGCAGCAGGTGATCGAAGGAATGACCGGCCGCAAGTGACGGACACGATCTTCGCGCTGTCGAGCGGAGCGCCGCCGGCAGCGATAGCGGTGATCCGGATCAGCGGCCCGGCTGCCTTCGAGACGGCGGAGCGGCTGGCGGGACCGATGCCTGCGCCTCGGGCATTGTCGCTGCGGACGCTGAAAGACGCGGAGGGAGGGGCGCTGGACCGGGCTCTGGTCGCCTGCTTTCCGGCGAGCGGTTCGGTCACGGGCGAGCCGCTGGTCGAGCTGCACTTGCATGGTGGCCGCGCGACAGTCGAGGCAGTGGAGGAGGCGCTGGCCCGCTGCGACGGTGTGCGCCGGGCAAGAGCAGGGGAATTCACCTGGCGCGCCTTCGAGAATGGCAAAATGGACCTGGTGCAGGTGGAGGCGCTGTCCGATCTGCTCCGGGCCGAGACGGAGGCGCAGCGCCGCGCCGCTCTGGCCGGCGAAGGGCTGAGCGCCGATGTCGAGCGCTGGCGAAGGGAATTGCTGATGCTGTCGGCGCTAGTCGAGGCGGCAATCGACCAGTCGGACGAGGACGATGTGCCCGCCGATCGCGGGCGCATCGAACAGATCGCCACGACCTTGCTGCACGAGATGGCCGCGTTGCTGGAGCGGCCAGGATCCGAACGGCTGTTCGAGGGGGTTCGAGTGGTGTTCGCCGGGCCGCCGAACGCCGGAAAATCGAGTATAATCAACGTTTTAGCGGGGCGTGAAGTGGCGATCACGTCACCTCTAGCCGGCACGACGCGCGATGTGATCGAGGCACCGGTGCGGCTTGGCGGAGTCGCATTCGTGTTCACGGATACCGCTGGTATTCGTGAGGCGTCCACCGACCCCATCGAACAGGAAGGGATTACACGCGCCACACGTCGGATCGCTGACGCGGACGTCCTTGTCTGGATGGGCGACGAACCGCCGCCCCTGAACATTCACGCTCAGCTGATCCCCATTCACCCGCGCGCCGACGAAGCCGGCCGGGAGCGGGTCCCAGATGGCCGCCTATCTGTTTCTGCCAAGACGGGTGAGGGGCTGTCGCAGCTGACGGAGCGCCTGATCGACGCCGCCAGGAAGATGCTCCCACGCGAGGGAGAGGTAGCGCTGGGTCGGCGCCAGCGGCTGCACGTGGTAGAGGCGCACCAGGCGCTCGCCGCGTTCATGGCGGAGCATGACGAACTGATTGCCGCTGAGCATCTTCGATCGTGCCGAACCGCCTTCAATGCGCTGACCGGCCGCGCCGGAACGGAGGAGATGCTGGATGCGCTGTTCGGAACTTTCTGCATCGGCAAATAGAGGTTGTTCCACGTGGAACAGTTTGACAGCTTGCCTCATGTAGGATTTGAGGCGCCGCCATGTACGACGTGATCGTCATCGGCGGCGGCCATGCCGGATGCGAAGCGGCGGCCGCCGCCGCGCGGATAGGCGCGCGCACGGCCCTAGTCACCTTCGATGCACGAACGCTCGGCGCCATGTCGTGCAACCCCGCCTTTGGTGGCCTCGGCAAGGGGCATCTCGTCCGCGAAGTGGACGCTTTGGACGGTCTGATCGGCCGAGCGGCGGACGAAGCTGCGATCCATCATCGTATGCTCAATGCCTCCAAGGGCTCGGCGGTGCGCGGTCCCCGTGTGCAGGCGGACCGCAAGTTGTTCCGCGCCGCCATCCAGCGAATGCTCCGCAACCAGGACAGGCTCGACATTGTCGAAGGCGAAGCGACTTCATTGCTGATCGACGACGCGCGTGTGAATGGCGTTGTGCTTGGGGATGGTCGTAAGATGGCGTCCGGCGCAGTGGTGCTGGCGACTGGTACCTTCCTAAGCGGGCGCCTCTTCAGAGGCTTGGCGACGGAGCGGGGCGGACGCGTGGGCGAGGCGGCATCGGTTACGCTAGGCGAGCAGCTTCGCGCGCTCGACCTGCCGATGGGGCGGCTCAAGACCGGGACGCCGCCGCGCCTTGAAGGGCAGACTATCGATTGGAGCGGGCTCGAACGTCAGCCCTCGGATGAGTCGCGCTGGACCATGTCGCCGCTCACGCCGCACCGGCTGCAGCCGCAGCTCGCCTGCTTCATCACCCGCACCACGCCGGCGACCCACGACATCATCCGCGGCGCGCTCGATCAGTCGCCGCTGCATTCAGGAGCGATCGAGGGGCAGGGGCCGCGCTATTGCCCGTCGATCGAAGACAAGGTGCTGCGCTTCGGCGATCGCGACGGTCACCAGATCTTCCTAGAGCCGGAAGCCCTAGACGATCCGCTGATCTATCCGAACGGCATCTCGACGTCGCTCCCGGTCGAAGTTCAGCAGGCAATGATCCGGACGATTTCCGGCTTAGAGCGGGCGGTCATCGCTCAGCCCGGCTATGCGGTGGAGTATGACTATATCGATCCGCGCGCGCTGACCGGCAGGCTGGAGCTGCGGGCTCTGTCGGGCCTCTTCTTCGCAGGGCAGATCAACGGCACCACCGGCTATGAGGAGGCAGCAGCGCAGGGGCTGGTCGCCGGCGTTAATGCGGCGCGCCGGGCGGGCGATCAGGAACCAGTGACCCTGGAGCGGTCCGACAGCTATACCGGCGTCATGATTGACGATCTGACTCTCCAGGGCGTCACCGAACCATATCGTATGCTTACCGCTCGGGCCGAATACCGGCTAAAGTTGCGCGCGGATAACGCCACGGAGCGGCTGACGCCCCTTGGCGAGCAGCTCGGCTGCTTGCGTCCGGAGCGCCAGGCCTATGCCCGTCAGCGTCGTGAGCAACTCGCCAGGATTGTCGACCTGTTCCGCACCCGGGTCCGCGCCCGCGCGGTGTCGCCAGAGTTGCGCGACGATGGCAAGACGCGGACGCTTGCGGAGTGGCTGTGCTTCGGCGGGGTCGAGCGCGAGCATCTGCTCGGCGTCGCGCCGGCACTGGCGGAGGCCGATCCGGAACTGCTCAACATCGCGATCGATGATGCGCGCTACGCCCCTTATCTGGGGCGGCAGGAAGCCGAAGTGCGGGCCCTTCGCAGCGCGGGTTACACGCCGATCGCGCCGGACCTCGACTATCGGACTGTCCCTGGCCTTTCCAATGAGATGGTGGAGAAGTTGGACGCGGCACGGCCAGCAGATATGGAGAGTGCCGGTCGCATTCGCGGGATCACTCCGGCTGCATTGGCGATTATTCTTGCGCACAGCCAAAAGCGCGCCGCGTGACTGAAGAGGAAGCGTGCTCCTGGATATCAGAGCGCTATGGTGAGGACAGGCTCGGCAAGCTCGAGAGTTTCGTCAAGATCCTGCTTGCGGAAAATGGTCAGCAGAACCTGATCAGCAAGGCGAGCGAAGCCCAGATATGGGTGCGCCACATCCTCGATTCTGCCCAGCTAGACCGGCTCGCCGAGGGTGCCGACACTTGGCTGGACGTCGGCTCAGGCCCCGGATTGCCGGGTATTGTTCTCGCGTGCCTAAGTGAGAGGCCAATCCTGATGGTCGAGCCACGCCGTAGACGCGTCGAGTTTTTGGAGCGCGCTATCGAAGCACTGGAGCTTCCTCATGCGCGGGTGCGGCAAGCCGAAGTTCAGCGAATGACCGGTGATCGCTTCGAGGCGGTGACGGCGCGGGCCTATGCGCCGCTGCCGCAGATCTTCAAATCCACCGTTCAACTCACAACTCCATCCACCATTTGGGTGCTCCCCAAAGGTCGAACTGCGGAACGGGAACTGGATGAGGCGCGCCAATCATGGCAAGGTGTGTTCCACGTGGAACGGAGCCTGACCGACGCCGATGCGCGCATCATCGTCGCGCGGGACGTGCGCCAGAAGGTAAAGACATGATCTGCGTCGGCGTGGCCAATCAGAAGGGTGGAGTGGGCAAGACCACGACCGCCATCAACGTCGCCACTGCCTTGGCGGCGATTGGCTGGCGCGTGCTGCTGATCGATCTCGATCCCCAAGGCAATGCCTCGACCGGCCTCGGCATTGGGCAGTCGGCGCGAGGCGCCAGCAGCTACGACCTCCTGACAGGCGAGGCCGAGCTAAACGACTGCGTCGTTACCACGCGCATTCCGCGGCTCGACGTTGTACCGGCGACTGTCGACCTTTCAGGGGCCGAGATCGAGCTGATCGAACTGGATCAGCGGACGCATCGCCTACGCAACGCCCTGCATGGGACAGCCGCGGCGCGCTGGGACATCTGTCTGATCGACTGCCCGCCGTCTTTGGGCCTGCTGACGGTGAACGCCATGGTCGCCGCCGACTCCCTGCTCGTTCCTCTGCAGTGCGAGTTCTTTGCATTGGAAGGACTTAGCCAGCTACTGCAGACGATCGAACGCATTCGCGCCGGATTTAATCCGCGTCTGGAGATACTCGGCGTCGCGCTCACCATGTTCGATAGACGCAATAACCTGACGGAGCAGGTGGCGCAGGACGTGCGCACCTGCCTTGGCGACAAGGTTTTCGATACGGTGATCCCGCGCAACGTCCGCCTGTCCGAGGCGCCCAGTCATGGCATGCCGGCGCTGATTTACGACCATCGCTGCTCCGGATCCGAAGCCTATATGGCGCTCGCCCGAGAGCTGCTCGGCCGCCTGCCCAATCTGAAGAGAGCCGCATGACCGAAGCCGTTCGCAAGCGCCCCGCCGGTTTGGGGCGGGGCCTCTCCGCCCTGCTCGGCGAAGCTAATCAGGAAGCGCCCGCCCTCGGCGGCGCGCGCGGGGTTCGGACGCTGCCTGTGACTGAGTTGGAGCCGCATCCTGAGCAACCACGCCGGTTTTTCGACGACACTGCGCTGGACGAACTCGCCCGCTCGATCGAGACACGGGGGCTGATCCAGCCTATCGTCGTTCGACCCTGGAACGGCAAATATCAGATCGTCGCCGGTGAGCGACGCTGGCGGGCGGCGCAGCGCGCCCGGCTCCACGAAATTCCGGTCATCATCCGCGAGTTCGACGAGGCCGAAACGCTGGAACTGGCCCTGATCGAGAATATTCAGCGGGAGGATCTGAATGCGATCGAAGAGGCGCAGGCCTACTCCAAGCTGATCTCGCGCTTCGGCCACAGCCAGGAAGCGCTGGGGCGGATCGTTCACAAATCGCGCAGCCATATCGCTAACCTGTTAAGATTGCTCGATCTTCCAGAGAGAGTGCGGGCGATGGTGGCCGACGGTCGGCTTTCCATGGGGCATGCGCGGGCGATCATCACCGCGCCGGACCCGGAGGGGCTTGCTCAACAGGTGGTGGAGCGTGGCCTGTCGGTCCGTGAGACGGAGCGACTGGCGCAAGCCGCCCGGCCGGAGGCGCAAAGGCCCGCTCGGCTGCCGAAGGAAAGCGATGCGGATATTGCCGCACTCGAACGCCAACTCGGCGATCTGCTCGGCCTCAAGGTCAAGATCAGCTATGGCGGCGGGGCAGGGGCGGTGACGCTCGGCTTTTCCAGCCTCGACCAACTCGACCTGATCTGCCAGCGCCTGACCGGCGAACGGATCTAGAGAACACTTTTCTCGTCATTCCCGCGAAAGCGGGAACCCGGAGTCACCGAGAAGAAGCTGGAACCCCGCTTCCGCGGGGATGACGGGAGAGGGAGAGGGAATAGCTAACGCCGCTGCGCGTGGCGGGCGATCGTCAGCAGATCCTGGGACAGGATCACGGCGCCGGCATTTCCTGAAGCGAGCAGCTGCGCCTGCGCGCCCGTCATCCGCTCGATCAATGTCGCGAGTTCGCCGGAGCTCCAGCGGCGGAGTTCGGCCTCGATCACTGGCTTGTCCTTCCAGAACAGCGACTTGCCGGCTCCCTCGATCGCTGCCGACAGGCTGGTGCGGTCGGCCTCCGAACGCAGCGCGGCAAGCTGCAACAGCTTCCGGAGCATGGCACGAAGCAAGGCAATGCCCTCCTCACCGGCCGCGCCGAGCTGAACCAACTCCTCGGTGGCCGGCTTGACGGCACCGGTGAGCACCGCGTCGATGAGTGCGCCCGCGCTGCTCTCGCCTTCGCCCGCGCCGATCGCGTCGAGAGCCTGAGCGTCCAGCATCTTGGGTGCGCTTTCGGAGGCGTCGATGAACAGGGCAAATTTTTCGAGTTCGCGTGCGATCACCGCCCGGTCTCCCGCCGCCGCGTCGAAGATCTGGCGGGCAATGTCGGGCGCGATTTTCAGCCCGAGCGGTTGGCCGAGGCCGACGACCAGCGGTACGGCATCGCGCGCTTCAGGCAGGTAGCTCGCAAAGGCCAGCGCCTCGCGGGAGGCGAGCACCAGCTTGAGCAATTTCGAAGCAGGCTTGAGCGCGCCAGCGACAATGGCGACCGGATTGCCCGCCTGAGGCGCCGACAGCAGTGCCTCGACAGCGTCCGTCACTTCGTCGCCATTCGCCCGGACCCGGATGTAGCGGGCGCCGCCGAACAGTGACGTCGACGCCGCCTCGTCAGCAAGCAAAGCAGGGTCCTTGGCGAGAGTTGCGCCGTCCAGATCGATGCGCTCAGCATCGGCGCCCATGGCGCTGCCCAGGCGGTCGGCGAGTGCGCGGGAACCCGCTTCATCAGGTCCGTAGAGGAGGAAGCAACGCGCTTCCGGCTTGCTCAGGGCCCGCTCGATCGTGCCCTTGTCGGCCTTCATTGCGCGCGTTTGGCGTAGAGCGCGATGCGGGCGACGATTTGGTCGGCGACTTCCTGCGCCAGCCGTTCGAGCGCCGTATTCTCCGCTGCAATCGTTGCATATTCGGAGCGGACCACGTCGATGCCGACATCTGACCCTGCCGTCGCGTCGAGAAGCACCGCACCGCTACCGGCTTCTGTCAAGCGATAGCGCGCGCGCAGCGTTCGGCGCTCGCGCGTGATGGCATCGTCGCGTCGCACGCCAAAGCCCTCGATCTTGTCGTCGAGTTCGACCACCAATCGGTAGAGCGGCGCGCCTTCGCGAACCGCGGCCACGCGGTCCTTCAGCGCATTCTGCACCAGCCAGCCATTGCGGCCCGGAATAGGCGCGACTTCGACGCCTGCAAGCGCCTGCGCAACGGTGCCGGTCGACCCGCCGGAATAGAGCGGCTGCAGCCCGCATCCGGCCAGGAACAGCAGGGGAGCGAGGCGTAGGATCATGCGACCAGGTTCACCAGCCGGTCGGGCACGACGATCACCTTTTTGGGCGCGGAACCGTTCAGCAGCCGCACCACGTTCGGAGCCGCGAGCGCCGCCGCTTCGAGCGCCTCCCGCGCCTCGCCCCGCGGCACGGTCAGCGTATCGCGCAGTTTGCCGTTGACCTGCACCGCGATGGTGACTTCATCCTCGACCAGCAGAGCCGCATCGAAGTCCGGCCAAGGCGCGTCGGCGATCAGGCCGCTTTGGCCGAGCGCCTCCCAAGCCTCCTCCGCCAGATGCGGGATCATCGGCGCGACCAGGCGCACCAGGGTCCGGATCGCTTCCGACCGGTCTGCCGATGGCTTGGCCTTCTCAATCGCCCCGACGAACTCGTAGAGTTTGGCCACCGCCTTGTTGAAGGCCAGCGCTTCGATGTCCTCGGCCACGCCGGCGACGGCCCTGTGCCGCTTGCGGGCGAGCGTCAGGTCCTCGCCCTGCGCCTCGTCGACGCTCTGCACCAGCCGCCATACCCGGTTCACGAAGCGCCACGCGCCCTCGATGCCCGACACCGACCAGGCGAGATCGCGCTCAGGCGGCGAGTCGGACAGCATGAACCAGCGCACCGCGTCGGCGCCGTAGCTGTCGAGAATGGGCGCGGGATCGACCACATTCTTCTTCGATTTGGACATTTTCTCCACCCGGCCGAGCGTAACGGGCTCGCCGTGCTTCGTGACCAGCTTGCCGTCGCGTTGTTCGACTTCCTCCGGGCTGAGCCAGCGGCCATCGCCACCTTGATAGGTCTCGTGCGTGACCATGCCTTGCGTGAACAGGCCGGTGAACGGCTCCTTGATGTCAAGCCGCCCGATCCGGTTCAGCGCACGCGTCCAGAACCGGGCATAGAGCAGGTGCAGGATCGCATGCTCGACGCCGCCGATATATTGCCCGACTGGCAGCCAGCTTTCCGCCGTTGCGCGATCGAATGGCTTGTCGCCCGGCTGGCTGGCGAAACGGATGAAATACCAGCTGGAATCCACGAAAGTATCGAGCGTGTCGGTCTCGCGCCGCGCCTTCCCCCCGCATTTGGGGCAGTCGACATGCTTCCATGTCGGGTGCCGGTCGAGCGGGTTGCCGGGCACGTCGAAGCTGACGTCTTCCGGCAGCACGACCGGCAGTGACCCCTTGGGGGCAGGCACAACCCCGCAAGCATGGCAATGGATGATCGGGATCGGCGTGCCCCAGTAACGCTGGCGCGACACGCCCCAGTCGCGCAGGCGCCAGACGGTGGTGCCACGGCCCCAGCCTTCGGCCTCCGCGCGCTCGATCACCGCCCGCTTGCCGGCCTCCACGTCCAGCCCGTCCAGAAAACGTGAATTCACCAGCTTGCCCGGTCCGGTATAGGCCTCGTCGCCTTCGAACATCGGCTGCGTCTCTTCGCCGTCCGAGACGACGCGGGTGACCGTCAGCCCGTACTTCCGCGCGAAGTCCAGATCGCGCTGGTCGTGCGCCGGCACGCCGAACACCGCGCCGGTGCCGTAATCCATCAGCACGAAGTTCGCGATATAGACGGGCAGCTGCCAGTCCGCGTCGAACGGGTGGGCGGCGGTGAGGCCGGTGTCGAAGCCCTTCTTCTCGGCCGTCTCGATCTCGGCCGCAGTGGTCCCGCCGGCGCGGCATTCCTCGATGAACGCGGCGGCCGCGGCGTTGTTCTCCGCTACTCTCGCTGCAAGCGGATGGTCCGCCGCGACCGCAACGAAGCTCGAGCCGAAGATCGTGTCCGGCCGGGTGGTGAACACCTCGACCTCGCCCCCATTGGACAGCTGGAAGCGGAACTGCAGGCCCTGGCTCTTGCCGATCCAATTCTCCTGCATCAGCCGGACCTTGTCGGGCCATTGGTCGAGGCTCTGCAGACCCTCCAGCAGCTCGTCGGCGAAGTCGGTAATCTTGAGGAACCATTGGGACAGCTTGCGCTTCTCGACCAGCGCGCCCGAACGCCAGCCGCGGCCGTCGATCACCTGCTCGTTGGCGAGCACGGTCATGTCGACCGGGTCCCAGTTGACCGCCGATTCCTTGCGATAGACCAGGCCTGCTTCGAACAGGTCGAGGAACAGCGCCTGTTCGTGGCCGTAATAGTCCGGCTCGCAGGTGGCGAGCTCACGGCTCCAGTCCAGCGCGAAGCCGAGCGATTTCAGCTGGTCGCGCATCGTGGCGATGTTGGCGCGGGTCCAGCTGCCTGGATGCACGCCCTTTTCCATCGCCGCGTTCTCGGCCGGCATGCCGAACGCGTCCCAACCCATCGGGTGCAAGACTTCCATGCCCTTCATCCGCCGGAAGCGGGCGAGCACGTCCCCCATCGTATAGTTGCGGACATGGCCCATATGGATGCGCCCCGACGGGTAGGGGAACATCTCCAGCACATAGCTTTTCGGCTTCGGGCTATCGTCGCGGGCATGGAACACGCCCTGATCTGCCCAGACCTTCTGCCAGCGCGCGTCGGCCGTCTTGGGATTAAACCGTTCGGCCACAGGCGTTTACTCCAGGCCAGACGCGGCGCGCCTCAAGTCCCGCGCCTTGGTGAGGATGATGTCCTCCAGCTTCTGCACTGTCGCGGCGGCGACCGGTGCATCCACCCATTGTCCGCTCTGGCTGATCTGGCGCGAGGCGGCGACGCGGAGCGCATCGGCTCGCAAATCCTGGTCCAGGATCGACACGGTCAGCTTCATCCGCTCGGCCGGCGAGTTCGGATTCACATACCAGTCGGTCACGATCACGCCGCCGTTCGAGTCCGCCTGGACCAGCGGCATGAACGACACGGTGTCGAGCGCGGCGCGCCACAGATAGGAATTGACGCCGATCGTGGTGATCTTGGAGGCGGCGAGATCGGCCTGCTTCGTGCGGTCCTTGTCGCCGCCACCGCCTAATCCCTTCGACAGATCCTCGCGGATCCACTCGCAGGCGCTCAGCGCCAGCAGCGAGGAACAAAGCAGAACGAAACGGGACGAGCGCAACATGGGCAATCCTTCGGACACGGCCGGTTAATCGCGCGCCGTTATAGGGGTTGAAGGCTGCCTCGCAAGCGATGCTGTGGATGTTGTGCAACAGGTGGCAAGGATTCGACTCCAGGCGGTGGCGACTCCTGTGTCGAAGCGCTACTTGTGACGTTCGTAAGTGGGGGTGAAGTAGATTCGGCGATGCGTATGCGGCGCACTTGGGTGGCATTGACGGGCGCGGCTCTGGCCGTGATCGCTGCCGCTATGCCCGCGATCGGCGCCTCGTCGGACGTGACCCGCAAGATTCTGAAGCGGCCGGTTTCTCTAAGCGCACGGGGCGGCATCGGCTCCTTCACGCCCGCGGCCGCCGACCCGCGTGTGGCGGCAGCCTTTGCCCGTGCCGGCCTCGCCAATAGCGGCTTCCGCTTCACGCCGGCCTCCTCCGTCAAGCCGGGTTCGCAGGCGGTCACCGTCGCGGTCCGCGCGGCGACGGCAGCGCCCAAGCCGACCGGCACGCGCGTCACCGCCGTACCGCAGTCGGTCAGCATCGCGCCGATCGCCTATAATCTCGGCATGGCGGTGGGCTGGAAACGTTTTGCCCTGTCCGGCGACATGGCGCGGGTCGACATGGCCGGCCTGCCCGGCAGCCGCGAGAAGCTGGATGTGGGCGTCAGCTATAATGCGCCGAAGTGGAGCGCGCGGATCCAGGCGGGCCAGGATCGCCCGGTCGATGCCGTCTCGGCCAACCTGACCGGCGGCCGCAGCTATAATGTCGATGTCGGCGGCTCTTACTCGCTCAGCCGCAACCTCGACCTGACCGCGGGCCTTCGCTACCGCGCCGAGGAACGCCACCGCCTGCAGATCGTCGACGATGGCCGCCGCGACAGCCAGGCTGTCTATATCGGCACCGCAATCAAGTTCTGATAGGCGTCTCCGCCCATTTTCGTCATCCCCGCGGGAGCGGGGAGCCAGCTTCCTTCTCCGTGACTCCTAGATTCCGCTTTCGCGGGAATGACGAAGGTTTAGCCAAAGGCATCGATCGCCGCCCAGCCCTCAGCCCCAAGTCCCCTGAGCCGCCGGGCGCGGGTCCGATTCACCCCGCCGAGCGCGATCACCGGCCGGCTCGCCTGACGCGCCAGGAGGCCGAACCGCACGGCGCCCAAAGCCCTGGTATCCGGGTGCGAACGGGTCGGGAAAGCGGGCGACAGCAGCAGCATGGCAGCGCCGGCCCGCTCGGCAGCGGCAATCTCCGCTGCGTCGTGCACCGGGTATAGGCGGGGAAGTCCGGCTCGCTCAGGCGATGCTCCATACACGCCTTGCGCTTTGGCGCGACGCGCCTCTCCCTCGGTCCCAGCAAAGACGGTGAAGCGTCCAGTTCCTGCGATCCGCCGCGCCAGCACGATCCGCTCGCGCAGCGGCAGCGAATAGTGGCGCACCACCACGCCAACGTGTCGCGGCAGCCGCGCTGCGATCCGCTCCGGCGCCTCGCCTTGCCGCTCGTCGGTCAGCATCCAGACGCGCGGCAATGCGAGGTGGCGGCGGCTCATTGCGGTTCCTATAGCAGCGCGATGCCCGAAGCCGAACGCCTGTCCGCCGTCCGCGACCGGATCGCGCGCGCCGCCCGCCTGTCCCGCCACGCGCCCGAAGACGTAACCTTGATCGCGGTGTCCAAGACGCACCCCGCTGCGGCCATTGAGCCACTCATCTCCGCCGGCCAGCGCCTCTTCGGCGAGAACCGAGTCCAGGAAGCGGAGGAGAAATGGCCGAAGCTGCGTGACCGCCATACCGACCTGGAACTGCACCTCGTCGGCCAGCTTCAGTCGAACAAGGCCGAGGCGGCGGTGAAGCTGTTTGACGCCGTCCATTCGGTCGACCGGCCGTCGCTCGTCGCCGCGCTGGCGAAGGCAATCGACAAGGCCGGCCGCGCGCCGCTCCTCTTCGCACAGGTCAATATCGGTGACGAACCGCAGAAGGGCGGCTGCCCGGTGGTCGAACTGCCGAAGCTGCTCAGGGAGGCCGAGGCGGCAGGCGTCGGGTTGTCCGGGCTGATGTGCGTGCCTCCGGCTGGTCGGGAGGCGGCGCCCTATTTTGCGCTGCTGGCCAAGCTCGCCCGCGACAATGGCGTGCCGCTCCTCAGCATGGGCATGTCGGACGATTTCGAGACGGCGGTGATGCTGGGCGCCACCCATGTCCGGGTCGGCTCCGCCCTGTTCGGTCCTCGCGGATGAGGTTCGACGGGATTATCTTCGATTTCGACGGCGTGCTCCTCGAAAGCGAATGGGAGGGCAACCGCCATCTGGCCGGGCTGCTGACCGACTTGGGTTTTGAGCATTCGGTCGAAGACGCCTTGACTCACTATGTCGGCTTGAGCGGTCCAGCCTTCATCGGCGCGATCGAAGAACGGATCGGCCAGTCGCTGCCCCCCGAATTCCACAGCCGCCGCGCCGAGGAAGATGCGCGCGTGCTGGCCGAAGGCGTGGCTGAGGTCGCGGGCGCCGTCGCCTTCGTCCGCTCGCTCCCGGTGGACTGGCCAAAGGCCGTCGCGTCATCCAGCAGCAGCCATTGGGTGCGCACCCACTTGGCTCATCTCGGCCTCGCCGACCTGTTCGGTGACCTGGTCTTTAGCGGCAAGGAACATGTCACCAAGGGCAAGCCCGCGCCCGACCTCTACTGGCACGCGGCCGACGCGCTCGGAATTGACATCGCTCGCGCGGTCATTCTGGAAGACTCGCCCGTCGGCGTCCGCGGCGCTGTCGCTTCTGGCGCCAACGTCATCGGCCTCGCTGCCGCCTCCCACTGCCTGCCCGGCCACGCCGGCCGGCTGCGCCAGCTTGGAGTGCACCAGGTGGCGCACAGCTTTGAGGAAGTGCGGGCAATGATCTCCTAACTCAGCCCTCATACGTCGCCCCGTGCTCGACACGGGGCTTGGCTCCTTCTTCTACTCTCTCCTGACGATCTGGAGCATCCAAGAACAGCCAAGCCCCGTGTCAAGCACGGGGAGACGCTTGTATGCTCCTGCAACACACTTGAACGATCTAAAGCTGGTGCCCGGTCCGGTCCCGCTTTGTCGCCAGATACTTTTCGTTGAACGGATTGGCCGTCATGCGATGCGGGACGCGTTCGACCACCTCGATGCCCGCCCGCTCCAATTCGGCAACCTTGGCCGGGTTATTGGTCAACAGCCGCACTTTGCTTTGGCCGAGCAGCTCCAGCATCCGTGCGGCAACCCTGAAGTCGCGGGCATCGACGCGGAAGCCGAGGCGGGTGTTGGCGTCGACTGTGTCGAAGCCCTGATCCTGCAGCCGATATGCGCGGAGCTTGTTGATCAGTCCGATGCCGCGGCCTTCCTGGCGCAGATAGAGGAGAATGCCCCAGCCTGCGCCGGCGATCTCCTTGAGCGCGCCTTGCAGCTGCGGTCCGCAATCGCACTTCAAGGAGCCGAGCACGTCGCCGGTCAGGCATTCGCTGTGCAGCCGCACGACGGGAGGCTGGCCGTTCGGCGCGCCGAGAATCAGCGCAACATGCATGTCGCCGCCATCGGCTCCGCGAAAGGCGACGATCTCTGCGCCCTCATTCGCCTGGACGGGGAGCCGGGCGCGGGTCGAAAGCTGCAGCCGCGCGGGGTCGGAAAAGGCGCGAATGTCGGCTGGTGATACCGGATCTGGTCCACCCTCCAGCACGAAGAAGGCAGGCAGAAGACCTGCCATACGGGCGAAGTCGAGAGCGCAGTCGGCGAGCGCCTGATCGCCCACGGCAGTCGCTCGGAACGGCCCTTTGAGCGGCGTGGCGAGATCCAGCGCGGGGTCGGACAGGGCAGTCGCCGTGTCGAAGTCGAGCCAAGGCGCCCGCTCGATGCGCACTGCGTGACCGGGGTCGGCCGCTTCGCGCTGATTGGCCAGCTTGAGGGTCTCGGCGCGCGCTGCGGACAGCAGCACATCGGCGCGCCCCTCCGGATCGAAAGCGGCGAGCTGCGCCGCATCCGCCGTCTCGATCGCCAGCAGTCTCAGCACCGCATCGCCTTCGCCGATCGCGATCGGCCAGCCGCGCCGCATCGCATCGATGGCGCGCGCGGCCGAGCGGTCGTTCAAAAACGGAACTCCGTCACCAGCGGCACATGGTCGGACGGCTTGAGCCAACTGCGGCAGGGCTCATGGACATGGTGCGCGACGGCATTACCCGCGAGCTCGGGGCTGCACCACATATGGTCGAGCCGCCGGCCGCGATCGGATGCCGCCCAGTCCTTGGCGCGATAACTCCACCAGGTGAAGCAGCGCTCCGGCGCCGGCACGAAGCGGCGGCCGAGATCGACCCAGTCATGCGACGCCTGCAGCTTGCCCAAAGTCTCGACCTCGATCGGCGTGTGGCTGACGACGTCGAGCAATTGCTTGTGGCTCCACACGTCGCATTCCAAGGGCGCGATGTTGAAGTCGCCGACCATGATCGTCGGCACGCCCAGGCTCTCGCTCCATGACGTCATGCGGGCAAGGAAATCGAGCTTCTGGCCAAATTTCGGATTCAGCTCGCGGTCGGGAATGTCGCCGCCGGCGGGCACATAGACATTCTCCAGCCGCACGCCGCTCGGCAGCCGTACGCCCAGATGGCGCGCCTCGCCATTCGCCTGCCAGTCGCGGCGCTCTTCCTCGATCAGCGGCAGCTTGCTGACGATGGCGACGCCGTGATGCATGCGCTGGCCGTGCAGCAGCACATAATCATAGCCGAGCGCGCGGAAGGCCGCGTGCGGGAAGCTGCCGTCTTCAACCTTGGTTTCCTGCAGGCAGAGAATGTCGGGCTGCTCCTGCTGGAGAAACTGCTCGACGATGCCGATGCGAAAGCGGACGGAGTTGATGTTCCAGGAAGCGATCTTAAGCGTATCGGTCACGTTTCGGACTTAAGCACCCGCCCCTAACAAGGAAAGACCCCCGCTCCGGGGGCTTGGAGCGGGGGCCGACCGAGCGTTCGTCACGCTGGAGGGAAAGGGCTCTCCGGGCGGGCAACAGGGGGAAATCCCGCCAAAAGCCCTCTCCACAGCCCTCCCTCTAGCGTCGCAAATCTTGCACGCACATGAACAAAATCACTTGCGGTTCTTACGGGGTCTCGGGTCGTCCCACGCAAAAGCCGTGTCGGCGATGGGCAGGTTCAACCGCTGGTTGCTCAGCCGCACCGTGGTGCGATTATTTTGCGCATCGAGCGCGACCCAGCCCTCCAGCATCAGCCCGCCAGGAGCTCCGGCCCGCTCTGTGAAGGCCAAGGTGATCGAGCCGAACTGCGGCCGTCTTGGATCGCGCGCGAGGATTGTGATCACGCCCGGCGCCGCCGAGGGCACGACCTTGGCGATGCGCGACAGGTCGCGCTTGGGATTGAGCAGGATGTCGAGCGGGGACCCGCCGATCGGATAGCGCGAGACTTGGCGAACCTGATAGTCGATGAAGGTCAGCGCCCGCCCGTCGCTGACGATCAGGATCGGCACTCCTTGCTCATACTGGAAGCGCGCCTTGCGCGGTTGCTTGATCGTGAGCCTACCCGGCAGGCGCTGGCCCTTGCGATCGGTCTGAACGAAGTCCGCCGTCATCGTCTGCACGCCGCGCATATGCTCCTGCACCCGCCGGATCACGCTGGGTTGCGCAACGGCCGGCGCCGTGAGTGCAAAGGAGGTGGCGGCAGCAACAAGGGCGCGAACGATCATCAGGCTCTCCAGATGTGCGCGCGCTAGTTCGCGCGCCTTGAACCGCGACTGAACTCGCGGCGCGCGCGGCGGCTCCCCCTCAAATCGGCTCGCCGCTGGTGTCGATCAGCACTTCGCGGCGGCCGACATGGTCGGGGCGGCTGACTTTGCCCTCCTGCTCCATCCGTTCGATCAGGCGGGCGGCGCTGTTATAGCCGACGCGGAGCTGGCGCTGGACATAGCTGGTCGAAGCTTTCTGACTCTCCGCCACGATCTGCACCGCCTTGCGGTAAAGCGCGTCTTCGGGGCTATCGTCGCCCTTGGGCGCGCCGTCGAACTCGAACTGGCCGTCCTCCGGCTCCTCGGTGACCGCTTGGATATAGTCGGGCTTGCCCTGCGCCCGCCAATGATCGGCGACCGCCCGCACCTCGTCGTCGGACACGAACGGGCCGTGCACGCGCACGATCTGCTTGCCGCCCGGCATGTAAAGCATGTCGCCCTTGCCGAGCAGTTGCTCCGCGCCCTGCTCGCCCAAAATGGTGCGGCTGTCGATCTTGGATGTGACCTGAAAGGAGATACGAGTCGGCAGGTTTGCCTTGATCACGCCGGTGATGACGTCGACGGACGGGCGCTGCGTCGCCATGATCAGATGGATGCCGGCCGCGCGCGCCTTTTGCGCCAGCCGCTGGATCAGGAACTCCACTTCCTTGCCAGCCGTCATCATCAGGTCGGCGAGTTCGTCGACGATGACGACGATCTGCGGCAGCGGCTCGTAGGAAAGCTGTTCTTCCTCGTAGATCGGCTGCCCCGTCTCGGCGTCGTAACCCGTCTGGACGCGGCGGCCGAGCGGCTGACCCTTGGCCTTGGCGACGCGCACCTTGTCATTGAAGCTGGCGAGGCTGCGCACCCCGACCGACGCCATCATCCGGTAGCGCTCTTCCATCTGCTCGACCGCCCAGCGCAAGGCGCGGATCGCCTTGGGTGGATCGGTGACGACCGGCGACAAGAGGTGCGGGATGTCGTCATAGATGCTCAGCTCCAGCATCTTCGGATCGATCATGATCATCCGGCACTGGTCCGGGGTGAGCCGGTAGAGCAGCGACAGGATCATTGCGTTCAGGCCGACCGACTTGCCCGATCCGGTGGTGCCGGCGACGAGCAGATGCGGCATCGGCGCCAGGTCGGCGATAACCGGATCCCCCGCGATGTTCTTGCCCAGAATGATGGGTAGAGCCCCGCCCTGCTCCTCGAACGCCCCGGAGCCGACCAGCTCGTGCAGCACCACCGCCTCACGCTTCTGGTTGGGCAGCTCGATGCCGATCACGGTGCGGCCAGGGATGGTCGCGACGCGCGCCGACAGCGCCGACATGTTGCGGGCTATGTCGTCGGCAAGCTGGATGACGCGGCTCGCCTTGATGCCGGCGGCGGGTTCCAGCTCGTACATGGTCACGACCGGCCCCGGCCGCACCTCGACGATCGATCCCTTCACATGGAAGTCGTCGAGCACGCTTTCGAGCAGCCGGGCGTTCCGCTCCAGCGCCGCCTTGTCCAGCGGCCCGCCATTCGAAGGAGGCGCGGGCTTCAACAGGTCTAGCGGCGGCAGGCTGAACCGATCGCGCAGGTCGAAACTGGTCTGGACCGGGGCGGCGCCCGGCTTCTTGTCGGGCGCGCCGTCGCGGCGTTCGGGCACCGAGATGACCGGTGGCGGCCGGTCGTCCTGCGCCACCGGACGACGCTTTTCGGCGACAACCTTCGCCGGTTTCACCGCACGGACCTGTACCGGCTCGTCCTCCTCATCGATGTCGCGGCGGCGGAACAGCCAGTCGCGTTCGATTTCGTCCAGCTCCAGGCTGACCGCCCAGACGGCCAGCCCGGCGACGCCGATCACGATCATCAGGCCGATCTGCGCCCACCAGCGGATGTCCGCGTCGCCGATCGGTGAGAGCGCCAGTCCCGCCAGCCTGGCGAGCAGATAGCCGACTGCTCCACCGAACCCGCCCGGCAGCCCGGCCACCGATGTGTCGCGGAACAGAGCCAGCGCAGTGCCGACCAGAGTCACCCCCAAGAGCGCCAGCGGCAGGTTGCGCTGCCACCGGCCGACGAAACGGTCGTGCCACAGCCGCAGCGCCATGATCAGCAGGAAGGGCACGACCAGGCCGACGGCGGGGCCGAAGAGCGATAGCAGCAGGTCGGACGTCCATGCGCCGGCGCCGCCGACCCAGTTCTGCGGGGCGCCACCCGCCGCCGTGTTCAGCGCGGCATCACTCGGCCGGTAGCTAACCAACGCCAGCGCGAGCAGAAAGGCGCCGGCCGCCAGTGCGATCGCGCCAGCCAGCGCGCCGCTGCGGGCAAAGCCCCGCGCGATTGCGTCGCGCCAGCCCGGCTCTTCCTGTTCTGCGACCCGCGTTGCCACCGGCTTACCCCGCTTTGTGCGCGAAATGTTCTGCCGATCAATTCGCGCATGCGGGACTCGCCGTCAAGCGGCGCTTGCTCGCAGGGTCAGCGCACCCGGATGAACGCAGCGTGCTGGAACGCTTTGGTCGCGGCCACCATCTCGAACGCGTATCCGGTCTCGCTCATGAACTCGCGGAACGCGCGCAGCTCGTGCGGCGCGTCGAAGAATTCGTCGAAATAGATGTAGGTGCCAATCTTGATCGCGTCCCGCAGCTCCCGCAGCACATAGATGGTCGATGAATACAGGTCCGCATCCATGTTGAGCACGAGCACATCGTGCTCGGGAAGCTTCACGTGCGGCAGCGTATCGGAGAACAGCCCCTTCTCGAACGATACCCGGCTGTCGTCGATCCGCGGCAGCTGGCCGTCTACGTCGAAATGGCCCTTGTCGTACGACGTGTTCCAGCGTTCCGGCAGCCCTTCGAACGTGTCGAAGCCGATCATCCGCGTTTCCGGGTTCTTGAGCCTTTCGGCCCACCAGCGCGTCGCTGCGCCTTCGAACACGCCGAACTCCAGGTAGAGCACGCGCTCGTTCGCCGCCTTTGCCAGGATCGTGTCCCACACGCCTTCGCGGCGGTCGAACCTTGGCGAGCCGATATGGCCATTGGCCTTTACCCAAGCGCCGACTTCGACCAGACCGGCCGCGCGGCCGATCATATCGACGGCCCGGCTCGGCAGTCTCTCCCCGGTGCGCGCCAGCACCTCGTTTCAGAACACTCATTGCATTTCCCCCCGATTCGAACGGCATTGATACACATCGCCCGGCAGAGTCCCAGCCCCGGGAGTGCCCCGAACATTGGCTGGCAGGCTCTAGGACAGCTTCTCAGTTCCGCTTATGGAAGCGGGCATGCACAGCGACGTGATCATCCTTGGCGGCGGCCTGGTCGGGCTGACTTTCGGCCTCGCGCTCGATGCGCATGGCTTATCGGCGACGATCGTCGACCCTGCCGATCCGGAGGCGGTGCTGGCGCCTGGCTTCGATGGCCGCGCGTCGGCTATCGCCAGTGCGAGCTGGGCGATGCTGCAGGCGATCGGACTTGGCGACCGGCTCGACGGCAAGGGATGTCCGATCCGCGCGATCCGGGTCAGCGACGGGCTGAAGCCCGGCGCATTGGATTTCGTACCGGCGGCCGACGAGGATGCGCTCGGCATCATGTTCGGAAACAGGCTGTTGCGGCAGACGCTGCACGCTGCCGCTGCCGAGGCGAAGCAGCTGCAGCTGCTGATGCCGGCGCGCGCGGCCACCACCGAGCGTGGCCCCCATGGCGTGACTGTCACGCTTGAAGATGGCCGTGTGCTCCGAGCACCGCTGCTGATCGCCGCCGAGGGGCGCAATTCCCCGACTCGGCGGGCTGCCGGCATCAATGTCGCCCGCTGGAATTATGACCATGTCGGCATCATCGCCGCGATCGAACATGATCGGCCGCATGACAATGTCGCCTACGAGATTTTCTATCCCGAAGGCCCATTCGCGATCCTTCCCTTGCTCCCGGGCAACCGCTCGGGCCTGGTCTGGTCGGTCGCGAGGGCGGATGCGCCCGGCTATCTGAAGCTCGGCGAGCGCGGCTTTCTCGCCGAGCTGGAGCGCAAGATGGACGGCTTGCTCGGGAGCATGAAACTGCTCGCGCCGCTCTCCGCCTACCCGCTCGGCTTCCACCATGCCGGCCGGATCACCGATCACCGGCTGGCACTGGTCGGCGACGCGGCGCACGGCATCCATCCGATCGCGGGGCAGGGCCTGAATCTTGGCCTGCGCGACGCGGCGGCGCTCACCGAAGTGCTGGTCGAAGGGACTCGCTTGGGTCTCGATCTCGGCGACGCGCAGCTAATGAAGCGCTATGAGCGCTGGCGCAGCCTCGACACCTTCCTGGTAGCTTCCTCGACCGACAGCCTCGCCCGCCTGTTCGGTATCAGGGGCGAGGCAGCCAGCGCCGTTCGCCGCTTCGGCCTCTCGGCCGTCCAGCGCATCAAGCCGCTCAAGGAATTCTTCATGGCCGAAGCGCGCGGCGAGTTCGGCGACAAGCCTAAGCTGCTCAGCGGGCTTACCGTCTAGCTGCGCCTTCAACCCATTCTTCAGCCTTCCGGATTAGCTCTGCTCTCCATGATCCAGGTGAGTGTAGAACCATGGCGCAAGCTCGTCCGCGCCAGGATGAGTGGCATGCTGTCGATCGAAGAAGTGCAGACCTTTGCGGAGGACTTCCGCCGCGCTGCAATGAGCATGAACGCTGGGTCGAACGAGTTCACGCTTCTCGTGGAAACACAGGGCAACACCGTCCAGCGCCAGGACGTTATGATCCTGTTCCAAGAGTTGCTCACCCGCCCTCAGGTGCGCGCTCGCCGCATCGCCATCGTGCGCCACGGCATGCTCGGCCGAATGCAGGCGCGGCGGCTCGCCGAACAGCGCACCGATACGCAAGTGTTCGACAACATGCCCGAAGCCGAGGCCTGGCTCCGCGCCGCCTAGCCCCTGATCGCGTCGAAGCGATCGAACTCATAGGCGATCGACGCTTCGACCAGCCGGTCGTAGAGATCGGCAATCACCTCGGGCGGGAAGCCGACGCGCGCGGCGACCTGTCGGGCATGGTCGATGACGGCAGCCTTGCGCACTTCGTCGCGGACCAGCTTCCGTTCCGGCTTGATGCGGGCAGCGGCGTCCATGAAGCGCATGCGGGTGCCGAGCAGCGTGACGATCTGTTCGTCCAGCGCGTCTACCCCGGCGCGCACCTCGGCCATCGTCTCGCAACGCTCAGGGTCGATCACCTGCGCTCCCCTTCGCCGAGCGAGCGCGCTTCTTCGGGCAGCATGACCGGCACGCCGTCGCGGACCGGATAGGCGAGCCCAGCCGCTTCCGACACCAGCTCCTGCGCGTCGGCGTCATAGCGCAGCTTCGTGCGCGTGACGGGGCAGACCAGCACCTCAAGCAGGCGCGGATCGATCATTGCAGCGTCACCGGGTCGTCGCGGTCGCCGCCGTGCCGGCTGAAGAATTGCATCAACTGGATGATCATCTCGGTCCGTTCTTCTAGGCTGTCAGCCTCCAGCAACGCCTGTTTGGCGGCAACATCGAACGGCGCGATCTGGGCGATGCCGTTGACCAGCGATTCGTCGTCCAGCCGCGACACCGCGTTCCAGTCCACTGCATAGCCCTGCGCGTCGGCGAAGCGCCGCGACTCCGCTTCCAAAGAGGCACGGTGCGCCATCGCCAGCGGTGCGGCCGGCATATCCTCCTCCAGTTCGGCTTCGACCTGACGGAAGGGCGTAGTGACGTCCAGCTCGGCGCGAATGCGGAAGCGGTGCGTGCCTTCGAGCACGATATTGTAGCGGCCGTCGTCCAGCGCCTCGACATGGGCGATCTTGCCGACGCAGCCCATTTCGAACAGCGGCGGCGGCTCGCCGGCGGCTCGCGGCTGGACCATGCCAATGCGGCGGTCGCGCGCCATCGCGTCGCTGACCAGCGCCCGGTAGCGTGGCTCGAAGATGTGCAGCGGCAGCTGCATGCGCGGGAACAGCAAAGCGCCCGGCAGCGGAAAGATGGACAGGCGGACGGTCTCGCCCATCAGGTGAACAACAGGGCGGATAGGCGGCGGCGCGTGGCCGACGTCCAGGGGTCTTCCAGCCCGACCACCTCCATCAGCTTGAGCAGCCGCGAACGGGCAGCGCCCTCGTTCCAGCCGCGATCGATGCGGATGATCGCCAGCAGCTGGTCGGCGGCGCCGTCGCGGTCGCCGCTCGCCATCAGTCCGCCGGCCAGCTCATAGCGGGCTTCGAGATTATCGGGATCGGCCTCGACCTGGCGCTGCAGGGCGGTGAGGTCGTCGACGGGCGTGGCTTCGCGGGCGAGCGCGATGGCGCTCTCGGCGCGCGCGATCGCCGGGTCCTTGCGCGCCTCTTCTGGCAGCGTCTCGATCAGTCCCGCGGCATCGTCGATCTGGCCCGTTCCGACCAGCGCCCGGACCAAGCCCGACACGACCTGCGGCTGGTCAGGCGCCATTTCGATCAGCTGCGAGAAGATGCCGACCGCGCGCTCCGGATCGCCGCTCGCTAGCACGTCCTCGCCCATCGCGATCAGCGGCTCCAGCTCGGCTTCCTTGGCCTGCGCCTCGCCCTGGATCGGCAGCTGCTTCAAAATCTGGTCAAGATACTGGGTCAGCTGACGCTCGGTGCGGGCCGGCGTCAGGTCGGCGACCAGCTGGCCCTGGAAGAGGGCATAGACGGTTGGGATCGACTGGACGCGAAATTGCGCCGCAATCAGCTTGTTTTCGTCGACATTGATCTTTTTGAGCACCACGCCCTTGTCGGCATAGTCGGCAGCGACCTTTTCGAGCACCGGCGTCAGGGCCTTGCAGGGGCCGCACCATTCCGCCCAGAAATCGAGGATGACGAGGTTCGTCATCGACGGCTCGACGACCTCGCGCTTGAACGTGTCGATCGCGTCGCGCTCGGCTGCGCTCATTCCCAGACTGGCCATGCTCACTCCGTTCGTTTCGCCCCTATGTGGGTGAAAGCGCCCTCGTGCCAAGGGGGTTGCATGGCTTGGCAGGTGGGGCTATTGGCCCCGCCTCACCCGCCCCGACTTCTTGGGGCAGACGCCAGAGCGGGCGTAGCTCAGGGGTAGAGCACGACCTTGCCAAGGTCGGGGTCGAGGGTTCGAATCCCTTCGCCCGCTCCAGCGCAGCGCGAGCGAAAGAGCTCGCTCTTTCGACTCCGCGCAAGCCCGGCCGGCCTGGTGAAACCAGGTCCGACGGCGCGGCTTTGCCGCGGCGCCACTTATACGGCTGGGTTCCCGCTTTCGCGGAAATGACGAAAGTCGTTCAGGAGACCAGCTTCAACCCCGCGATGCACGCGACAATCCCGAAGATCAGGATGACCCTGATCGGCGCGCTCGCCTCTCCAAAGAACATGATCCCGACCAGCACGGTCCCGATCGCCCCGATCCCACCCCACACTGCATAAGCCGTCCCCATCGGGATGGATCGGGACGCCACTTCCAACAACCCCATCGACAGCGTCACGGAAACCAGGAAACCGGCCGTCCAGGGCAGGTTGCGGAAGCCGTCGACGAAGCGCAGGCAAGTGGTGAAGCCCACCTCGAACACCCCCCCCAGGATCAGCAGCGCCCAGGCCATCAGTCTTCCGCCAGCCGGTCGAGCGCTTCGCCGTGAAGGCGCCAAGGCTGCCAGCCAAGTTGCCGCCGGCCGCCCAAGCGCTCGTAAAAGGCCATGGCATCGACGTTCCAATCGAGCACGGCCCAGTCGATCCGCGCGCAGTTCCGCGCCTTGGCCTCTTTAGCGAGGCGGCGAAACAGCGCTTTTGCCACTCCTTGGCCGCGCACGGTCTCATCGACGAACAGATCTTCGAGATAGAGGCTCGGGCGCCCTGTCCAGGTCGAATAGGTCAGGAACCAGAGCGCCAAGCCGATCGAGCGGTTTTCCAATTCGGCGAGAAAGGCGAAGACCTGTGCGTCCGGCGCAAAGAGCGTCTCCCGAATTGATGCCTCTGTCGCCTGCACGGCATTGGGCTCGCGCTCATAGGTCGCCAGTTCCTTGATCAGCTTGAGGATCACGGCCTCGTCGCCGGCGCGCGCCCAACGTATGTCGAGCGTCATAGCGAAGCCTCGAGGCTAAGTTCCTGCGGCCGGCGCGGTGGCCGGACGGCGATGTAGCAGCCGATCACGATCAGTGCGGTGCCGGCCAGCACCCACCAGCCGATCGCCTCCTGAAAGAACAGCCAGCCAAAGAGCGCGCCCCAGCCGAAGCCGGTGTACTCGACGACAACCAGCGACTGCGCCTCTGCTCGCGCATAAGCCCAGGAGAGCAGCATCAGGGACAGGAGGGCAAGGGCGGCGCTCGCCAGGATCTCTGGCGCCTCGGCAAGCGGCGGCAGCACCGCAAAAAAGGGCGCCGCAAGCAACAGGAAGAGGCCGGTCGTGAGGTTCTGAAAAAAGCCGACTTCAACCGGCGATGCGATCTGTGCCTGCTTGCGCATCAGCACCAGGTTGAAAGCGTAAAGCACAGCCGAAGCGAGCACGGCCGCCATGCCGGCGAGCACATCGGCGTCGTAGCGGCCGGTCGCCCGCGCCACCAGCATCAGCGCCACGCCCGAAAGCCCGAGCACCGAGCCGATCAGCGCCTGGGCCCGCACCTTCTCGCCCAGCAACAGGCTGGCGAGATAGGCCGCGATCAGCGGCGCGATGAAGGACAGGGCTATGGCTTCGGCGAGTGGCACGCGCGCGATCGCCCAGAACCAGAGCACGGCCATCACGGAGACGATGCCGCCGCGCAGGAAGTGAAGCCGCATCGTGCTCATCGCCGGCCAGGCGTGGCGGCGAATGAGGAAAATGGTCCCGCCCATCGCCGCGCCTGCCAGCGTGCGCCACAAGGTCGCGTTATAGGCTCCGATGGAAAGCGACAGGCCCTTCATGAACGCGTCCATCAGCGTGAAGCTGGCAATGCCGATGCAGGCGACGGCGAACGGGATAGCGATGGACTTGGGAGCGCCGGTCATTTCAGGCTCCGTACTGCCGGGGAGTCGAGGCAGCCAGGGCTGAGCCGTGCCGGGCGCGGCTGAACCGAGACGGGCGGTACTTCGATGGTCTTGCCGATACCGATGGGCGCGAACAGGCGAGGGTCATGGCCGGCGCAGCGCATTGCCTCAGTGAGCAGCTTCGGCGGAGTGTCATAGGCTTCGAAGCTCAGCCGAAAGGTGCCCCAGTGGATCGGCAGCGCTCGGTATGCTTGGGCGCCTTCGAACACCTTCACGGCATCGATCGGCCCGAGATGGCTGGCGGTGCCCATCTGCCCGGGCCGGAAGCGGAAAGCACCGATGGGGATAAGGGCAAGGCGAACGGGTCCTAGTGCCGCCGCTTCGGCCGGCCACTTGCCGTCGCCCAGACCCGTGTCGCCGGCGAAGAAGAGATTGCCGCCGGGCAGCCGCACGACGAAGCTCGACCAGAGGGCGCGGTTGCGGTCGGCAAACCAGCGGCTGCCCCAATGGTGGTTGCGCGTGACGACCAGCTCAGCACCCCGAAAGAGCATGCGCGTGCCCCATTCGGCTCTCGTTGCAGTGATGCCCCGGCTACGCAGAATGGCGTCATTGCCGAGGCTGGTGACGATCAGAGGACGATCGCGCTTCCATAGCCGCTTGAGAGTCGTCAGATCCATGTGGTCATAATGGTTATGGCTGACCAGCACGAGGTCGATCTTGGGCAGGTTCTCGAAGCGGACGCCGGGGGCGGCGACACGGCGTGGGCCGAAGCCGAAGGGTCCTGCCGTGTCGCTCCAGATTGGGTCAGTCAGGATGTTGAGACCGGCCGTCTGCACCAGCACCGTTGCATGGCCGATCCAGGTGACGAGCATCCGCTCACCCTCGACCCGCTCTGGCGGCTTGGTCGGGGAAACCGGCACCGTGTCGGGCCAGGGCGGGCGGCCATCGCTGCCGGTCAGGAAGCGCGCGAAAAAGCCGGCGCGGCTGCCGCCGGTCGGGGGCGCCGCCGTGTCTTCGCCGTCCGGGTTGAAGAAGCGCGCGCCGTCGAAATGGGCGCTTTCCGGCCCGCGATAATAGACGCGATCGAGGAAGGGCGGCACGAGCACGATGGCGAGCAACAGCGCCACGGTCAGAAACAACAGAACTCGACCGATTGCGCGCGCCATGCTCTGCCGCCATCCTCCCGCTTCATGACGCGCATAAGGCTCCTGATCCTCGCCGCAACCGCTTTCCTGTCGGCCTGCTCGTCGCTGCCCCGTCCGAGCCCGCCCAGCACGGCGATCCGCGTGACGTTCGACGCCAACCGGATCGCGTCCGTGGAGGCGCGCGGCGTGGGCTTGAACGATCCGGTGCGGATCGCGTCCATTTCCAAGCTGATCGTGGCGATCGGCGTGATGCGCTTGGCGGAAGCCGGCACGCTGCAGCTGGACGCCGATGTGTCGGACCGGCTCGGCTTCAAGCTACGAAACCCGCATTTCCCGGACGTGCCCATCACGCTGCGGCTGCTGCTGTCGCACCGGTCCAGCCTCAAGGATGATGTCGATTACGCGATCCCGCTCGGCCGCACTGTGCGGGACACGCTGTCTGATCCAAAGGCGTGGGATGCGGAGCACCCGCCCGGTACCTTCTTCCGCTATGGCAACATCAACTTCCCGGTGATCGCTTCGGTGATGGAACAGGCGACCGGCGAGCGATTCGACCTGCTGATGGCGCGGCTCGTGTTCAAGCCACTTCAAATTGATGCCTGTTTCAACTGGACGACGTGCAGCGATGCGGCGGTCGGCCGCGCCATCGTGCTGCGGGACGAAAAAGGCGGCGTGCGGCGAGACGATCTGGGGGGCAAGCGGCCGGACTGCCCCGTGCTGGCGCCGCAAGGGTGCGACCTGTCTCGCTATAGCCTCGGCAGCAATGGAGCGCTGTTCAGCCCACAGGGCGGTACGCGCATTTCCGTCGCTGGGCTCGTCCGCCTCGGTCAGCTGCTGCTGCGGGACGGCGAGGGGCAGATCGGCCCGGAGTCACTGGAGACGATGATCGGCCCTGAATGGGTGTATGACGGGAGCAACGGCGACACCGAAGGCGGCTTCTGGTGCGCGTATGGCCTGGCGGTGCAGACCCTCGCCGCCTCGCCCGCCTGTCGCAACGATCCATTTGGCGACGGAGAGCGTCGCGTCGGGCATTCGGGCGAGGCTTATGGTCTTCGATCCGGCCTGTGGGTGGACCGCAGACGTGGCCGTGGTGTCGCCTATTTCGTCACGGCGGTGCCGGACGACGTTGAAAAGGGCCACTCCGGCTTCACCAGGGTCGAAGAGGCGATCGCGCGCTAGCGGCGTGCGTGGCTGCCCAAATGTCGAAATCATAATGCTCGAGGGGGGAGCGGCATGGACGGGGCGGTCTGGGCGCTGGCGCAAGCGACGCACGAACTCGCCCTGTTCGCGGCGGTTGGGCTTGCGATCGGCGGGCTCGACGACCTGCTCGTGGACCTGATCTGGGTCGCGCGGACAGCCTGGCGGCGGGTCACCATTTATCGCCGCTTCGCTCCCGCCACAGCCGAAGGCCTTGCCGCACGCGCGTCTGGACCTGTGGCCGTGTTCGTTCCGGCATGGCGTGAGGCGCTGGTGATCGGGCAGATGGCAACGGCCGCGCTGCAGCGCTGGGCCGACGAAGACGTGCGGCTCTATGTCGGCTGCTATCCGAACGATCCGGAGACGATCTCGGCCATCGAAACCGTCGCGGCCAACGATCCACGGCTGAGGCTGGTCGTTAATCCGCGGCCGGGCCCCACCACCAAGGCGGACAATCTCAACGCGATGTGGCTGGCCATGCTCGACGACGAGATCGCTATGGGGCGCCGCTTCGTCGCGGTGGCGCTGCACGATGCCGAGGATGTCGTGCACTCCGCCGAGATCGGCATCTACGCGACGCTCTGCCGACGCTTCGATCTGGTGCAGTTGCCGGTCGTCGCATTGATCGAGCGCGACCGGGGCATGTGGCGTCGCTTCGTCAGCGCCCATTATGCCGACGAGTTCGCGGAGAGCCATGCCAAGGGTCTGGTGGTGCGGGAAGCGCTCGGGGCGGGTGTGCCATCGGCGGGTGTCGGCTGCGGCCTGTCGCGCGACCTGCTGCAGCGCATCGCCAACCGCTTTGGCGCCCCCTTCGATCCGGGGACGGTCACCGAAGACTACGAACTCGGGCTCCGCGTGCGGGAAATAGGCGGGCGCGGTATCTTCGTGCGGCTGCCGGCAAGTCGCCAGGGCGGGCTGGTAGCGGTCCGAGCCCATTTTCCGAACACCGTCGAGGCGGCGGTGCGGCAGAAAGCGCGATGGCAGGCGGGCATCGCCTTGTCCGGCTGGACCCGGCTCGGCTGGCGCGGCGGCTTGGCCGAGCATTGGATGCGCTTTCGCGACCGGCGTGCGATCCTGTTGGCGCTGGTGCTGCTCTGCGCCTATTTCTCTGCAGGCTTGCTGCTGGCGCTGGAGGCGGTTGGACGGGCACCCAAGTTCAGCGATGCCGAACTCGCCCTGTTCGGCCTCTGCACGGCGCTGATGCTGTGGCGGTTAGGCATGCGGGCGCTGTTCGTCGGTCGCATCTATGGATGGGCGGAAGCTCTCGCTTCCTTGCCGCGCGTGCTGCTCGCCAACTTCATCGCCATGGCATCGGCGTGGCGAGCTCTGATCGCCTATCTCCGCATCGCGCGGGGCGCGCCGCTGACCTGGGACAAGACCGAGCATGATTTCCCAAGGACCATGCCCGCCGAATGAGGGTCGGGCCGGTCGCCTTTCTGTTCCTGGTGATCGGCGCTTGGGTGCTCGCTCGCGCGGTGCTGCTCTGGCCGAGTGGTGAGGAAGAGCGCCGGCGGGAAATCGCCTGGGCGCCACGGCTGCAACTGCCTATACCGCAACAAGAACAAGCGTCCTCTCCCCCGTTCGTTTCGAGCGAAGTCGAGAAACCTTCGCTCAGGGTTCGAACCGCTTCTCGACTTCGCTCGGAGCGAACGGAGCAGGGGATCAAGCCCGCGGAGATGCTGCTATTCGGCCTTGCTCCGGCCCAGGAGCAGCCAGCCTCGCCCACCAAAGAAATCGTCCTTCCGCCTGTGGCTCCGTCCGCCGAAAGAAGGTCGAAGCGTCTCAGCCTCTCCGCTTGGGCGCTCATCCGCAGCGATATCTCGCCCGGGCTCGCCGCTGCCGGTCAGCTGGGCGGCAGCCAGGTTGGCATACGGGCGCGCTATGCAGTGGCCGACCAGGTGCACTTCGCGGCGCGCCTTTCCAGCCCGACCGGCAGCAGCAAAGGCAAGGAAGCGGCGGTGGCCGCTGATCTCCAGCCCTTCGAGGCGGTCCCGATCACCTTGACCGTCGAGCGGCGGATCGGGTTGGATCGTGGCGGACGCAACGCCTTCGGCATCGGCGTGTTCGGCGGCTTTGACCGCCAGGTGGCAAGCCGGACGGCGATCGATGGTTATGCGCAGGCAGGCGTCGTCGGGCTGAAGTCGCGCGACGCCTATGTGGACGGGGCTGTCCGCGCGGAGCGGCAAGTGGCAAGCATCGGCAAAATGCGGATCGGCGCGGGTGCAGGGCTCTGGGGTGGCGCGCAGCCGGGCGCGTCGCGGTTGGACGTGGGACCGCAGGTCGTCGGCCACGCGCCTGTTGGCCAACTCAATGTGAGACTCGGCGCCGAATGGCGGCAGCGCGTGGCGGGGAACGCCGGGCCGGGCTCCGGGCCGGCATTGAGCCTGGGCGCTGACTTCTGAACCTGCTTCCGCTCACCGCTCTCGGCGGATAGGCAGGGCGCTGATGGACCTTTACCTTCCGATCGCCAACCTGTCGGTCAATGCGCTGGTGATCGTCGCGCTTGGGCTCGGCGTCGGCGTGTTGTCGGGGCTGTTCGGCGTCGGCGGCGGCTTCCTGACCACGCCGCTCCTCATCTTCTATGGGATACCACCAACGGTCGCTGCCGCGTCCGCCGCCAGCCAGGTGACCGGCGCCAGCGTGTCGGGTGTCTTCGCGCACTTCCGCCGCGGTGGCGTCGATGTGGCTATGGGGGCCGTGCTGGTCGTGGGCGGCATGGCGGGCTCGGTGCTGGGGGCGGCCATCTTCCGGCTGCTCCAGGCAACCGGTCAGATCGATACGGTCATCAACCTGCTCTACGTCATCCTCTTGGGCAGCATCGGCGGATTGATGATGCGCGACGCGATCCAGACGATCCGTGCGTCGCGCGGTGAGGCCGCTCCGTCCCCGCCGAAGCGACGTCATCATCCTCTTGTCGCTTCCCTGCCGCTTCGTTGGCGCTTTTACACCTCCGGCCTCTACATCTCTCCGCTAGCACCGTTGATCCTGGGACTGATCACCGGCGTGCTGACCGTGCTGCTCGGCGTCGGCGGCGGCTTCATCATGGTGCCGGCGATGATCTACCTGCTCGGCATGGGCACGCGCGTGGTGGTGGGCACCTCGCTGTTCCAAATCCTGTTCGTGACGGCGGCGGCGACCTTGGTGCATGCCGTGACGACCAAGGCAGTGGACATCGTGTTGGCCGCTCTGCTGCTGCTCGGCAGCGTCGTCGGCGCGCAGTTGGGCGCGCGCCTCGCCCAGCGGCTGAAGCCCGATTATCTGCGGCTGCTACTCGCGGCGATGGTGCTCATCGTCGCCATCCGCCTGGCGATCGGCCTCGGCTGGCGGCCGGACGAAATCTACACGGTGCAGCCGGGATGATCTGGCGCCTCGGCCTATTTCTGCTCGCTCCCTTGCTGCTCGGCCAGGCCAAGCCGGTGCTGGTACCCGATGTGTCGCAGCGCGACATCGAGATCATCTACAGCTTCACCGGCGCCGAATTGCTGCTGTTCGGCGCGATCATCTATCCGGGCGGGCGCGCTCCTGACCGGCCCGCCGACATTGCCGTCGTGATCAAGGGCCCGGTCGAGCCGATCGTCCTGCGCGAGAAGCAGAAGGTCGCTGGCATTTGGGTCAATGCCGACAGCGCCCGTTTTCGCTCCGCGCCAGCCTTCTACGCCGTGGCGAGTTCCCGGCCGCTCGAGCAGATCGTCGACGAGCGCACCGCCGCCATCTACGAACTCGGCATTCGCAACCTGCAGCTCTCACCCGCCGACGCCGATACGCCCGACGAAGCGAATCGTTTCGAGGAAGGCCTCGTCGACCTTCGCCAGCGCTCTGCCCTTTACGCAGAGCAGCCGGGCGCGGTGCTGATCACCGACAATGTCCTTTACCGCGCTCGCATCCGCATCCCGGCGCGGGTGCCGGTGGGCACTTACACGGCCGAGACCTTCCTGATCCAGGACGGGCGCGTCATCGCCGCCGCGGTGCGGGACATCACCATCCGCAAGGGCGGCTTCGAACAATTCGTCGCCACGGCCGCCGAGGATCACAGCACCGTTTATGGCGTGCTGGCCGTCGCCCTGTCGGTAGCGCTGGGCTGGGCTGCGGGCGCGGTCTTCCGCCGCTTCTGACTTTCTTTACGAGTGGGCGGCTAGATCCGGCGCGACCTCGCGCCAAGGATTGCCGCAATGGATCTCGCTTCGAACCCCTCTCAGTTCCAAGACGATGGCGCGCAACCTTCGGGCGAATGCGCAGGCCTGGCGCGGGTGGCGATCGGATCGGTGTTCGAGGTGGCCGGCTCCAACTCGCAGATTCTGCTCGACCGGCGCATGCTCGACCAGAACGCGAACCATCCCGATCCGAGCGTCGCCACGGGCGGGCAGGTCGGCTCGCAGGTCAAGATCAAGGTGGGCGTGACCTGGCTCGTCGCGAGCGTCCGCTCACTGCGCCTCGATCCGGCGACCGGCTCCATCGTGGCGCAGATCGACTTTCTCGGCGAAGGCGACGAGGAAAGGCTGACTGGCCGGCTCTACCGATTCCGCCGCGGCGTGACGCGCTATCCGGTGCCCGGCGCCGAGGTCTTCCCGGTCTCGAACCTCGACATGAAGGAAATCTACGCCGCGGCCGAGCAGGCGCATATCGAAGTCGGCACCGTCTTTCCGACCAAGGATATTCGCGGCGCGCTGTTCATCGACGCTTTGCTCGGCAAGCATTTCGCGCTGCTGGGCTCGACCGGCACCGGCAAGTCGACCAGCGCGGCGTTGATCCTCCACCGCATCTGCGAGATGGCGCCGGAGGGTCATATCGTGATGATCGACCCGCACGGCGAGTATTCGGCGGCCTTTGAGGGCAATGGCGCGATCTACGACGTGTCGAATCTCGCCATGCCTTATTGGCTGATGAACTTCGAAGAACATTGCGAAGTGTTCGTCACATCCTCCGGCTCCAACCGGCAGATGGATGCGGACATTCTCGCCAAATGCCTGCTGGCAGCAAAGGCCAAGAACCGCGCCGCGGAAGGCGTGTCGAAGCTGACCGTCGACTCCCCCATTCCCTATCTGCTGAGCGACCTGACCAGCCTGATCCAGGCGGAAATGGGCAAGCTCGACAAGGCGGGCGACAGCGCGCCGTATCTGCGGCTCAAGACCAAGATCGACGAGATCAAGGCCGATCCGCGCTACAGCTTCATGTTTTCAGGCATGCTCGTCGCCGACACGATGGCGGACTTCATCGCTCGCGTGTTCCGCCTGCCCGGCCAAGGCAAGCCGATCTCCATCATCGACGTGTCGGGCGTGCCGTCCGAAATCACGTCCGTCGTGGTCTCGGTGCTCAGCCGCATGGTGTTCGACCACGCCATCTGGTCGCGCGGCGAACAGCAGCGGCCGGTCCTGCTCGTCTGCGAGGAAGCACACCGCTACGTGCCCAATGAACGGAACGCCGACAGCTCGTCGGTCGGCCGCATCCTCAGCCGGATCGCCAAGGAAGGTCGTAAGTATGGCGTATCGCTCGGCCTGATCACGCAACGCCCGTCCGATCTGGCGGAGGGAGTGTTGTCGCAGCTCGGCACGATCATCGCGATGCGTCTCAATAACGAACGAGACCAGGCGTTCGTGAAAGCCGCCATGCCAGAAGGCGCGCGCGGCTTCCTCGATTCGATCCCGGCGCTCCGCAATCGCGAGGCGATCATCTGCGGCGAAGGCGTCTCGATCCCGATCCGTGTCGCGCTCGACACGCTCGAGGAGCATAAGCGGCCCGCCTCCAGCGACCCGGTTTTCTCCGACCTGTGGAAGCGCACCGGCGGCGAGGAAGACAGCCTCGCGCGCACCATCAAACGGTGGCGCGCGCAGGGACGGTGACGCCGGTCGCCGGCAGGGCTATCAGCTCCGAACCAGCCTGGAGCCGATATGCCGATCGACGCGCGTGCGCCTTATGACGAGAGCAACATCTTCGCCCGCATCTTGCGTGGCGAGATACCATGCCGGAAGGTGCATGAGGACGAGCATGCGCTCGCCTTTCACGACATTAACCCGCAAGCGCCGCAGCACATATTGGTGATCCCGAAGGGCGCCTATGTGTCCTGGGACGATTTCTCCTCTCGAGCCAGCGAGGGAGAGATTGCAGGGTTCGTGCGTGCGGTCGGCCAGGTCGCGCGGGAGGCAGGGCTGGTCGATGCCGGCTATCGGCTGCTCGCCAATATCGGCGTGAACGGGCACCAGGAAGTGCCGCACCTGCACGTCCATATTTTCGGAGGACGCCCACTCGGGCCGATGCTGGCCCGCTAAGTCGTTGCCAATCTGTTCTGCATGCCCCAGATCGGGCATGTGACGCCGCTGCCCTATCCTGCGCTCCACGCCAGCCATGCCGGCATCTGGATCGCCACGCCCGATGGCGAGGCGCGGGCAGCCGGGCGTGGAGAGGCCATCGCACTCGCGTCCGAAACGCCGATGATCCTTCTAAACGCGCCTTTGGTGGCGGCGCGGCTCGGCTATCCGGAGCTGTCCGGCCTCGACCTGCTGGAGCTGTTCGCGTTCGTGCATCCGGCCCGATTTGCCGTGCCGACGCCCAAGGGTTTGGCGCGCGCGCTTGGACTGGCGCCTCCGCAGGACGACGCACAGGCGGCGCCCTTCCTGCTGAAGGCGGCGGCGGCGTTGCTGGCGCGGATGGAAGCGCCGGACTGGCACGAGCGGGAAGGCGCCTGGACCTCGGCGCAGGCGCTCGGACGGCTGCGCTGGCCCTGGTCGGCGGCGCTCAACCAGCGGATCGCCCGGCCCGAACGCCAGGAACGCTGGCTCTTCACCCGCCTGCCCGAATGGGAGGAGAAGCCGCCGCGTTCTGCCCCACGCACCATCCATGTGCCGCCCGGCGCCGCTGTCGATCGGCTGAACGAATTGACCGGCCATGGCGCCGAGGAGCGGCCCGGCCAGCGCGCTTATGCCGAAGCGGCCGCCGCCGCCTTCGGCCCGCGCCCATTCAAGGACAGCCCGGCCATGTTGTTGGCCGAGGCGGGAACCGGCATCGGTAAGACGCTGGGCTATCTCGCGCCGGCCTCGCTCTGGGCGCGGGAGGCGGACGGCGCGGTCTGGGTCTCGACTTATACCAAGGCGCTGCAGCGGCAGCTCGATCGCGAAGGCGAGAAGCTCTTCCCCGACCCCCGGACTCGCCGCGAAAAGATGGTCGTTCGCAAGGGGCGGGAAAATTACCTCTGCCTGCTGAACCTCGAGGATGCGCTGCAGGGAGGCTTTCAGGGCCGCGCCGCCATCCTCGCGCAGCTCGTGGCGCGCTGGGCCGCCTATAGCAAAGACGGCGACATGATCGGCGGCGACTTGCCCGGCTGGCTGCCGACTTTGTTCCGCCGCAATGGCTCGACTGCCCTGACCGACCGGCGCGGCGAGTGCGTGTTCGCGGGCTGCCCGCACTACCGCAAATGCTTCATCGAGCGGGCGAGCCGCGCCAGTGCCGATGCAGAGCTGGTCGTCGCCAATCACGCGCTGGTCATGGTCAACGCAGCGCGGGGGCGGGAAGCAGCCAATCGTCCCACCCGTATCGTGTTCGACGAAGGTCATCACCTGTTCGAAGCGGCGGATTCGATGTTCTCGACCGCGCTGACCGGGCAGGAGGCGATCGAGCTCCGCCGCTGGATCACGGGGCCAGAAGGAAGCGCGCGCGGGCGGAGGCGTGGACTGGCGGCTCGCCTGTCCGATGTTGCCGGTTATGACGAGGAGGGAGCGCAGGCAATTGCCGCAGCGGCGGCCGCTGCACAGGCGCTGCCATCGGACGGCTGGCTGCAGCGTCTAGGCGACGGACAGCCATTCGGTCCGGTGGAGGCGCTGCTCGCAGCCGTGCGCGGCAGGGTCTACGCAAGGGGACAAGGGGAGGACGCGGGCTACGGGCTTGAGACCGAGCTTGTCGATCCCGACGGTCCGCTGGTTGAAGCCGCTGGCAACGCAGCCGCTGCACTGGAAGCGCTGCACCGGCCGCTGATCCACCTCGGACGTCGGCTCGAGGCGGTGCTGACCGACGCGCCGGACTGGCTCGACACCCAAGCCCGTGCGCGGATCGAAGGCGCGGTGATGAGCCTTGGTTGGCGGCTGGAGACGCTCGCCGCCTGGATCTCGCTGCTCGGGCGCATCGGCGGTCCGGCGGACCCGGATTTCGTCGACTGGCTGGCAGTAGCACGCTCCGAAGGCCGCGAATATGATGTCGGCCTGCATCGCCACTGGCTCGATCCCACCCGCCCGCTTGCCGAACTGGTGCTGAAGCCGGCGCATGGCGTGATCGTCACCTCGGCGACGCTCACCAATGGGGACTGGGCTTCGGCCGAAGCGCGCGCGGGGGCGCATCACCTGCCGCGTGCGCCCCTCCGATTTGAGGCGCCGAGCCCGTTCGATTATCCTTCGCAAGCGGAAGTGCTGATCGTCACGGACGTGAAGAAGGGCGATGTGCCGGCGCTCGCGGGCGCCTATGCCAGTCTGATCGCCGCGTCGGGAGGCGGTGCGCTCGGCCTGTTCACCGCCATTCGCCGCCTCCGCGCCGTCCACGCCCGCATCGCCGACCGGCTCGCGCGCGATGGCTTGCCGCTCTATGCGCAGCATGTCGACCCAATCGACAGCGGCACGCTGGTCGACATTTTCCGCGATGATAGTCACGCCAGCTTGCTGGGCACGGATGCACTGCGGGATGGCGTCGACGTGCCCGGCCATTCCTTGCGGCTGGTGGTGATGGAAGGCGTGCCCTGGTCCAAGCCGACCGTGCTCCATGCCGCACGGAAGCTGGCCGGCGGCGGCTCGGCCTATGAGGACCGGCAGGTTCGCGCGCGGCTGGCGCAGGCGTTCGGCCGGCTGATCCGGCGGGCTGAGGACCAGGGAACGTTCGTGCTGCTGTCGAGCGCATGCCCGAGCCGATTGCTCACCGCCTTTCCGCCCGGCACCCCGGTGCGTCGCGTGACGCTGGCCGTGGCTGCCGAGCGGATACGATCCCGTCTTTCATCTGCCACGGAAACGCGGCATGCCGCCGCTGAGGATGAGCTGACGGGGCGGACATGAGAACACTCACGCTGCTGCGCCATGCGAAATCGAGCTGGGACGATCCGGTCCAGCGCGACTTCGACCGGCCGGTCAATCAGAAGGGCCTGCGTGCGGCCCGCACCATGGGCGAATATTGCCGGCGTGAGGGACTCGCCTGGGATCATGTCATCTCCTCACCTGCGGTCCGCTGCATTGAGACGCTCGACGGCTTCTGGGACGGCTATGGCAAGACGCTGAAGCCGGTCTGGGACCGTCGCGTTTATCTCGCCTCCTGCGTCACCCTGCTCGACCTGATCAACGAAGCGCCCGCCGGGGCTGAGCATGTCCTGCTCGTCGGCCACAATCCGGGGCTGGAAGACCTGGTGCTGATGCTGGTCCCGGACGACGGCGAGGCGTTGCGCGACTCGCTGGAAGACAAATTCCCGACTGCGAGCGTGGCCCTGATGAGCTTCGACGGCGAATGGGGCGACCTTGCGGCACGCAAGGCCAAGCTCACCCGCTTCGTGCGCCCCAGAGATCTGGACCCGGCTTTAGGCCCCGATCAGATCTGACCGGGGCCTAGATCGGGTCAGGCGTGACGGACGGTGACCCGTCGCCGCGCTGCCGCACCGGCAAGCGCGAAGCCTGCGAGCATCATCGCCCAGGAGGCGGGCTCCGGAACTGCATTGCCGACGTTGAAGGTGATGCTGGCAGTCAGCGATCCGGCAGAAATGTTCACTCCACCCGGCAGCACGTCTCCGAAGATGCCATTGTTGGTATCGTTGACGACGATGCGGAAGCTGTTGAGACCGGCCTGGAATCCGGAAGTGACCACGACATTGCGCGCGCCATTACCGCGTGTGTAGGTGAATGGATTGTTCGGACCGCCAAGGGTCAGGACGAGATTGCCGTTACCCGGTCCGAAGATGCCGCCATTGTCGACAATGACATCGTTGAGCAGCACCACGCCGCGATCGTCAATGCTCAAGCCCGTAATGGTGAGCACCGCGTTCGAGAAGCCAGTCGGCAAAGTGAAATCGTTGTTGACGATGTAGAAGGCTGACGACCCGGCGGCCGCGTTGAAGCTGGTGTCAAGATTGATGGTGGCGGCCGAGGCGACACTCGAGGCCAAGGCTGCACTCGCCAGGCCGGCGAGCAGGTAAGACGCGCGCATGAATACACCCCTTGTTTTGAGTTCCGGGCGCGACCCAGTGGGAGGCCGTTTGCCGGCCTTCCCGCAGCCATTAACCTTTAGAAGGCGTTCTGGTTCCGGATGGCCGCGCGACTAAGCCGCGTCCTGTTCCAGCGCGTCGGCCAATAGCGCGCGGATGCGCTTCAGCTCGGCAAGGGGAAGCGCAACCGGACTCGGCTGCGGCTCCGGCTCCGGAGCGACCTTCTCGGCGAGCAGCTTCTGTACGCCCTTGATCGTATAGCCTTCGCGGTTAAGCAGCCGGTCGATGCGCTTCACCAGCGCCACATCGTCGGGCCGGTAATAGCGGCGATTGCCGGCGCGCTGCAGCGGGCGGAGTTGTGGGAATCGCGTTTCCCAGTAGCGCAGGATATGCTGCGGCAGGCCGAGTTCCTCGGCCAGTTCGCCGATGGTGCGGAACGCGGTGTCGGACTTGCTCGCCAAATCAGCCCGCGCTGACGATCCGGTCGCGAAGCATTTGGCTGGCGCGGAAGGTCAGCACACGGCGCGGCGCGATCGGTACTTCGACGCCCGTCTTCGGATTGCGGCCGATGCGTTCGCCCTTGTCGCGCAGCACGAAGCTGCCGAAGCCGGAAATCTTGACGTTCTCGCCCTTGGCCAGCGACTCGCACATATGGGCGAGAATGCGCTCGACGATGCTTGCCGACTCGGCACGCGAAAGCCCCACCTGCCGATGCAGCGATTCGGCCAGGTCCGCCCTGGTCAGCGTGCCCGCGTCCATGCGGATATTCGGATCGGCGTCAGCCATGCGAGTCCCCCACTCCAGCTTTATCCACAACGAACCTTAATTCGCGCCGGAAATCAATGACGATGCGGCGAACGGACTGATCCGTCTTAACGATCAGAAGCGAAGCACCGATGCACCCCAGGTGAAGCCGCCGCCCATCGCTTCCAGAACCACTACATCGCCGGCCTTAATTCGCCCGTCTCTGACAGCGGTGTCGAGAGCCAGCGGTACCGAGGCGGCCGACGTATTGGCATGCTGGTCGACGGTCACGACCACCTTTTCCGGCGGCAGGCCCAGCTTGCGGGCGGTGGCGTCAAGGATGCGGGCATTGGCCTGGTGGGGCACGACCCAGTCCACATCCTCAGGAGTCAGGCCTGCGGCATCGAGGGCTTCGTTCATCACGGCGGCGAGGTTCACAACCGCGTGCCGAAACACCTCACGCCCCTTCATCCGCAGCTTGCCGACCGTGCCGGTGGTGGACGGGCCGCCATCGACATAAAGCAGTTCATTGTGACTGCCGTCCGCGTGCAACCGAGTCGCGAGCACGCCGCGATCGCTTTCCTCCGCACCCAGCACGATTGCGCCGGCCCCGTCGCCGAACAGAACGCAGGTCGCGCGATCTTCCCAATCGAGAATGCGGCTGAACGTCTCCGACCCGATCACGAGCGCGGTCTCCGCCGAACGCGCGCGGATCATGCTTTCGGCCACCGAGACAGCGTAGAGAAAGCCCGAGCAGACAGCGGCGACGTCGAAGGCCACGCAGTCGGGAATGCCGAGCGCGGCCTGGACCTTGGTGGCGCTGGACGGAAAGGTCTGGTCGGGCGTCGCGGTCGCCAGCACGATCAGGTCGATGTCGCGTGGCTCCAGCCCTGCCGAGGCGAGTGCCGCCCGGGCAGCGTCGGTGGCCAGGGTCGCGGTCGTTTCGCCTTCTCCGGCGATGTAGCGGAAGCGGATGCCGGTGCGCTCGACGATCCATTCGTCAGACGTGTCGACTTGCGCTGCCAGTTCGGCGTTGGGCACGCGCCGTTTCGGAAGCGCCGAGCCGGTGCCGAGAATGGCTGCACGCCGCGTCACTTGGCGGCGACCTGTGCCGGGTGGTGAGCGTGGAACCGTTCGAGATCCTCACCGATCCGCCGGGTGATCGAGGCGCGGGCGAGCTTAGCCGCCACTCCGATCGCATTGGCAACGCCGCCCGCATCGGCGCTGCCATGGCTTTTCACGACAACGCCGTTCAGGCCAAGGAAGACCGCGCCATTGTGATTGTTCGGGTCGAGGTGCGTCTTCAGCATGTGGAAGGCAGGACGCGAGAGCAGGAAGCCTGCCTTGGACCGCAGCGAGCTGGTGAAGGCGCGGCGGAGCAGGTCGGTGATGAAGCGCGCGGTGCCTTCGACGGACTTGAGCGCGATATTGCCGGTGAAGCCGTCGGATACGATCACATCGGCCTCGCCGCGTCCGATGCGGTCCGCCTCGATATTGCCGTCGAAGGAGAGAGGCAGATAATCAGCCTCGCGCAGCAGGGCCGCGGCCTCCTTGACCTCGTCGGTGCCCTTCAGCTCTTCCTCGCCGATGTTGAGCAGGCGGACGCGCGGCCGCTCCAGCCCCATGACAATACGGGCATAGGCGGCGCCCATCACCGCGAATTCGACCAGGTTGTTGGCGTCGCACTCGGTGTTCGCGCCAAGATCGAGCATCACGAGATCGTTATCGCCGAGCGTCGGCAGCAGCGCGGCCAGCGCAGGCCGGTCAATGCCGGGAAGCGTGCGCAGCGCCAGCTTGGCCATCGCCATCAGCGCGCCGGTATTGCCTGCGGACAGGGCCGCATCGGCCTTGCCCTTCTTCACCGCGTCGATCGCCAGGCCCATCGATGTGGTCTTGGCGCGGCGGATCGCCTGAGTCGGCTTGTCGGTGCCGGCGATCGTTTCCGGGGCGTGCAGGATTTCCGACGCCGCACGCAGCTTCGCATCAGCTGCTAGCACGGGCGCGATCGCCGCTTCGTCGCCGACGAGCAGGAACATCAGCGCGGGGTCGGCCGACAAGGCGCGAGACGCGCCCGCCGCCATGACAGGCACGCCTTCGTCACCGCCCATCGCATCGATGGCGATCCGCGGCGTCGAGCTCATCGGGGCTGGTCCTCCGCGCTTCGCCCGCGCGGTCAGGCGTCGACCGAGACGATCTCGCGGCCGTTATAATGGCCGCAGGCATTGCACAGATTGTGCGGCAGCTTCAGCTCGCCGCAGTTGGAGCATTCCTGATAGCCCGTGACCTTCAGCGCGTCGTGGCTGCGGCGCATGTTGCGCTTCGAGGGCGAGGTCTTTCTCTTCGGCACTGCCATGACGGCACCTGTTCCAATCTTCTAGTCTGACAAACGCGGCGGGCCGTCCACCATTGCGGCATGGAGCCGCGGACCACGGACTGATCGCGAGCGAAGGCGGCGCATATATCGATTTCCGCCGCCGTTGCAAGCACTCCAGCCCCGTGGCAGCGTGGGCCTGCAACGGGGAAGGGGCCGAACATGATCTTGCCGATTACGCTCACCATGGCGGGCGCCGCCGCCCTGCTCAGCCTGTGGCTGGGCTGGCGCGTCGGGCAGAAGCGAATCTCCGAAAAAGTATCGATCGGTGACGGCGGCAATGCCGCGCTGATCGCCCGTATGCGCGCGCAAGCCAACTTCGTCGAATATACGCCGTTCGTGCTGATCCTGATCGGGCTGATCGAACTTGCCGACGGCACCAGCCTGTGGCTCTGGGCGGTGGGAGCCATCTACCTGCTCGCGCGAATCGCCCATGCATTCGGCATGGACGTGCAGCCGCCCGCGCGTAGTCCGCTGCGCGGCGTCGGGATCGGCGTCACCATGCTCGTGCTGGTGGGGCTCGGCCTTTACGCGATCGCGTTGCCGCAGCTCCACGCCCGGGAACGCGAAGTGCCCACCGCCACCGTCTAGGCGAAAGCGGGGGCGCCCTTCAGCCGCTGATAGGCGCCGATGACGCTCTGCAGCTTCGTCTCGTGCGTGCGGTCGCCGCCATTATGGTCGGGGTGGTAGCGGCGGACGAGTTCGGTGTAGCGTTGGCGGAGCGCCCGGCGATCGGCATTCGGCTCCAGCCCCAAAGTGGCGAGGTCGCGACGATTCTCGCCCGAGAGCGGCTTGCCGTCGTCGCGCTGCTTGGGGGCGGCCTGGCGAAAGCGTGCGCCGATAGCGTCGAGCGGGTCGGCAAAGTCGCCCCAGCGCGGCGGCCTGTCTGCACCCGTGTGCGCGAAGGCGCGAGTCTCCCTCTCCCAGCCGGCAAAGGGGCGCTGGGCGGCCTCGATCTCCTCCGTGCTCATGCCGGAGAAGAAGTTATAGCCGGCGTTGAACTCGCGGACATGGTCGAGGCACAGCCAGCGCCATTGCGGCGGCCGGTCGCCGGAGCGGCCCTCCACCGAGGCCGGTGCGCGAAACTCGCCGGGCTCCCGGCAGCCGGGATGCGCGCAGGTGACGGCCGCGTTCTCGACGCGTCCGTGAAAACGGGTGTTGGGACGATCCTTGGGCGCGCGCATTCTCGCTCGGGCAAAAGCGGTTATATGGGGGCATGGACGCAAAGACGAAGGGGCCGGTTGCGGCCGAGATCGAGAAAAGATTGATGGACGCGCTCCAGCCGGTGCGGCTGGAAGTGATCGATGACAGCGAAAAACATCGCGGACATGCGGGCCATGATCCGCGCGGCGAAAGCCACTTTTCCGTACTGGTGGTGAGCGAGGCGTTCGCGGGCAAGAACCGAGTCGCCCGCCAGCGCTTGGTCAATGCGGCACTGGCCGATCTGCTGAGGGAGCGTGTCCATGCGCTCGCCATGGTCACCAAGGCGCCCGGCGAAATCTAGCCGTTCATCTGTCCTTCAGCATCGCTGCCGTAACGAACTCGCGTGCGGGCCGGGCCCCTCTGACGATCGCACGATCGTGATGTCGGACCGCATCGAGTGCGCTCGATGCATTGGGTCCGGCGGAGCAACGCTCCTCCATCGATGAACCGAGCGCCCTCGCAGTCACTGAACTGGAGGAGCTCTATGTCACCTTTCAAAGCCTATACTCTCGCGCTGCTGCACCGGCGCCTCGATCGCGCCGCCGATGATGAGGCGCGTCGGCGTTTCCCCGACCAGGCGCGGCTCGCGCGGCTGAAGAAGTTCCGGCTGGCCGTGCGCGATCGGCTCGCACGGGCGGCGCGTGGACCGGTCAGCGCCTGACGCGCCAAGGGGCCGGGCACCCGTCCGGCCCCTTCCTTCCGTGCAAATAGGGGGAAACAGTGTTCGAGATTGTGGGTCAGGACTGGCTGGGTAAGCCGGCCTGGATGTGGCTTGTCTTCATAGGCATCGTGATGGCGTTGCTGGCACTGGACCTGGGCGTGCTCCATCGCAAGCAGCGCGAGATTGGTGTCGCCGAAAGCATGGTGATGTCCGGCGTCTATATCGCGCTCGGCCTCGCCTTCGGCGGCTGGGTCTGGTGGTCGCTCGGCGAGGCGGCTGGACTTGCCTATGTCACCGGCTTCGTCATCGAAAAGAGCCTCGCGATGGACAATGTCTTCGTTATCGCGATGATCTTCACGACATTGGCCGTGCCCCGGCGATATCAACACCGGGTGCTGTTCTGGGGCATTTTGGGCGTGATCGTGCTGCGTGCAGTGATGATCGGTCTCGGCGCCGCGATGGTCCAGCAATTCGGCTGGGTGCTCTACGTCTTCGCCGCCTTCCTGATCGTCACCGGCATCAAGATCTGGCTGACCGCGGAAAAGCCGGTCGATATCGGCGACAGCGCGGTGCTCCGTTTCGTGCGCCGCCGCTTCCGGGTGACCGAGGAACTGCATGGCGAGCGCTTCTTCGTGCGCAAGGACGGTGCCTGGTATCTGACGCCGCTCTTCCTGGCGCTGGTCATGGTCGAGTTTGTCGACTTGGTGTTCGCGGTCGACAGCGTGCCGGCGATCCTCGCCATCACGACCGACCCTTTCATCGTCTATACGTCGAACATCTTCGCGATCCTGGGCCTTCGGGCACTCTACTTCGCGCTCGCCGCGATGACGCACCGTTTCCATTATCTGAAATATGCGCTGGCGCTGCTGCTGGTGTTCATCGGCTCGAAAGTCTTCATCGCCGATGCGCTCGGCCTGGCGAAGATTCCGCCGCCGGTGTCGCTGGGTGTGACCTTCGCGATCCTCGCGGCGGGGGTCGGCTGGTCGCTGTTCAGGACGCGCGGCCAGCCAGTGCCTGTCTGACCGCGACGGCGAGCCGGTCGGCCACGCGCTCGCCATGGTGCATATAGAGATCGGGCTCGATCGCTTCGAGCTCGATCAGCGCCAGCCTGCCGTCCAGTCGGCGCAGAAGGTCGATGCGGACGTAGAGTGCTTGGCCGGGCATTGCCCGGAGCGCAGCTGCTGCGACCGCCTCGGCCTCGCTGTCCGGCTGCCAGCGCGTGTTCACGCCGCCGAACTGCGGCTGGATGCGGAAGTCGCCGGATTGGGCCACCTTCCGGATGGCGTGGCTGAACACGCCGCCGATGTAGAAGAGCGAATATTCGCCTTCATTCTCGATGGCGGGGAGGAAGGGCTGGACCATCGCATCCCGCAGCACAGGTGCTGGATCGGAGCGGGTCAGGCGGTGTGTCCGGTAGCTGCCGGCGGAGACCTGGGGCTTGACCACCAGCTCATCGCAGCCGAAGCGCTCGAACGCAGCGGCGACGCTGCCCGCTTCGGCATCGCCGAACCAGGTGGGCACCGTCGGCACGCCGGCGGCTTCGAGCTCCGCCAGATAGGTCTTGCGCGTATTCCAGCGCATCAGCCCAGCGGGGTTGAACAGCGGCACCTCGGCCGGCCAGGCGTCGAGCAAAGCCGTCCAGCGATCGAGATCCAGGTGATACCCCCAAACGAGGAGGGCCAGCGCCGGCCGGTCCCCGGCCTCGGTCCAGGGGTGAGGCCTCAAGTCGAGGCCCGCGGCGGCAAACGCCTCGGCGTAGAACTTGGCCTGCTCGATTGCTTCGAGCGCATAGGGGCTGTGGTCCGGGGGCGTGAGGATGTCGATGATCATAAGCTCTCGTTCCCCGGCGCAGGCCGGGGCCCATCTCTTGAGCGCCGATATGGACCCCGGCTTTCGCCGGGGAACGAATTAAGCCGGCTCGCCGACGACCGACTTCACCTCCATGAAGTCGGTCAGGCCGTATTTGCCATTCTCGCGGCCATTGCCCGACTGCTTATAGCCGCCGAACGGCGCGCCAGGGTCGGGGGACCATTGGTTGATGGTAACCAGTCCAGCGCGCAGGCGCCGCGCGATCTTGGCCGCCCTGGCGGGATCGCCCGAGATCGTTGCGGACAAACCATAGGCGGTGTCGTTGGCGATGCGGATGCCGTCTTCCTCGTCCTTGTAGGTCATGACCGTGGCGACGGGTCCGAACACTTCCTCCTGGGCGATGCGCATGTCAGGCGTCACGTCACGGAACAGCGTCGGGCGAATGTAGAAGCCGCGGTTGACGCCCTCCGGCAGGCCGGTGCCGCCGGTGACGAGCGTCGCTCCTTCGTCGATCGCACTCTGGATCAGGCCTTGGATCTTCTCCCATTGCGTGCGGTTCACGACCGGGCCGATATGCTGACCGTCCGCGAGCGGGTCGCCGACGGGCGTCGCTTCCATCATCGCCTTGATGAAGCCGACCGCTTCATCGACCTGGCTCTGGTGGACGAGCACGCGGGTCGGCGCGATGCAGCTCTGACCGGTGTTGGCGAGCACGCCCATTACGGTCGGCGGCAGCACCGCGTTCAGGTCGGCGCCTTCGAGCACCAGGTTCGGCGCCTTGCCGCCCAGCTCCTGATGCACCCGCTTGACGGTCGGCGCGGCGGCGGCGGCGATAGCGATGCCGGCGCGCGTCGAGCCGGTGAAGCTGACCATGTCGACATCGGGATGCGCGGAGAGCGCGGCACCCACCGTCGGCCCATCGCCCTGCACCAGGTTGAACACCCCGGCCGGTACGCCTGCCTCATGGAGGATTTCAGCGAGAATGGCCGCATTCGCCGGCGTCTCTTCCGAGGGCTTCAGCACCATGGTGTTGCCAGCGGCGAGCGCAGGCGCGACTTTGGCGGCGATCTGGTTGATCGGCCAGTTCCAGGGCGTGATCATGGCGACGACGCCAATCGGCTCGTGCAGCACCTTGGTGGCGCCGATCATCTCCTCGAATTTGAAGTCGCGAAGGGCCTTCAGCGTGAACATGAAATGGCCGAGACCCGCCGGCGCCTGGGCGCCCATCGACAGACTCATCGGCGCGCCCATTTCGATGGAGATAGCGCGGGCAAGGTCGGGGATGCGCGGCTTATAGGCGGCAATAATCCGCTCTAGTAGCGCGATGCGCTCTTCGACGCTGGTCTGGCTGAAACTGTCGAAGGCGCTCCGGGCCGCGGCCACCGCCCTGTCGGCATCGGCCTGGCTACCGAGCGTGATCTCGGTGCAAGGCTCTTCATTGGCGGGGTTGATGACCTGGTGGCGCCGGCCGCCTTCGCTCTCGACCCACTCTCCGGCGATATAATGCTTCAGGTAGCTCATCATGGCTTCGCTCTCCCGACTCCGGTTTGCGCCAGATTGCGTTTCTGAACGCAACTGGCAAGCGCGGATGTCACCCAGCACCGTCTGGGCAATAACGGGCCTTCTCCTGAGGCGCAGCGCGCAGGCGAGAGTCGACATAATAGCCAATCATGCCACGGACGCGCGTCTGCTCGGTGGCTGGGGTGAACTCGGCCGCGTCACGCAACCAGCCATCGATGCATGCTTCCTTTGTGGCGGTGCCTTTGGCGCAGTCGAGCAGATTGTTGAACGCCAGCCGCCAGCGGCGGAAGGCGGCCCGGTCCATCGCCGCGCCGTGGCCGGGAACAAGCGTGCGGAACGGTGCCTTTTCTATGTTCGCGAGTGCGGCGCGCCAGCCTTCCGGACAGGCCGTGTCCATGAAGGGCGTAATCGCCACGACAAGATCGCCGACGACCGCCAGCCGTTCGTTCGGGTCATAGAGCCACACATCGCCCGCCGTTGCGGCATGGCGCTCGAGATGAACCTCGAAGCGACGGCCAGCGATGGTCATGGCACCGGTTCGCCGGACAACCTGCGATGGACGGAGATTGGCGAGATCATCCATGGCGGCCATGTCTCGCCTGATCTCCGCGACCTGCTCGGGCGGCGCCTTGCCGGAGGCGATATGCGCCTCGGCGGCGGCCCGGCTGCGCGGGAAAAAGCCCTTGAGCGCGCCGTCCACTGCGTCGCTGCCGATGATCGGAATGCTCGGGAAGGCAGCGCGCATCTCGGCATTGCCGCCGGTGTGGTCGAGGTGCCAGTGCGTGTTAACGATGGCGGCGACCGGCTTGCCGCGCGCTCTGGCGGCGGCGATCAGCTTATCCTGATGCGCGGGGTGGCGACCAGTGTCGACCAGCACCAGTCCAGCGGGCGCATCGATCAGGACCGAATTACCGTCCGGCCCTTTGGCGGGAGCGAAGCTGCCGGGGACCAGCGTCCAGGCGGCTGCGAGCAGCAGCGAAGCGGTGATCATGCGGGGAGAGTAAGTGCTCAGGCGGGCAAGGAGGAGGTCACCGATCGAGCAGGCGAGCCGGTTCGTAGAAAAATGCGACCAGCTCCGTCCGGCCTGAGCTTGTCGAAGGCCTGCTCCTGTTCTCAGCTCAAAGCAAAGAACAGGGCTTGGACAAGCTCAGCCCGGACGGTGAAGGAATCAGGACGTCAGCGAGACGCCATTTGCCGGGCGCGATCCAGTCCGCGCTGAGCGAGTTGATGGGACGAGACCTGCTGGCGGCTTGCGGTCAGCATCATGACATTGTCCGTGGCCATGACCTGCCGGTACAGCGCCTCGGCCTGCTCCAGACGACCCGTCTTCGCATAGACATGCGCCAGGTTGATCAGCACCGACGGCTCGTTCGGCTCCTGCGCCCGCTGCGCGATCAGCCGCGCTTCCGCGCCGGCCAGATCGTCGCGCTGGATGGCGTTGAAGCCGTAGCGCTGTTCCTGTGTCTGCGCCCCCGCCGCAGTGGCTGCCAAGGCCAACGCCAACCCCATCCCGGACGCGCGCAGTGTAAGCATGGCACCTCTCCTTCATCCGGTTACACCCCGGTGGCAGGAAGATGACAATAATGTGACGAATCTGAAAAGCAGATTTTTGTTACAGTCGCTAACGTCTTGATTGATGACGAATGTTGCTCGGCCGCCCGGCGCGCTTCGAAGGGCGGGCGCGATCCTGCCGCGTGCGTTGCGGGCGAGTCGATCCACCTTCGGGGAGCTCGAACCGCAGTGAGCCTGTGACCGGGTTCGCTTCGGCAAGGCGGAGCTTCAGGCGAGTGCCTGGCGCGAATACCGTCTCGCTGTCCTCGCCGCGAAGGGTCTGGCTTGCCTCGTCATAGCGGAAATATTCGGTGCCGAGCGTGGACACAGGCACCAGCCCATCACCGCCCAGGCCCTCCACGGTCGCGAAAAAGCCGAAGGGCTGGACGCCGGTGATCCGGGTTTCCAGCACCTCGCCGACGCGTTCGGATAAATAGGCAGCGACATAGCGGTCGACCGTCTCGCGCTCGGCTTCCATGGCGCGGCGTTCGAGGCGGCTGATCGCTTCGCCGATCAGGTCCATCGCCTCGCTTTCGCCCGGCGTCAGCGCAGTCTGCTTCACATCGGGACCAAGGCCGTAGGCGCCGATCAGCGAGCGGTGCACGATCAGATCGGCGTAGCGCCGGATCGGGCTGGTGAAATGCGCATAGGAGCCGAGCGACAGGCCGAAATGGCCGGCATTCTCCGGTCCGTAATAGGCCTGAGTCTGGGTGCGGAGGATCTGCTCCATGACCTGCGGCCGGAACTCGGCGTCACCGACCCGTTCGATGATCCGGTTAAAGGTGCCGGGCTTGATTACCTGGCCAAGCGTGAACTCGAGATCGAAGGTTTTCAGATAATCCTTGAGAGCGACCAGTTTCTCGCGGCTCGGCGGTTCATGGTCGCGGTACATGACGGGAGCTTTCTTCGCCTCCAGCGCCTTGGCGGCCGCGACATTGGCCGCGATCATATAGTCCTCGATCAGCTTGTGCGCGTCGAGCCGCTCGCGCGGGGCGACCGACATGATGCGACCCTTCTCGTCCAGCACCACGCGGCGTTCGGGCAAGTCGAGCTCCAGCGGCTCCCGCTTCGCCCGCGCCTTGTACATGGCCTCCCAGCACGCCCAGAGCGGCTTCAGTGCGGTCTCGACCAGATCAGGGTCCACCGCCTCCGCCGAGCCGTCGATCGCCGCCTGGGCATCCTCATAGGCGATGTTCTTGGCGATCCGCACAACGGCGCGGGTGAAGCGCCATTCCTTCAGCTGCCCGTCCTTGCCGATCGTCATGTGGCAAACGAGCGCGGCGCGATCCACGCCTTCCTTCAGTGAGCAGACATCGGCCGACAGTGTCTCCGGCAACATCGGCACGACGCGGTCGGGGAAATAGACGCTGTTGCCGCGCTTGCGGGCTTCCCGGTCCAGCTGCGAGCCGGGGCGTACGTAGAAGCTCACATCGGCGATTGCGACGACGGCATTCCAGCCCTGCTCCGTCGCCTCCGCCCAGACGGCGTCGTCGTGATCCCGCGCATCGACGGGATCGATCGCTACGATCGGCAGCTGGCGAAGGTCCTCTCGCTCACCGAGGGCGATCTTCGCCATCCGCTCGGCTTCTTCGAGCACCTCCTCGCGGAACATATGCGGGATGCCGTGGCGATGGATGGCGATTAGCGAGAAGCTGCGCGGCTCGAACGGATCGCCCAATCGCTCGACGACGCGCGCGGTGATCCGCGGCGGGCGGCCGGTCTTCTCCGCCAGCACCAGATCGCCCGCTTCGGCATCGCCCTTGTCGGACACCGGAAAGTCGCGCCGCTCGCGCTTCTCGACGCCCTGAAGGAACCAGCGGTCGCCTTCCTGATGCAGCACGCCCAGCATCAGTTCCTCGCCGCGCGCGAGCTTCTTCATCGGGTGCGCAATCCAGCCCTTGCCCGCCTCTTCGGTGCGGGAAAGCACGCGGTCGCCGACGCCCAGCGCAGACTGCTTCTTGCGCTCCCGGATGCGGAGCTTGGGCGCGGGCGTGTCCGCCTGCCACTGTTCTGGCACCGCCCAGGCCTGCCCATCCTCGTCCACATCGACGATGCGCAGCACGGTGACCTTGGGAATGCCGCCCATCTTGTGGAAGGCGCGGCCGGGCGCGCTGTCGATCAGCCCTTCATCGGCCATGTCCTTGAGCAGGGCCTTGAGCGCGATCTTGTCGGCGCCGTGCAAGCCGAAGGCGCGTGCGATCTCCCGCTTGCCGGCGGGTTCGTCGGACGTGTTGATGAAATCGAGGATCTGCTCGCGGGACGGCAGGCCTTGGACGCGCTTCGGCTTGGGCATGGGCTCTCCTATGCCCTCAACCCCGCCGCACGCCAGTTTGTTTCGGTGGTCGCTTTATCCTCGTCTTAGCGAGCGGAGCGAAGCAATCCAGCCTCGCGCCGCTGGATTGCCGCCTCGCTGCGCTCCTCGCAATGACGACGCCAGGAACTTAGACGGTGAAGCTCTCGCCGCAGCCGCAGCTGCCCTTGGCGTTGGGGTTCTGAAAGGTGAAGCCGGCGGTGAAATCATCCTCCACCCAGTCCATCGTGGAGCCGATCAGGTAGAGAATAGAGCCGCCATCGACGAACAAGGTGCCGCCGGGCGTGTCGATGCGCTCGTCCAGCGGCTTGGCCTCGGTGACGTAATCGACCGAATAGGCAAGGCCCGAACAGCCGCGGCGGGGTGTAGAGAGCTTGACCCCGATCGCATCCGCCGGCGCGCGCGACATCAGCGCAGCAATCCGCGCTTCGGCGGCGGGAGTGAGGATCAGCGCCTTGGGGCGGGCGCGGGTTGTGGTTGTCATAGTGCGTTAACCCTCATCCGTTCGCTTCGAGCGCAGTCGAGAAGCGGAGCATGACGTGATGCACGCATCTCGACTTCGCTTGATACGAACGGACATGTTTACAACATGCCAAGCTCGAGCTTTGCTTCGTCCGACATCTTCTGCGGATCCCAGGGCGGATCCCAGACGAGGTTCACCTCGGCATCGCCGATCCCCGAAACGGCGCCGACGCGAAGCTCCACCTCACCCGGCATCGACTCGGCCACGGGGCAGTGCGGCGTGGTCAGCGTCATCGTCACCACCGCATGGCCGCCATTAATCTCGACGCCGTAGATCAGGCCGAGATCGTAGATGTTGACCGGGATTTCCGGGTCGTAGATTTCCTTCAACGCGTCGATCACGGCCTCGTACAGCGCTCCACCCGGCTCCTCGCCGGAGAGCTGTTCCGGCTTTTCGGCCAGGAAGCCGGCGAGATAGTCGCGCTTGCGTTCGAAACTCTCGCGTGGCGCATCCTCGACGCGCGCCTTGGGCGGCGGCACGACGCCGTCCACTTCCTCTACGCTGATCCGGCTCTGCTCGTTCATCCGAAAATCCTCGTCACGCGCTCCACCCCTCGCGCCAGCGCCTCGACATCGGCCGCGCTGTTGTAAACCCCGAAGCTCGCGCGGGCTGTGGCGGGCACGCCCAGCACGTCCATCAGCGGCTGCGCGCAATGGTGGCCAGCGCGAATGGCGACCTGCCCCTCATCCAATATGGTGCCGACATCGTGCGGATGCACCCCCTCGACTGCGAAGCTGACGATGCCGGCCGAGTCCTCGGGCCCGAACAGCCGCACCGAATTGATCTGGCCGAGCCGCTCACGCGTGAGCTTCACCAGCGCGGTCTCATGCGCGTGAATTGTGTCCAGACCGATCGCATCGACATAATCGATCGCGGCGTGCAGCCCGAGCGCACCGGTGATGTGCGGGGTGCCCGGCTCGAAGCGGCCCGGCGGCGGGGCGTAGGTGGTGCGCTCGAACGTCACCCGGTCGATCATCGCGCCGCCGCCCATGAACGGCGGCATCGCGTCGAGCAGTTCGGCGCGCCCCCACAGCACGCCGATACCGGTCGGACCATAGAGCTTGTGGGCGGAGAAGACATAATAGTCGCAGTCGAGCGCCTGCACATCGACGGGCAGGCGCGGCACTGCCTGGCACCCGTCGAGCAAGAGCTTGGCGCCGACGCGGTGCGCCAGTTCCGCCGCGCGCCGGGCGTCGAGCACAGAGCCAAGCACATTCGAGACATGGGCGAAAGCGACCATCGCATGGTCCGGTGTCAGCATCGCCTCGGCGGCGTCCAGGTCGATGCGGCCGTCGTGGGTCAGCGGGCACACATCCACCTGCCAGCCGGCAAGCTGCCAGGGCACGATGTTGGAATGATGCTCGAGCTGGCTGAGCAGCACCCGGCGCCTGTCCGGGTGACGGTGCGCGACGAGGTTGATCCCCTCGGTCGCGCCGCGCACGAAAACGATCTCGTCCGTTTGGGCGCCGATGAACCGCGCCACGCGCTGCCTCGCCGCTTCATAGGCGAGCGTCATGTCGGCGGAACGCTGATACACGCCGCGATGCACGGTGGCGTAAGTGGTGTCGTAGGCGCGGGCGATGGCGTCGATAACCGGCTTCGGCTTCTGCGCCGTCGCGGCGGTGTCGAGATAGGCCCAGCCCGGGGGAATAGCCGGGAAGTCGGAGACGAGGTCGAGGGGGCGGGTGTCGAGTATCGTCGCCATCAACCTTCTCCGTTCGTTTCGAGCGCAGTCGAGAAACCGTCCTCCGCCAGCTCCAAACCGCGCTTCTCGACTTCGCTCGAAGCGAACGGAGTTTGGGTTAGCCACGCATCGGCGGCCGCCACAAACGCTTCCCGTACCTGCTGCTGTCCGACCCGCTCCAGCGCATCGGCTACGAACGCCCGCGTCAGCAGCGCCCGCGCTCGAACCGGCTGCACGCCCCGGCTCTGGAGGTAGAAGAGCGCGTTTCGGTCCAGCTCGCCGACAGTAGCGCCGTGCGCGCACTTCACGTCATCGGCGAAGATTTCGAGTTCGGGCTTCAGATTCACCGTTGCGGCGCGCTTCAAGAGCAGCCCGCGCAGCGACTGCTCTGCATCGGTCTTCTGCGCACCGCGCGCGACCTCGACCCGCGCCGAGAGGCTCGCGACAGCGGTGTCGTCGGCCACCGCGCGCCACGTTTGGCGCGACATGCCGTTCTCCGCTTCGTGCCGCACGACGACGGCCGCTTCGTGCCTTTGCTCGCCCCGGGTGAGCAGCGTTCCCCCCATCTCTGCAAATGCCGCTTCGCCGGTCAGGCGCAAATGCGCGTCGATCCGGCTGCCGGCGCCGCCTTCTGCGAGCACGGTGGTGACCAGGCTCGCCCCCCGCGCGATCTCCGCTTCGTCGCGGAGTGACTGGAACCCCGAGCCTTGCGCCAAACGCACCGCCCGCATCAGCCGCGCCGAGGGCGCTAGCCGGATCGCCGTCAACCGGTTCGCCCAGCCGTCGCCGACGAATGTCTCGACGATCGTCGCCGTTGCGTCTTCGTCAAGTTCGATCAGGCCGGGCAGATGGTTGGCCCCGCCGGTCGCAATATGCACGATCTCGATCAGTCCCGCCGCCGAGTCCCCATCAAGCCGCAGCGTCCAGCCTGACCCGGTCGCCAGCCTTCCAAGCGCATGGCCCGAGCGCAGGTCGAGCGCTTCAACCGTCACCGGCCCAAGCTCGCTCCGATCCGCATCCAGCCGCCCATCCACAAACACCAGCCGCGGCCCGTCCCCCAGCGCCGCAGGCGGCTCACCCGCAGCACCGCGCGCAGGCTGTTCCGCAAGCGTCGGCAAAGCCGATAGATCAGCCCACCGCCAAGCCTCATCCTGGCTGGAAGGAAGGGAGAGTGCGCTCACGCGTCCACCTTCTCCGTCATGCCGAACTTGGCTCGGCACAAGACGTCCGGTGCACCGTCAGTGGAACGCTTATCCCGAAACAAGTTCGGGATGACGGGTGTGGGGCGCTTCATGCGGCGATGGCTCCATAGCCTTCGCGTTCCAGCTCCAGCGCCAGTTCGGGTCCGCCGCTGCGGACGATGCGGCCGCCGGCCAGCACGTGGACAAAGTCCGGCCGCACATAGTCGAGCAGGCGTTGATAATGGGTGATCAGCAGCACGGCCTTGTCGGGCTTGCGCATGATGCGGTTGATGCCCTCGCCGACGGCCTTCAGCGCGTCGATGTCGAGGCCGCTGTCGGTCTCGTCAAGGATAGCGAGGCTGGGATCGATGATCCCCATCTGCACCATCTCGTTGCGCTTCTTCTCGCCGCCGGAAAAGCCAACATTGACGTTGCGCTTCATCATCTCAAAGTCGAGCCCCAACGCCTCGGCCTGCGCACGGGCGAGGCGGAGGAAGTCGCCGGCGGACAGCTCGTCCTCGCCGCGCGCACGGCGCTGGGCGTTGAGCGCGGTGCGGAGGAATTGGACGTTCGACACGCCGGGGATTTCGACCGGGTATTGGAAGCCGAGAAACAGTCCCGCCGCGGCACGCTCGTGCGGTTCGAGGGCGAGGAGGTCCAAAGCACCATCGTCATTGCGAGCGGAGCGAAGCAATCCAGCTCCGGACGGGTCACCCTGGATTGCCGCGTCGCTGCGCTCCTCGCAATGACGGGGAGAGAAGGTCACGCTCCCCCCCGTCACCTCATACCCAGGCCGCCCGCCCAGCACATAAGCAAGCGTCGACTTTCCCGCCCCGTTCGGCCCCATGATCGCATGCACCTCGCCCGCCCCGATCGAAAGATCGAGCCCGCGTAGGATCGTCTTGTCGTCGACAGTGGCTTGGAGGTTTTCAATCTTGAGCATCGTTATACCTTATCGCCTGCCCGAGAGCCGAAGACCGGCTCGTGCCAGTACATGCCAGGAGCGGCGAACCACTTCTCGTTCTGCTTCGTTCGAAAGCGCGCTAGCCGCGACATGTCGCGACCATATCTGTGATGAAGAGCGATCAATTCTCGCAGATCAGGCTCGCTCAGAGTATCCGTGGTCAGCTCAACGCAGACAAGGTCCAATCCATCCTTATGCAGCCCACGATAGCTCGCAACGCAGCCAATCTTGTCGAGCCACTGAAAGAATGCCGCCTCGTCATTTTGCGATCCATACCAGCCCTCAGGAATATCGAGCGTGATCACCCCACGCTCCCCTCAAGGCTGATGCCCAGCAGCTTCTGCGCCTCGACCGCAAACTCCATCGGGAGCTGCTGCAGCACGTCCTTGGCGAAGCCGTTGACGATCAGCGCCACCGCATCCTCCTGCCCCAGGCCGCGGGACATGGCGTAGAAGAGCTGGTCGTCGCTGATCTTGCTGGTGGTGGCTTCGTGCTCGATCTGGGCGCTCGGGTTCCTGACCTCGATATAGGGAACGGTGTGGGCGCCGCATTGGTCGCCCAGCAGCAGCGAGTCGCACTGGGTGAAGTTGCGCACGCCCTCGGCCGTGGGCCCGACGCGGACCAGCCCGCGATAGGTGTTGTCGCTGCGGCCGGCGCTGATCCCCTTCGACACGATGGTCGAGCGGCTGCCCTTGCCGAGGTGGATCATCTTGGTGCCGGTATCGGCCTGCTGGCGGTTGTTGGTGACCGCGACCGAATAGAATTCGCCGACACTGTTCTCGCCCGCCAGCACGCAGCTCGGATATTTCCAGGTGATCGCCGAGCCGGTCTCGACCTGCGTCCAGCTGACCTTCGAGTTCTTGCCCTGGCACAGCGCCCGCTTGGTCACGAAGTTGTAGATGCCGCCCTTGCCCTCGGCATCGCCCGGATACCAATTCTGGACGGTCGAATATTTGATCTCGGCATCGTCCAGCGCGACCAGCTCCACCACCGCCGCGTGCAGCTGATTCTCGTCGCGCATCGGCGCAGTGCAGCCCTCGAGATACGAGACGTAGCTGCCCTTATCGGCGACGATCAGCGTCCGCTCGAACTGACCGGTATTCTCGGCATTGATGCGGAAATAGGTGCTGAGCTCCATCGGGCAGCGCACGCCTTCTGGAATGTAGACGAAGGTGCCATCCGAGAAGACCGCGCAGTTGAGGGTCGCGAAATAATTGTCGTGCATCGGCACGACCTTGCCGAGCCACTTGCGCACCATGTCCGGATATTCGCGGGTCGCTTCGGAGATGGAGCGGAAGATCACGCCCGCCGCTTCCAGCTCCTTGCGGAAGGTGGTCGCGACCGAGACGCTGTCGAACACCGCGTCTACCGCCACCTTGCGCGCGCCCTCGACGCCGGCGAGTACTTTCTGCTCCTCGATCGGGATGCCGAGCTTTTCGTAGACGCGCAGGATCTCGGGATCGACTTCGTCCAGGCTGCCGAGCTTCGGCTTCGCCTTGGGCGCCGCGTAATAATAGGCGTCCTGGTAATCGATCGGCGCGAGGTCGAGCTTGGCCCAGTCCGGCGCCTCCATCGTCTGCCACAGCCGGAAGGCCTTCAGCCGCCAGTCGAGCATCCATTCCGGCTCGTTCTTCTTGGCGGAGATGAAGCGGACCGTGTCTTCGCTCAGGCCCTTGGGCGCGAAGTCCTGCTCGATGTCGGAGGTGAAGCCCCATTCATAGGTGGAGGCCCGATCGACCGCTTCCTGGGCTTCGGCATTACGCGTGGCCATCAGGCGGCTCCGTTCAAACTGGCGAGCGACACGCTGGAGAGCGCACCGCGAATCGCGTTGTTGACCGGCCCCCAGTGCGGCCGGACCTGGCATGCGCCTTCGAGTGCGCAATCGTGCCGTGCTTCATCGACGCATGACGTCATGGCGATGGGGCCTTCGACCGCTTCGATCACGTCGGCGAGGCTGATCTCGGCCGCCGGACGCGTCAGCACGAAACCGCCGCCGCCGCCGCGGGCGGAGGCGAAGAGACCAGCACTCGCCAGCCGACCTAGCAATTTCTGCGTCGTAGGAAGGGGTATGCCTGTCTTCGCCGCAAGCTCGGTCGCATTGACGCGCACGTCGCCCGCCCGCGCGGCGGCGGACATGATTACAACGGCATAGTCGGCAAGGTTGGACAGGCGCATGAGCTGCTTACAATCGGACTGATCTGGTCGGATTGCATGTGGGGGAGGGAATGGAGCGAGTCAATGTCGATCCTCCCCGGGACGGGGAGGGTGGCGGCGACTCGCGCGGCGTGGTGGAGGGGGCCCGTTGCCGCGCTCGATGCCAATCTCCCCTCACCATGCTTGGCATCGTCCCCCTCCCCGTCCCGAGGAGGATTTGTCCTACCGCGTCGGCACCGGCTCGGCGCCCGTCCAGTCGTAGAAGCCCCGCCCCGTCTTCTTGCCCAGCCAGCCGGCCTCGACATATTTGACCAGCAAAGGCGCGGGCCGGAACTTCGGATCGCCAGTGCCTTCGAATAGCACGCGGGTGATCGCCAGACACGTGTCGAGCCCGATGAAGTCGGCGAGCGTCAGCGGCCCCATCGGGTGATTGAGGCCGAGTTGGCAGGCGGCATCGATGTCGGCGATGGTGGCGACGCCTTCGCCGAGCGCGAAGCAGGCCTCGTTGAGCATCGGCATCAGCACCCGGTTGACGATGAAGCCCGGTGCGTCGTTTGCATGGACGATGCGCTTGCCGAGCCGCTGGCCGAAGCTCTCGACCTTGGCCACGGTTTCGTTCGATGTCGCCAGGCCGCGGATGACCTCGATCAAGCCCATCACCGGCACCGGATTGAAGAAGTGCACGCCGATAAAGCGTGCCGGATCGGGCGAGGCCTGCGCCAGCCGAGTGATCGGGATCGACGACGTGTTGGAGGCGAGCACCGCGTCGCCCCCGAGCAACGCGCCCGCGCTCTCGAAGATCTTGCGCTTTATCGCTTCGTTCTCGGTCGCCGCCTCGATGATCAGCCCGGCCTCGGCTAAGGGTGCATAGTCGCTTACCGGCTGGATGCGTGCGAGCGTTTCGTCGCGCTCGGCGGCAGAAATCTTTTCCTTTGTAACAGAGCGTTCGAGCAGTTTGGCGATGCCCGCCTTGCCCTTCTCGGCGACGTCGAGTGAGATGTCGGCGAGGAAGACGTTGTAGCCCGCCTGGGCCGACACTTGCGCAATGCCCGCACCCATCTGCCCCGCACCGATCACTGCGACTGACTGCACCCGACACCTCCTCGTCATCCTGAACTTGTTTCAGGATAAGCCTTCCGGAGCGGGGCGCTTGTCACGACCGTTATCCCGAAACAAGTTCGGGATGACGAAATCGATCAAGGCGCCATCCCCGACGGTTGCGCTTCTGCGAGGATCAGCGCGAACTGGTCGTCCGGGTCGGTCCACTCGGCGATAGGCGTCCAGGCGCCGGCGCGGAGCAGGAGGCGGGCGTCGCGCGGGCCATATTTGTGGCTGTTTTCGGTGTGGATCGTCTCGCCGGCGCGCATCGAAAAGCGCTCGCCGGCGACAGTGAAGGTGACGTCGCGCACCGCCTCCAGATGCATTTCGATGCGCGCATAGGCGTCATTCCAGATTGCGCGATGCCGGAAGGCGTCCACGGGAATATCCGCGTGAAGTTCGCGGTTGATGCGGTGCAGGAGGTTCAGATTGAAGGCCGCGGTGACGCCTTCCGCATCGTCATAGGCACGTTTGAGCGTTTCGACCGCCTTGATCCGGTCCATGCCGATCAGCAGCATCGCGCCGACCCCAAGCGTCTCGACCATCGCGCGAAGCAAGTTGACTGCGGTGCGCGCGACCATGTTGCCGATGGTCGAGCCGGGGAAGAAGCCGAGCTTCGGCAGCGAGGCGATCTCCGCCGGTGGCACGATCGGGTGGGTAAAGTCGGCTTCCACCGGCAGGATCGACAGCTTCGGGAAGTCGGACGCGAGCGCAGCGGCGCTTTCCCGCAGGAAATCGCCGGAAATGTCGATCGGCACGTAAGCGGCCGGCTGCACCGCATCGAGCACATAGGGCGTCTTGGTCGAGGAGCCGGAGCCGAACTCGACCACCGCGCGCCCTGATCCGACGATGTTGGCTACATCCGCCGCGTGTCGGGCGAGCAGCTCCGTTTCGACGCGTGTCGGATAATATTCCGGCAGGCCGGTGATCTGCTCGAACAGCTCGGAGCCGCGGAAATCGTAGAACCAGCGTGCGGGAATGGCGCGACGCTTCATCCGAAAGCCGGCGAGCACATCGGCGCGGAAGGCTGGATCGATCTGGGGCGGCGCCTGGATATTCACAGGTCGCGCGCCAGTCTCAGGCCGGTGAACTGCCAGCGCTGATGCGGGTAGAAGAAGTTGCGATAGCTTGCCCGGATATGACCGCGCGGCGTGGCGCAGCTGCCGCCCTTCAGCACGAACTGGCCGCTCATGAACTTGCCGTTATATTCGCCGACGGCACCCTCGGCTGCCTTGAAGCCGGGATAGGGGCGATAGGCGCTGCCGGTCCATTCCCAGACCGACCCGAACATGCCGTGGCCGCTCGGGCGCACCGCCCCGGCTTTTTCGAGAAACTGGCCTTGGTTCGCATCCAGCCCCGTCGCGGCATGTTCCCACTCCGCTTCGGTCGGCAGTCGGGCACCGGCCCAACTCGCATAGGCATCCGCCTCGTAGAGACTGATGTGCGTGACTGGTGCGTCAGGCTCGAGCTGCTTGAGTCCGTCAAGCCCGAACCCCTGCCCGTCTTCCCAGTAGGAAGGGGTGGCAATGCCCTCGCGCTGTATCCAGGCCCAACCGTCCGCCAGCCACCAGCGCGGCTCGCGATAGCCGCCATCCTCGATGAAGGCGTTCCATTCCGCATTGCTGACGGGGCGGTCCGCCAGCGCGTAGGGCTGCAGCAGCACCTGATGCCGAGGTCCTTCGCAGTCGAAGGCGAAGCCGAAGCCTGCATCGCCGACCTCCACGATGCCGCCCTCAAACTCCCGCCACCCACCTCCGTTCGCTTCAAGCGCAGTCGAGAAGCGTGTCTCGACTGCGCTCGACACGAACGGAAATCTTGAGGGCCAGAGCGCCGGCTTCAGCGGATTTTGCGCAAACAGGTGGAGGATGTCGGTCAGCAGCAGTTCCTGATGCTGCTGCTCGTGATGGCAGCCGAGTTCGACCAGCGCGCGCCTGTCCGTATCCAGGCCAGGCCAGTGGGCAATCAGCGCGGCATCGACATGGGCGCGGTAGGCGCGGATCTCTTCCAGGCTCGGCCGGGTCAGCAGGCCGCGCCGGGGCCGGGCGTGGCGCGGCCCTTCCGCCTCGTAATAGCTGTTGAACAGAAAGGCGTAGCGTTCGTCGAAGGCGCGGTAGCCGGGCACGTCCCGCAGCACGAACGTCTCGAAGAACCAGCTGGTGTGCGCCAGATGCCATTTGGCCGGCGACGCATCGTCCATCGACTGGACGGTGGCGTCGGCGTCGGAAAGCGGATCGGCAAGGGCGAGCGTTAGCGCACGGACCTTCTCGAATAGCTGCGGCGTCTCGGCCTCCAATCGCGCGTGCGGCGTCATCGCGAGACCAACATAGGCTAGTCCGCCTCCGCTGTCCCGTTATGGATTCGATGCGCTCAGCGCGAGGCGCCCGGCACCCACAGCACGTCACCACCCGAGCGGCTGGCGACCAGCCGCGCGGCGACGAACAAGTGATCGGACAGGCGGTTCAGGTACGCGAGCGCCTGCGGGTTGAGCGGCATGCCGCCCGCCGCAGCAACGGCTGAGCGCTCGGCGCGGCGCACCACCGCACGGGCGAGGTGCAGCGCCGAAACCGCGGCTGTGCCAGCAGGAAGAATGAAGGAACGGAGCGGCTCCAGGCCCTCGTTCATCGCATCGATCTCGCGCTCGAGCCGCTCCACCTGGGCCGGCACGATGCGCAAGGTCATCTCGTCGGGCTCGAACTCCTCGCCCGGCGTGGCGAAGTCGGCACCGAGATCGAACAGGTCGTTCTGGATACGCGTCAGGTCCGGCACGATGGGATCGGCACCCAGCGCGGCGATGGCGACGCCGATCGCCGAGTTCGCCTCGTCCACATCGCCGATCAGCGCCATCCGCGCGCTGGATTTCGCAATCCGCGAACCGTCGACCAGTCCTGTCGTGCCGTCGTCGCCGGTGCGGGTATAAATCTTGTTGAGCTTGACCATCCGCCTCTCACGTCATGCCGAACTTGTTTCGGCATAAGGCCCGAAACGCGGATCGGTCGAGGGCAAAGCGACCAGCCCGTTCGGCCGACAACTTATCCCGAAACGAGTTCGGGATGACGCATGTGATTAGCGCGCGACCAGCATCAGCAGGGCGGCGATCACCACCGCGATCGCCTGAAAGAAGATGCGGCCCATCATCGCCTTATTCTGTTTGAGCCCCGATGCGCTAGGACCCGTGCCGCCGGCTTTCAGGTCCGCCTCCGTCGTTTTCAGGAATGTGACAATGCCGCGCACGAGCATGGTCACGGTCGCGATCATCGCCGCGATGAGGAGGATGGTGAGGAAGATGCTCATGCTCATAATCTAGTTGTCCGAGAGCCGGAATCCAAGCGGCGCGCAGCCGGCTCGAATGGGTTCGACGATGTCTTTCGGATCAACACCTTGGGCGCGGAGCTCCGCGAGGCTGAGCGCGCCGTGGCGCTTGGCGAGCCGCTCGCCATCGGGTCCGATCATCAAGCGGTGATGATGATAGGCAGGCGTCGGCAGGCCGAGCAGCGCCTGCAGCAGACGGTGAACATGGGTGGAGAGGAAGAGGTCGCGCCCGCGCACTACGTCCGTCACGCCTTGATCTGCGTCATCTACGGTTACCGCCAGATGATAGCTGGTCGGCGCGTCCTTGCGGGCGAGCACCACGTCGCCGAGCAGGTCGGGCCGGGCCTCGATCTCGCCCGCGTCGGCATCGTCCCAGGTTAGCGGACCGGTCTCGGCCAAAGCACGTGCCGTATCCAGCCGCCAGGCGTGTGAGCGGCTGAGGTCAGGATCGGGCAGGCCCCGGCAAGTGCCCGGGTAGATCGGTCCCTCAGGGCCGTGGGGGGCCGAGGCACTGCGGGCGATGTCGGCTCTTGTGCAGAAGCAGGGATAAACGAGCCCACGGGCATTCAGCCGCTCGAGTGCCTCGGCGTAGAGCGAAAGCCGGCGCGATTGGCGCACGACCGGACCGTCCCACTTCAGCCCCAGCCAACGCAGATCCTCTTCGATGCCGGCGACATGCTCCTCACGTGTGCGGCCGGGATCGATGTCCTCAATTCGCAGCAGGAAGGTGCCGCCGCGGCTCCGCGCGAAGTCGTGCGCGAGCACTGCGCTCATCGCATGTCCCAGATGCAGCCTGCCCGTGGGACTAGGAGCAAAACGGGTTGTGGATAAGGCTGTGATCAAGATCGTGGATCGGGTTGACGCCGACTCGTCCGCAATGTCATTTCGGCGTCACTATCAGCGGGCAGAGCCGCAGGACAGATTGAGGGGACAAGGCGCTTGTACCATCCCGACCTGATCCGACATCCGGACAGCTGCCCGGCGCTCGTCCTCAATGCCGATTACACGCCGCTCAGCTATTATCCCTTGAGCCTCTGGCCCTGGCAGACGGCAATCAAGGCGGTGTTTCTCGACCGCGTGGACATCGTCGAGAGCTACGAGAAGGAAGTGCGAAGTCCCACCAGCGCGATGAAGCTGCCGAGCGTCATCGCACTCAAGCAATATGTTAAACCTTCCGCCTACCCCGCCTTCACCCGCTTCAACCTGTTCCTGCGCGACCGCTTCACCTGCCAATATTGCGGCACCGGACGCGATCTCACCTTCGACCATGTCATTCCCCGCGCTTACGGCGGACGCACGACGTGGGAGAATGTCTCTACCGCCTGCGCGCCCTGTAACCTGAAAAAGGGCGGCCGCACCCCGGCCGAGGCGCATATGGCGCTGTTCGAGCAGCCCTATCGCCCGACCAGCTGGCAGCTGCAGGACCATGGCCGCGCCTTCCCGCCCAACCATCTGCATGAGACCTGGCGCGACTGGCTCTATTGGGACGTCGAGCTACAGGCTTAGCCCAGCACCGTCATTGCGAGGAGCGGAGCGACGAAGCAATCCAGCTGCGCCGGACACCGGCTCTGGATTGCTTCGCTACGCTCGCAATGACGGAATCGGATTAGTTCTTAGGCGTGGGGCTTGGTGCCGGCGTCGGCGCCGTGCCAGCCGCCGCCCGCGCGTCCTGCCCATCACCTTCGGGCGCGGCGATGATGTCGCGGGTAACGGCGCCCTTGTCGACGGCGCTGGTTTCCGGCGAGCCCACTTCGGAACGGATGCCGGCCGGCGTGCGGTCCGCGCCGGCGCGGTTGAGCGCGGCGGCCTCCGGGATGCTGCGTGGGGCCGGCCCGCCGAACATCGCCTGCAGCGCCTGGGTCGAGCTGTCCGCTTCCTGCGGACGCGGCGCGCCCGGGCTCGGCGGCTGCAGCGCGAAGTCGGGCGGCACGACCAGCGGCGCGCGGCGGGCGACGGCGAATTCGTCCGGCCGCTCGCGGTTCAAACCGCCGCCGCCGCATCCCGCAAGCGTCAGGGCAGTGAGGCCCAGGGCTACAACATTACGCATTCACATTCTCCGCGGGTTCGCTCTTCGGCCGCGCGAACAAGGCGCGGGCGAGCAGGATCAGGACGCCAATGGTAATGGCAGCGTCGGCGACATTGAAGACCAAAAAAGGCCGGAAGTCGCCGAAGTGAAGGTCGAGGAAGTCGACGACATAGCCGAACCGCACCCGATCGAGGATGTTGCCAGCGGCGCCGCCGAGCACCAGGCCAAGCGCTATGACGTCATGACGGTTCTTCTCGCGCCATAGCCAGACGAGGACGCCGGTACCGATTGCCGCCGTCAGCCCGACCAGCGCCCAGCGCGCCGCGTCGCTGCCGGCGGTCAGAAAGCCCATCGAAACGCCGAAATTCTGCACCCAGGTCAGGTTGAAGATGGGCAGCAGGACGATCTGCCCCACTTCCTGCAGCTGCAGCGGACCGGTTACGATATATTTGACCAGCTGATCGGCCAGGAAAACGCCGAGTGCGATGAGAAGGCCGAAGCGGCGGGTGTTTGTCATCAAACGTCATCCCGAACTTGTTTCGGGACAAGGCGTCCAGCGCTCCTCAGGTGGAGGCCATATGCTGAAACAAGTTCAGCATGACGATGGTGTTTACCCACCCACTACCTCCGTGCACCGGCCGCACAGAGCGCCGTCCTCGGCCACCTCGGGCAGATGCCGCCAGCAGCGGCCGCATTTTAGCTTTTCGGTGCGCGTCACTGCGATCTCATCGCCGGGCGAGACCTTCGCCACGATGAACAGCTCTTCCAGCCCGTCATTGTCATTGGCGGGCACCGTCACTTCGGCCTCGAGGCTCGAACGGATGACCTTGTCGCGGCGATACGGCTCGATCGCTTCGGTGACCTGACTGCGCAACGCACGGAGCTCGGTCCATTTCGCTGCCAGTGCATCGTCCCGCCAACCGGCATCCACCTCAGGCCAGGTCAGCAGATGCACCGAGGCAGCGTCCGGCGTCCGCGTCTGCCACACTTCCTCGGCCGTGAAGGTCAGCACCGGAGCCAGCCAGCGCACGAGCCCGTTGAACAGGATGTCGAGTACCGTGCGATAGGCTCGCCGCTTCGGATCGCTCGGCGCGTCGCAATAGAGCGAATCCTTGCGGATATCGAAGAAGAAGGCCGACAGATCGTTGTTGGCGAAATCGCTCAGCAGCCGGACATAGGCATTGAAATCATAGTCGGCGACGGCCTGCCGCAGCTGCGCGTCGAGGTCCGCGAGCAGGTGCAGAATGTACTGCTCCAACTCCGGCATCTCCGCCGCCGGCACGCGCTCGGCCTCGTCGAACCCATCGAGAGCGCCGAGCAGGTAACGGAACGTGTTGCGCAGCTTGCGGTAGCCGTCAGCAGTGCCGGCGAGGATCTCCTTGCCGATCCGATGGTCCTCGGTGAAATCGACCGACAGCGCCCAGAGCCGCAATATGTCGGCGCCATACTCCGTCATCAGCTTCATCGGATCGACAGTATTGCCGAGCGACTTGGACATTTTCCGCCCGTCCGACGCCATGGTGAAGCCGTGCGTCAGCACCGCATCATAAGGTGCGCGCCCGCGCGTGCCGCACGCCTCCAGCAGCGACGACTGGAACCAGCCGCGATGCTGGTCGGAGCCTTCGAGATACAGGTCCGCGGGCCAGCTGAGCTCCGGCCAGCGCCCGCTTTCCAGTACGAAGGCGTGGGTTGAGCCGCTGTCGAACCAGACGTCGAGAATGTCAGTGACGCGGTCATAATCGTCCGGGTTGCGCCCCGGCCCAAGCAGCTCGACGGCAGGCGTGTCGAACCAGCCGTCGACGCCCTTCTCCCGCACGGCGGCGACGATGCGGGCGTTGACCTCAGGGTCGTTCAGATATTGGCCGGTCTTGCAGTCCACAAACAGAGTGATCGGCACGCCCCAGGCGCGCTGGCGCGAGATCACCCAGTCAGGCCGGCCCTCGACCATCGAGCGGATGCGGTTGCGGCCCTTTTCGGGGACGAAGCGCGTGGCTTCGATGGCGGCGAGGGCTTTCTGCCGGAGCGTCTCTCCCTCTCCCATCGGGAGAGGGCGACTCGCCGCAGGCGAGCGGGGTGAGGATGACAAAGCCTCATCGCCCTCACCCTCCCACCGCTTCGCGGCGGGCCCCTCCCTCTCCCGCTGGGAGAGGGGCATATCCATCGGGATGAACCATTGCGGGGTGGCGCGGAAAATGACCTTGGCCTTGGACCGCCACGAATGCGGATAGCTGTGGCGATAGTCCGCGCTCGCCGCCAGCAGCGCGCCTGCCTCGCGCAGCGCCTCGCAGATCGGCCCGTCCGGCGCGTTGAACTTGGGGTTGATCACCGATCCCTGGCCGCCCAGCCAGCCCCAATCCTCGCGGTATTTGCCGTCGCCCGTCACCGCGAAGACGGGTTCGAGGCCGTTCGCCTTGCACAGCTCGAAATCGTCCTCGCCATGATCGGGCGCCATATGCACGAGGCCGGTGCCCTGATCGGTGGTGACGAAGTTACCCGGCAGGAACGGCCGCGGCTGGGCGAAGAACCCGCCGAGATGGTGCATCGGGTGACGGGCGACGGTGCCGGCAAGGTCGGAGCCGTTTCCACGCCACAAGATCCCTGGAAACTGAAGCGTACCCGTGCCGTCCTCGTTCTGAGAGAGGAGCTGCAAGCCTGGCGCGAGACGCTTGATCGTCGGGGCTATCAGCTCAGCTGCCACAAGCAGCCTGCGCCCCTCAAACTCAATCAGCGCGTACGGAACTTCCGGCCCATATGCGATCGCCTGGTTGACGGGGATCGTCCACGGCGTCGTCGTCCAGATCACCGCATGGGCGCCGACCAGTTCCGGGATCGGGCTCTCGACAATCTCGAACGCCACGTCGATCTGCGTCGAGGTGATGTCCTCATATTCGACTTCGGCTTCGGCGAGCGCCGTCTTCTCGACCGGCGACCACATCACGGGCTTGGCGCCGCGGTAGAGCTGGCCGCTCTCCGCGAACTTCAGCAGCTCGCGGACAATGGTCGCCTCGGCCTCATAGTCCATCGTCAGGTAGGGCCGGTCCCAGTCGCCCAGGATGCCGAGCCGCTTCAGCTGCTCGCGCTGGGTGTCCACCCAATGCTGCGCATAGGCGCGGCATTCGGCGCGGAACTCGGCCGCGGGCACCTCGTCCTTGTTGCGCTTCTTGGCGCGATATTGCTCCTCGACCTTCCATTCGATCGGCAGGCCATGGCAGTCCCAGCCGGGCACATAAGGCGCGTCCTTCCCCAGCAGCGACTGGGTACGGCAGACCATGTCCTTCAGGATGTGGTTAAGCGCATGGCCGATATGCATGTCGCCATTGGCATAAGGCGGGCCGTCGTGAAGGATGAACTTCTCGGCACCGCTGCGCGCCTCGCGCAGCCGCTGATAAAGCCCCATTTCCTGCCACCGCGCGAGGATGGCCGGCTCCTTCTGCGGCAGGCCGGCCTTCATGGGAAAGTCGGTCTTGGGCAGGAAGACGGTGTCGCGGTAATCGGGCGGGGTCGGAGCGTCGGCCATAAGGGAGGGGCGATTAGCGCCTTAACCTCCATTCGTCATCCCGAACTTGTTTCGGGATAAGAGTGGAGCCACTCTCAAGCGTCGCGAGCCGGATGCCTGATCCCGAAACAAGTTCGGGATGACGCTTAGGGCACCGGCCCCAGGCGCGGCACCGTGCCCCCCGCGGCCCGTTGTCGGATCACGCGAAGATAGGTGTCGACCAGCGTCTGATTGACCTGGTCCCAGCCGAAGCGCTGCGCGGTCCGCTCGCCCGCCTCACCAGCGGCGCGGCGCGCGTCGTCATCGGTGCAGTAGGCGCCAAGTGCCTCGGCAAAGCCTTCGATCCAGCCGGGCCGGATGAGGCGGCCGGTGACGCCGTCGCGGACAAGGCTTTGGCTCCCCGTGGCGATCGCCGCGACGACCGGCAGCGCGCAGGCCATCGCCTCCAGCGTCACGTTGCCGAACGTTTCAGTTACGGACGGGTTGAACAGCATGTCGGTGCTGGCGAGCGCTCGGCCCAAGTCGCCGCCGCTCTGCTGGCCGACGAAGACGGCGTCGGGCAGCCGGCGCTCGAACCACTCCCGCGCAGGGCCGTCACCGATCACGAGCACGCGATGCGGGACGCCCTTCGCAGCGAGGCAGTCGATCGTGTCGGAGAAGACGTCGAGCCCCTTCTCCATCACCAGCCGGCCGAGAAAGCCGATCGTCACCTCCTGATCGTCGATCCCAAGTGAGCGGCGCCAGGCGAGATCGCGCTTGTTCGGTGAGAAAATCTCCCGGTCCACGCCGCGCGTCCAGATGCCGACATCATAGCTCATCCGTTGCTCGCGCAGCAGCTGGGCCATGGAGTCGGACGGCGCGACGATGGCATCGCAACGGCGGTAGAAGCGGCGCAGGATCGCTTCGATCACCGGTTCCATGAACGCCAGGCCGTAATAGCGCGGATAGGTCTCGAACCGCGTGTGCACCGACGCGACAGCGGGAAGCCCGTGCCGCCGTGCGAAGCGGACGGCGGAGTGGCCGGCGAAATCGGGCGAGGCGACATGGATCAGGTTGGGCGCGAAGCGGGCGATGTCCGCGCGCACGCGCCTCGGGATACCGCGCGGGATCCGATATTCGGGGCGCCGCGGGACCGCGAAGGCTGGGACGGGCACCAAGTCTCCGGTCGGCGGAAAGGCCGGCGTATCGGTAACCGGCGCATAGACGCGCACGGCGGCCCCTTGGCGAAGGAGATAGCCGACCAGCCGATTGAGCGCCTGATTGGCCCCGTCGCGGACATAATTATAGTTGCCGCTGAACAGCGCGATGCGAAGGTCGCTGGCTTGCATCGCGCGGGTGTTAGCCTCGCCTGCCGTCGAATTCCACACCGTCACCCCGGGCTTGACCCGGGGACCCGCTTCTTCTCCTGAAGGCAGCGGGACCCCGGCTCGGGGGCCGGGGTGACGTAGGGGAGGTTGCATGCTGACATTTGCCGCTATGCTGCTGGCCATGAGCACGCCTTTCGTCATCGGCCATCGCGGCGCTTCTGGCCAGCGGCCGGAGCATACGCTGGCGGCCTACGCCCTCGCTCTGGAACAGGGCGCGGACTTCATCGAGCCCGACGTGGTGCCAACGAAAGACGGCCATCTGGTCGCGCGGCACGAGAATGAGATTTCGGGCACCACCAATGTCGCCGACCACCCCGAGTTCGCCGGCCGCCGTACGACCAAGATGATCGAAGGCAAGGAGGTGAGCGGCTGGTTCACCGAGGATTTCACCCTCGCCGAGCTGAAGACGTTGCGCGCCCGCGAGCGGCTGCCACAACTCAGGCCCGCCAACATGGCCTATGCCGATGAGCCTATCGCGACACTCGACGAGCTGATCGTGCTTGCCAAAGCCCGCGGCAAGGGCGTGGTCGCCGAGATCAAGCATTCGAGCTATTTCGCCTCCATCGGTCTGCCGGTGGAGCAAAAGCTGCTCGAGACCTTCGCACGCCACGGCTGGACCAAGGCCGACGACCCGGTCTGGATCGAGAGCTTCGAGGTCGGCAACCTGAAGGCGCTTCGCCGCATGACCGGGCTGAAGCTGGTTCAGCTGGTGGACGACAAGGGCGCACCGATTGATCGGGCCGTGGACAGCTACGCCGCAATGATCACAGCCGAAGGACTGAAGGACGTGGCCAGCTATGCGGATGGGCTGGGCGCGGCAAAGGCGCTGGTGATCCCGCGGGATGGAGAGGGGCGCTCGCTTGCCGCTACGCCCTTAGTCGAGCATGCGCATGCGGCGGGCCTGAAGGTGATCGTCTGGACGCTGCGATCGGAGAATTTCTTCCTGCCCGCCGAACTGCGCGACGGCTCCGATCCGCGTGCTCGTGGCCGTGCGCAGGAAGAAGTGCGGATGTTTGCCAAGGCCGGCGTGGACGGCGTCTTCACCGACCATCCGGCGGACGCAGTCGCGGCGCTGAAATAAAAGGGCGGGCCCCCTGGAGCCCGCCCTTCTGGTACGCTTGAGCGACAACTCCCCAACAGGGGAGGCGATTACGGCATCAGCACCGTGTCGACGACGTGGATCACGCCGTTGGACTGGAGCACGTCGCCTTGCGTGACATGGCTCATGCCGCCCTTGGCGTCGGTCAGCATGATCTTGTTGCCCATCATCGAGGCGGTGAGCGTGCCGCCCTGCACGGTGGTAAGCGTCGCCTTGCCGCCACCCGCCTTGATCGCCTTGGCGACATCCTTGGCCGTCATCCGCCCCGGCACGACGTGATAGGTGAGGACGGTGGTCAGTGTTTCCTTGTTCTCAGGCTTGACCAGATTGTCGACCGTGCCGGCCGGTAGCTTGGCGAAAGCGGCATTGGTCGGCGCGAAGACGGTGAACGGGCCGGCGCCCTTAAGCGTGTCGACCAGGCCAGCGGCCTGGACGGCAGCGACGAGCGTGGTGTGATCCTTCGAGTTCACCGCATTGTCGACGATCGTCTTCGACGGATACATGGCGGCGCCGCCGACCATCACCGTCCTTTCGGCCGCAACGGCACCCGACGCAACCAACGACAGCGACAGCGCCGCAGCGGCCTTGAGCGAAGTCTTCATGATCTTTGATCCCTCTGATGAGCGCCGGCGCCGAAACGCCGGCCGCACGGCAGATACGGCGCGATTGTTGCAGCGGATGCATCGTCCGCGCGAAAAATCGCCGATCTTTCCGATCAGACGATCGTCATCGTTCCCGTCATCACCACCGGCCCGGTCGGCTGGCCGGTCGGCGAGCCGCCTTCGGGTTCCAGCGACACGGCCAATGTCACGCCGCTCGCCAGCAGCGGCCGGTGTCCGCCGGCGACGATCATCGTGCGCGCGTCCTTGGCCGCGATGACGCCCAATGAGCGCGGCTTGCCGTCGGCGGGGATGACCCAGAGCTCGGGCGTGCGGCCATCCGCATCCATGCCCACCGGAGTGACGGTCATCCGGCCTTCGCGTTCGTCATAGGCAATCGTGAGCGTGCCGCTGCCCTCCTTGGGGGTGAGCGCCGCGACCATCATCTTCGCCGCCGGCGTCGTGGCGACTTGCGGCGCGGGTGTCGGTGCGGTGCCGTCCGGCCGCAGAACGAGAATGCCGAGCAGCACCGCCGCGGCCGCGCTCGCGGCGAAGGTGGCGAACCGCCAGGGTCGCGCCGGGTCGCCTGGCTCATTGGCCGGCAGCCGGCGCTGAATGCGGTTCCAAAGCTCGGGCGGCGGCGCGCGCCCGGGCCCTAGCAAGGGGTCGAGCCTAGCGCGCCATGCCTCGACGGCAGCCGCGAATGCCGGATCGCTCGCTTCGCGCGCACTTTCGTCGGCCAGGCCCAGCGCGTGCTCGGCTGCGAGGATGTCGTCCTCTTCCGTCATCGGCACAGGCAATCGCGCAGTTTCATCAGCCCGCGGCGGATGCGGCTCTTGATCGTGCCGAGCGGCTCGCCCGCGCGCTCCGCCAGTTCCGGATAGCTGGCACCCTCCAGAAACGCGGTGCGGATCAGCGCCGCCTCTTGGCCGCCCAGTTCGCCGAGGCAGCCATATAGCCTGGCGCTCTCCCCGGCTTCCTCGATCAGCGCATCGGCGCGCGGTGTGGGATCGGCCAGGTCGAAGGCTTCTTCGATGGGCGCTGTACTACGATTGCCGCGCGCGCGCAGCCGGTCGATGGCCGTGTTGCGGGCAATCGCCGCCAGCCATGTGATGGGGCTCGCGCGCGACGCGTCGAAACGCTCCGCCCGCCGCCACACATTCACATAGGCTTCCTGCAACGCATCCTCCGCATCCTGGCCCTCACCCAAGATACGGCAGCAAATGCCGTAAAGTTTCGCGGAGGTGCGCTGATAGACATCGTGGAACGCCTTGCGGTCGCCGCGCGCGACAGACGCCAGGGCCGCTGCAAGGCGCTCCCGCGCCTCGTCCGCCGCCACCGACCGCATCACGTCCATTCGCTACGCTACCCCCGAATCGCGGGCGCACCCTAGCGGATCGTTGCGCCGTCGCAAGAAAGGCTCAGGCGCGTTTCAGCCGCGGCGCGAGCATGTCGACCTGAGCGCGGTAGCGCTCGTCATCCCCGCCGAACAGCAGGAAGAGCTACGAGTTGATCGCGATCGCGTCACGGACTGGTGACGGCCCGATTTGAGTCAGTCGTGCCTCGACCGTCAGGGCATGGCGCTTCAGGCGGTCGCCCAGGAAGTCGAGCACGGTGCGGATGCGGGGGCTGTGGCGCTGCCGCTCATGGGTGAGCAGCCAGATTTCCATGCCGCCATTGGTCGTGGCGGGCAAGCAGCGGATCAGCTCCGGGTCGAGTTCGGCAACCATGCACGGGAGCGCCGCACAGCCGACGCCAGAGCGGACCGCGGCGATGATTCCGGTGACGCTGCCGTGGGTCATCGCCACGGCGTGGTCGAGGCCGTTCTCTTTCAGCCACATGCCATAATAGCGGCCGACTCGCCCGCCACCGCCGCCGATCAGTGGATGCGAGGCGAGTTCCCGCCGGTTGCGCGGAATGCCATGCGCTTCAGCATAGGAACGGCTGCAATAGACGGTCCACAGGTCAGTGCCGATCTTGCGGCCGACGAGCCCGCTGCCGGTCATCTCCTTGGCAACGCGCACCGCCACGTCGGCGGCGCCGGCTTCCAGGTCCCGCAGTTCCTCGCTGGCGTCGAGTTCAATGATGATGTCGGGCCGCAGCTCGTGCAGTTCGCGCAGCATAGGCGTTAATACGCCGTTCGCGTACGACTCCTCAGTCGTCAGCCGGACCGTGCCGCCGGTCTCGCGCTTTTGCGCCGAGGCGGCATCGGACAGCGCCTCGGCGGCGGCATGCAGCGCCCGTGCTTCGAGCAGCAAAGTCTCGCCCGCTGTCGTCAGCGCATAGCCCGCACGGCGCTTGTCGAAGAGGGTGAGGCCGAGCGACTCCTCCAGCGCGGCGATGCGCCTTGCGACGGTAGTCTGACTGACGCGCAGCGCGCGGCCGGCGGCTAGAGTGCTGCCGGTGTCGGCCACCGCCACGAAGAAGCGCGCGTCGTTCCAGTCGAACATGGCGCCATTCTGCGCTTTTGCAGAACGGTTGCGCAACATCGTTGCTACCGCAGAACGTCCATAAGAGCCTATCTCCAGTCTCACGTTGGCGCCGACGGTAACCCCCTTAAAGGAACCGTCACCATGAAGACCCTGTTGATTACCTTCGCATTCGCCGCCGCTTTCGTGTCGGCGAACCCTGCCGCGGCTCAAGCCCCGGTGTCCCGCACTGCGGCCGTCAGCACGGCGGGTCTGGACCTGTCGACCGAACGCGGTCAGCGCGCGCTCGAACTGCGCATCGTCCATGCCTCGAGCGAGCTGTGCGGCACGCCGTCTCCGGCCGATGCCCGCGGCCGGATCAAGCTGAAGCAATGCCGCGCCGAGCTGCAGAGCAGCGCGGCCGAGCAGGCTCGCATCCTGGTTGCCCGTGCGGGCAGCCTCGAAGTCGCCGCCCGGTGACGTGGCGCCACGGCGGGAGCGCGCCCCTACGCTCCCGCCGCTTGGCCATTCAGGCCGCGGCCGGCACGCGCCGGCGCCGCGACAAGGCGCCGAGCGCGCCGAAGCCGATCAGCATCATTGCCCAGCTTGCCGGTTCCGGGATCGCCGCGATGCGCAACACTTCGCCCGTTCCCGCCTGATTGCCGAACCGGCTGACGTAAAAGGCTCCATTCGACCCGATCGCCAGACCGGTGGCGAAGACCAGGCCCTGGTTGAACAGGGTCGTCTTGCTCCCGTCGCCATTGATCCGGATCAGCGCTCCACCCACGCCAGGTGTCGCCAGACCATTCGAGTCGAGCTCGAGCGCGTAAAGTGTGCCGTCGGCTCCGAAGGCCAGATCGGACAAGGAGGTGAAGCCGCTATAGGCGACCGACACCACCCCGCCCGGCGTGACCCGAAGAATGCGCGCCGCGCCTTGGGTGAAAGGAAAGCCAGTCAGCTCCGTCACATAGAAATTGCCGTCCGGCCCGACCACGACGCCGGTCGGCACCGAGTCGCTGAACGGCGGCGGCGGGCCGATGAAGCGGGGCGGGAAGGCGGCGATCAGCGAAACGTTGCCGGCAGGGTCCACGTTCAGCAATGTGTTGCTGCCGGCGTCCGTCACCGCAAGGCCGCCGCTCCAGTCAGCAACGGAGAAGGGATTACTGTCGACCATGCCGCCGAGCGGGTTGTTGGCCAGCTCATAGGCTGCGACATCGCCGCGTGGGGTGGGGCCGGCCGTGAAGCTGTAGACCTGCCCCAGCTTCGCGCCGGCCGGCCCGAGCGCACCGGTGCGGATTGCCGGGTTTGCGCCGAGCCCAACAACGACATAGCCGGTACCGTCGGAACCGAACGCCACATCGTTCGGGCCCGATACGTCGCTGAGCGCCGGAATTGCGAGCGACGCGAGGCCGCTCACGATCCGTTGTTGCGATCCGCCGAAGATGCGGGTGATCGACCCCGTCTCCGAATAGGTCGCCGTCTGGCCGCGCACGATGGTGCTCGGTCCGCCGGGCGTGAACACGCCGCTTTCCGCAACATAGAGGCCGCCATCCGGACCGAAGGCGAGGCCCCGGGGATTGTTCAGGCCGCTCGCCACGACCGTGCTCGCATAAGGTCCGGCCAGGGCCGGGGCAGCCGCCAGCAGGGCGGCGCCCAGCAGCGCCGCCTTCAGGTAGTTGCGCATGACGATCCTCCTATGCGCGAGCGGGGGGGAGGCGCGGTGTCCGCCGCCGTGCCGACCATCCGGCTAGGCCGAAGCCCGCGATCATCATCGCCCAGCTTGCCGGCTCCGGAACGGCAGCGAAGATGCGTGGGCCAAAATCCGCAATTTCACTGTTCAGGCCATCGGCAGCCGGATTCACCCGAAGCCGGGACCAGGCCTGGAAGGTGTAGCTGCTGGCCGCAAAGCCGCGCGTCGGCAGCAGCGCGACGGGCACGGACGCGCTGATCGTGTCCCCGTTCACCACCGCTCCGCCAAAGATCGGCGTGATCGTCGGAGCCCCGGCCGGCGGGAAGGTCACCACCCGCAGCGTGCCGTCGGGCAACAGGACCGCCAGCGAGTCCCACCTGACCGACGGGTCCAGATCAGGATCGCTCAGGACGTTGAGGCGCGGCGTGCCCGCGCCGCGATTGATGCCGATGACATAAAGGCTGCCCGGCAATCCGCCGATCGCGCCGGCCGTCTTCAGGCTGAGGTTGAAGTGCGTGCCGGTGAAACGGGCGTCGGCACTCACGAAATCGAGATTAGCGCTGAGCGAGCCCGTATAGGTGCCGAGGAAATCGCCGAGCGGATCCGTGGCGGCGCTGGCGCTGCCCGCGCCGAGCAGGGCCAGAGCAAGCGCGGCGGCCGGTTTGAACGTCATCATGTCACACCCCTGTTTTCCTGTTGTCAGGCGAGGGAGAGTGCGGCGGGACGGGCGGGGCCGCCACATACAGGATCTGATGAGCATCTGATGAAAAGCTGATGATCATGGGATTTGCGGTCGCGTGCCCGTCACTTGCCAGTAGCGGTCGAGACCTAGTGTCGCTGTGAGCCGCGCGAATCGGGGATCGCTGCGGAGCGGCTTCAGAGGCGGCGAAAACAGGATGTCCGTGCGGCGCCATGTTACGGAAGGCAGCGGCAGGCGCTCGCCCGAAACCGGGTCCCGTTTGCCAAGAAAATAGACGTAGATCGCTTCCCACGCCTCCCCCATCGCGTCGAGCATGACGAGGTAAGGAACGGCGATGAATGAAGCCAGCCGGCCCCTGGCGCGGTCGGACAGGATCGCCTGCATCGCCGCGGCGCGGTCGGCCAGCCGGCCGCTGTTCATCGCCTTGACCATTGCCAGACCGACCTCGGTGCTGAGCGGACTGTAGCCGCCGAGGCCGATGGTCGACTCCCGTGTCAAAGCCAGTGCCAGCTGCGGCTGCCCCGACTGAAGCAGGAAGTTGAACTGGGCCAGCCACGCATCGGCATCGGACGGTGCGTTACGCCGGGTCTCGGCGATCAGCGCCCCCGCCCGTTCGATATCGCCAAGATACCACCAGGCGCGCGCGAGCTGGATCGGGTTGGCGGGCACCAGCGGCTCGCGGCCGTTAAGCCATCGAAACTCCGCTGCGGCGTCCCTAATCCGGCCCGTGTCGGCATAGAGGACGCCCATTCGCTGATGCAGCTGCGGCTCGTCGGGCATGCGCCCGAGGGCGGAGCGCAGCTCCCGGTCCACCTCGATCCAGTTTCGGAAATTAGGCTTGAGCAGCGCCAGAGTCAGCAGCGCCTGGCGGTTGCCGGGATCGAGCGCGAGCGCCCGGTCCGCCGTGCGCCGGATTGCCAGGATGTGCTGCTCCTGCTGCCGTTCGTGAAGTTGGTGGATCAGCAGGTACCGCGCATAGGCGAGGTCGGCCCAGCCGGGCACAAAGTCCGGATCGACGACCGTCGCGCGTTCCAGAAGGGCAATCGATTGCCGAATGCTGCTCGATCCCTCGCGCCTCTGGATGGCGAGGGCTGCGGCGTGAAGCCGCTCCGCCTCGCGGCGGGCCGGGGAAGGAAGGCCAAGCCAGCCCGCGCCTGCACCGACCAGCAGCAGCGCAGCGCCGCCGAAAAGGATGTTTCGCCGCTTGGCGGGTGCTGCCGGCTCTGCCGGGTTGGCGGCGGGAACCGGTCCCGGCTGGCGAACCTTGAGGCGGTAGCCGACCTTGGTGATCGTCTCGATCTCGAACGCGCCCGACTCGGCCGCTAGCGCGCGGAGCAGCGAGATGACGCGCTGGATTGCGTTTTCGCCGACGATCCTCCCGTCCCAGCAGCGCGCCACCAGCTCGTCGCGGCCGACGATCCCGCCATCTGCACGGGCGAGCGCTACCAGCACCTGCATGACCCGCGGCTCGAGCGTGCGGTGCTGGCCGTCCCAGCTCAACTGCCGAAGTGCGGGCCTGACCTGCGCGTAGCTCAGCCGGAAGGGCGGCTCGGTCGCGAGCATGATGCTGTCCGGTTGCCGCGCTGGTGCCGCCACCCTGATCTCCCGCAATGCCAGTCTATGCCTGGCGTGAGACAATAGCGAGAGGGCGGAACCGCGAATCGGTTCCCAAGCGTTACGGCTTTGACTAAGCACCCGCCCAAAGGAGAAGCATCGATGGACGCTCTGGTATCGACCGACTGGCTGGATAAGGAACTCGGAGCCCCGGATCTGCGCGTCGTCGATGCCACCTGGCTGATGCTGGGCGAAGGCGACGCCGCCGCTGCGTTCGAGCAGGCGCACATCCCGGGCGCCGTGTTCATGGACCTGAACGAGCTGGCCGACAGCGGCAGCTCGCTCCCGAACATGCTGCCTCCGGCCGAGAAATTCGCGAGCCGCATGCAGTCGCTGGGTCTGGGCGATGGCAGCCGCATCGTCGTCTACGACCAATCGCCGTACAAGAGCGCGGCGCGCGCCTGGTGGATGCTGCGCACCTTCGGCGCCCATGACGTCGCGATCCTTGACGGCGGCCTCGCCAAATGGCGGGCCGAAGCGCGGGCGGTGGAGAGCGGCAAGCCGCAAGTCCGCCACCGGCACTTCACCGCCTGGAACGACGCCAAGGGCGTGCGCACCATCGAGCAGATGAAGGCCAATGTCGGCGCCCGCACCGAGCAGGTGCTCGACGCCCGCGGCGCCGCCCGCTTCGCCGGCCAGGCAATGGAACGCCAGGGCGTGCAGCCGGGCCACATCCCCGGCTCCCGCAACCTGCCCTATGAGCAATTGTTCAACGCCGACGGCACCTTCAAGACCGGCGATGCGCTGCGCCAGGCCTTCACCGATGCCGGTATCGATATGGACAAGCCGATCGTCACCACCTGCGGGTCGGGCATGACAGCGGCGGTTTTGGTGTTCGGTCTGCATCTGCTCGGCAAGGACGCGGCGCTGTATGACGGCAGCTGGAGCGAATGGGGCGCCGATCCGTCGACGCCAAAGGAGCTCGGCGCCGCCGTCTGAGGCGGGGACCCTCGTCGGAGGAGCGGGATGGGCGATGGAGCCAAGGCGTTGCGCTGGAGCCTGGCGCTGGGCGGCGCGGCGCTGTCCGCCAATGCGCTCCGCGAATGGCTGCTGTGGCGAGGCGGTGCGAGCCGCCGCTTCGTCTATGTGACGCCCACGACCGGCACCGGCGAGGAAACTCTGTGGCTGAGCGAAATTGCGCGGCCCTCGCCCAAAACCAAGACGGTCGCCCGAACGATCAAGAGCCTGTTCAGCGTGCCCGGCGAGCAGCCTAGCGGCGGGGTGCCGGAGAGCTTCCACGCGTTGGTGCCTTCGCCCGGCAACCGGCGGATGGCAGTGCTGTCGGTGCAGCTCGGCTCCGACTTCGTCGACAACAATGTCCGTATCGTCGACATGGAAGCGGGCAAGCCGGGCGGGTTCTTCAACGAGCATCGTTTCTCCACCATCAGCCGGGCGACCTGCACTTCGGCGCTGTTCGACGCCCATCTGGCGGCGGAAGCGGCGGTCGGCGTGCCGGCCGATGTGCTGGCGGGCTATGACTGGCGCGTGGTGCTGGAGGGTCAGCCCGGCGCCAACATTCCCTCGCCGGAACTCCGTTGGGCCGATGACGAGACTCTGGTCGTCGGCTTCCGCCTGCCGGTCGTAACGATCCAGGGGCAGGAGCTGGGCGAGGAGCTGTTCCGCTTTCGGATCGCTGCCGATGGCGGCTCCGACAGTTTCGAGCAGTGGACAGGCCCTGCCCCCGCGCCGCCGCTGACCGGGCCGCTCTCCATCGCCTCGCCCAGCGCCGCCAAGGCGTACGCGATTCTGTACAATGGGTCGCCGCTTCGCTTCCTGCGCCGCGCTCCGGTGCTGGCGCCTCCTGCCTGGCTGATCCCGCAGCGGAAAGCGGCCCGGATGGTCGCGGGACTGATCGCCTGATCCCCGACTTGGTGACGGCCCCGCTTGCTGCTATGGTTAACGGCAACGGGGAAATGCCCCGGCGGTCGCATCGTGAGTTTCGCTTCAGGGGAGTGACGACATGACGCGTGCCTTGGCGGCCTTTGCCGCAGTTCTGACTCTGTCCGCGCCCGCCGCGGCCAACACCCTCATCACCTTCGAAAGCCTGCCCGGCATGGCGAACACGCCGGGCGCCGCGGTGCCGGTGGGGTCGCGGCTGAGCAACCAGTTCCTCGCCTCCGACGGCGTCGTGTTCAGTTCCGGCGCCGGCTATGTCGCGGTGGTCGACCATGTGCCCGGCTGCGGCACCACCTGCACGCCGACGCCGCCCAACGTGATCGGCGGCACTGCCGCGAACGGCACGCTCAGCTATGGGACCCCGATCACCGCCAGCTTCTTCAGCACGGCCAACACCAACGTGAAGGCCACCACCAATTTCGTCCAAGTGCTGGGCGAGACCTTTCCGGATGCCAGCACGCTGACGCTGGAGGCCTATGGCGTGGGCGGCAATCTGATCGGGTCGGTAAGCGTGAACGAAGGCAATGTGTTCGGCACCGGCGCCACGCTGAGCCTGTCGGTCGCCGGCATCCAGTCGGTCCGCTTCTATTCGAACGGCGGCACGGTCGCCTTTGACAATTTCGAGTTCGGCGACCTGAGCGCAGTGCCGGAACCGGCGAGCTGGGCGATGATGATCGCCGGCTTCGGCCTGGCGGGCGCGGCGGCGCGGCGGCGGCGGGAGCGTTTGGCGATCGCTTGAAGCCTGACGGAAAGTCACGAAAGTCACGCCACGTCAGGGTTTGGCGGGAGACTTTCCGAACAGCGCCTTCACCGATCGGTGGAAGGCGGCCACCGCCGCCTCCACCCTGGTGTCGCGGAAATAGGTGCGCCGTTCGCGATGCGGCGCATGGCGGACGGGGTCGCGGACACGCAGCAGATACTGGGTGAGCCGCTCGTCATAATGGCGCCGCTCGCCGATCTGCTCGCCCTTGTAGAAGACCGGCACCGAGACGCCGTTCAGCGCCCGGTCGAGCGCGGCCTCGCCAAGCCGGTGATAGGCATAATCGAGCGCGGCTTCCCAGGCGGCGCGGAAGCTGGCGGCATCCGGCCGGGCGCGCAGGCGATAGGCGCTCTCGCGCGACATGCCGACCCGCCCGGCAGCCGTGCCGACACACGCCATCTCGCCCAGCGCCTCGATAAAGGCGACCTGCTTGTCGGGCGTCCAGCCGTCGGCACGCGGCGCGACGAGGACAGGGGTGAAGGAGGGTTTCTCCTGATTCGGTGTGCTCATGCTTGACTCGCTAACCGAATAGGTTCAATGTAGGACAGAGTTTTCTTTCGGGCCGAGGCGCGGAGCGCGGAGAGACTGTTCTCACAAAGGGCACGAAGGACACCAAGATTGATCTTCGTGCTCTTTGTGCTCTTTGTGAGAACCGAGTCATCGCTGGTCCAGTTGCGAGCGGACCGAGGCGAGGCCGAGCCGGCTGATGCGGTAGGGCTGGCCGCCCTGGCTCGCGATCAGTCCGCGGCGCTTCAGCCGGCGGAAGATCAGTTCGGTGCAGTCGGCTAGCCGCAAGCCCTCGCGGGTGAAGCAGTCGACTTCCACGATCTTGCCGGTCGTTGTATCGCGGCGGTGCACGATGCGGCCGCCCAATGCGAGCGCATGCAGCACCCGCTGTTCGTATTTCGAGATGTTCAAGGAAGATTGACCCGTTGCTGAGGCGAACACGCGCGCGATCCGCCCCGCGCGGCGCCCTCAGCACCCCACGGCGATCACGCATGCCCGACGGCCGCTGGACTTGAGCGTCCAGCCCGTCGGTCAGCGGGCAACAATCTCCTGCATATCCACTCCGGCTTGCGGGCGCGCTGTTACGGGAGGGGAATGGAGTGGGTCAAGCGCGCACGGGCGCGAGTTCAACCTCAACCAGTTTTGTCTCGCCATCGCAGTCTTGGCAATCGGCGTTGTCGTAGAGATCGCCGAGCACCCATTCCTGAGCTTTGACGTCCCACCTCGCCCAAGCGTCGCGGGTGACATTGTTGCTGCCACAGACGTAGCAGACGAAGGTGACGCGTTTGCCTGTGGTCGCCATTCGGCTAGTCTGCCGGGCAAGGGCGGCAGGGGCAAGCAGTTGGCGCGCAAGACTTGGACGGATGCGGTGATCGAGGCGGTGCGGCGGCAGGTCGCGCGCACTGGATCGCCGCTGTTCACGCGTCAGGCCCTGATCGAAGCCGAGCTCGACAACATGATCGCGGCGACGGGCTCCAGCGGGGCCACGCCGTTTCAGACGCTCAGCCGCGAGCTCCAGCAGCTACGGCAAGCAGGGGCGCTGGAGTTCATTGACGATCACGGCACCTATCGCTGGCTCGGCATGCCCTGGAGCGGCAGCAGGGAACGAGCAAGGGCGTATTCGTCATCGGCTCTCATTCCATCTATGCCGACGAGCCGGAGCGCTTCTATCGCTTCCCGCCCAAGTGGATGCGCAATGCCGCGCAGGTGGTCGGCAACTGGATCATCTACCAGGAGCCTCGGCGCGCGGGGCCGCGCGGCTATTATGCCGTGGCGAAGGTGGACCGGATTGTCCCAGACCCGACGCATGAGGGCATGTTCCTGGCGCTGATCGAGTCGGGATCATATCTGGAGTTCGGCCGCGACGTTCCCTTCCAGCTTGACGGGCAAGCCGTCGAGCGCGGGCTTCTTAATCGCGATGGGCGGCTGAACAATGGGCGGGCGATCCAATCCATTCGGGCGATTTCGAACGAGGACTTCAATCGCATCGTCGACCTCGGCTTGATCGAAGACGACGAGTTGCTGCCACGGATCGATGAGAATGAGCCTACCGAGTTGCGGGTGTATGAGGAGCCGCAGCCGTGGGAAGGTCCGGTCGATCGCTCAACCGCGCTGGTCAACCGCAAGGTGCGGGACCGGCAGTTCCGCAAGCGCGTCCTCGACGTTTACGACAGCCGCTGCGCATTGACGGGCATGAAGCTGATCAACGGCGGCGGCAGGGCTGAAGCGCAAGCCGCCCACATCATGAGTGTGGAAGCGGGCGGGCCGGACGTGGTCACCAACGGCATCGCCCTGTCCGGCACGGTGCGCTGGATGTTCGACCGCGGCCTGATTTCGCTGAGCGACGAGGGCGAAATCCTGCTCTCGCGCAAGATCAACGACATCGAAGGCGTTGAGAAGATCATTTACCCGGATCGGCGGGCGCGATTACCTTCTGCAGCGGCTCACCGGCCACTGATGCGCTATCTTGGGTGGCATAGAAGCGAATGCTTCCAGCGATGAAGCTTACGCCGCAGCGATTTGCTCATTCGCGGGCTCGGGAGCCGCTACTTGCGTGCGTCGTGGAAATCGTTTGGACAACGCTTCGTGCCAGGGACTCCCGTGACTTTCGTGCTCAACGAAGCGTAGCGGCGCTTCCTCGATGCGACTTAGGGCGGAGCCGAAGAGACGAGCAGCGAATTGCGGATCAAGTCTGGCCGCTTCTCTGCGATACCCCTCATATGCTTGAGCGACCGAGGCCTTGTAAGCATAGTCTTCGGCGAGACGGAACCTCTGGCCGATTTGCTTTGTAGCAATCCAAGCAAACCAAACGGGCGCCGCGATGCTAAAAAACGCAAGCGCGATGTTGATCCAAATAAGTCCTAAGCGCGGATTCCCTGACGCAAGCAAGCTTCTCAGAAGATCGACCCTAGCCGAGCCTAAATATGCACCTAGAGCCAGCGCGACCAGCAGTCCGACGACCCACACCCACATAGATCGCGTTAACGAGTCTGCGCGCTTCGCAAACGCTTCACCAAGCCCCTTCGTGGTCGCAGCGCTATAGGCGTCCTCACAATTTTCGACGAGCTTTTCGGCTTCGAATGCAAACTGTTTGATGTTCCCGAGAATTTGGGTAGCTTGCGTTTCTGCTTCGCTCGCGCGCTGAGTTCCTGCAGCAGCCTTAGCTAATGCTTTTTCTACTACAGCCCGAGCCTCATTCAAACTGGCCAAGTCAGTTGGAAGAGCCTCAGCTGCAGCGTGAGCCTCTACAATAGTTGCTACCTTCTCATCTAGATCGCCTGAACGCGCAGTAATTGCCTGGATTTGAGTATCAACTGATCTCAATCTCCTCAACAACGCTCTAGGTAAAAGTTTCTGATCCTCAATGTCTTGCCAATCAACCTCTGGCAGTAGGTATGGGGCTAAGATCCCCCGCAACCACTCCATCAAAGATAGGTAAACAGGATACGAGCCTGCCATGTTACCGTTGTAGAAGTATTGCAGGGTGGTATTTTGGAACTGGCTCACTCTTTGCGGAACGATGGCTAGTTTGGCCTCTAAATCTGCATCAACTTCTTTCGGTGAGAGCTCGCGCAAGCGGTTGCTTAGCCGCCTGACTTCTTCGGACAGGTCATGGCGCGTCAGCGGTGGGCAGTTCCATCCCCAAGCCTCTAGAAAGGTCTGCTCACCGCTCCAGTTATCGCGGATCGCGTTTGCCAAAGCATCAAGTGCATTGCAGGCTGCAACTAGGTTCCCAGACATCCCGCTCTCCTGCTACCCTCTCACTCCGCCGCCACGCCCGCCCGCGCGAACATATCTTCTCCGTCTCCATCCTCGTTCGCCGGCACCCCCGCCTTCGCCGCCTTGCGGCGGTCAAAATTGTCCCACACCTCGTTCCAATTCCCCCGCGTCGCGGCCTTGGAATATTCGGTCGCCCTCGTCTCGAAGAAGTTGGCGTGCTCGACGCCGTTGAGGAGCGGGGCGAGCCAGGGGAGGGGGTGTTCGTCGATCATGTAGATGGGCGAGAAGCCGAGCTGGCCCAGGCGCCAGTCGGCGATGTAGCGGATGTACTTCTTGATCTCCTTGGGCGTCATGCCGGGCACCGGGCCCTGCTCGAACGCCAGGTCGATGAACGCATCCTCCAGCCGCACCGTCTTCTGGCAGACGTCCAGAATGTCCTCCTTGACCGATCGGGTCAGGCAGTCGCGTTCCTTCACGAAGGCGTGGAACAGGCGGGTGATGCCTTCGCAGTGGAGGCTCTCGTCGCGCACCGACCAGCTGACGATCTGGCCCATGCCCTTCATCTTGTTGAAGCGCGGGAAGTTCATCAGCATCGCGAAGCTGGCGAACAGCTGCAGCCCCTCGGTGAAGCCGCCGAACATCGCGAGCGTCTTGGCGATATCCTCGTCGGTATCGACGCCGAAGGTGCTCAAGTAATCGTGCTTGTCCTTCATCTCCTTATACTGAAGGAACATGCCGTACTCGCTTTCGGGCATGCCGATCGTGTCGAGCAGGTGCGAATAAGCGGCGATGTGCACCGTCTCCATGTTGGAGAAGGCGGTCAGCATCATCTTGATCTCGGTCGGCTTGAACACGCGGCCATATTTGTCGTGGTAGCAATCCTGCACCTCGACATCGGCCTGGGTGAAGAAGCGGAAGATCTGCGTGAGCAGGTTGCGTTCGTGATCGGTCAGCTTCTGCGCCCAGTCGCGGCAATCCTCGCCGAGCGGTACTTCCTCCGGCATCCAGTGAATCTGCTGCTGCCGCTTCCAGAACTCATAGGCCCAAGGATATTCGAAAGGCTTATACTGTTTGCGGGCTTCCAAGAGAGACATGGGGCTTACTCCGGCTGAGTCTGAATATGGGGCGCGCGACACCGATTTTCATGTCGTGCGTTGAGCGGGCGAAACGAAGGAGAATGCGAATGTCCGACCTCAGCCAGATCCGCGAACATATGGAAGTGGTGGGCGCCGACGGCGTCCATATCGGCACCGTCGACAAGGTCGAAGGCGGCCGCATCAAGCTGACCAAGAAGGACGCCGAGCCGATGATCGAAGGCGCGGAAGGCGGCGGGCACCAGGGGCATCACCACTTCATCCCCGGCGGCCTGGTGGCTGCGGTCGAGGGCGACCAGGTGCGCCTCTCCGCCAATGCGAATGTCGCGGTGACGTTCGAGGAGGAGGAGAGCGGGGCGGAGATCTAAGGCCCCAGCTCCGGACTCCACATCCGGTTCGGCCTGAGCCTGTCGAAGGCCTCCCTTTCCTTGCGCGAGAAGAAAAGGGTGGGCTTCGACAAGCTCAGCCCGAACCGAGTTTAAGGTGCCTGAGCCGGACGAGGCGCGGGCGCCTACTGACAAGCCAGACACTCGTCATAATCCTTCGCCTCCACTTCGATCTGGCGCAGGTCGGGCGTGTTGTCGGCTTCGACGCCGCCGGCGAAGCCCGCGCGCTGCACGGACTTGGAGCGGAGATAGTAAAGCGACTTGATGCCCAGCTCCCAGGCGCGGAAATGGAGCATCAGCAGGTCCCATTTCTCGACATCGGCCGGGATGAACAGGTTCAAGGACGCCGACTGGTCGATATAGGGCGTGCGGTCGGCGGCGAGTTCGAGCAGCCAGCGCTGATCGATCTCGAAGCTGGTCTTGTAGCAGTCCTTCTCCTCCTGGGTGAGGAAGTCGAGGTGCTGGACCGAGCCGCCTTTCTCCAGGATCGAATTCCAGATCGCGTCCGAATTCTTCGCTTTCTGGATCAGCAGCTTTTCCAGATAGGGATTGCGGATCGAGAAGCTGCCCGACAGCGTCTTGTGGGTGTAGATGTTGGCCGGAATCGGCTCGATACAGGCCGAGGTGCCGCCGCAGATGATCGAGATGGACGCGGTCGGCGCGATCGCCATCTTGCAGGAAAAGCGCTCCATCACGCCGCGCTCGGCCGCGTCCGGGCAGGCGCCGCGCTCGGTCGCGAGCAGCATCGACGCTTCGTCGGCGCCGGCGCGGATGTGCCTGAACATCTTCAGGTTCCAGCTCTTCGCCATGGCCGACTCGAACGGAATGCCCCGCGCCTGCAGGAAGGAGTGGAAACCCATCACGCCCAAGCCAACCGACCGCTCGCGCTCAGCGCTGTATTTGGCGCGCGCCATTTCCTCGGGCGCACGATCGATATAGTCCTGCAGGACGTTGTCGAGCATGCGCATCACGTCCTCGATGAACTGCTTGTCGCCGTTCCACTCGTCCCAAGTCTCGAGGTTCAGCGACGAGAGGCAGCAGACGGCGGTGCGGTCGTTGCCGAGATGGTCGCGGCCGGTCGGCAGCGTGATTTCCGAGCAGAGATTGGAGGTCGAGACCTTGAGGCCGAGCTCCTGGTGGTGGCGCGGCATCGCCTTGTTCACATGGTCGGAGAAGACGATGTAGGGCTCGCCGGTCGCCAGCCGGGTCTCGACCAGCTTCTGGAACAGCGCGCGCGCATCGACCTTGCCGCGCTCCGACCCGTCCTTCGGCGACCGCAGCACCCATTCGGCGCCCTCCCGCACCGCTTCCATGAAGGCGTCGGGGATCAGCACGCCATGATGGAGGTTCAGCGCCTTGCGGTTGAAGTCGCCCGAGGGTTTGCGGATCTCGAGGAATTCCTCGATCTCCGGGTGCGAGATGTCGAGATAGCAGGCGGCCGAGCCGCGGCGCAGCGAGCCCTGGCTGATCGCCAGCGTCAGCGAGTCCATGACGCGCACGAAGGGGATGATGCCGCTGGTCTTGCCATTGAGGCCGACCGGCTCACCAATGCCGCGCACGCTGCCCCAATAGGTGCCGATGCCGCCGCCGCGCGAGGCGAGCCAGACATTCTCGTTCCAGGTGTTGACGATGCCTTCGAGACTGTCGTCCACCGAGTTCAAATAGCAGCTGATCGGCAGTCCGCGGCCGGTGCCGCCGTTCGACAGCACGGGCGTCGCCGGCATGAACCAGAGCCGCGAGATATAGTCGTAGAGCCGCTGCGCATGGGCAGCATCGTCTGCGTAAGCGGAAGCGACGCGGACGAACAGGTCCTGATAGGATTCGCCGGGCAGGAGGTAGCGGTCCCTGAGGGTCTCCTTGCCGAAATCGGTCAGCAGCGAATCGCGGCTGTGATCGACTTCGACGGCATAGGGCTGCGGGCGCACTTCGCTGCTGCCGCTGCCGGTCCCAGCCATGGCCGGCGCCTCGAGAGTGGTCGTGCTCATGCTCGACTCCTGCGTGTCCCTGAAATCCATCCTGCGCCCCTCATGTTCCCGATCTGTTCGATTCGGGCAAGCCACCAATCCGTAACACTTGAGGGGCTCGTCCGGGGCGGCGATTTAGCGCCGTCCCCATGTTCCACAGGGCATGGCTCCGCCGTCCCGCGCAATATGGTGTCGCGCGGACGTGAATACCACGTCTTGTGTGAGCCCCCGTCGTGAACGCTACAGATTGTGTTCCAAGCGGGGACTCGACGCAAGATACTAAGTGGCTGATGCGGCGAACCGTTCGTCGCTCAAACGATTCGTTTCGCCGCTGTTCCGAGGTCGGGGAATGGGCGGGTTTGGGGGGTAGACCCGGTACGACTGAGACTGCTGCACCGATCAGAAATCTGTGGAAATCTCGTTCGTCATTCCCGCGGAAGCGGGAACCCAGCGGCGGTAAAGAGAGAAGAAGCTGGGTCCCCGCTTTCGCGGGGATGACGAGAATCTTCTAGGCTACCGCCCGCAGCGGCTGCTGGCCGGCCCCGAAGCGCGCCATGGCGGCTTCCATGCTGGGCGCGAAGCGGGCGCTGACCAAAGCGGCATAAGCGGGAACGGCCGCGGCGTGCAGTTCCAGCTGCTGATCGAGGACTGGCTGAAGCGCTGCGCGGTGGTGCGCATCCGGCAGCCATTGGAGGATCTGCTCGGCATAGGCGGCGCGCACCTGATCGGGGCCGAGCCGCGCATTGCGCGCGTCGGCGCCCGGCAGCCGATGGACAACGTCCAGCACGCCGGCAGCATCAAGTACGCCCCAGCCGGGAAAGGGATCGGTGTCGCGGAAATCATGCGCGATCAGCTCGTGCTGGTCTTCGAAGGCGCCGAGATAGCGTTCATGGTCGAACGCAAAGCACCAGAAGGGCGTGCCAGGCGCGCCACGCAACGGATCGATGATCATCAGCATGCCGTCGCGCAGCACTTCCCAGAGCATCGAGGCCGGGTCGGCGAAGACATGATATTGCAACTGGGCATAGAGGCTTGAGAAAGCTTCGCCCGGGTCGCGCAGGCAGACATGCCATTCCACGCTCTCCACGCCCATCGCTGCCGCGGCGCGTTCGATGCCAGCTGCGGTGACGCCGTCGAACAGCGCGCCTTCCAAATCCTCGGATGAGAGGATCACCGTGCCGCAGCCGGACTGCGCCGCCTCGCGGATCATCCGCTCCAGCGGCGCCATATCGCCGCGTAGCATCGCCCAAGCCGCGAAATGGTGGGCCGGATATCCGTCCTGGCGCTCATACCAGACGCCCGCCGCGCGCAGCTCCGCATGATGGTCGTTCATGATGTGCTGCAGATAAGTCGAGCCGGTCTTGTGCAGCCCGGCATGCACGATCAGGCGCATGGGCTTTTCTCCATTCGGCTCGTTTTGGGGCGGAATGGATAATGAGCCGTTAACCTCGTTCGCGGCTGCTTGGAGCAGGTGGCCGCACAGGGTAGAAGGGAAAAATGGCCAGGGGCGCGCTCGATCAACTGACCGAAGCACAACGTGAGTGCCTGCGCCTTGTGTACGCGCATCACAATTCCAAGGAGATCGCCGAGATTGTCGGCATCTCGCCCTCCGCGGTCGACAAGAGGATCGAGCGCGCGGTCCAGATATTGGGCGTCACCTCGCGCTTCGCCGCGGCCCGCATGCTGGCGGCGAAAGAGGGCTTCCCCGCATACGAACAGACCACATCCGAACCGTTCGACCTTCCCCCCGTCCCCTCGATCAGCCGAACTGCCGGTGACGAGCCGTGGTGGCTCGTTCGCCGGTTGCTGGGGATGCCGCCCACGACCGGGAGCGGTGGGGAAGCGCGGAACACACTCACCAAGGGCCAGCGGCTCGGCGTGATCGTGGGACTGATCTTCCTCATCTCGATGTCGTCGATGGCGCTGCTGAACCTGGGCCAGACCCTGTCCAGCCTCGCCGGACCGTCGCGAACCGCTCCCAGCCGGTGACGGAACAGGCGCGACGCGCCGGTCGAGGGAGTGACGATAATGCTGAAGCAACGACGCGAAGCGGTCCAGCGCGTGGCCGCCGACTTCCGGAAGCTAGAAGCAGCGGCCGACCAGGCCGCTTTCCTGGGCGCCGAATGCCTGCGCACGATGATCGACATGCGGGCCTCGGCTAATCTGCCGATCAATACGGGCCTGGCCGAAATCCAGATGGTGATGGATGCCACTGCCGATCTGGTGCGGGTGCGCCAGAAGCTGATCGAGGCGCATGCGGCGCTTGCCGAACTGCCCGCCAGCATCGGCGTCCGCAACTTCGGCGATGAGTCCGAATGCCCGAAGATCGTCGATCCGAGCACGGCCAAGGCGCCGATGCACTTGAAGGTCGTCGCCTGATCGAACACGGAGCGCGAGTGTGGAACGGGTCATTTTCTTCAATCTCCTGCTCCTGCTCGCCTCCGGTTATGCGGTGTGGCGGGGCGGCGCACCCGAACGGATCGTGGGTGTGTCGCTGCTACTCGCCGGACTGCTGACGCGGCTCGCCTATCAGCCCTTTGCGGTGCGGTTCGTCGCCGTCGACTGGGGCGTGCTGGCGATTGATTTGGCGCTGCTGGCGATCCTGCTGGCGGTCGCCCTATATGCCGATCGCTTTTGGCCGCTCTGGCTTGCGGCCTTTCACGCGCTCGGCACGGGTGCGCATCTGGTCCGCGGCCTGGATTACCGGATCGAGCCGGTCGCCTATGCAATCCTGCTCGCCGCCTGGAGCTATCCGATGATCCTGCTGCTGGTGATCGGAACCGCGCGGCACGCCAGGCGAAAGCGCGACGGGCCGGAGCGGGACTGGAGCGGGGCCGGCACAAGCTCCTGAAAAGGAAGGCAAAGCCATGAAGCGTGAGACGCGGGGCTGGTCGGCGGTGGTGCGGCCCGGATCGGTCCCGAAGCTGACCGTCGAGGGCGAGGTCTGCACCCACCCTTATGCCCAGGCCTTTCTGAAGGAAGGCCGCTCACGGTCAGGCGAACCCGATACCCTGTGCCTGACGCTCACCGTGCTTGCCGACACGCCTCGTGCCGAGCTGAAGAACTGGACGCGAGTGAGTTTCGAGAAGCGGCTTCTCACCCGCGACTATGCGCAGGTGAGGATTGCCGGCACCGGCTCCACGATCCTGATCGAGGTGAAGCAGGTAGTCGGAAGCTGACCTCCGCAATCCTGGCGACCGATGCTGTGGTCGTTGCGAGCGCAGCGAAGCAATCCATTCGCTCGGAGCCGCTGGATTGCTTCGTCGCTTCGCTTCTCGCAATGACGACAGAAGGCTCAAGCTGCCTTCCTGGCCGCGATCCAGTTGTCGATCTTCTTCTCCAGAACCGCCATCGGCAGAGCGCCGGTCATCAGCACCTGGGCGTGGAAGTCGCGCGGGTCGAACTTCGCGCCCAACTCCTTCTGCGCCTTTGCCTTAACGCGCGAAATGGTCAGCTGCCCGACCTTATAGGCGAGCGCCTGGCCGGGGATGGCGATGTAGCGCTCGACTTCGGCGGTCGCCTCGGTCCGGCTCATCGAAGAGTTGCCGAGCATGTAGGCAATCGCCTGGTCGCGGGTCCAACCCTTGGCGTGGATGCCGGTATCGACGACGAGCCGCATTGCGCGCAGCATCTCGTCCTGCAAGCCGCCCATGCGCTGATAGGGGTCGGTCTCCATGCCGAGCTCTTTCCAGAGCTGCTCGGCATAAAGGCCCCAGCCCTCGGAATAGGCGGTGACGCCGCCAAAGCGCATGAAGGCGGGCAGCTCCGCATTCTCCATCGCGAGCGCGATCTGGAAATGGTGGCCCGGCGCGCCTTCGTGCAGGTAAAGCGTCTCCATGCCGTTCAGCGAGCGCGACGGCAGGTCATAGGCGTTGAAGTAAAAGACGCCCGGCCGCTTGCCGTCCGGCGAGCCCGGCTCATAGCTGCCGCCGGCCGAGGTCTTCTCGCGATAGGGCTCGTAATAGCGGATCTCGAGCGGCGTCTTCGGAATGGTCGAGAATTGCTCGCGGATGCGGGCGTCGACGCGCTTGCCGATGGCGTAATAGGCCTGGAGATAGCCCTCCCGGTCCTTCGGCTTGAACTTGGCGTCGGTGCGCAGATGCTCGAAGAACTGGGACAAAGTGCCGGTGAAGCCGACGCGCGTCCGGATCGCCTCCATGTCGTTCTTGATGCGTGCGACTTCGGACAGGCCAAGCTGGTGAACCTGCTCCGGAGTCATGTCGAGCGTCGTATTGTTGCGCACCAGATAGGCGTAGAGCTTGTCGCCGCCCTTCATGTGGACGAGGCCATGGCCTTCGCGGGCGACCGGCAGATATTCGTTCTTCAGAAAGTCGCGAAGCCGCACATAGGCTGGCAGGATGCCGTCCTTCAGCGTGGCGGCATATTCGGCGGTGAGGCGGGTCCGGTCGGCGGCTGAGATCCCATCCGGGAAAGCCTTGACCGGGAGGTAGAAGGTCGAGCCCTCTACGCCTTGATCGATCTGCAGGTTGAGCTGGTCGATGACGTTGTTCACGACCAGCTTGGGCTGGACCACGCCCGAGGCCATGCCCTGGCGAAAGCGCATGATGGCGACATCGATCGCCTTCACATAGTCGCGGTGGCGCTTCAGATTGTTTTCGTAATCCTGGACCGTCTTGAACGGCGCAGCGCCCTTGCCGGACGCGAAACCGGGGTAGAAGACGTGAAAGCCGAAGAAATGGTCGACCGGCCGCACCGCAGTCAGCGCCAGCATTTCGGGCTTCAGGCTCTCGATCGTGTCGAGCGTCTGGAACTCGAACACGTCATAGGCAATCTGGTTGGTGGGCGTCAGCCTGGCGCGGTCGATCGCGCGGAGGCGCTGCAGGTCGCGCTCGGCGGCGGCGCGCGAGGCGTTGTAATAGGCATCGGTGCCGAACTCGCCCAGACGATCGGCATAGCGCATGTCGCCGCGGAAGATCGCCGACAATGGATTAAGCCTCAGCTGCTCTTCGTCGCTTTCGTGAAAAAGCTTCTTCAGCTCGCCATTGGCGTCGGCCTGAATGGCAGCGGCGGTCTGGGCGAGGAGCGTGGCGGGCGCAACAAGGGCGACGGAAGCGAGCAGCAGGGCGAGGCGCATCAGGGACTCCGAAGAAAGGCTGTGTTGCGCCTTTAGGACAGCCGTCCGGTCAGGTGAAGGTGGATCGTCATTGCGAGCGAAGCGAAGCAATCCAGCAGCTCCGTGCCATCTGGATTGCTTCGTCGCTGCGGCTGAGCCGCAGTTTATCCTGAGCGACGCCGCAGGCGGCGTCGACGGGCTCCTCGCAATGACGAGGAAGGTCTTCTTAGTAGAAGAAGTTCGGGATCACCTGCAGCACGCGGCCGTTGCGGGTGTTCACCAGCAGCACGTCGTTGCCGTAGCGGACCCAGCGCTGCACGCCGACCGCACGCGGCAGGCGATAGCGATAGGGATCGGCGATCAGATAGCGCTGCCCGTAAAATCCGCGGTTCAGGACCACGCCTACACGCGCCGGACGATAAGTCAGGCCCCGCGGGGCGTAGTAGCGCGGCAGCGTGTAGACCTGACGATTGTTGCGGCGGTAATCGCGCCAATCCTCGCGCGCCTCGCGGCGAGCATCGCGCAGCTCTTCGCGCTCCTCGCGGACGTCGCGGCGGTCGCCATAACGGCGGGCATCCCGCAACTCCTGGCGCTCTTCACGCACACGCTCCTGGCTGCGGCGCGCTTCGCCATAGCTTTGTGCGCTCGCTCCGGCGGCGGGCATGACGGTTGCGGCGATCAGAGCCGAGATGAGAAACTTACGCATTACTGTCCTCCTGGTTTGATCTGGACGGAGGCTCCTCTGGCCGATTCGGGCTGAACACTCCGGGAATCGGCCCGTCAGGCGCCAGCAAGGTTCAGAGACGCTTTGCTTGCGCCCCCCGTTCCCTTTTGCTTTGGGAGCCGGCAATGACCGACATCGAACAGATCAAGGCCGAGGCTCTTGCCGCCATCGGCGCTGCGGCCGCTCTCGAGGCGCTGGACGCCGAGCGCGTGCGCCTGCTCGGCAAGCAGGGGCAGGTGACGGCGTTGCTCAAGACGCTGGGCGGCATGTCGCCCAAACAGCGGCAGAGCGAAGGGCCCCGGATCAACGGGCTGCGCGAGGCGGTGGCCGACGCAATCGCCGCGCGCAAAGAGGTGCTGGAGAGCGCGGCGCTCGAAGCGCGGCTCGCCTCCGAGCGGCTCGATCTGAGCCTGCCCGCGCCCGAACGGCCGCGCGGATCGGTTCATCCGGTCAGCCAGGTGATGGACGAGCTTGCCGAGATCTTCGCCGACATGGGCTTTGCGGTGGCGACCGGTCCGGAAATCGAGGACGACTGGCACAACTTCACCGCGCTCAACATTCCGGAGACGCATCCGGCGCGAGCGATGCACGACACCTTTTATTTTCCCGATCACATGGCGCGGGACGGCAAGAAGATGCTGCTGCGCACCCACACGTCGCCGGTGCAGATCCGGACAATGACGTCGCAGGAGCCGCCGATCCGCATCATCGCGCCGGGCCGCGTCTATCGCTCCGACAGCGACGCGACGCACACGCCGATGTTCCACCAGATCGAAGGTCTGGTGATCGACCGCGGCATCCATCTCGGCCATCTAAAATGGACGCTGGAGACGTTTCTCAAGGCATTCTTCGAGCGCGACGATGTCATGCTGCGGCTGCGGCCCAGTTATTTTCCGTTCACCGAACCCTCGGCGGAGGTGGATGTCGGCTATAGCCTGAAGGACGGACGCCGCATCGTCGGCGGGTCCGAAGGTTGGATGGAAGTGCTCGGCTCCGGCATGGTCCATCGCCGCGTCATCGAATCCTGCGGGCTCGATCCGGACGAATATAGCGGCTTCGCTTTCGGCACCGGAGTCGACCGGCTGGCGATGCTCAAATATGGCATGGACGACCTCCGCGCCTTCTTCGACGGCGACCTGCGCTGGCTGAAGCATTACGGCTTTCAGGCACTGGACGTGCCCACGCTCAGCGGAGGAGTGGGCGCATGATGCATGCCCACCTTCCCCGTTCGTGTCGAGCGCAGTCGAGACACGCCTTATTGCCGCGCAGCCGTTTCTCGACGTCGCTCGAAACGAACGGAGCCCAAAAGTGAAGTTCACCCTCTCCTGGCTGAAGGACCATCTCGACACGAGCGCGAGCCTCGACGAGATCGTCGCCACCCTGACCCGCATCGGGTTGGAGGTGGAAGGCGTCGAGAACCCGGCCGAGAAGCTGGCCGCCTTCCGCATCGCCAAGGTGCTGACCGCGGACCGCCATCCGCAGGCGGACAAGCTCCAGGTGCTGTCGGTCGATGCGGGCGACGGGCCGATGCAGGTCGTGTGCGGCGCGCCAAATGCCCGTGCAGGCCTGGTCGGCGTGTTCGGCGCGCCAGGTACCTATGTGCCCGGCTCCGGCATCACGCTGAAGGTGGCGGCGATCCGCGGCGTCGAAAGTCGCGGCATGATGTGCTCCGCGCGCGAGTTGGAGCTCGGAGAGGATCATGACGGTATCATCGAGCTCGCCGCCGACGCGCCGGTGGGGACAAGCTTCGCAGCCTGGTCGGGACTCGACGACCCGGTTATCGACATCGCCGTCACGCCCAACAGACAAGACTGCATGGGCGTGCGCGGCATCGCCCGGGATCTGGCCGCCGCCGGCCTGGGCACGCTAAAACCGCTCGACGTGCCGAAGATCGCTGGCAGCTTTGTCTCGCCGGTCGAAGTGCGGACGGATGATCCGGAGGGCTGCCCTGCTTTCTTTGGCCGCGTCATTCGCGGCGTGCGCAACGGCGCCTCGCCCGACTGGCTGCAGCGGCGGCTTAAGGCGGTGGGGCAGCGGCCGATCTCTGCCATCGTCGACATCACCAATTATGTGATGCTCGATCATGGTCGGCCGAGCCATGCCTATGACCTGGCCAAGCTCTCTGGCGCCGTGGTGGCGCGGCGGGCGCGCGACGGCGAAACCGCGCTCGCGCTCAACGGCAAGGAATATGCGCTGACGCCCGAGATGACGGTGATCGCCGACGACGGTGGCGTGCACGATATCGGCGGCATAATGGGCGGCGAGCATTCGGGCGTCGCCGAGGACACGACGGACATCCTGCTCGAGATCGCCTATTTCAAGCCGGAGCGGATCGCGCGCACCGGCCAGGCGCTGGGGCTTACGTCAGACGCGCGGGCGCGGTTCGAGCGGGGCGTCGACCCGGCCTTTCTGAACGATGCGATGGCGATCCTGACCGGCCGCATCCTCGACATTTGCGGCGGCGAAGCGTCGGAGCCGTTCCGGTCCGGCGAGCCGCCGGCCGAGCCTAAGCAGCTCCGCTACGATCCGGCTTTGTGCGTCGCGCTCGGCGGGCTGAACGTGCCGGCAGACGAGCAGCGAGCGATCCTGGAGCGGCTGGGCTTCATCGTCTCCCCCGATTGGGACGTGACGGTGCCGACCTGGCGCCGCGACGTGGACGGTCCGGCCGACCTGGTCGAGGAAGTGGTGCGGATCGCCGGAATCGACAATGTGCCGTCGACGCCGCTGCCGCGCGCCGACGGCGTCGCCAAGCCGACGGCAACTCCCGAACAGATGGTCGAGCGCCGCGTCCGCCGCATCGCCGCCGCGCGCGGGCTGAACGAGGCGGTGACCTGGAGCTTCGTGTCGGAGAAGGAAGCGCAGGCGCTCGGCGGCGGCAGCTGGACGCTCGACAACCCGATCAGCGAAGACATGAAGGTGATGCGCCCGTCGCTGCTGATCGGGCTGATGAGCGCCGCGCAGCGCAATCTCGACCGGGGCGCCAAGTCGGTGCGCCTGTTCGAACTGGGCCGGCGCTATTTCGCTGACGCCGAACGCCCGACGGTCGGCTTTGTGCTGGCGGGCGAGCGCGCCGCGCGCGACTGGAAGACGGGGAAAGCGCAGCCCTTCGATGCCTATGACGGCAAGGCGGAAGTGATCGCCTTGCTGGAAGCGGTCGGCGCGCCCGTCGAAAATCTGCAGGTGAGGGGCGAGGCATCCGCCGCCTATCATCCCGGCCAGTCGGCGACGCTGCGCCTGGGACCGAAGTCGGTGCTGGCCGAGTTCGGCGTGCTTCACCCAACCATCGCCCACGCCTTCGATCTCGACGGCAGCGTCGTCGCCGGCGAGATCTTCCTCGACGCCCTTCCGGCGCGGCGCGGGACCGGGCGCATGCGCACGCCCTATACGCCGCCGGCGCTGCAGCCGGTAACGCGGGACTTCGCTTTCCTGGTGCCGGAGGCGCTCGCGGCCGCCGACTTGGTCCGGGCGGTGCGCGGCGCCGACAAGAACGCAATCACGTCCGCGCGGCTGTTCGATGTCTTCGTCGGCTCCGGCGTACCGGAAGGACAGAAGTCGCTTGCGGTCGAAGTGACTCTGCAGCCGGGGGAGAAGAGCTTCACCGAAGAGGAGCTCACGGCGATCTCAGGCCGCATCGTCGCCGCCGCGGCCAAGCTGCACGCGACGCTAAGGGGCTAACACAGCTTTCGTCATCCCCGCGGAAGCGGGGACCCAGCTTTCTTCTCTCCTCCCTCTGGGTTCCCGCTTTCGCGGGAATGACGAAGTGGGGCGTTAGGTCCGCGCAGCTCGAAGCGCAGCGCCGGCGGCGAAGGGTGCGCCCGCGACTAGCAGCAGCGACACGGCGGCGAGCAGCTTCAGCGCGCTGCCGCTGCCGTCGGTAAGTGCGCCGGCGCCGAAGATCAGCACCGGCACTGCGAGCGGCAACATCAGCAGCCCGCCGAGCGCGCCTGCGCCGCGTAGCCCGGCCGTGAGCGAGGCGGTCGTCAGCCCCAGCGCGGCGAGCGCGGGCGTGCCGATGGCGAGGCCTGCCTCCAGCCTGATCAAGGTCTGCGCATCGACCCGCAACAATGCGGCGGCAGGTAGCACCGACAGCAGCAGCGGCGGGCCGAAGCTCAGCCAATGCGCGGCGAGCTTGGCGGCGGCGACGCTTTCGTCCGAATGGCCGCGCACCGCGAGTTGATCGAGCACTCCGGACAACCGGTCGGGCTCGATCAGGCGGTCCACCGGCAGCAGTGCGGCGAGCAAGGCCGCCATCCAGAGCACCCCGCCGCCGGTGCGTGCGAGCAACTGCGCGTCCGGTCCGACCGCAAAGGCGAACAAGGTCGCCACCAGCAGGAAGAAGACGACCGGGAGGACCACGCCGCCCGCGCGCCAGGCCTGGGCGACATCGCGGCGGATGAGTGAATACATCAGCCTGCCCCAACTCCGTTCGTATCGAGCGAAGTCGAGATACGCTTCTCGACTTCGCTCGAAGCGAACGGATCAAGGAGGATCGTTTTTGGAGAGGGAAGGCTTAGAGCCTGATGCGTCGCCGCAACCACAATCCCGCCCGCCGCCTGATGCTCGGCGCAGGCGCGTTCCAATCGTCCGACCGCCTCCGCGTCCAAGCCGTTGGCCGGCTCGTCGAGCAGCCAGATCGGGGCACCGCTGGCGATCACGCGGGCGAGGGCGGCGCGCTTGCGTTGGCCCGTCGAGAGCATCCGCACCGGCACGGGCGCAAGATGACCAAGGTCCATGGCGGCCATGGCTCCCTCCACCGAGTCATTGCGCCCGTCGAGCCCGACCCAGAAGCTGAGGGCCCGCTCAAGCGGCAGCTCGCGATCGAGCGCGGCATTCTCGTCGGCCAGGGCGGCGGCGCCGTCACGCTCCACCCGGCCGGCCACGACTTCGAGCAGCCCGGCGGCGATGCGCAACAGGCTAGACTTGCCGGTGCCGTTCGGGCCGGTCACCACCGCCGCCTCGCCCGCGCCGAGCGCGAAGCTCACGCCTGCGAACAACAGCCGGCCGCCGCGCAGGCACGCGACACTGTCGAAAGCGAGGCTCGTCACCCGGCGGCTTCTTCCAGCGCGTGCATATCGGCATCGGACAGGCCGAAATGATGCCCGACTTCGTGCACCAGCACATGCGTGACCAGGGCTTCCAGCGAGACGCCGGTCTCCACCCATTCGTCGAGGATCGGGCGGCGATAGAGGTGGATCATGTCGGGCAGCGTACCGCTGTCACCCGACGACTTCTCCCCGACCGGTCGGCCCGAATAGAGGCCGGTGAGATCGAATGGGTCCTCGATGCCGAGTTCGTCGAGCACCGCGTCCGCGGCGAACTCCTCTACGCGCAGCACCACATCGCCGAGATGGGCGCGGAACGCCTCCGGCAAGCGCGCCAATGCGTCGCGGGCGAGCCGTTCGATCGTCGCGGCGTCGGGTGCGTAATTTGCCTGTCCGGCCATGGCGGTGACATAGGCGAGGCAGGAGGATGCGGACAATGGTCGAGCAGTTGAACGAGGCGGAACGGGCAGCGGCGCTCGACCGGCTGGGTGAGTGGGACTATGACGAGGCGCGTGACGCGCTGACCCGCAGCTTCCTCTTCGCCGACTTTTCCGAAGCCTTCGCCTTCATGACACGCGTCGCGCTTCTGGCCGAGAAATTCGACCATCACCCGGAATGGTCGAATGTGTGGAACCGGGTCGACATGCTGCTGACCACCCATGATGCGGGCGGCCTTTCCGAGCGCGACGTGCGCATGGCCGAAGCCGTGGAACTTCTGCTTCGTTCTTAAGGCTTTGCTGACTCTTCGGCGTCAGTTCGGGAGGCAATGAAAAAGGTCGCCGAAGTCGAAACCATGTGCGCGCAGCATGAAGCGCTGCGCGAAATCGCCAAACTGTACCGGCTGGAGCTGGCACGACCGGCGCCGGACGCGCGCTCGCTGGCGGACTGCCGCTGGAAGCTGATGCGGCTCGTGACCGGGCATCTGGCCTATGAGGGACTGCACCTCTACCCCGCTTTGTACAAGGCAGGCGGGACCGCGGGGGAGACGGCGCGGCAGATGGCGGACGAAATCGGACAGTTGAGCTGCGCGCTGCAATGTCATGTCCGGGATTGGACAGCGGCCCGAATCGAAAGCGACTGGCCGGGCTATCGCGCTGCGGCCGAAGAGCTGATCGTGCAGCTGCTCCGCCGCTTGGAGCGGGAGGAGAAGTCTCTCTACCCGCTGATGCCCATGGCGAAAGCCGCCTGATCTTGGTGTGAGATGAGCTGAAGTTGGCATTTCCCGCCAACTCCGGTCGGGTCGGAGCCGATTTCTCCCTGAGAGATCGACTTGGCACGGGCTGTGCAAAGTCCCTGGCATAGCCGGACGGAAGGTCCGACCGGCAGATCAGGGAGTAACAAAATGTCTCGCTTTTCATCGATGTTCGACACGGTCGCTTCGGTCATCGCCGCGGTTGCCGTTGGCACCATGTTCATCGTCGCCGCCGTCGGCCCCGCCGCCGCCCCGATGATCGCCTAATCCACCGCCGATCGGGAGTAAGTGAAATGTCCGCATTCCGCCTCGATCGCGGCAACGCCAGACTGATGGGCGTCTGCGCGGGAGTGGGAAATGCAACAGGGATCGACCCGTTGCTGGTCAGGCTGGCCCTGTTCATCAGCGTGCTGATCCTGGGTCCGGTTATGATCCTGGCCTATTTTCTCACCGCCTGGGCCGCGAACTGACACTGGCACCTTGGGCCTGGGGCGCTTAAGCTGGCGGCGCCCCAACGCCTTTCCAAGGAGCCGCTCATGATCCGCTTCGCTCTCGGCCTGTCGCTGCTGCTCGTATCAGGCTCCGCGCAAGCGGCTCTCGCCCGCGGGGCCGTAGCCCCCGATTTCACGACTCAAGGCGCGCTTGCCGGCAAGCCCTTCCCCTTTTCCTTGAAGCAGGCGCTGAAGAAGGGTCCGGTGGTGCTCTATTTCTTCCCCGCCGCCTTCACACCCGGCTGCACGATCGAGGCGCATGAGTTCGCCGAGGCCACGCCCGAGTTCAACAGGCTGGGCGCCACCGTGGTGGGCGTTTCGGCCGATTCCATCGACAAGCTCCAGCGCTTCTCCGTCGAGGAATGCCGCAACAAGTTCGCTGTTGCGACCGCCACCCCTGCCATGATCAAGGCCTATGACGTGGCCCTGCAGGTTCGCCCCGGCATGACCAATCGCACCTCTTACGTCATCGCGCCCAACGGCAAGATCGTCCACGCCTACACGGCGATGAGTCCGCAGGGGCATGTGTCCGGGACCATGGCGGCGGTGAAGAAGTGGAAGGCCGGACGTAAATAGGTCTCAGCGCTGGCGGGGATAGAGGAGGGCGGGGCGTTGCCGTGCGATCATCGGGAAGATGCGGCCGCCATGATAGGCGACCGTCCCGCACATCATGTCGCCCGCGTCAAAAAGCCGGCCGGTGAACACGACATCGCCTTCGAGGGACGCGACCGCCATCGTTACCGCAGCACCGTCCAGCGTCAGCTTGCGAATGGCGAGGCTGTTGGTCGCATAGATCGTCAGGGATCCGCCCCAGGCGCCGTCGATCGGCCCCAGCGCCATGGTGCCGCGCGAAATCTGCCCGCCCGCATCCATCGCGAAGTCCCACGTGCCTTGCAGGTTGGCGGGCTTGGACGAGGTGCTGGCAGGAAGATTGGTGCAGGGCCCGGCATCGGCCGACGGTACGGTCTGGCCCATGGCAGGGGCGGCAATCAGGGCAGCGGCGACGGCGAGAAGGCGCATGAACACTCCTTGTGGTTGGTCCCGCGACGAGTGGCGGCTCTGTAGCCGGTGAGACAAGGCGCTCATTCGTGAAGAACCGGCTCGATTTCGCGGACGCGAGATGGATGCGCTTGGCGAAGCGCGAACGGCCGGACTGGCTGCGTCAGCTTGGCATGGCGCTGCTTGTCGGCGTGCTGCTCGGCGTGTTTGGGCCCTTCCGCTCCTCCGCGACGATGAGCGTGGGCGCGCGTTACGCCTTCTGGGTCGCGAGTGCGCTGGCTGGGCTGCTCTGCCTGTGGGGGGCGGATGCGCTGCTCGGCGACAAGACCCGGCGATCGGCCTGGCTGCGCGCGGCGGCACTGGCGGCGGCATCGGCGGTGCCAATGACCTTCTTCGTCGCCTGGCTATTTTCCCTGGTGCAGCCGGGACGGGTTTTTCCGCCGGGACGCCTGCTCGCGCTCTACTTTGCCGTCGCGCTGGTGCAGCTGATCCTGGCGGCTGCAGTCAGGCGGGGCACGGCCGTTCCGGAACCTTCCCAGCCACCGCGGACATCACGCCTGCCGCGGGAGCTTGGCGACGATGTCATCGCGCTGGAGGCGGAGGATCATTATCTGCGCGTGCACCGATCGAGCGGATCGACGCTCGTGCTGATGAGGCTCGCCGACGCGGTCGCGGCCGATGACGGTCACCAAGGCTTGCAGGTGCACCGCAGCTGGTGGGTGAGCCGCGATGCCGTGGAGCGGATGGAAGGCGCCCGGCTGCACTTGTCGAACGGCCTTAACGTGCCGGTGGGCCGCACCTTTGCCGCGCAGGTGCGGGCGGCGTTCCGCAGCTAGGCCTTGACCGCCACCACCGCGTCGACCTCCACCGCCACGCCTAGCGGCAGGCTGGGCACGCCGACCGCGCTGCGGGCGTGCTTTCCGGCGTCTCCGAACACTTCCGCCATCAGCAGCGAGCAGCCGTCCGCTACCTTGGGCTGTTCGGTGAAGTCGCCAGTCGAGTTCACGAACACGCCGAGCTTCACCACGCGGGCGACGCGGTCGAGCGAGCCGAGCGCCGCCTTCATCTGGGCCAGCAACATGATGCCGCAACTCTGGGCGGCGTCGCGTCCGGCCTCCAGGTCCATGTCTTCGCCCAGCCGGCCGGTGATCCGCTGGCCATCGCGCTGCGACACCTGGCCCGAGATATAGAGGAAGCCGCCAATCTCTACGGCCGGCACATAGGCGGCAACCGGGGCGGCGGGTTCGGGAAGGGTGATGCCGAGTTCGGCGAGGCGCTGGTCGATGCTCATGACGGCTCCCCAATCACCGGCGCCGCCGTCGCGTCAAGCTCGGAGGTCAGCCGCTGTCGGATCCAGTGCCTGGCCTCCGTCCAATCGTCGATACGGGCATGGGCCTGGGGCGCGGGCGGCATGATCGCGGCCAGCTCCGGCTCTGCGATCATGTGCAGCCGATGCACCTGCGGCGCGGCCTTCGCGACCGAGGCATGATGGATAGCGAGATCGTCGACGAACACGGCGGCGCTCGGCCGGTATTCCTCGAGCAGCGCCGTCACTGGCGTGCCCTTGCCGCCCTGGTTGCACATCACGCGGTGCCGAATGCCGAGCGCGTCCAGCTGTGCCATGCGCCGCTCCTGATGCTCGTCGAGCAGGTTCGTCAGCACCACCACATCGGCGATCTCGGCGAGTTCGGCGAGCGCTTCGGCGGCGTGGGGCACGAGCGTCTGGCGGTGCATTTCAGTCTCGAAAAAGGCGTTCAGCAGCGGCCAGGTTTGCTCGCGCGCCAGTATTTCCCCGGTCTTGCGGTGGCGGACGGCGCGCGAATAGTCGCGGGCGGCCAAGTCGAAGTCCACGTCATGCGCTTCATCGAGCCAAGCCCGGAAATGGCTGACCATATGCAGCAGCACTTCGTCGCAATCGGTGATGAGGAGGGGGCGGTTCATCCTTCCAGCTCCCGCTGTGCCGCGACGAGCTCCTCCGGCTTGACGCCGATCGCTTGGGCGCAGGCGATCAGGTCGGGCTCATGCGCCTCCAGGAAGCCGAGCACAGCGGCTTGGACGGCGGGCATCTCGATGCGGGCGCGCAGGTCATTCGTGGTTAACCCGGTCAGGCCAAGCAACCGCTCGGCCCGACGCGAGTCTTCCAGGCACCAGGCCAGTGCCATCAGGGCGAGCGTCGAGGCATTGTTTGTTGGTGGAGCGCGCATGGTCTATGTGGATAAGTGCGGGGGCGAGAGTGTGAGGTGCTTGTGAGTAAGAAAGTGCTCGTTGTCGAGGACAACGAACTCAACCTCAAGCTCTTCTGCGACTTGTTGCGCGCGCACGACTATGTCGCCGTGCCGGTGCGCGACGGCCGCGAAGCGGTCGCGCGTGCGCGGGAGTTCGCGCCCGATCTGGTGATCATGGATATTCAGTTGCCGAACGTCAGCGGCCTGGAACTGATCGAGACGCTGAAGGCGGACGAGCAATTGAAGCCGATCCCGATCATGGCTGTCACCGCGTATGCCGGCAAAGGCGATGAGGAACGCATCCGCGCGGCGGGGGCGGAGGCCTATGTGTCGAAGCCGATCTCGGTCGGACGGTTCGTGGAGAGCGTGGAGGCGCTGGTCTGATGATGTGCTCCGGCGAAGGCCGGAGCCCAGAGTCGCTTTCGGGCTGGATCCCGGCCTGCGCCGGGATGACGAGCCTAAAGGCTTGTCACTTGATCTTGGCTTCCTTGAACTCGACGTGCTTGCGGGCGACGGGATCGTATTTCCGGAAGCTCAATTTCTCGGTCTGGGTGCGCGGGTTCTTCTTGGTGACGTAGAAAAAGCCCGTGTCCGCGGAGCTGACGAGCTTGATCTTGACGGTGGTCGGCTTGGCCATGGCCCAACTCTCTTGATTTCGCGAAAAAGAAAAGCGGCGTCGCCGCCGCTCTGTCAGCCGCGCCCCATGCAGCCAAGCCGCCGCAGAGTCAAGCCGCTCGGCCTTAACGCGGCTTTCACGAAGAGCTGCTTAGCCTTCCTTGGCAGAGATCTGGAGGGCCATATGCATCAGGACGGGATGAAGCAGGTTCAGGCGGATCTGTGCGAGCGGATCGACGGACTGCGAGCGGCCGTTCCGTACGGTTCCGTGGCCGGCCTGTGCGACAAGGCCTCGGACCTGCGGCACCTCGCCCAGCGCTATGAAATCCGACCGGTCGCCGATCTCGCCTGGAAGCTCGAAGGGCGGCTGGCCAGGGGCGAGCGCGGGCCGGCGGTGCTCGACATGCTCTCTCTTATGCGCGAGGCGAGCGAATGCGGCCGCACCGACAGCCAGGCGGCCAGCGCCTGGGCCGCGGCGGCTTCCGTCCGCCTCTCCTGACATCCCTCTCTTGAGCCGGCGCTTTTCTTCTTCCATGGGGGGAGATTAGGCGCCGGGCAGGGGCCCGGCGCGCCGATAAGAGGCTGACCCATGCGCCGCCCATTGATCGCCCTTGCCTTCTGTCTCGCCGCTCCCCTCCACGCCCAGCCCGCCGACGGCCCCAGCCGCACGCTGCAGGGTGGCGACCTGTTCAGCCTGGAAGTCGCCACCGACCCGCAGATCAGTCCGGATGGTTCGATCATTGCCTATGTCCGCCGCTCGGGCGACATCATGACCGACCGCGCGCGGCCGACCATCTGGCAGATCGACACGCGCACCGGCGCCCATTCGCCGCTGATCGCCGGGCCGGGATCGCACACCAGCCCGCGCTGGTCGCCCGATGGCCGGCGCCTTGCCTATGTCTCGACCGCGGAAGGCGGCGCGCCGCAGCTGTTCGTGCGCTGGATGGCGACGGCGCAGACTGCGCGCGTCACCGGCCTGCCGACTTCGCCCGGCCAGATCGTCTGGTCGCCGGACGGCACCCGCCTTGCCTATACCATGCTGGTGCCCGCCGAGGCGCCCGCGCTGGGCAAGCCCCTCAAGAAACCGGAAGGCGCGGAATGGGCCAAGCCGCTCGAAATCTATGACCGCGTCGTCTATCGCACCGACAGTCAGGGCTATCTGAAGCCTGGCCTTACCCAGATCTTTACGGTTTCGGCCGAGGGCGGCGCGCCGCGCCAGGTCACCTTCGCCAAGGCGCCGATCGGCGGGCAGATCGACTGGACGAGCGACGGCCGCAAGTTGCTGTTCAGCGCCAACCTGACCGACAAATGGCAGCTGGAAGGCAATGACAGCGAACTGCAGGAAGTGGATGTCGAGACCGGCGCCATCCGTGCGCTGACCGATCGCCGCGGCCCCGATCAGGATCCCGTTACCTCGCCCGACGGCAAATGGATCGCCTTCACCGGCTATGACGATGCGGGACGCGCCTATGAGGCGGACGAGCTTTATGTGATGCCCGCCGGCGGCGGCGCGCCGCGCGCGCTGACGCCGCGGCTCGATCGCAGCGTCTCCTCGCCGGTCTGGTCGGCAGACAGCCGCGCCATCTATGTCTCCTATGATGACAAGGGCGTCACCAAGGTCGCGCGCGTTGGGATGGACGGATCGATGCGGACGGTGGCCGAGGGGCTGACCGGGTCAGCGCTCGACCGGCCCTACACCGGCGGCGAGTTCAGCGTGGCGCGAGACGGCTCCGTCGCCGCCACTGTCGGCAATCCGCAGCGCCCGTCGGACATCGCGCTGGTGCGGGGCGGGACGACACGGACTCTGACCCGGCTCAACCAGGAACTGTTCGCGGGCAAGACGCTGGGCGCGGTGCAGAAGGTCAACGTCACCGCATTCGACGGCAAGCCGATCGACGCCTGGCTGACGCTCCCCCCGACGCCGGCCGCGGGTGGCAAGCACCCGCTGGTCCTGGAGATCCATGGCGGCCCGCACTCCGCATACGGCCCGTCTTTCGCGACCGACAACCAGCTCTATGCGAGTGCCGGCTATGCGGTGCTGTCGGTCAATCCGCGCGGCTCCACCTCCTATGGCGAGGCGTTCGCCAACGAGATCGACAAGACCTATCCGGCGCGCGACTATGACGACCTGATGAGCGCGGTCGATGCGGCGATCGCGACCGGGCAGATCGATCCGAACAATCTGTTCGTGACCGGCGGCTCCGGCGGCGGCGTGCTGACCAGCTGGATCATCGGCAAGACCGACCGGTTCAAGGCGGCCGCGACTCAGAAGCCGGTGATCGACTGGGCGAGCTTTGCGCTGACCGCCGACAACCCCGCCTTCTTCACCAAATATTGGTTCGGCAAGAAGCCATGGGAAGACCCCCAGCTTTACTGGTCGCGTTCGCCGCTGTCGCTGGTCGGGAATGTGAAGACGCCGACCCTGGTCGTCGTCGGCTCGGAGGACTACCGGACCCCGGTCAGCGAGGCCGAGCAATATTATTCTGCACTCCAGCTGCAGGGCGTGCCCACGATGCTCGTCAAGGTTCCAGGCGCGAGCCATGGCGGCCTCGCCGTCCGACCGTCGCAATCTGCGGCCAAGGCAGCGGCGATCATCGCCTGGTTCGACCGGTACAGGGCCAAATAATACCCCTCGTCATTCCCGCGAAAGCGGGAACCCAGTTCTTCGCTTCAGCTGGGTCCCCGCTTTCGCGGGGATGACGGAAGAAGAAGCAGGAGAGCGTGAATGAACGACAGCATCCGCCAGCAGGCGATCGAACTGTATGATGCCTTCACGCATGAAGGCCGCGACCGCCGCGCCTTTCTGCGCGAGATGACGCTGCTGGCTGGCGGTGCCGCCGCAGCGGAGGCGCTGATAGCATCCATCGCTGCCTCGCCGGCTGCCGCGGCCGTGGTGCCGGCGGACGACAAGCGGCTGAAGACGCGCAGGGATCGTTGGGAGAGCGCGCCGGGTCGGGCGATGAGCGCCTATGTCGCCGAGCCGGCGCGCGGCAAGGCTGGGCCGCTCATTGTCGTCATTCACGAGAATCGGGGCCTCAACGAGCATATCCGCGACGTGGCAAGGCTCGTTGCGCTGGCTGGCTATCGCGCGGTCGCGCCCGATTTGCTGACGCCTGCGGGCGGCACCCCGGCCGACGAGAACAAGGCACGGCAAATGATCGGTGCGCTCGACCTCGCCGACACAGTGAAGGATGCGCAATCGGTGTTCCCGCGCTTCTCCGGTGGTCGCAAGGCGGGCGTGACCGGCTTTTGCTGGGGCGGGGCGATGGTGAACCGGCTTGCGGTCGCCGACGCGCCGGGGCTCGCGGCGACGGTGAGCTATTACGGCCCGGCGCCTGCTCCCGAGGAGGCGGCCAAGGTCGCCATTCCCCTGATGCTTCATTTGCCGGAGCTGGATGCGCGGGTGGCTGGGACGGTGCGGCCTTTCGTCGCCGCGCTGCAGGCGGCAGACAAGCCGGTGACGCTGCACGAATATGCCGGCGCCAACCACGCCTTCAACAACGACACCTCGGCCGAACGCTATAATGAGGCGGCGGCAAAGCTTGCCTGGGAGCGGACGCTGGCCTTCTTCAAGACGCATTTGGCCTGAATGATTGTTCCTGCTATGTTCTAATCGACTCGAACAAGGGAGAGCCGCATGGCCGAGCTGACTTTCTACACCAACCCGATGTCGCGCGGCGCGATCGTCCGCTGGATGCTGGAGGAAGTGGGCGCGCCCTATGAGACGGTGGTGTTGGAATATGGCACGACGATGAAGGCGCCGGAGTATCTCGCGATCAATCCGATGGGGAAGGTGCCGGCGATCAAGCACGGTGATGTGGTAGTGACCGAGGGCGCGGCGATCTGCGCCTATCTCGCCGATGCATACCCGGAGGCGGGCCTGGCGCCGCCGCCTGGCTCCAAGGAGCGCGGGCCTTATTATCGCTGGATGTTCTACGGGGCCGGACCCGTGGAGGCCGCCATCATCGACAAGACGCTGGGCGTAGACATCCCGGCCGATAAGAAGGCGATGGTCGGCTATGGCGATTACGACACGGTCGTCGATGTGCTCGATGGCCATTTCTCCGAGAATGAATGGGCCGCCGGTGGCCGGTTCACGGCGGCGGACGTCTATCTCGGCTCGCAGATCGTCTGGGGCACGCAGTTCGGCACGCTGCCGAAGCGCGACAGTTTCGATGCCTATGTCGGTCGGCTGACCAGCCGTCCGGCCGCGCAGCGCGCGCAGGAGATCGACGCCAAGCTGCGCCCGCAAGGCTAGATCATGCCCGATCCGGCTTTATAGATCGGGCCGGACCAACAAAGGGGCATGGACATGGACAGCCTGGAACTTCGCTCGCTCGTCACCGGGGACGGCACGTTGCGCATCAGCCTAGAGCCGCAGGAACTGGGCGAGCCGGGCCCTGGCGAGCTGCTCGTGCGCGTCGAGGCGGCGCCGATCAACCCGTCCGACCTGGGCCTGCTGCTCGGGCCCGCCGACGTGTCGACGCTGCAGCTGGACGGCGACGTGCTCACCGCCAAAGTGCCGCAGGAGCGGCTGGGCGCGGTCGCGGCGCGGCTCGGACAGTCGCTGCCCGTCGGCAATGAAGGCGCCGGCACCGTTATTGCCGCAGGGCCGGACCAGCAGCAGCTGATCGGCCGCGTCGTCGGCATGATCGGCGGCGCGATGTACGCCCAGCATCGGCGTATCGCCGCCCGCGATTGCATCGTGCTGCCGGAAGGCGCCACCCCGGCCGAAGGAGCGTCGCTGTTCGTCAACCCGCTGACCGCGCTCGGCTTCGTCGAGACGATGAAGGCCGAAGGGCACAAGGCAATCGTGCACACTGCCGCCGCCTCCAATCTCGGCCAGATGCTGGTGCGCATCTGCCTGGCCGATGGCGTGCCGCTGGTGAACATCGTCCGCAGCGCCGAACAGGAGAAGCTGCTGCGCGACCTCGGCGCCGAGCATGTCGTCGACAGCAGCCAGGCCGACTTCATCCAGAAGCTCGAAGCCGCGATCGACGCGACCGGCGCGACCATCGCCTTCGACGCGATCGGAGGCGGCAAGCTCGGCAGCCAGATCATGTCGGCCATGGAGCGCGTCGCCTCTCGGAAGATGGGCAGCTACAGCCGCTACGGCTCCGACAGCTTCAAGCAGCTCTATATCTATGGCGCGCTCGATCTCGGGCCCACCATCCTGAACCGCTTGTCCTTCGGCTTTTCCTGGAGCGTCGGTGGTTGGCTGCTGACGCCGTTCCTGCAGAAAGCAGGCATGGAGACCAATGTGCGCCTGCGCGAACGCGTCGCGCGCGAGTTCCGCACCACCTTTGCCAGCCACTATACCGACACGATCAGCCTTCGCGATGCGCTCAGGCCGGAGGTAGTCCGCGCCTATGAGCAAAAGCGGACGGGATCGAAATACCTGATCGATCCGAGCCGCTGACGCATAACTGCTCCCCGGCGCAGGCCGGGGCCCACTCGTCCGTGCCGCTGGACCCGGCCTTCGCCGGGGAGCGGCTATTCTTCTCCCGCTCCACCTTCTTTGGCCGTTCCTGCCGGTGCGGCCGGGAGCGCGCGGCGTTCGACGGGCTTCAGCCCGGCCGCACGCAGCCGCTGGTTCAGCGCCGGCAAGCTGCCAAGCGCCTGCTCTAGTGCGGCGAGCTGCGCATCGAGCTGGCCGGACAGGGTCGCGAACGCCTGCTCGGTCTGGTCGGTCGGTGGCGCTTCGGCGCTCTCGACCGTTCCGATCAGCCCGGCAAGCTTGTCGTTGAGCATGATCGGGTAATTGAGCGGGTCCTGCCGGCTGCGATTCTGCACCTGGTAGAGCCGGCCTTCGACCGCGCTCAGCTTCGCGTCGAAGTCACCCAGTTCCGCCTTCAGCCCGGCATCGGCCGTCTTTGCGGATGCGGCCGCCGTCTGCTGCTTGACGCCACGGATCAGCAGCACCGCTTCGTTGGCCTGACTGACGCGCGCCGAGATGCGGTTGGCGAGGTCGAAGCGCCGCTGCAGGTCGGCTGGTGTCGCGGTGGTGACGCGCGGATCGGCGCGCAGTTCGAATGGCTGCACCTGGGCACGGCCATCCACCGTCAGCCGGGCCTGATAGCGGCCGGGCAGCGCCGTAATGCCGCGGTTGCGGCTGGTCCACAGGATCATGTTCGGAAACTCAGTGAAACCGGGATGGCGCATGTTCCAGACGAACCGGTTGAGACCGGCCTTCATGCCCGCGGTCGGCACCGGGATCGGCCCGTCATCGTCTTCCTCGGGCTTCTTATACTCCTTGGTGCTCCCAGCGAAGCTCTGGATCAGCTTGCCGTCAGGGCCGAGGATATCGAGCGATAGCTTGCGTGGGGCTTTCGGCAGGAAATAATCGATCGCCACGCCTTCGTCGACGCCGCGAACGGCCGCCGACGGCGTGAACAGCCGCAGCCGCCGGTCCTCGCCTGACGCGAGCTGTCGCAGCACGCCGATATCGTCCATCACCCAGAAGGACCGGCCATGGGTGGCGATGACCAGGTCGCGGTCGGTGACGGCGAGGTCGGAGACCTGCACCGCCGGCAGGTTGCGTTGCAATTTGTGCCAGCGCCCGCCCGCGTCGAACGACACCCACACGCCCCGTTCGGTGCCGAGATAGAGCAGGCCCGGCCGCTTCAAATCCTCGCGAATGCTGCGCGCCATCTCGTCGGCGGGGATGCCGCTCGCGATCGCCGACCAGCTGCGGCCATAGTCGGTCGTCCTGAAGACATAGGGCTTGAAGTCGCCGAGCAGAAAGCGATGCCCGGTCAGATAGGCGGTGCCCGCCTTGTGCGGCGAATCCTCGACCGTGGTGATCTTCACATTGGCGGGCAGTGCCTCGGGCGTGATGTCCGCCCAATTGCCACCGCCGTCGCGCGTCACATGCACCATGCCGTCGTCGGACGCGGCCCAGATGACACCACGTTCCAGCCGCGAAGGCGCCAGCGCGAAGATCGTCGCATAGGTCTCGACGCCGGTCTGGTCGCGGGTGATGGGTCCCCCCGACGGACCCAAAGTCGCCGGATCGTGGCGCGTCAGGTCGGGGCTGATCTTCTCCCAGCTCTGACCTTCGTTCCGCGTCCGCCAGACATGTTGGGACGTGACATAGAGCGTGCCCGGCTCGTGCGGATCGAACACGATCGGATAGGTCCATTGGAAGCGTTCGGCGATGTCGCCGGCCGAATAGCCCATCGGATTGTCGGGATTGACGTTGATCCGCCGTTCCTGGCCGGTCGCATGATCGTATCGGTCCAGCGTGCCGCCATAACTGCCCGAATAGAAGATGTTCGGATTGCGCGGATCGTTGGTGACATAGCCGCTCTCGCCGCCACCGGCCGCGAAGCCGTACAGCCCTCCCAGCACATTGACGTGCTTCCAGTCGCGCGAGGGCACGCAGATCGTGGAGTTATCCTGCTGGCCGCCGCAGACGAAGTAAGGGAAGTGGTTGCTGACCGAGACGCGGTACATCTGCGCAGTCGGATAATTCTGCTTGGTCCAGCTGGTGCCGCCGTTGACGCTGACATTGGCGCCGCCGTCGTTCGACTGGACCATGCGCTGATTGTCGTTGGGCGCGATCCACAGGTCGTGATTGTCGCCGTGCGGCACCTTGATCTTGGTCTTGAACGTCTTGCCGCCATCGTCGGAGCGGAAGAAGTCGACGTTCAGCACATAGACCCGGTCCTTCAGTTTCGGATCGGCGACCAGGCGCGAGTAATAGAAAGCGCGTTGGCGAAGGTCGCGATGATCGTTGGTGCGGGTCCAGCTGGCTCCCGCATCGTCGGACACGAACACGCCGCCATCCTGATGCTCGACGATCGCATAGACGCGCTTGGCATCGGCCGGCGAGACGCTGACGCCGATCTTCCCGATCAGGCCCGTCTGCGGCATGCCCTTGGCGCGGGTGAGTTCGGTCCAGGTCGCGCCGCCGTCGGTGGACTTGAACAGGCCGCTGCCCGGCCCGCCCGAACTCATCCCCCAAGGCTTGCGCCAGGCTTCCCAGAGTGATGCGTAGAGCGTGTCTGGGTTGTTCGGGTCGAGAGAGATGTCGACGGCGCCGGTGCGCGGGTCGCGGTAGAGCACTTTCTTCCAGCTCTTGCCGCCGTCGACCGTCTTGAAAACTCCGCGCTCTTCATTCGGCTCGCCATAATGGCCGAAGCCGCCGACATAGACGGTGTCGCAATTCTTCGGATGGATGCGCACGCGGGAGAAATTCTGGACCTCGGCCAGTCCGATCTTCTTCCAGGTCTTGCCGGCATCGACCGTCTTCCACACGCCGTTGCCGGGCAGGATATTGCCGCGCAGTTGAGTTTCGCCGGTGGTCGCATAGACCACATCCGGATTGGCTTCGCAGACGGCGACGCCGCCCATCGCGGCCGTGTCCAGTTGGCCGTCCGTGACAGCGGACCAGCTGGTGCCGCCGTCGGTCGTCTTCCAGATGCCACCCCCGGTCGCCGCGAAATAATATTCGTTGGGCCGCGCCACGCTGCCCGAGGAGGAGATCGAGCGGCCGCCGCGATTGGGGCCGATGTTGCGCCATTTAAGGGCGGTGAAATAGGCTTCCTCGCCCTTGGGCAGCGGCTCGGGCTTTGTCGCGGGATCGGCGGGCTTGGCACCCGCATCAACCGCCTTGGCCGAGTCTTGCGCGGCGGCAGGAACAGTCAGCAGCGCGAAGCTAAGGACAAAGGGGATGCCGCGCATGTTCCTGCTCCTGATTATTCTTTGGCGCCGCAATAGCATGGCGGTGGTCTGCAGCAATGGCCAGGTCAGCGCGATTGACTAAGCCGCTGCTGCACCGCAGCATCGGATCATGGCCGAGCTCCCCCCGATCGCGCAGAACCCCGACATCCGTTTCCTGGGCAAATTGCTTGGCGACGTGATCCGCCATTATGGCGGCGAACGGCTCTACCGGCGCACCGAATATATCCGCAGCGCCTCGGTCGACCGGCATCGGGGCGCCGCGCAGGCGATCGACACCGGGCTTGAAGCGCTGACGCTCGACGACACGCTCGATTTCGTGCGCGGCTTCATGCTTTTTTCGATGCTCGCCAACCTCGCCGAGGACCGGCAGGGGATCGCGTCGGAGCCGGGTGCCGATGTCGCCCATGCGGTGGCGCGCCTGCGCGAGCAGGGCGTCACCGACGCGGCGCTGCTCGAACTGTTGGAAACCGCCCTCGTGGCGCCGGTGCTGACCGCCCACCCGACCGAAGTGCGCCGCAAGAGCATGATCGATCACCGCAACCGCATCGCCGAACTGATGCGGCGGCGCGACACGGGCGCGGAGGAGACCGCATCGGGCGAGCCGCTCGAACAGGCGATCGCCCGCCAGATCGCGCTGCTGTGGCAGACGCGCCCCTTGCGTCGCGAACGGCTCTACGTCGCCGACGAGATCGAAACCACGCGCGCCTATTTTCGCGACACCTTTCTGCCGGTGCTGCCGGCGCTTTACGCCCGCTGGGAACGCGCACTCGGCCAGGGTCTGCCCAGCTTCGTGCGGCCCGGTAGCTGGATCGGCGGCGATCGTGACGGCAATCCCTTCGTCACTGCCGACTCGCTCCGCTTGGCGATGGCGAGCGGCGCAGAAACGGCACTGGGTCATTATCTCGATGCCGTGCACCAGCTGGGGTCAGAACTGTCAGTCTCCTCGACGCTCGCACAAGTTGACGAGGCGGTACTGGCCCTGGCGGAGGCGAGCCACGACGCCTCACCCGCGCGGGCTGACGAACCCTATCGCCGCGCCTTGTCCGGCATCTATGCACGGCTGAGCGCCACCTATCGCGAGCTGACCGGCAAGGCGCCGCCGCGCGCCACCAGCCTGACGGCCGCGCCCTATGCCGCGCCCGCCGAGCTGCAGGCGGACCTGGCCGCGATCAACCACTCCATCTCCAAGGATGGAGGTGTGCTGGCGGGCGCCGGCGCATTGAGCGGTCTGATGCGCGCAGTCGATGCCTTCGGCTTCCACATGGCGACGCTCGACCTGCGCCAGAACAGCGCGGTGCACGAGCGGGTGGTCGCCGAGCTGCTGCGCGTTGCCGGCGTCTCGCCGGACTATGCCGCGCTTGACGAGTCTGCTCGGGTCGCGCTGTTGCAGCAAGAACTGGCCTCGCCCCGCCTGCTGGCCACACCGTTCGCCGGCTATTCGGACGAGACGCAAAGCGAACTCGCGATCGTCCACGCGGCAGCCGAAGCGCACCGGCGCTACGGCCCCGCCGCGATCACCCAATATATCGTGTCGATGTGCAAGTCGGTGTCCGACCTGCTGGAAGTGCAGTTGCTGCTGAAGGAAGCGGGGCTGTACCGGCCAGGCGAAGCGCCGGCGATCATGGCGGTGCCGCTGTTCGAGACGATCGGTGACTTGGAAGCCGCACCCGCGATTATGCGCGAGTGGCTCGCGCTGCCCGGCATTGCCGACTGGGCCCGCGCGCGCGGGCGTCAGGAAGTCATGCTCGGCTATTCGGACTCGAACAAGGACGGAGGGTATCTGACCTCCGTCTGGTCGCTTTATCGCGCGAGCGAAGCTCTGCGAGAGGTGTTCGCCGAGGCGAGTGTCGGCATGCAGCTCTTCCATGGCCGCGGCGGCGCGGTCGGGCGCGGCGGCGGCTCGTCGTTCACCGCCATTCGCGGCCAGGCGCCGGGCACCGTCCAGGGTCGCATCCGGATCACCGAGCAGGGCGAAGTCATTGCCGCCAAATATGGCACGCCCGAAAGCGCGGCGGCCAATCTGGAGGCGATCGCGGCCGCCACCCTGCTCGCCTCGCTTGAACCGCCGCTGTTGAGTGCCGGGGATGCGGGGCGGTTCCAGACGGCCGCTGAGCAACTCTCGAAAAGCGCGTTCGGCGCCTATCGGGGCCTCGTCTATGAGACGGAGGGGTTCCGGACCTTTTTCCGCCAGATGACGCCGATCGCGGAGATCGCGACGTTGAAGATCGGATCGCGCCCGGCCAGCCGCACCAAATCCGACGCGATCGAGGATCTGCGCGCCATTCCCTGGGTGTTCAGCTGGGCGCAGGCGCGCGTCATGCTGCCCGGCTGGTACGGCGTCGGCAGCGCGCTAGAGGGTTTCGGCGACCGCGGATTGCTGCGCACCATGGCGGTAGAATGGCCGTTTCTCGCTACTACGCTCGGCAATCTGGAGATGGTGCTCGCCAAATCCGACATGGAAATCGCCGCCCGTTATGCCGGGCTGGTCGAGGATCGCATACTCGGCGAGACTCTCTTCGACCGCATCCGCGACGAGTGGCGCCGCACCCATGACCAGCTGCTGGAAATCACCGGCCAGTGCCGGCTGCTCGAGCGCAATCCGTCGCTCGATACCTCGATCAGGCTGCGCCTGCCCTATATCGAGCCGCTCAATCTGCTCCAGGTCGAATTATTGAAGAGGCATCGCGCCGGCGAGCAGGATGAGCGGGTCGCGGAAGGAATTCAGTTGTCGATCAATGCGATCGCCACCGCGCTCCGGAACAGCGGTTAACCACCTACTTACCTTTCGCTGGAGCATGCGCCCGGTCTACCGATGCGAGGCCGGAACAAACGTGCAGGATGCGCGCTGTGGCGGCGGGGAGTAACCTGATGCTGTGGATCGCCGTCCTTGTTTCCTTCCTGCTGGCGCTCGGCCTCGCGTCGTTCGTGCGATCGCGGCTGCGGCGACCGATCGCGCTCACCGAAGTGCAGCCGATGCGGGCGACGCTGGAGCGGCGGCTGCGTGAGGGACGCGACTTCCACATCTAGGCCATGACAGGCGACCTGTTCGGGCCGGGCATTGCTGGCCTCGCGTTCGCCGTCGACTTCGTCTCACCGCAGGAAGAACAGGCGCTGATTGCGGCAATCAATGCCGCACCGCTCGAGCCGTTCCGCTTCCAAGGCTGGACCGGCAAGCGCCTCACCACCTCCTATGGCTGGCGCTATGACTTCGAGGACAGCCGCTTCGCCGAGACCGAGCCATTGCCCGGCTGGCTGCTGCCGATCCGCGCCCGCGCCGCCGCTTTCGCCGGATTGCGGCCGGACGAACTGCCGCATGCCCTGCTGATCCGCTACGATCCCGGCGCCGGCATTGGCTGGCACCGGGATCGGCCGGTCTTCGAGCATGTGGTGGGGATCTCGCTCGGCGCGCCCGACACGATGCGTTTCCGCCGCCGCTCCGGCACTCGGTTCGAGCGTCACTCGATGACACTCGAGCCGCGCGCCGCCTATCATCTGAGCGGACCCGCGCGCTGGGAATGGGAGCACAGCATCAGTGCCGCGGAGCGCACGCGCTGGTCCATAACCTTCCGGAGCCTGCGCTCCTGATCTCGTCATTGCGAGGAGCATAGCGACGAAGCAATCCAGCGGCGTCGACCACTGGATTGCTTCGCTACGCTCGCAATGACGAAGTGTTTAGGCGCTAGCCACCCAGTTGCCGTGAAAGCCCGGAGGGACGCGGTGTGGCACGCGGATGCTGGCCTGCGGTTCGCCTTCAAAATCGCGCGCGTTGAGGATGACGAGGTCGGTGCTCTCGGCCGGATAGTTGACGACGAGGCCGATCAGCCAGCCTTCGTCCTCCGCCGCCGCTGCATGGGCAGGCACGAACACGAACTCGCCTGGGTAACGGCCATCGCCAAAGTCGTGCACCTGGCGCGTGCCGGTCTCCAGATCATGCTTGTAGAGTTTCGTCGCGCCGAGAAACTGGTCGGCGCGGCCCTCCGGCAGCGCCATGGCATAGGCATAGCGATAGGGCTCGCCGGTCAGCCGCTCGTCGGGCCGCGGGAATTCCTGCGGGCTGGCGTCGATTGCCTGGCGCGCGACGCGGTGCGCGGCCGGGTCGATCGTCCACCGCTCGAAGGCGCTGGCGACGCTATCGGGTCCGTGCGCGGAACGGCCGAACATCGATTCATGCGCCACGACATCGACCACGACGCGCCCGTCCGGCAGGTCATAGGCGTTGCAGGGGTGGAAGACGTAGCAGGGCTCGACATCGCACCAGATGATGTCCTCCGCCTTGCCCTGGCGCGGCAGCAGCCCCACCCGCGCGCGGTGATCGGGGTTCCAGGCATAAGGAAAGTTATGCCCGGCGATCAGCTTCTTCATCGAAAAGGTCACCGGCAGGTCGAACACCAGCACATAGCGCGCCGTAATCGCGCAGTCATGGATGGATGGGCCGTGCTGCACCGGGATCGGCTCCTCGCGCACCACCTTGCCCTCGGCCGACACCACCACATGGCGCACGACGTTCTGATCCATGCCTTCATAGCAGATGGCGTGGTTCTCACCGGTCAGCGGATCGAAATGCGGATGCGCGCTGAAGCTGCCCAGCAGCGTGTCGTCGAACGGATTATAGGTCTGTTCGTCGAGATCGTCCGACAGCTCGACCGGATAACTGCCGGCTTCCACGAGCGCCCAGGTGCGGCCACCGATGCCGGTGACATTGGTGTTGACCGTGTCGAAGCCGCCATGCCGCGGGCCGGGCGCCGCCTCCACCCCGCGCAGCTCCGCCACCCGCTTCGAACGGATCCATCGGTTCTTGTACCAGAGCGCGCGGCCGTTCTGCAGGCGAAGCCCATGCACCATGCCGTCGCCGCTGAACCAGTGATGGCTGCGCGGATCGGCCGCGATCGGATTGGGGCCGATGCGCAGATAACGCCCGTCCAGCGCCGCCGGGATCGTGCCGCTGACCGGCAGCTCGGTCAGCGTCTTTTCATCGGTCATCGGCGCGTGGATGCCGGTCAGGAACGGGTGATCTTCGACCGGAGGAAGCCGCTTGCGGTTGAAGCCGGCCAAAGCGGTGACCCCCTTGGCCACCGTCGAACGAATCAGTGTTTCTACGGAGCTTGCCACAGCGACTCTCCTGCGCCAGATGTTGACGGCATAAACATAGCTCCAATGGTAACAGTGTCAACATGGAAAAGCGCAGCTATCATCATGGCGATCTGAGGCGGTCGCTACTCGACGCCGGGCTGGAGCTGCTGGAGACGCGCGAGGCACATGATCTCTCCCTGCGAGAAGTCGCGCGCGCGGTCGGCGTCAGCGCCACCGCGGTCTATCGGCACTTTCCCGACAAGGATGCGCTGCTCGACGCGCTGGCCGCCGAGGGGCTGGGCCGGTTGGGCGCGGCGCAGCACCGCGCCGCCGAGGCGGCGGGCGGCGGCGAAAAGGGGTTCGTTGCGACCGGCATCGCCTATGTCCGCTTCGCGCTTGATCATCCCGCACTGTTCCGCCTCACCTTCAGCGCAACGGCAGCCCGCAACATCCTCGCCCAGCCGCCCGAACATGTGCCAGACGCCATGGCCTTCCTGCGCGAGAATGCCCGCGCTGCGGGCGAGCTGACCGGCATGGACCCGCATGTGATCGCCGTCCGCGCCTGGTCAATCGCCCATGGCCTGGCGCTGCTGATCCTCGAACGGCAAATCGAGCCCGATGACGCGCTGATCGAAGCGGTGATCAGCGCAGAAGTGCTGAAGCTGCCTCGTCCACCAGCCAGCGCCTGAAGGCCTCCATCTCGGGCGTGAGCGCACGCGACTTGAGGTGCGTCAGCCAATAACCGCCAATGTCCGCCTCGACTGCGAAGGGCCGCGCCAGCCGGCCCGCTTCGAGTTCGCGCATGAACATCGAAGGCGGCGCCAGCGCCACGCCAAGCCCTTCCAGCGCCGCATCGACCATCAGCCGCGAGGAGTCGAACACCGGCCCGCGCAGCACCGGTGCCTGCAATCCGGCAGCGGCAAACCACCGCGTCCAGTCATCGGCCCGATAGGACCGGAACAGCGTCGTGCCGAGCAGGTCGGCCGGCTGCTTCAAACCCTCCGCGATCGCCGGCGTGCAGAGCGGCGATACCGGGGCGTCGACCAGCCGCTCGGCATTGGTCGCATGCCAGGCGCCGTCGCCGAAGCGGATCGCCAGATCCAATCCTTCCTCGGCCAGGTCGACCCGGTTATTGTTGGTGGAGAGGCGCAGGTCGATCTGCGGGTGGGTGGTGCGGAACCGCTCCAGCCGCGGCAGCAGCCAGCCGACGGCGAACGTCCCCACCACGCCAATGCTGAGCACCGCGCCGGAACTGCCGGCCAGCCGCTCGACCATCGCAGCCATATCGTCGAGCGAGCGGCTCAGGACAGGCACCAGCGCCTTGCCTTCGTCAGTCAGGGCCAGCCCCCGCGGCAAGCGATGGAACAGCGGCAGGCCGAGCCGCTCCTCCAGCGCCTTTACCTGGTGGCTGAGCGCCGCGGGCGTGACCCGCAGCTCGATGGCGGCATGGGTGAAGCTCAGATGCCGCGCCGCCGCTTCGAAGGCGCGAAGATTGTTGAGCGGCAGGTATGGGCGGATCATCGAGGCGCGGGCGATTCCCTGGCGTGCTGCGCCTCGATACGCGCTTCCGACTTGTCCAGAAAGGCGGCGCAGCCCTCCTTGTCCAGAAAGGGATTCGGCCTTCCCGGTGCCATTCGCGCCCGCTTCTCCGTCATTCCGAAGTAAGAAGCGTGGGCGCCCAGAAACACTTCGCAATCGAGCGACCGCCATTTGGCGAAAGAGCGGCGGAAATCGTCCATGATCCAGGGATAGGCCGGGTTGTCTCTCAGCCGATAGCCGGGCGCGCTGGCGCCACAGATGAAGAGCGCGTTGCGCATGCGTTCATCGACCCGCACCTGGAGCGTCCAGCTTGTGCAGCCGCGCGTATGGCCGGGCGTCACATGCGCCGTCATGCGGATGCGGCCGAGCGTCAGCCGCGCGCCATCTTTGGTCAGGCTGTCCACCTTCACGGGCGGATAGGTGAGCGTGTCGCCAAAGGCGAAGTCACCGCTGCCCCCTCGCTCCAGCAGCTCCGCATCGGGCGCGGATGCCAGCAGCCTGGCGCGCGTCGCACGCTTCAGCTCGGCGAGGCCACCGGCATGATCGTAGTGCGCCTGGCTGTTGATCAGAAATCGCACCCGCTTCGGGTCGAAGCCGAGCTGCCGGATGCTGTCGAGGATCAAGGGCGCGCTCTGGGGAAGGCCGCCGTCGAGCAGGATCATGCCCTCCGGGTCGACTACCAGATAAGCCGCGAGATCGGCCGTTCCGACATAATAGAGATTGTCGGCGATCCGGAACGGCGCGACAGGCGCGTTCCACCGCGCCTCTTCCGCGCTCAACGTGGCGGCAAACACCAAGGCGGACAGCATCACACCGCAGCCGTATAGAAGCGGGAGGACTCGTCGAAGTCGATGATCGGCGCGCGGATCACGCCTCCCGTCAGCCGCTCGCCGCGCACGGGGTCGACCGCCTTGATGTCGTAATCGGGGGCGCCTGCGTCGAGACCGGAGACGACCACGTCGAAGGTCGTCGCGGGCCCACCCTGCGGCACGAACCAGTGAATATTATCCCGCTCCGAACACATGGTTGAGACTTCGCCCGCTTTGGCGACGTAATCGCGGGTGGGCCGGAGCAGCATGGCGCCGGGCTCATCCCCGACTCGGTCAAAGTTGCGGATGCGGAAGGCGCCTTTCACGACCATGTGCGCTGAGACCATGTGCCGATGCCCGTGCGGCGTGATGACGTTGTCGGGGGCGAAGTCGAACAAGGCGACGCCGTAGCTCAGCTTGTGGGGTGCGCCTTGCTCGTCCAGGAAGCGGACATGACGCTTGGACGGGTCGTTGGCGGAGCCCTTGCCGGCGGGCGCCACGCGAGCCCGGGCGATCTCCGCCCAAAGCTCCTCCAGTTCGACCTGTGCGGCAAGCCGTTCCACTCCCGCGCTCCATGAAGGCCCGTTGATCCGCCCGGCCGCGAGACTGGATGCAAGCGCCTGCTGCTCGTCGATCCAGCGCGCGACGTTGCCCCGCTTCGAGGCCGCTCGTGCTTCACCGACAAGTGCGTAGACTGCGAAGCTCGACAGGATCGTCGCCAGCCCGTCGCGCCGTGTCAGTGGATCCATCGCTCTCTCCCTCGCCGACAAGCTTCGGCGAGGCGACGACGCCACGCAAACGAGAAAAGCTAGAAGCTCCCGTTAGTGCGCGCCGCCCTTGCGCGGGACCAGGTGCAGGACGCCGACGATGATGCCGCCGACGATCAGCCCGACGATGCCCGAGCCGATCGCCGTCACCAGCCATTCGACAAAGCCATGCGCCACCGGCGCGGCATGCGCTGCGCCGACCGCGACATTGTGGAGCGCGTGCGGCAGCGCCTCCCAATGGAACGCCTCCAGGCCGTGCACCAGAATGCCGCCGCCGACCCAGATCATGGCGGCGACGCCCACCACCGAGAGGATGCTCATCAGCACGGGCATGCCCTTGACCAGCCCGCGGCCGAGCGCCCCGGTGCCGGGCCTTTGCGACAGGTGCAGGCCGACATCGTCCATCTTCACGATCAGCGCGACCACGCCATACACAGCGATGGTGATCGCGATGCCTACCACTGCGAGGGCGAGACCCTGGGTCAGCAGCGACTGGTCGGCCACTTCGTTCAAAGCAATAGCCATGATTTCGGCCGACAGGATGAAGTCGGTGCGCACGGCGCCGCTCACCATCTTCTTCTCGAGCTCGGTCGATTCGAGCGCCACATGATCGTCGGCCTTGCCATGACCATGGCCGCTGACCGCCTCGATCAACTTCTCGACGCCTTCGAAGCAGAGATAGGCACCGCCGATCATCAGCAACGGCGTGATCGCCCAAGGCAGGAACGCCGTCAGCAGCATAGCCGCCGGCAGCAGGATGACGAGCTTGTTGAACAGCGATCCTTTGGCGATGCGCGCGATGATCGGCAGTTCGCGATCAGGCGTGAAGCCATGGACGTAGCGTGGCGTCACCGCGGTATCGTCGACGACCACGCCCGCCGCCTTCACTCCGGCGCGGCCCGCTGCGGCGCCGATATCGTCGATCGAAGCGGCCGCGAGCTTCGTGATCGTCGCGACGTCGTCGAGCAGGGCGAACAGACCGGATGCCATCAGCGTACCTCCGCCCACGGCGTTAGCGGCTGGACTTCAAAAGAAAAGGTCAGTCCTCGTCGCCGCCGAGATCGCGCGCCACTTCGGGCCGGCGCAGGATGGAGTCGATATGGCTCGCCTCGTCGAAGCTTTCGTCGGCGAGAAACTTGAGCTGGGCGGAGAATTTCAGGTTCACGCGCTTGGCCACCTCGCCGCGCAGATATTTGACGTTCCGCTTCAAGGCCGCGAGCACTTCGCCTTCGTCGGCGCCCAGCAGGGGTTTAACGAACACGGTCGCATGACGCAGGTCCGGCGACATGCGGACTTCCGTCACCGAGACGCTGTGGGAGGCAAGCACCGGATCATGCACTTCGCCGCGCATCAGCACGTCGGACAGCACATGCCGCACCTGCTCCCCCACACGGAGCAGGCGGACGGATCGGGTTTCGGGAGTGGTGTGAGCGGGCATATCTATCACATATTCCGTTCGTATCGAGCGAAGTCGAGATACGCTTCTCGACTTCGCTCGAAGCGAACGGGAAAGATTACAGGGTCCGCTCGCGCATCTCGACTTCGAAGGTTTCTAGATAGTCGCCGGCCTTGATGTCGGTGAAGTTCTGGCTGAACGTCACGCCGCACTCCAGGCCCGCCCGCACTTCGGCGACATCGTCCTTGAAGCGGCGCAGCGAGGCGATCTCGCCATTGTAGATGATGACATCGGCCCGGGTGATGCGCGCCTTGAGCGCCTTGCGGATGACGCCTTCGGTGACGAGCAGACCCGCCGCCTTGCCGTGCTTGCCGGCCGAGAAGACCTCGCGGATTTCGGCACGGCCGACGACATGCTCGATTGCTTCCGGCCCGAGCTGCCCGGCCATGCCGGCGCGGATCTCGTCGGTGAGGTGATAGATCACGTCGTAATATTTGAAGGCGACGCCATCGCGATTGGCGATCTCGCGTGCCTTGGCGTTAGGACGCACGTTGAAGCCGATGATCGGGGCGCGGCTGGCCGAGGCCAGGATCACGTCGCTTTCGGTGATGCCTCCGACGCCGGCCGACAGGACACGCACGCGGATGTCGTCCGTGCCGAGCTTGCCCAGCGCGCCGACGATCGCCTCGACCGAGCCTTGCGTGTCGGCTTTGACCACCACCGGATATTCGATCGCCTGCTTTTCGCGCAGCGCCGAGAACATCGATTCGAGCGAGGCCGGAGCAGAGGTCGTCCGCTTCTGCTGAATGACGCCGGCACGGTAAGCCGCGACCTCACGCGCACGCGCTTCGTTCTCGACCACCGTCAGCTTGTCGCCGGCGCCGGGCACACCCGAAATGCCGAGCACTTCGACCGGCACCGAGGGGCCTGCTTCCTTGACGTTGCGTCCCTTGTCGTCGACCAGCGCGCGGACCTTGCCGCTCTCCGCGCCGACAACGAAGATGTCGCCGACCTTCAGCGTGCCGCGGTTGACGAGAATGGTCGCGACAGGGCCGCGGCCCTTGTCGAGCTTCGCCTCGACCACCGTGCCTTCCGCTTCGCGATCCGGATTGGCGCGCAGCTCGAGTAGTTCGGCCTGCAGCTGGATTTTCTCGATCAGCTCGTCGAGATTCTCACGCTTCAGTGCCGAGACTTCGACGTCCTGCACGTCGCCGCCCATCTGCTCGACGATGACCTCATGCTGCAGCAGTTCCTCGCGGACGCGCTGCGGATTGGCCTCGTGCTTGTCGATCTTGTTGATCGCGACGATCATCGGCACGCCGGCCGCCTTGGTGTGGTTGATCGCCTCGATCGTTTGCGGCTTCAGTCCGTCATCGGCCGCCACCACCAGAATGACGATGTCGGTGATGTTGGCGCCGCGCGCCCGCATCTCGCTGAACGCCTCGTGGCCCGGCGTGTCGAGGAAGGTGATCTTGTCGCCCGACTTCACCTGCACCTGATAGGCGCCGATATGCTGAGTGATGCCTCCGGCTTCGCCTGCGACCACGTCGGTGCCGCGCAGCGCATCGAGCAGCGACGTCTTGCCATGGTCGACATGGCCCATGATGGTGACCACCGGCGGACGCGGCTGCAGCGTATCCTCGGCATCGACATCGTCGGTCGTCTGGATGTCCACATCGGACTCGGACACGCGTTTGATGCGATGGCCGAACTCGGTGACGAGCAGCTCGGCCGTATCCTGGTCGATAGTCTGGGTCAGCGTGACGGGCATGCCCATCTTGAACAGCGCCTTCACCAGGTCGGCGCCGCGTTCGGCCATGCGGTTGGCGAGCTCGCCGACGGTGATCGCGTCCGGCACCACCACGTCGCGGACCTGCTTGGCCTGGGGCTGGCCGAAGCCGGACATGTGCGCGCGCTTTTCCTTTTCGCGCGCACGCTTCAGTGCGGCGAGCGAGCGGGCGCGGGCGCCTTCATCGTCCGAAAGAGCGCGGGTGACGGTCAGCTTGCCGGACTGGCGGCGGTCGTCGCCGCCACGGGGTCCCGGACGGGCCGGACGCGCCGGCGGCTCGGGCCGGCGCGGCGCCTGGACGGGCGTGAAGCGACGGGGCGCGGGAGCGGTGGCAGTCCGCTCTTCGGCCTTAAGCTCTTCGGCGGCAGGAGCGGCCGGTGCCGGCGCGGCTTCGGCAGGCGGCGCTTCGGCGGCGCGGCGCGCCTCTTCCTCGGCAGCCTTGCGCGCTTCTTCCTCCGCGCGGCGATTCTCCTCGGCGCGGCGCTTTTCTTCCTCGGTCTGCTGCTGCCGCTGCTGTTCGTCGCGGCGGCGCGCTTCTTCCAGCGCACGCTGGCGCGCTTCCTCGGCTTCGCGGAGCAGGCGTTCCTGCTGCTCGCGCCGCTCGAGCGCGGTCATCGGGCGGGCGGGCGCAGCCTGGGGCGGCGCGGCCGGACGCGGCGCCTCGGCGACAGGCGCGGGCGTCGGCTGCGCGACTTCCGGCTCAGGCGTCGGCGTCGGTTCGGCCTCGCCCGGGCGGCCGAGGATGCGGCGCCGCTTCACTTCGACCACGACGGTGTTCGAGCGGCCGTGGCTGAAGCTTTGCTTGACCTTGCCGGTCTCGACCGTGCGCTTCAGGCCAAGAGGGGCCCGCGTACCCAGCTTCGGCTTTTCCTTGTTGTCGATATCACTCATGAACCGTCGTCAGCCCTTCATTCGCAGCATCTGCCGCATCGCCCGCCGGCGTCGCAGCGGCGATTGAACCTTGCGAGTTGCTTTCGCAAGGCCGATCGCCTGAACCAAATCCGATAAACCGGTGCCAGCGCGTCAGCATCTCGCCGACACGCCTGGCCGCACCCTGATCGATGATCGCGATATGTACCACATTCTCGCGGCCCAGGGCAGCCGACAATATGGTACGCGGCGCGGCGATTACGAGGCCCCGCAAGCCGCTTCCTTCCGCATCGCTGCCCATGCGCAATGCCTGGTCGAGCTTGCGATTGCCGTCCTCGCCCGCATCAGCCGCGTGCAGCAGCAGATGCACCTGGCCCGATCGCGCCGCATTGTCGATCCGGTCGGAGCCGGTGACGAGCGTGCTCGCCCGCGCCTCAAGGCCGAGCCGGTCAAGCGCGGCGCGTTCGAGTTGCTTCTCGATCTGCTCCGGCAGGTCCGACGGTATCGTAAGATCGCGCCGGCGAAAGGCCCGGCCGAGCGCGGACTTAAGCTTGCCGCCGTCAAGCGCGGCCTGCAGCGCCTTGCGATCGACGCCAATCCAGGCGCCACGGCCGGGCGCCTTGGCGCGGACATCGGGCAGCACCTCACCTTCGGGCGAGACGACCAGCCGGATCAGCGCCGCCCGGTCGGTCTTGCCGCCGGTCAGCACGCATTTGCGCTCAGGTCCGTCTTTATCAGGCTTGTTCCCCGGCGAAGGCCGGGGTCCACTCACATCCGCCGGCTGGACCCCGGCCTGCGCCGGGGAACTGCGAGGATGCTTCAGCCCTAGCTTCGGCCGCTCATTGGGAGGTTTCCGCAACGGCGTCCTCCTCAAACCAATGCGCGCGCGCGGCCATGATGATCTCGTTGCCCTGCTCTTCGGTAAGACCATAGTCGGCAAGGATGCCGCCCTTGTCTTCCTGGCGCTTTGGGGCGTCTTCGTTGCGTCGGCGCGGTTCCTGCCGCTTCTTGGCGATCAGCTCGTCGGTCGCGAGATCCGCGAGATCGTCGAGCGTCTTGATGCCGGCCTTGCCCAGCGTAACCAGCATCGCCTCGGTCATGTACGGCATGGTGGCGAGATCGTCCTCGACACCTAAGGCGCGCCGCTCCTCGCGATTGGCTTCCTCGCGCCGCTCCAGCGCTTCCTGGGCGCGGCTCTGCAGCTCGGCGGCCAGCTCCTCGTCGAAACCCTCGATCGAGGCAATCTCGTCGGTTTCGATGTACGCCACTTCCTCCAGGCTGGTGAAGCCTTCGGCGACCAGCAGCTGCGACAGCGTCTCGTCGACGTCCAGCTCGGTCTGAAACATTTCGGACCTTTCGGCGAACTCGCGCTGGCGCTTTTCGGATGCGTCGGTCTCGGTCAGGATGTCGATCGCCTTGCCGGTCAGCTGCGAAGCGAGGCGCACATTCTGGCCCCGGCGGCCGATCGCCAGCGACAGCTGGTCGTCGGGCACCACCACTTCGATCCGGTCCTCTTCCTCGTCGATCACGACGCGGCTGACATTGGCCGGCTGCAGCGCGTTGACGACGAAGGTCGCGGTGTCGGGCGACCAGGGGATGATGTCGATCTTCTCGCCCTGCATCTCCTGGACGACCGCCTGCACGCGGCTGCCCTTCATGCCGACGCAGGCGCCGACCGGGTCGATCGAGGAGTCGCGGCTGATCACGCCGATCTTGGCGCGGCTCCCCGGGTCGCGGGCGGCGGCCTGGATGGTGATGATGCCGTCGTAGATCTCGGGCACTTCCTGCGCGAACAGCTTCTTCATGAAGTCTGGATGCGCGCGGCTGAGGAAGATCTGGGGACCACGATTTTCGCGGATCACGCGCAGGATCAACGCGCGGATGCGATCACCAACGCGCACCACTTCGCGGGGGATCTGCGCGTCGCGGCGAATCACGCCCTCAGCGCGGCCCAGATCGACAACGATATGGCCGAATTCGACGCGCTTGACGACACCGGTGATGATCTCGCCGACGCGGTCCTTGAACTCTTCATATTGCCGCTCGCGCTCGGCTTCGCGGACCTTCTGGAAAATGATCTGCTTGCTGGCCTGGGCCTGGATGCGGCCGAACTCGATCGGCGGCAGCGGATCGACGATGAAGTCGCCGAGCTTGGCGTCCTTCTGCAGCCGCTGCGCGTCGGCGACCGAGACCTGCTTGTAGATATCGTCGACCTGCTCGACCACTTCGACGACGCGCCACAGGCGGAGATCGCCATTGGTAGGATCGAGCTTGGCGCGGATCTCCATTTCCGCGCCGTAGCGGTTCTTGGCGGCGCGCTGGATCGCGTCCTCCATCGCCTCGATGACGATGGCGCGGTCGATCAGCTTTTCTTTCGCGACCGAGTCCGCGATTGCAATCAGTTCGGCCTTGTTGGCGGAAACAGCGGCAGTTGCCATTCCAGTTACCCTTCTGCGTGGATATCGTCGTCGGCGGACTCGTCCTCGAACTCTTCGGCGCCGGCCGAAGAGAGAGGTGCGGTCGCCGCGATAAGCTTGTTGGTGAGCGTCAGCTTGGCGGTCTTGATGCCGGCGAACGGCAGACGAGCCTCGCGCCCATCCTTCGTCGCGATCACAATCTCTTCGCCTTCGGTGCCAATCAGATCGCCGGTGAATTGCTTGCGGTCCCCAATGGGCTCCGCCAGCGTGATCCGCGCCTCATGGCCAGCCCAGTCGCTAAAATCCTTGAGGCGGGTCAGCGGCCGGTCGATGCCCGGCGAACTCACCTCCAGCCGATAGGCCGCGTCGATCGGATCGGCCGCGTCTAACACGTCAGACAGGCGGCGCGACAGGTCGGCGCAGTCGTCGATCGTCAGCTGGCGCGTGTCCGGCCGCTCCGCCATCACCTGCAGCGTCGGATCGGAGGTGCCGCCGATCATCTGAACGCGCACGAGATCGAAGCCGAGCGCCTTCGCCTCGGGCTCGATCAACTGCGTCAGGGCGGCGATATCGGCCAATGAACGTCCTTCAAATGCACGAGCGTTCCGTGCCGGCGCCGCGTGGCACCAGCCTCAACTCCGTTACCGATGTCGAGGGAACAAGGGCGATATAGACCTTGCCGGCAGGAGTCACAAGGGCCGATTGGCGTCGGCGCGCCGGGGCGCTAGGCATTCGGCAACATCACAGAATCGGAGAGACGATCATGCGCCTGACCCTCGGCTTCGCTTTGGCTTCGACCATGCTCATGGCCTGCTCCAGCCAGGCCCAGCCCGGCCCCAATCAGCCGAGCGCGGCCAAGCCCTTCCAGGTTCAAGTCCTCACCGATTTCGACAAGCCTTGGGCGATGACCTTCCTGCCCGACGGCCGCATGCTGGTGACGCAGAAGGAAGGGCAGTTGCTGCTCGTCTCCGCGGATGCGAAGAGCCGCAGCTCGGTGGCCGGCGTACCGGCGGTGGACAGCGCCGGCCAGGGCGGGCTGATGGACGTCGTGCTGCATCCGCAGTTCGCGCAGAACCGGATGGTCTATCTGAGCTTCTCGGAAGCCGGCGAAGGCGGCAAGGGCGTCGCGCTCGCCCGCGGCACGCTGACCGATGGCGTCAGCCCGCGGCTCGACAATGTCCAGGTCATCTTCCGCGCCACGCCTTATGTGCAGGGCAATGGCCATTATGCGGGCCGCATCGCCTTTGGTCCGGACGGCAAGCTCTATTTCACCAATGGCGACCGTCAGAAGTTCACGCCGGCCCAAGACCCGAAAGCGACGCTCGGCAAGGTGCTTCGTCTGAACGACGATGGCACGCCCGCCGCCGGCAATCCGCTGGCGGCCAAGGGCTTCCACCCGGCCATCTGGTCCTATGGCCATCGCAACCAGCTCGGCATCGCCTTCGACGCCAAGGGCAATCTCTGGCAGCAGGAAATGGGTCCGCGCCATGGCGATGAGCTGAACCTGGTTCTGGCGGGGCGGAATTACGGCTATCCGCTCGCCTCCAATGGCGACCATTATCCGAATGAGCCGGTCGCCGATAAGAACATCCCCGATCACCGCCCGGGCGATGGCTTCGAGGCGCCCAAGGTCTGGTGGAACCCCGCCATCTCGCCCGCAGGACTGATGGTCTATTCGGGCAAGCTCTTCCCGCAATGGAACGGCGATGTGTTCATCGGAGGCATGAATACGCCGGGTCTGGTCCGCGTCGACGTGACCGGCACCAATGCGGAGAAGGGCGATTTCTGGGACATGGAGGGCGCGCGCATCCGCGAAGTCGACCAAGGACCGGACGGCGCCATCTATGTGCTGGAAGACGAGCGCAACAGCTCGCAGGGCCGCCTCCTCAAGCTGACCCCGGCGCGCTGACATGCGGAACGGAACTCTCAACCGCCGCGAGTTGCTGGCGGGAGCGGGCGCCCTGGCGCTGGCAGGCAAGGCCGCAGCGCAAGGAACCGCGCGGACCGGCAAGGATAAGCAGCTGCACGATCTGCTGATGCGACAGTTCGAAGCGGACCTGCAGCGCAATCCAACTTCGGCCACGAGCCTGGGAATGGACACCGGTGCCCGCGCCGCGCTCCGCTCCCGCTTTCCCGACTGGTCGCCCGCCGGGCGCGAGAGCGACCGCAAGGCGACGGCGCGCGATCTTGCCGACCTGCAGGCGCTCGGCCGTGACGGGCTGAGAGCGGAAGCGCAGATCAGCTATGATACCGCCGAGTTCAGCCTCGCGCGGCAGGCGGAGCTCGACCGTTTCCCCTATCACACCGCCGGCTTCGGCCATCGCGGCGGACCCTATGGAGTCACTCAGCTCGGCGGCTTTTACACCGGCGTCGGCAGCTTCATGGACACCCAGCACCCGGTCAAGAACAAGGCCGATGCCGACGCGTACATGGCACGCTTGTCAGCGATCCCAAGCCTGCTCGACGCCGATACCGAGATCGTCCGCAGCAATGCGGCGATGGACGTGATCGCCCCCCACTTCATTCTCGACCAGGCCATCGCTCAGCTGAAGCAGTTCCGCGACGGCGACGTGCGCCAGAAGACTTTGGTCAAGTCAATCGCGCGCCGCTCCGCCGCACTCGGCCTCAACGGCTATGAGGATCGGGCCGCCGCTATCGTCGAAGGCCCAATCCGCGCCGCGGCCACCCGCCAGATCGAGACCCTCACCAGATTGCTCGACCGGGCGGGGCCGACCGGCGTCACCAATCTGCCGAACGGCCAGGCCTATTACGCAACCTGCCTGCGCCTGCACACGACGACCCGGATGAGCGCGCAGGAGATCCATCAGCTGGGCCTCACTCGTGTCGCCGAGCTCAACGGCCAGATTGATGCGCTGCTTAAGGCGCAGGGCTATACGCAGGGCAGCATCCGCGAGCGGCTGAACGCCGTCGAGAAACGGCCCGGCCAAATCTTCCCGAACACTGATCCGGGCCGTGCCGAACTGATCGCTTATTTGAACGAGCGGCTCGCCGCCATTCAGCCGAAGCTGCCGCAGGTCTTCGCTCGCATGCCGACCCTGCCCTACGAGATCAGGCGCGTGCCGCCCGAAATCGAAGGCGGCGCGCCCGGCGGCTCGGCACAGCGCGGCCTTCCCGACGGCTCGCGTCCTGGCATTTTCTACATCAACCTGCGCGATACGTCGGAATGGCCGCGCTACACGTTGCCGACGCTTGCCTTCCACGAAGGGGCGCCGGGGCATCTGTTCGAAGGCGCGCTCAGCCTCGAAAATGGCGACCTGCCGATCTACCGGCAGACCGGCTCGGCGACGGCGTACAGCGAAGGCTGGGGGCTCTATTCGGAGCAGGTGGCGGACGAGCTCGGTATGTATGCCGACGATCCGCTCGGCAAGATTGGCTATCTGGGCTCCTATGCGTTCCGCGCCTCTCGCCTGGTCGTCGACACAGGCCTGCATGCGATGGGCTGGAGCCGCGAAAAGGCGATCGACTATATGGTCGAGAACTCGTCCCAGTCGCGCAGCGCGTCGCAGACCGAGATCGACCGCTACATCGTTTATCCCGGCCAGGCCTGCGCCTACATGGTCGGCCAGGTCGCGATCAGCCGCTTGCGCGCGGAAGCGGAGCGCGCCCGCGGTTTCGATATCAAGCGCTTCCACTCGCTCGTTCTCGACGGTGGCCGCATGCCGCTCGAAGTGCTCGAACGCCGGGTGCGGACGAGCTTTGGTTTGGGTTAGGAACAAGCTAAGCATTGCAGGCGTAATGAAGAGGAGGAGGTGACACAGCAGTGACGGCTTCCAGTGCCAAGTACACCATCGCGGAAATGCAGGAATTCGCGTCCTTTCCACCAGGCACGCAACGCTACATCCGAAGGTCGATCGGCATTGTCAGGGAACCAGGTGCCGTCGACCGCTATTCGCGCGATCCGATCGAACGGGTCTCCATCACCGTCCAGATGCGCAATTACGAGCGGCTGCCTGAGCTGCGCGGCCGCGTGCCGGAACGGGTGGGGCTCGAAGATGTCGAGGCGTTCATGGCGCCGCTTGTCGGCATCAGCGCCTTCGACCTGTCGCAGGAACGGCTGGTTAGTTTCCAGGCCTATCGCTTCCTCTACGAACGGCTGATAGGCGCCACCGCCCGGCCGTGGCTGCTCGGCGCCTTTTGTGCCGCCGCCTCGCTGCCGCACATTCCCGGCGAGCGCCGGCGCGATCTGTTCCTGACGATCACCGAAAGCGCCGCCACGGCGCCCGGCTGGTCGCGACGGGAACCCAGCTTCTACCCCGACTGGATCGACGCCGACGAAGCCGATCCCGACGAAGCGTAGCGTCCGCTCTTTTCCGTCATGCGAGCGGAGCGAAGCAATCCAGCTTCGGACTCGTAGACTCTAGATTGCTTCGTCGCTGCGCGTCTCCCAATGACGGAAATGGATCAGCGGCTGCCAATGGTCTTTAACCAGGCAAGCATCGGCACGATCAAAGCCTCGCGGTCGATCTTCCCGCCCTCGTCGCGATAGGCCGCATAACTAGAAGCATGCCGGAATAGGCTGTGGTCGATCCCCGGCATCGCCACGAACGTCGCCGTGCCCGGCCGCAGCGCATTGACCGCATCGACGATCATCTGATGACCGTGCCGCGGCTCGAACTGCTCATGCTCGCCCCACAGCACCAGTATCGGCGCTTCGATCCGGGTCCAGGCGGCGAGGAAGTTCTTGTCCGCCGCCTGCCAGTGCCAGGCGTGCGGCCGACCATAATGCGGCGGCGCCTCGACCGTGCCGCGCATCGATGCCCACACGCCCTTCAGATCAGGCTGCTCGCGCTCGACCTGCTCCGGCAGCTTGCGGTCCAGCAGATAGGCCTGGTTGAAGCGGATGCTCTTGAGCACCCGCCCGTGCACCTCGTCCGGCGGGAACTTGCCCGACCGTTCGAAATAGAAGCGGTCGAAATGGATCATGCGCTCAAGATACGTCAGCGCCCCGCCGCCCTGAACGGCGACGCCCGCCACCCTTTTGCCCTGCGCCACCAGCGGAGCCGTCGTCGACCCGAGGCTCGATCCGTAGATCACGAGTCGGGCGGGATCGATCCAGGGGTGCCGCGTCAGCTGGTCGAAGGCCTCGCGATAGTGCCTCACCTCGGTGTCGTAATCGAGCGCTGAACAATCTGGCCCCTCGCTGTCGCCCGTCCCCGCCCGCTCCACGCGGATGAACACGTGGCCCGATCGGAGCGGCAGCTGCCGCATCACCGATCGCGACTCCGGCGGCAGTTCCAGGCTGCCGCAGGACACCGCCTGGGTCATGAAGATGGCCGGCAGCTTGCCCTTGGCGCCCCCCGGCCGGGTCAGGATCGTCCGCAGCCGATATCCCTCCGACGCCCGCACGGCGCCATATTCCGTCTCCAGACCAGGCGTGGTCTCCAGCGGCTGCGCCTGCTTGCGCGGCAGGTCCCCTACGATCCGCGTCTGCGCCACCGCCGCGCCGCTCACCAGGATCAACGCCATCAACATGGTTCGCATTGGTCACCTCCGGCTGCGATCCTGGAGGGGCGGCCGCGCGCTCGCCAGCGCCGGGTGACGAAGGGACGAAAATCAGGCGAGCAGTTGCGCGCGAAAGCTGGGGCCGAGCTTCAGCGATCGGCCATTGTCGAGCAGCAGGTCGGCGCTCCTGACCTTCGCCACGCGCTGGCGGTTGACCAATGTCGAGCGATGGATCCGCACAAACCCGTGGGGCTTGAGCGCCGCCTCGACCGCGCCGAGCGGCGCCCGCACCAGCAGCGGCCGCTCGCCGCCGTGCAGCTCGACATAGTTCCCGGCGGCGGCGACCCAGGCGATCCGGTCGGGCGGCAGCGGCAGGGTGATGCTGCCCTCCCCGGTCCGCACCTCGTGGCGCCGCACGAGCATCAGCAGCCCCAGCGTCAGCGCCGCGCCCGGCACCCGCCGCGCGAGCTCGAAGAGATTGAGCGCGCCGGCGAGCAGAATCGCGCCCAGCAGCAGCGACAGCAGCGCGCCGCCGGCCGCCACCGCCAGGGGCCGCTGCCACCGCTTGCCCGCCTCAAACGCCAGTAGCCAGGGGGTGAGATTGACGATGCTCCAGCCGACCGCCTGCGCCACGCTCTCCGGCCGTCCCGCCAGGCTCGTGTAGATCAGGCAATAGAGCGCATTGGCGGCGACGACGGCCATCACGGCGAGTGCAATCATGCGTGGCGACCAGGGGCGGGCGAGCGACTCCAGCATGGTCGGAGCCTAGCAGAGATAGCAGGCGTTACGATGCCATATGGGAGACGAGACATGCCGCTCACCACCGATGCCGAGATTGCCGATCTGCTCCGGTCCACCCGCACCATCGCGCTGATCGGCGCATCCGACCGCCCCGACCGGCCGAGCTGGGGCGTGATGAAGTTCCTAGTCGATCACGGCTATCGCGTGCTGCCGGTCAACCCGCAGATCACCGGCGAGCATGTGCACGGCGAATATGTCTGGCGCGACCTGTCCCAGATCGGCGAACCGATCGACATGGTCGATATCTTCCGCCGCCCCCAGGCCGCCGGTGAAGCGGTCGACGAAGCCATCGCCGCCGGCGCCAAGTCCGTTTGGCTCCAGATCGGCGTCATCAACCACGAAGCCGCCGCCCGCGCCGAAGCCGCAGGCCTGAAAGTGGTCATGGACCGCTGCCCCAAGATCGAGATTCCACGGCTACGGGTGCCGAGTATCCAAGGAGCCGGAGGCTGAACACACTTATTGTGCAGTGCAGCAACCGGAGCCTTATGGGCGCGTTGAGACGCTTGGGCCCGAAGCCCGGAAGGACGCACCGTGACAGGTCTTGCCGAAACAATCTCCCGCTTGGCGGCAATGCGCGCAAAACCGCTGCCAGGAGGGCTCTCCGCGCCTGAGGACAGGCTGGGCAACATCGACGATTTCGGGTCCAATCCGGGCAATCTGCGCGCCCGCATCTACATCCCAAATGGCTTGGAAGCGGGCGCGCCGCTGGTCGTCGTGCTGCACGGCTGCACCCAGACGGCGGCGAGCTATGATCATGGCGCCGGCTGGTCGGTCCTGGCGGACCGCTACGGCTTTGCCCTGCTATTTCCCGAACAGCGGCGCGCCAACAATTCGCACCTGTGCTTCAATTGGTTCCTGCCCCAGCATACTCACCGAGACGGCGGGGAGGCCCTTTCGATCGCCCAGATGGTGCGTACCGTCCGGGCGCGCCATCATACCGACCCGGCCCGCACTTATGTCACCGGGCTGTCGGCGGGCGGCGCGATGACGTCCGTGATGCTGGCGACCTATCCGGAGCTGTTTGCCGGAGGTGCGATCATTGCTGGGCTTCCATTCGGAGCGGCGGCCTCGATGCCGGAGGCCTTCAGCGCCATGCAGGGAAGCGCGATCGCCGATGGGGCCGGCCTTGCAGCGAAGGTGCGGTCCGCTTCTGCGCACGACGGCAGTTGGCCCATGGTGTCTGTTTGGCACGGGACGGGCGACCGGACCGTGTCGGCGGTCAATGGCGTCGCGTGCGTGGAGCAATGGCGCCAACTTCATGCCCTGCCGGCCCAGCCTTCCGAAAGCCGCCGGACAGGCAATGCGGCGCAGCGGCTCTGGCGGGATGCTGCAGGCCGCGTGCAGTTGGAGGAAACAGTCATCCGCGGGATGGGGCATGGCACGCCGGTGGACCCGTCGCTCCAGGGCGGTGGCAAGAGCGGCGCTCACATGCTGGACGTCGGCATCGGCTCTTCTCAGGAGATTGCGCGCTTCTGGGGTATTGCAGGACCAGCGTCCGCTCGCCCGACGGGCGAGGTGCCTGCGGCAAGACTTCCTGCTCCGATCGCGGCGGCTTCAGTAACTCCAGTCCGCCCGGAGCGCCTGATCAGAGAGGAACGGGAAGAGCGCCCGCCGGTCGAGACAGGCATTGCCAAGACGATCAACGATGCCCTTCGCGCGGCCGGCCTGATGCGCTGAGCAGGTGCCGCGAGGTCAGGCTTTCTCCAACAGCCGTTCCCTCGCGATCTTCTCACGCCAAACCAAGGGCGCCGTGTGATGAACGCTTTCGCCGGTCGCATCGACGGCGACGGTCACCGGCATGTCCTTCACCTCGAACTCGTAGATCGCTTCCATGCCCAGGTCCTCGAAGCCGACCACCTTGGCGCCCTTGATCGCGCGGGCGACCAGATAGGCGGCGCCGCCGACGGCCATCAGATAGGCCGCCTTGTGGTCGCGGATCGCCTCGATGGCGAGCTGCCCGCGCTCGGCCTTGCCGACCATGGCGAGCAGGCCCTGTTCCAGCATCATGCGCGTGAACTTGTCCATCCGCGTCGCAGTTGTCGGCCCGGCCGGGCCGACTACTTCGTCGCGCACCGGATCGACCGGGCCGACATAATAGATGACGCGGCCCCGGAACTCGACGGGAAGCTGCTCGCCTCTGGCCAGCATGTCCTGGATGCGCTTGTGCGCGGCGTCGCGGCCGGTCAGCATTTTGCCGTTGAGCAGCAGCCGGTCGCCCGGCTTCCAGCTCGCCACCACGTCCGGCGTCAGCGTGTCGAGATCGACCTTGATGGCCTCCTTGGACGGCGCCCATTCGACCTTCGGCCATTCATCGAGGTTCGGCGGGTCGAGATAGGCGGGCCCCGAGCCGTCGAGATGGAAGTGGGCGTGGCGCGTGGCCGCGCAATTGGGGATCATCGCGATCGGCTTGGACGCCGCGTGGGTCGGCCAATCGAGGATTTTCACGTCCAGGATCGTCGCGAGCCCGCCCAGGCCTTGGGCGCCGATGCCTAGCGCATTCACCTTGTCGAAAATCTCGATGCGCAGCTCCTCGATCTTGTTCTGCGGACCACGGAGCTTCAGCTGCGCCATGTCGATATCGCCCATCAGCGATTCCTTGGCGAGCGTCATCGCCTTTTCCGCCGTGCCGCCGATGCCGATGCCGAGCATGCCGGGCGGGCACCAGCCGGCACCCATTTGCGGCACCATCTCCAGTACCCAATCGACGATCGAGTCCGACGGGTTCAGCATCTTGAACTTGGACTTGTTTTCGGAGCCGCCACCCTTCGCTGCGACCGTCACCTCGACATGATGGCCCGGCACCATCTCGACGTTCAGCACCGACGGCGTATTGTCCTTGGTGTTGACGCGCGTGAAGGCGGGGTCGCGCAGGATCGAGGCGCGCAGCCGGTTCTCCGGGTGAAGATAGGCGCGGCGCACGCCCTCATCGATCACTTCCTGCAGCGACCTGCTCGACTCCAGCCGGCAGTCCTGGCCCCATTTTACGAAGACGGTAACGATGCCCGTATCCTGGCAGATCGGCCGATGCCCCTCCGCGCACATGCGGCTGTTGGTGAGGATCTGCGCGATCGCGTCCTTCGCTGCCGGCGACTGCTCCGCCTCGTACGCCGCGCCGAGTGCGCGGATATAGTCCATCGGGTGATAGTAGGAGATGTACTGGAGCGCGTCGGCGACGCTCTCGATCAGATCGGCTTCGCGGATGATGGTCGTCATGGGCGTGCCCCCTCGCACAGCTTTGCTGGCTGTTCTAGATCAGGGGCGTTGGCAGGGGAATGTCTGCAAACTCGGATTTGTCGAGCCGCAGGTAGACACTGTCGCACCAGTGTCCGCCGATATTCCAGGTCCTGCTCGCGCGGCCTGTTTCCACGAAGCCCAGGCGGGTGAGAAACCGGAGCGATGCGCTATTCCGCGGATCCACATCGGCTTCGACGGCGGGCAGCCCGTGAACTGAAAAGGCGCGGTCGAGCACCGGCTTGAGCGCTTCACGCGCAAATCCCTGGCCCCAGGTGCTGGGGTGCAGGATGAAGCCGATCTCGGGAAAGCGATAGAGACCTGCCTTGCCGATCACCCGCCCGTCCTGCTCGATCACGAAGTCCTCACCCTCGCCCGGATCGATGCTCATCATCGCGGACACCCAAGCCGCGGTCTCGCTCATGTCCGTGTGCGGAGGCGAGGACCAGAATGCCATCGCCTCGGGATCGCTCAGGATGCTGTGAAACGCTTCCACATCGTCCATCGATGCGGGCCTGAGCCGAAGCCGCGCCGTCTTGATCTCGATCATGCCAGGTGCGTAGCTCTCCCGTCAGTGCGGGTGAAGGCTCAGAGCCCGATTGGCAGCTCAAGCGTTCTGAGGACATGAGCGACCCTGTCCTTGCCGGCATCCTCGCCAGCCTGATCGCCGGAGCCGCGACCGGGATCGGGGGGCTGGCGCTGTGGTTCACCGGGCGCCCCAGCCTTGATCAGCAGAAGCTGATGCTCGGCTTTGCGGCCGGGGTAATGCTCGCCGCTTCCTTCTTTTCGCTGATCATCCCCGGCATCGAGCAGGCGGAAGCGATGGGCGCATCCAAGGCGGAGGCCGCGGGCACGCTGGTGGCGGCGGTGCTGCTCGGCGCGTTCGTGCTGTCGTCGATCCACCGGCACTTGCCGGTCGATCATATCGCGTTGCTGGGCAAGCCAGGCGCCGATCCGCTGAACGTCAAGCGCATCTGGCTGTTCGTGGCCGCAATCACGCTGCACAATTTTCCCGAAGGCATGGCGGTCGGCGTCAGCTTCGGCACCGGCGACTTTGCTGCCGGCACCGCCACGGCGACCGGCATCGGACTCCAGAATATTCCCGAAGGGCTCGCCGTCGCTGTGTCGGTGCTGACCCTCGGCTATTCGCGCCGCACGGCCTTTCTGATCGCGCTGGGCTCGGGCTTGGTCGAGCCGATCGGCGGCACGTTCGGCGCCGGCCTCGCCTGGCTCTCGGCGGCTTTGCTGCCCTGGGGACTAGGCTTTGCCGCCGGCGCAATGATCTATGTCGTCGCCACCGAGATCATTCCCGACACCCAGCGCCCGCAGCCGAGCGCCCGTGCGTCCCATGGGCTGATGATCGGCCTCGCCGCGATGATGTTCCTCGACGTGACGCTCGGCTAGGCCTTGGCGGCGAGCGCCTCGGCGATCAGGCGGCGTGTGTTGGCGATGCCGTAGAGCGCGATGAAGCTGCCCATGCGCGGTCCTTGGGCAGAGCCGAGCAATGTCTCGTACAGCGCCTTGAACCAGTCGCGCAGCTGCTCGAACCCGCCTTCGTTGCCGATCGCATAGACGATGTTCTGGATGTCCTCCGCCTTGGCATCGGCGGGAAGGGCCGCGAGTTCGCGGTCGAGCCGCTCCAGCGCGGCCACTTCCACACCTTCAGGCTTGCGGCGCTTCAGCGTAGGCGCGACGAAGTCGCGATTATACGCAAGCGCGTGGCCGATCAGCTTGGCGAGTTCGGGATAGCGTTCCGGCGTCGCCCCTTCGACATAGTTGCCGAGATAGCCCCAGACCTGATCCTCGGTCGCGTCGGCGCCCATCACGCCGACCAGGTTGAGCAACAGCCCGAAGGTAACCGGCAGCTTCGCGTCCGGCACCCGGCCGTCATGGATATGATGGACCGGATTGCCGAGCTTCTGCTCGATCGGCTGGGCGGGGTAGTTGCCGCGGAACTGCCAATATTCGTCGATCGCGCGCGGGATCACGCCGATGTGCAGCTGCTTGGCCTTTTTGGGCTCGCGATAGGCGAAGAAGGCGAGGCTCTCCTGCGGGCCATAGGTGAGCCACTGCTCCAGGCTCAGGCCGTTGCCCTTGGACTTGGAGATCTTCTCGCCATTCTCGTCGAGGAACATCTCGTAGTTGAAACCGGCCGGCGGGTCGCCGCCCAGCACGCGGGCGATCTTGCCGGACTGGATGACAGAGTCGATCAGGTCCTTGCCCGCCATCTCATAGTCGACGTCGAGCGCGACCCAGCGCGCCGCCCAGTCGACCTTCCACTGGAGCTTTGCCTGGCCGCCGAAAACGGACTGCTCGACCATTTCCCCTTCATCCTCGAAGCGGATCAGGCCGGCGGCCGCATCGATCACCTCCACAGGCACCTGGAGCACGATCCCGGACTTGGGGCTGACCGGGAGCACCGGCGAATAGGTCTCGCGCCGCTCCGCCCGCAGCGTTGGCAGCATGACGTCAAGAATGGCCTGGTAGCGTTCCAGCACGGTCCGCAGGATCGGGTCGAACTTGCCGGACGCATAATAGTCGGTCGAGCTGGCGAATTCGTAATCGAAGCCGAACCGATCGAGGAATTCGCGCAGCATCGCATTGTTGTGATGCGCGAAGCTCTCGAACTTGCCGAACGGATCGGGAATGCGGGTCAGCGGCTTACCGAGATACTCCCGCAGCATCTCCTGGTTTGGGACATTGTCCGGCACCTTCCTCAGGCCGTCCATGTCATCCGAAAAGGCGATCAGCTTGGTCGGGACGTCCGACAGCGCATGAAAGGCGTTGCGCACCATCGTCGTGCGCAGCACTTCGTTGAAGGTGCCGATATGCGGCAGGCCGGACGGTCCATAGCCGGTCTCGAACAGCACATAGCCCTTGTCCGGCGTGCCGCGCTTCAACAGCTTGCGGGCCTCTTCAAAGGGCCAGGCCTTGGAGACGAGAGCGGCGGAGCGAAGATCGGTCATCGCGCGCCCTTTGCAGGACGGAGGACCAAGTGCCAAGTTGCTCCTTGGCGCGCTGACGATAAACAGGAGCCATGACCGCCAAGCCCCACCGCCTGCGCTCGATCATCGGCGGTTCGGCCGGCAATCTCGTTGAATGGTATGACTGGTACGCCTATTCGGCCTTCGCGCTCTATTTCGCGAGCGCCTTCTTCCCGAGCGACAACCGGACCATCGAGCTGCTGAACACGGCCCTGGTCTTCGCGGTGGGCTTTCTGGTGCGGCCGATCGGCGGCTGGCTGATGGGCATCTATTCGGACCGGCACGGGCGCAAGGCGGGGCTGACGCTCTCAGTCACCCTGATGTGCGCCGGCTCGGTCGCCATCGCCCTGACGCCGACCTATGAGCAGATCGGCTTTGTTGCGCCGCTCATCCTGACGCTCGCGCGCATGGCACAGGGGCTGAGTCTCGGCGGGGAATATGGCGCCAGCGCCACCTACATGTCGGAGATGGCGGGCCGGAAGCACCGCGGATTCTGGGCGAGCTTCCAATATGTGACGCTGATCGGCGGCCAGCTGACCGCGCTCGCGCTGCTCGTGCTGCTGCAGTCGATCCTGACCGAGGCGCAGATGGACGCCTGGGGCTGGCGCATCCCGTTCGCCATCGGCGGGGTGCTGGCGGTGGTCGTCTTCTGGCTGCGGCGGCGGCTGGTCGAGACCGAAAGCTTCCGCAACGCGCAGGACCAGGAGCTGCCGCGATCCAGTGCGCTCACCCTGTTTCGCGATCATCCGCGCGAGGCGCTGACGGTAATGGCGCTGACCGCCGGCGGCACACTCGCCTTCTATGCCTATTCGATCTACATGCAGAAATTCCTCGCCAACACATCAGGCTTCAGCCGGGAGGTGGCGAGCGGGATCATGACCGGCGCGCTGCTGGTGTTCATGCTGCTGCAGCCCCTGGCCGGCGCTCTATCCGACCGGATCGGCCGCAAGCCGCTGCTGGTCGGCTTCGGCGTGCTCGGGCTGGTGGCGACCTGGCCGGCCTTCGTCTTCCTCGAAACGGTGCACGATCCGTGGATCGCCTTTGCAGTGGTCTGCGGGCTGCTGCTGATCAACTCTGGCTACAGCGCGATCAGCGGCGTGGTGAAGGCCGAGATGTTCCCGGCCCATATCCGCGCGCTGGGTGTCGCCTTTCCTTACGCCATCGCCAACGCGATCTTCGGCGGCACCGCCGAGTCACTGGCGCTGTGGCTGAAGAAGATCGGCTGGGAGCGCGGCTTCTACGCCTATGTGACGGCGATGATCGGCCTCTCGCTGATCGTCTATCTCCGCATGCGCGACACTCGCGACCATAGCCGGATCCTGGAGGATTGACGCTCCCCGGCGAAGGCGGGGCCCAATGTTGGTGAGGGTCAGTCGTCCAACGCAATCCTGGACCCCCGCCTTCGCCGGGGAACAACTAGCGTGGCTGCGGCTTGCCCAGCTCAGTAACAGTCACCTTGCCATCCCGGATTATCCAGATGCGGCCATAGTCGGTGTCGGCAAGGTCGGGTCCGGCCGGCCCGCCCAGCTCCTCGACGATCTTCGGCACCGTGTTCGAATGTCCGACGATCAGCACCGGCCCCTTGCTCGCCTTGACTTGAGACAGCATCGCTTCGGGCTTGCCGGGATCATAGCGAATAGGAGTGATCCGCAGCCGCTTGGCGAGAGGCGCCACCGTTTCCTGCGCACGACGGAACTGGGTCACGAAAATCGCTTTCGGCCGGTCGCGCCGGAACCAGGTCGCCAGCTCCTCCGAATGTTTGGTACCGATCGCGTTCAACGAAGGGTCCTTGCCGGCGTCGCGCTCGAGGTGACGCATCACATAGACGGGAGCAGCGTGGGCCACGCTGGCCAGGAAAACGCCGGCAATCGCCGCGATGGAATGCTTTGTCATGGGCACAGGCTAGGACGTTGACCAGTCCGGACGCAACTCGGGCGGCACTTCATGTGAAGCGCCGCCCGGCTGGTTGGCTCAGGCCTTCGCGTCTTCCGACTTGGCGCCCTTCTTTTTGGGCTTTTTGGGCGGGGCGCTGACCATTTCGAAGGCGAGGGCGTCGTCCTTCAGATGGACCTTTACTTCGCCGCCATGAACCAGCTTGCCGAAAAGCAATTCCTCGGCGAGCGGCTGCTTGACCTTCTCCTGAATGAGGCGGCCCATCGGGCGGGCGCCGTAGAGCTTGTCGTAACCGCGTGCGGTCAACCATGCCTTGGCGTCGTCGTCCAGATTGATGTGCACGTCGCGGTCGGCCAGTTGCAGTTCGAGCTGCAGGATGAACTTGTCCACCACGCGGGCGACCACTTCCGGCGGCAAATAGCCGAACGGCACAATCGCATCGAGACGGTTGCGGAACTCCGGCGTGAACATGCGCTTCACGGCCTCTTCGTCCTCGCCCTCGCGGGTGACGTTGCCGAAGCCGACCGCCTCGCGCGCCATGTCGGACGCGCCGGCATTGGTGGTCATGATCAGGATCACGTTCCGAAAGTCGACCGTCTTGCCGTGGTGGTCGGTCAGCTTGCCGTTATCCATGACCTGCAACAGAATGTTGAACAGGTCCGGATGGGCTTTCTCGATCTCGTCCAGCAGCAGCACCGAGTGCGGCTGCTGGTCAACGGCGTCGGTCAGAAGGCCGCCCTGGTCATAGCCGACATAGCCCGGAGGCGCGCCGATCAGCCGGCTGACCGAATGGCGCTCCATATATTCGGACATGTCGAAGCGCTGCAGCGGGATGCCCATGATCGAGGCGAGCTGGCGCGCGACTTCCGTCTTGCCGACGCCGGTCGGGCCGGTGAACAGATAATTGCCGATCGGCTTGTCCGGATCGCGCAGGCCAGCCCGGCTGAGCTTGATCGCGGATGAGAGCTTCTCGATCGCCAAGTCCTGGCCGAACACGACGCGCTTCAGGTCGGTCTCCAGGCTCGCCAGATTCTTGGTGTCGTCCGACGAGACGGTCTTCGGGGGGATGCGCGCCATGGTCGCGATCACCGCCTCGATCTCCTTGGGGGTGATCACCTTCTTGCGCTTGTTCGGCGCCACCAGCATCTGCATCGCGCCGACTTCGTCGATCACGTCGATCGCCTTGTCCGGCAGCTTGCGGTCGTTGATGTAGCGCGCCGACAGCTCCACCGCCGACTTGATCGCGTCGGGCGTGTATTTGACCGAGTGATGGCCCTCGAACGCGGTGCGCAGGCCGGCAAGGATCTTGATCGTGTCCTCGATCGTCGGCTCGTTCACGTCGATCTTCTGGAAGCGCCGCAGCAGCGCGCGATCCTTCTCGAAGTGGTTGCGGAACTCTTTGTAGGTGGTCGAGCCGATGCAGCGGATCGTACCGCCCGAAAGCGCCGGCTTCAGCAGGTTCGACGCGTCCATCGCGCCGCCGGACGTGGCGCCGGCCCCGATCACAGTATGGATCTCGTCGATGAACAGGATGGCGTGCGGCAGCTTCTCAAGCTCGTTTACGACCTGCTTCAGCCGCTCTTCGAAATCGCCGCGATAGCGCGTGCCGGCAAGCAGCGCGCCCATGTCGAGCGAGTAGATCACAGCCGGCTTCAGCACCTCGGGCACATCGCCCTCGATGATCTTGCGCGCCAGGCCTTCCGCGATCGCCGTCTTGCCGACGCCAGGATCGCCCACATAGAGCGGGTTGTTCTTCGAGCGGCGGCAGAGGATCTGCACGGTGCGGTCCACTTCAGGGCCACGGCCGATCAGCGGGTCGACCTTGCCCTCTTTGGCCTTCGCATTGAGATCGACGCAGAACTGCTTGAGCGCGCTCTCAGTCTTCTGCTTGCCGTCGGATTTCTGGGCCTTTTCCTCCTCGGCGCCTTTCACTTCGCGCGGCTCCGGCGCGGTGCTGCCCTTGCCGACCCCATGGCTGATGAAGCTGACCGCATCGAGACGGCTCATGTCCTGCTGCTGGAGGAAATAGACGGCGTAGGATTCGCGTTCGGAGAACAGCGCGACCAGCACGTTGGCGCCCGTCACCTCGTCGCGGCCGGACGATTGGACGTGCAGGATCGCGCGCTGGACCACACGCTGAAATCCGCTGGTCGGCGACGGATCGGTCTCACCCTCGACGCGGAGCGCTTCGAGCTCGGTGTCGAGATAATGCGTGACCGCGTCCTTCAGTTCGGAAAGGTCGACGCCGCAGGACACCATCACCTTCGACGCATCGGCATCGTCGGTCAGCGCCAGCAGCAGATGCTCGAGCGTCGCATATTCATGCCGGCGGCTGGACGCATGCGTCAGCGCCTTGTGCAAAGTGGTCTCGAGCGCAGGGGCAAAAGAGGGCATTCAGGTCACTCCTGGGGCCCGGCGGATGCCGGGCACCGCTTCCGTTCTAATGTCGGGGCCCGAAGATCGTTCATCAAGGCCGCGAAAATGCGGTGCTGGGAACCCGTAAGGCACCCGCGCCGAGTCATCGCTTGAATAGCGCGTCGGCGCTTGCGCGATGGTTAACCGACTTTTCGATCTTCGCCTTGGCCCGCCCGATCTCCGCTTCCAGGATCCCGATCCGCGCGTTCAGCTCCTCGACGGACATGGGATCGAGGTCCTGCCGGACGAGCATGGCCAGCGGATCGTCGGGCCGCTTCGGAAGAATGTCGTCGAGATCCATGCCCGAGGAAAGTTGACCCGTTCGCCCCCCAAGTCAATTAGGGGCTCGCCGCAATCTGGGGATGAGTGTGATCGATTTGCCCGAAACGATGATCGCCATCGACCCCGAAGCGCCGGGCGGACCCGAAGTGCTGCGCCCGGTCGAGCGGCCAGTGCCGCAGCCCAAAGAAGGCGAAGTGCTGATCAAGGTCGCCGCGGCGGGCGTGAACCGGCCCGACGTGCTGCAGCGCAAGGGCGGCTATCCACCCCCGCCGGGAGCGCCCTCAATCCTCGGGCTGGAGGTGGCCGGCGAAGTCGTCGCTGCCAACGGCCTGGCGGAAGAGGCGCTGATCGGCCAGCCGGTCTGCGCGCTCGTGGCGGGCGGCGGCTATGCCGAATATGCCGTAGCGCCGGCCGGCTCCTGCTTGATCGTGCCGGAAAGCCTGACGATGGTCGAGGCGGCGGCCATGCCCGAAACGCTGTTCACAGTCTGGGTCAATCTGTTCGAACGCGCCTTTGCCGCCGATGGCGACGCGGTGCTGGTCCATGGCGGCACCAGCGGCATCGGCACGATGGCGATCGCACTCGGCAGATTGTTCGGCCTCAAGATGATCGTCACTTGCGGATCGGACGAAAAATGCGCCCGCGCCCGGGAGCTCGGCGCGGCAGCAGCCATCAACTACAGGTCCGAGGACTTCGTCGCCCTGACCAAGGAAGCGACCGGCGGCAAGGGCGTGCAGATCGTCATCGACATGGTCGGCGGCGACTATCTGCCCCGGAACCTTCAATGCCTGGCGGAGGAGGGTCGTCATGTCTCCATCGCCGTGCAACGCGGCGCGACGGCGGAAATCCCGATCTTCGACATCATGCGGCGCCGGCTGACGCTCACCGGCTCGACGCTGCGGCCCCGCTCCAACGACTTCAAGCAGCTGGTCGCTGACGAGATCGATCGCATGGTTTGGCCGCACGTCCGCGAAGGCCGTCTCAGACCGGTGATCGACACGACCTTCCCACTCGCCGAAGCCGCAAGAGCGCATGAGCGAATGGAAGGCGGCGATCACATCGGCAAGATCGTGCTGACCACGGCCGCATAAACGCAGCTTATCCGTCGTTCGTCGAAACTTGTTGGCTCACGCCCACAGGTCGCGACATGGCGCGACCAACTGGGAGGGCAAGGATGGACGGACAGCTGATCCTCCATGAGGATGCGCGATCGGGTAATTGCTATAAGATCAGGCTGACGGCCGCCCATCTCGACGTGCCGCTGACCCGGCGCAACTACGACATCATGGCGGGCGAGACGCGGACGCCCGAGTTCCTGGCCGGCGTCAATGCCAATGGCCGCATCCCGGTGCTGCAGATCGGCGACCGCTTCCTGCCCGAGAGCAATGCCGCCTGTTTCTGGTTGGCCGACGGCTCGCATCTGATCCCGGGCGACCGCTTCGCCCGCGCCGACATGCTGCGCTGGATGTTCTGGGAGCAGTATAATCACGAGCCGAACGTCGCCACCTTGCGCTTCTGGCGCGCCTTCGTCGGCGAGGACCAGCTGAACGACGCCCAGCGCTCACAACTGGCGGCAAAGAAGTCTTCAGGAGAAGCGGCGCTGAAGCTGATGGACGAGCAGCTTTCCCGCACAACCTGGCTCGCGGGCGACAGCTTCAGCCTCGCCGACATCTGCCTTTACGCCTACACCCATGTGGCGGAGGAAGGCGGCTTCGACCTTTCGGCCTTCCCGAACGTGCAGCGCTGGTTGAGCGACGTGGCACGGCTGCCCGGCCACGTGCCCTTCTGATTGTCGAATGCGAATCTCGCTTCGTCATTGCGAGGAGCGAAGCGACGAAGCAATCCAGGAGTCGCCCCGCTGGATTGCTTCGCTGCGCTCGCAATGAAAGGTGAGCCAGCAGAAGGAGAATCGCTCCTCAGTCCGAAGCGTCGTTGATGCGGTCGATGAACACGGCCGCGGCAATGCCGACGGCGATCACGACACCACCCACGACCAGAGCCCAGGTCGGCACGCCGCCCTTTCCGTCTGCCTGCAGCCTTATCTCTTCCATCGATCGGCCGGCGACCGACAGGCGTGCCGGGCCGGTGCCGCGCATACCGAACTGCAGACCCTCGCCAAAGCTGGTGCGGATGCGCCCGTCATGGCTCTGCACGCTCCGTATCGGTCCGATGCCGAGACCGGCGCGAAGCTGGCCGGAGTCGCGGCCGCCGAGCCCGATCCGGAGTCGCGCCCCTGCAAAGGCGCTGGTGCGAGTGGGGCCAGCCCCGATCGGCTCCAGCGAAGCGGCAACAGCCGGTGCACCCGACAGCTGCGCGGCAATCAGCATAGCTGCCGAAAGCTTCTTCATTCTTACCTCCGTAATCCGTCGCGCATCAGCATAGCCCGGAAGCGGCCCAGGCCGAGCGTCACTCGATTGTCACTGAGACGGAGTCGATCTGTCACATCCGTCAGGCATAGCACCCGAGCGAGAGAGCAAGGGGCCGCCCATGAACGCCATCACTCGCATTCCGCTCGACGCGGACCTGTTTCCCATATCCGAACCTAGCCATCCGGAAGCGCCGGTTGCGCAGCGGCGGCGGTTCCGAACGATCTGGATCTCCGACATCCATCTCGGCACACGCGGCTGCAACGCCGCGATGTTGATCGACTTTCTCGACCACACCGACAGCGACACCATCTATCTGGTCGGCGACATCATCGACGGCTGGCGCATGAAGAAGCGCTTCTATTGGCCTGCCAGCCACAATGACGTAGTGTGGCGGATCATGAAGCGCGCGAAGCGCGGCGCGCGCGTGGTCTATATTCCCGGCAATCACGACGAGATGTTCCGGCAGTTCACGGGTCTGAACTTCGGCGGAGTCGAGATTCGGCGCAAGGCGATCCACGAGACCGCCGATGGCCGGAAGTTGCTGGTGATGCATGGCGACGAGTTCGACGCGATCATGCTGGCGCATCGCTGGCTCGCCTTTGTCGGCGACGCTGCCTACCATCTGCTGATGAAGCTGAACGTGGGCGTGAACCTCGTGCGCCAGCGGCTCGGCCTGCCCTACTGGTCCCTCTCGAAGCACGCCAAGCACAAGGTCAAGAACGCGGTCGAGTTCATCGGCCGGTTCGAGGAAGTGGTGGCGCATGAGGCCGGCGTCCGCGGCGTCGACGGCGTGGTCTGCGGCCATATCCACACTGCCGAGATGCGCCGCATCGGCGGCATCGACTATTATAACGACGGCGATTGGGTCGAGGGCTGCACGGCGCTGGTCGAACATGGCGATGGCCGCATGGAAGTGCTGCACTGGGCGGACGAAATCGCCGCCCGCCGGGCCGCCGAAGCGGCGGCGCGCGAACTGGCGGTGGCGGCATGAGGATCGCGATCGTAACGGACGCCTGGAGCCCGCAGGTCAATGGCGTCGTCCGCACGCTTCAGGCGGTTGCGCATGAGCTCGAGACGATGGGCCATCAGGTGCTGGTCATCTCGCCCGATCTCTACGGCTCGGTGCCCTGCCCGACCTACCCGGAGATCAGGCTTGCGCTCGCCTTGACCCGTTCGGTGGGTAATCGCATTGCGGCGTTCGAAGCCGAGGCGGTGCATCTGGCGACGGAAGGCCCGCTCTGCCTGGCGGCGCGCCGCTGGTGCCTCAACCGGATGCGCCCCTTCACGACCGCCTATCACACCCAGTTCCCCGACTATGTCGCGGCGCGCACCGGTCTGCCGAAGGAGCTGTTCTGGCGCTATATCCGCTGGTTCCACACGCCGGCCGAAGCGGTGCTGGTTTCCACGCCGTCCATTCGCCGCACGCTCGAAGTGAATGGCATCGCATGCGTAAAGCCCTGGGGACGCGGCGTCGATCTCGAAACGTTCACGCCCAACGCGCCACCGCCCGCGCTGTTCGCCACGCTGCCGCGGCCCATCCAGCTCTATGTCGGCAGGGTCGCGATCGAGAAGAATCTGGAGGCGTTCCTCGCCCTCGATACGCCCGGCAGCAAGGTCGTCGTCGGCGACGGCCCCGCGCGTGCCGAGCTGGAGCGGCGCTTCCCTTCGGCGCATTTCCTCGGCGCCCGCTCGGGCCGGGCGCTTGCGGGAGCCTATGCCGCCGCCAACGTCTTCGTCTTCCCGAGCCGCACCGACACGTTCGGACTGGTCATGATCGAGGCGCTCGCCTGCGGCACCCCCGTCGCCGCCTACCCGGTCAGCGGCCCGATCGACGTTCTGACGGAGCGTGTCGGAGCAATGCGCGACGATCTGGGCCGGGCAATTATCGAAGCGTTGACGCTGGATCGCCAAGCCTGCGCGGCGTTCGGCGCGGGATTCAGCTGGAGGGCAAGTGCGCAGCAGTTCGTCGAAGCCTTGGTGCCGGTGCGGGAGCTCGAAGCGGCGTAACTTGGTTCCGTTCGTTTCGAGCGAAGTCGAGAAACGCGGCACCGCGCGGGCAAGTGCTTCTCGACTGCGCTCGAAGCGAACGGAGTTAAGCGGAGTTCAGCCTTAGCCGCGCCTCGACGCAGTCCGCGTCCATCTGCGCAGTCAAAGCATCAAGACTGTCAAATTTGGCTTCAGGCCGGATGAAGGCGTGGAACTCGACTTCGATCGTCTGTCCGTAAAGGTCTTCGTCGAAGTCGAACAGATAGGCTTCGAGCAGCTCCTTCGGCGGATCGAAGCTGGGCCGAATGCCCAGGTTCGCGGCACCGTAGATCAGACGTCCGTCCGGCAGCCGTGCGCGCACCGCATAGATGCCGTAGCGGGGGCGGAGATAGCGATCGAGTGCAATGTTGGCCGTCGGATAGCCGATCGTGCGCCCGACCTTGTCGCCATGCTGCACCACGCCCTCAATGGTGAAGGGGCGTGTCAGCAGCCGGGCGGCGGTCGCACAGTCGCCCTGCTGGAGCGCCGACCGGATGCGGCTGGAAGAGACGGGATCTCCCTCAAGCGTCACTGGCGCGACCGCTTCGGCGGAAAAGCCGTGGCGTTGAGCCAAATCGGCCAACACCTGTGCATTGCCGCCCCGTCCCCTGCCGAAGGTGAAGTCCTCGCCGGTCACCACGCCTGCAGCGCCGATCAGCCCGACCAGCCGCTCTTCGACGAACGCCTCGGCCGTAAGCCCGGCGAGCGCCGCGTCGAAGTGAAAGACGATCATCGCATCGGCGCCTGCGGTTCCGAACAGCCGCTGGCGCTGTTCGAGCGTCGTCAGGCGAAAAGGCGGCGCGTCCGGACGGAAGTAGCGGACCGGATGCGGGTCGAAGGTGGCGACCAGTGCTGGACGCCTTTCGGCGCGCGCGCGCGTGATCGCACGGCCGACGACCGCCTGGTGCCCAAGGTGAAATCCGTCGAAATTGCCCAGCGCGACGACCCCGCCGCGCAGATGGGCTGGAACCGCCGAGCCGCCCTCCAGCCGCTCCATGGTGCCGCGCTATAGAGATTCGGGCGAGCGCTTCCAAGCTGCGCCGGTGAGCCGATAATCATGCGCGATGAGCCGAAAAGTTCCTCCGGCTCACCCTGCCCCAGGCTCCGCTCAACGCACGGGGAATGACGGGTGGACGAACGCTTCCCTACAGCCGTGTCAGCGAGAGCGGGGACACTCTTCGAACATGAAAAACGGTCGCAGCGCCTTCATTGGCGCGCTCATGATGCTTGCCTCATTCCTGATTGCCACGCCTGCCAGCGCGCAGTTCTGGCAGTGTGCGCCTTTTGCGCGGATGGTGTCGGGGATCGAGATCTACGGCAATGCCGGCACCTGGTGGGGCCAGGCGGCGGGCCGCTATGATCGCGGCCAGTCGCCGCAGGTGGGCTCGGTGATGGTGATGAAGCCGCACGGCAAGATGCGCGTCGGCCATGTCGCAATGGTCAGCCGCATCGTTTCGCCCCGTGAGATCAAGGTCACTCACGCGAATTGGTCGCGCCGCGGCGGCGTCGAGCGGGACGTGCGGGTGGTCGACGTGTCGGACGCCGGCGATTGGAGCCGGGTCAAGGTATGGTTCGCGTCGATGGGCCATGTCGGCCAGACCAGCTATCCGACCTTCGGCTTCGTCTATGCCAAGCCCGCGACGACGCAGTTCGCGTCGGCAAAGGGCGGCGCAGTCACCCACGCCGCCCTTCTTTAAGCCTTAGTAGCGGTCGCAGATCCGGACGCGGCGCCAGCGGCCCCGCCAATCGTCCCACTGCCGCTCGGTCCAGCAGCGCGCACGCGGCGCGCGGTGGCCGTAAGCATAGCCATAGGGGCTGGCATAGCTGTTGCCGTAATAGCTGCTGCCATAGCCATAGGCGTAGGGCTGGTTGTAATAGCCGCCATAATAGCCGCGGTTGCCGTAATAGCGATCGCCATAATAGCCGCGGTTGCGCGAGCTGGACGCGATCGCCGCGCCGACCGCGAGGCCGAGCGCACCGGCACCGATGGCGAGCGCCGTACGGTCGCCGCCGCGGTTGCGGTAATAGCGATACTGCGCTTCCGCCGGAGCCGCCGCGACCAGCATAGTCGCGCCGGCAACCAGGCCGGTCGTGATCTTCTTGATGGTGGTCACCCTCTATCTCCTTCAAAACACATGGAAACGACGCGGAACGACACGCTCCGGTTCCACCATGTCCTTTTGCCCGATTCGTTCTGAACAGGCGCGGAACGGGTCGTTCAGCTTATAGCTGCCCGGAAGCGGTCGAGCCCGGCGCGAAGATCGGCGATCAGGTCGGCGGGGTCCTCCAGCCCGACATGAAGCCGGACCAAAGGTCCCTCCGCTTCCCAGTTCGTCGCGCTCCGCAAGGTTTGGGGATCGGCGGGAATGACCAGGCTTTCGAAGCCGCCCCAGCTGAAGCCGATGCCGAACAGCGCGAGCCCGTCGATGAGCGCCGCGCGCGCGGTATCCTCGCCGCCGTTCAGCACGAAGCCGAACAGCCCGGACGCGCCGCTGAAGTCCCGCCGCCACAGCTCGTGGCCCGGGCAGCCGGGCAGCGCCGGGTGGATGACGCGTGCGACCTCCGCCTGTTCAGCCAGCCAGCGCGCGACTTCGAGGCCGTTCGCCTGATGCTGGGCGAGCCGCACGCCCATCGTGCGGAGGCCCCGGGAGCCGAGCCAGGCATCGTCGGCGGAGGCGGTCTGGCCGAGCTGGTAGCTCGTCTGCCGCAGCTTCGCCCAGGCGCCCGGTGCGGCAGTGACCGACCCCAGCATCGCGTCCGAATGGCCGACCACATATTTGGTGCAGGCGAGGATAGAGAGGTCCACGCCTTTCTCGATCGCGCGGAAGAAGAGCGGTGTCGCCCAGGTATTGTCGAGCATGGTCACGATGCCGCGCGCCTTGGCGGCCGCGCAGATCGCCGGCACGTCCTGCACTTCGAAGGTCAGGCTGCCCGGGCTTTCCATGAACACGGCGCGCGTCTTGTCGGTGAACAGCGCGTCGATGCCACCGCCGATCAGCGGATCATAGAAGCGCGTCGTGACGCCCAGCCGCTTCAGCAGCCCGTCGCACATCAGCCGCGTCGGCTCATAGGCGCTGTCGACCATCAGCAGCTCGTCGCCGGGCCGGAGCACGCTCAGCAAGGCCGTGGCCACCGCCGCGACGCCCGACGGATAGAGGAGCGTCGCCTCCGCACCCGGCTCCAGCTCGGTCAGCGCCTCGGCCAACGACCATTGAGTCGGGGTGCCCCGCCGGCCGTAATAAAGCCGGTGATGCGTGTCCTTCTGCCGCGCCTTCATGTCGGCAACGCTGTCATAGAGAATGGTGGAGGCGCGCCAGACCGGCGGATTGACGATGCCTTGCGTCCATTCCTCGCGCCGACCGGCGGTGACGAGCCTGGTCGCCGCGCGCTGATCGGATGGCTTGTCCTTGCCGCTCATGGTCCGCCCATCGTGGCAAATGGCCCGAATGTAAATCTGGTCCGGGCGACGGGCTGAGCCCGGCGTGCAACTCCGTTCGTTGTGCGGGTGCCCAGCCGACGGCGATGCGGGCGGATCAGCGCAGGAGGACATGCCATGGCCAAGGGCCAGAAGAAATCGAACAAGGAAGTCCGCAAGCCCAAGGCGGAAAAGAAGAAGGTGATTGCCGCCAACCCTTCGACCAAGGACCAGCCGGTCAAGATGGTGAATGTGAAGAGCTGAGACAGATGTGACCGAACGCGGCCTGGAGCGGTTCGTGGACGCGCAAGTGGGCAGCTATGCGGCGGCGCTGGCCGAGTTGCGCGCCGGCGCCAAGCGGAGCCACTGGATGTGGTTCATCTTCCCGCAGATTGCCGGCCTGGGGCAGAGCGCCATGGCGCGGCGCTATGCCATTCGCGACCTGGACGAAGCGCAGGCGTACCTCGCCCATCCGCTGCTCGGCGCCCGGCTGCACGAGTGCGTGGAGGCGGTCACCGCCTGGGCGGGACGTCGCACGCCCGAGCAGATCATGGGCGGCATCGACGCCGTGAAGCTCCGCTCCAGCCTTACCCTGTTCGAAGCGGCCGGCGGCGGTGCGGTCTTCGCCGAGGCGTTGGAAGGGCTGTACGGCGGCGAGCGGGACGAGCGCACTCTCGCGCTGAGCTAGGGTAAGGCGAGCGACGCGGCCGACAAGGCAACCTACTCCTTTTGATTATTGATCTGTGTATACGGAATAGAGTAGCTCTAGCTTCGTGACGAGGCGCATCGAGTATAGTCGCGAGGCGTTGAAGGCGCTGCAGCGGATCGATCGCGTGACGGGTAAACGGATCGTGGCGAAGGTGGAGCAACTCGCCGAGCGGCCAGAGTCATTGGCCAACAATGTGCGCGCGTTGAAGGGACCGGGGGGCCTGAAACGGCTGCGGGTCGGCGACTGGCGTGTCATTTTCACCGAGACGCTGGTTATCGTTGCCGTGCAACGGATCGCCCCACGCGGCTCGGCATATGAGTGAAAGGTAAGCGGCATGACCTATCATCCCCAGCGGTTCACGGCCCCGGACGGCACCGAGATGGTGGTTCTGCGCGCGGAAGATTGGGAGCGGCTGCGCGCTTATGCCGAAGACGAGGAGGATGTGCGCGAGGCAGGCGCGACCCTGGCCCGGATTGAGGCCGGCGAGGGAACCGTGCCGGGTGACGTCGTCAAGCTGATGGTCGTGGACGGCCTGAAGCCGCTCGCCGCCTGGCGCCGCTATCGCGGCTACAGCCAGGCCGAACTCGCCCGCCGCGCGGGTTTGAGCCAGGTGTGGGTAAACCGGATCGAAGCGGGTGGCGGCTATGGCTCCCGCGCGACCCGCCGAAAGCTGGCGGAGGCGCTGGGCGCGCCCGTGTGGGCGCTGGACGAGGAGGGCGAGAGCTGATGAACCCCCAGCGCACGCATCGCGCCGTAAGGGGCGCTGGCGCCCGACCGTCGATCGAGGAGACGATCTACCTGTTGCGCTCGCCGTAAAATGCCGAGCGGCTGCTGGAAGCGGTGTGGGGGTTTGAAGCGGGCGAGGCCAAGACCGTCGATCTCAAGTGATGCCACCTTTTGCCCGTCGATATAAGAGGATTTCTGCCACTGGCAGGATCATGACACGCCAATCTGGCGGGTCTAATCTTTCTCGTTCGAGGTGTAGATGTCTGATATTGTGGCTAAGTAGGGGGAGGAGGTCGCGGGTCGGGGCTTCGCTCAAGTGCCGAACTATCTGCTGCTTTTAAACCAGTTTTTGGCGGAAGACGCGCGTCTGAGCCCATCCGAGCTTCTCATCCTTATTCAGCTCGTGGCGGCTTGGTGGAAGAAGGAGGAGGCCCCGTTTCCGGCCCTAAAGACGTTGGGCGTTCGAGCTGGGGTATCTGATCGGCAAGCTCACAGGGCGATCTCGAAGCTTGAAGAGCATGGGTATCTCAGGCGCGAGAAGCGCAAGAGAGGCGTCTAATTGCTTCCAACGCTTATAATCTGGAACCTTTGGCGGAGGTTCTGCGTGAAGTGGCAAAGGCATTCCCCAACGAGGCGCCAAGACGACTTCGCAGATTAGCGTCATCGACGGTTGACAGTCCTGAAGATGAGAAGGCATCTCGTCCCAAGACCAAGATACGGCGGCCTAGGAAGGCAGCTGCAGGTTAGCTCAAGGTGCACCATCACCGTGTCTAGTAAATCTGCCCCCTGCTTCTTTGTCCTGGCGGGATCGATATATATTCACATTTGACTGTCGAACGACGAAGCTGGTCAATATGGTGACTTGTCTCAGGCTCCCACCGGCTGGGGCCATTTGAAACTGAGCGAGTGGTCGTTGATGCATTAGGGACACCCACTCCCCTCACACCGCATCGTTACATAGGTCTCGACCTCGACCCGCCAGACGCCTTCGATGCGGCGCCATTTGGCGGTGTAGTCTCCGCCGATCCAGTCCTTGGTCGCGCCGGCTGTCGCGCCGCGCCAGTGGCCGGTTTCCAGGGCGATGGGGAGCAGGGGGGAGACCGTCGCCTTGTCCGTGGTGCGGACATAGACGAGGCGGTTCGGGTCTTTGAAGCCCTCGGTCCAGCGATCGAGATGGGCCTGTCTGCCGGCTACGTGGATGGAGTCGCTGCCGGTAATCATCTGGACATTGTCGGCGAGCACGGCGGCGATCGCGGTCAGGTCGGCGGCGGCGATGGCGCGGTTGAAGGCGGGGCGCTGGGCGCGGATCTCGGCTTCCGCCTGGGCAGGCGTCTGGGCGGGGGCGGCCTGGGCGATCGCCATGGTCGCAAGGACGAAGCTCAGCAAGCCGCCCGCCGGGTCAGCCGAGGACGCGGACGCCTTCTCTCGGCCACTCCACATCGACATCGACGCCCTGGTTCGCCCACTCGTCGCGAGTCCAGCACTTGACCTGCTCGGTGATGGTGCCGGTCAAGGCTTCCATCCGCATGCAATAGCGCGTGTCCGGGCCGCCGGCCGGGGCGGCCACCGGCCGCTCCTGCATGGCGCCCCAGGCGGGCGGGGCGGCGATTATGCTCAATGCCAGAAACAGCTTTGCGTACGCCATGTCGTTCCTCCTCAAAAGGCAAGCTGGCACCGCCTTCTAGCACCGATGGAACCCCGACGCGACTGGTCAGGGGCCAAACAGATGCGACGCGTTGCGCCTCTCCTGGCTACGGCCGCACCAGCCACATGCGCTCCTGCGCTCCTGGACCTACCCCCCTGTAAACCTCCGTTCGGATCGGGTGGTTGGGGTCGGTCAGGTCGAGCCAGAGATCGTGCTGGTGAAACTCGCCCGCGTCGAGATCGGTGGCGTCGCGAAAGGTGAAGTGGAGGCCCTGGTCGTCGCGGCCCGCCAGCGCCAGGCGGGGCTGGTTGCCTTGCGGGCAGTAATGGGTGGCGATCAGCGCGTCCCCGTCACGGTGATAAAGGGTGAGCGAGTGCGGCTCGCCGTTCGTGCGCTCCCGGCTTTCGACCAGCACGGTGCCGCCGGCGGTCAGGTAGAAGTGGATGTTGAGCGAGCCGTCGGCGCGGTCGGCCGGGCGCCAGCGGCCGACGAGCTGCTTGAGCTGGTCGAAGGCGGTGGCGGCCGGCACGGGTGCAGCGGCCGCCAGCAGGAGCGCGGCCGCCGTGATCATTTGGCGGGGATGTAGAGGTCGCCGGCGGCGCGGTATTTTTCCGCCATTTGAGCCATTCCCGCTTCGGCGTCTTCAGGAGAAGAAGGGAGGGCTTCGACAGGCTCAGCCCGAACGGCCCCGGAGTTCGCAGCCAAGAAAGTATCCGCCGGGGCATTCTGCTTTGCGGCGAAGTCGCGAACTTCCTGCGTGATCTTCATCGAGCAGAATTTGGGGCCGCACATCGAGCAGAAGTGCGCGGTCTTGGCGCCTTCTGCCGGGAGCGTCTGGTCGTGGTACTGCTCGGCCGTGTCGGGATCGAGCGAGAGGTTGAACTGGTCGCGCCAGCGGAACTCAAAGCGGGCACGGGACAAGGCGTCGTCGCGCAGCTTGGCGGCGGGGTGGCCCTTGGCGAGGTCGGCGGCGTGGGCGGCGAGCTTGTAGGTGACGACGCCGACCTTGACGTCGTCGCGGTCGGGGAGGCCGAGATGCTCCTTGGGGGTCACGTAGCAGAGCATCGCCGTGCCGTACCAGCCGATCATCGCCGCGCCGATACCGCTGGTGATATGGTCGTAGCCGGGCGCGATGTCGGTGGTCAGCGGCCCAAGCGTATAGAAGGGCGCCTCGCCGCATGCTTCCAGCTGCTTGTCCATATTCTCCTTGATCTTGTGCATCGGCACATGGCCGGGGCCTTCGATCATCACCTGCACGTCCTGGGCCCAGGCGCGCTTGGTCAGCTCGCCGAGCGTGTAGAGTTCGGCGAACTGGGCTTCGTCATTGGCGTCGGCGATCGATCCGGGGCGAAGGCCGTCGCCCAGCGAATAGGCGATGTCATAGGCCTTCATGATCTCGGTGATCTCGTCGAACCGCTCGTAGAGGAAGCTCTCCTTGTGGTGCGCCAGGCACCATTTCGCCATGATCGAGCCGCCGCGGCTGACGATGCCGGTGACGCGCTTGGCGGTCATCGGAATGTAGGGCAGCCGGACGCCCGCATGGATGGTGAAATAGTCGACGCCCTGCTCGGC